>JAAVDF010000022.1 GCA_014801945.1 Bacteroides sp.
CGCGGTCAATGGCTGCGGCACTTTTCCTTTGCGACGCACTGGAAAACAATGCTACTCGTGTTGGTGCTCTGCGTAGGCTTCAAGGCCAATGCCCAGAATCTTACCGTAACAGGTACGGTTGTAGATGGCACCGATGAACCCATGATCGGAGCTACCGTTGCAGTCGAGGGCACCAAAAATCTTGTGGTGACCGACATTGACGGTAACTTTACCCTCAAGAACGTGGCCAAGAACGCCACCATCCTCGTGTCATACATCGGTTACAAGACCGAGCGTATTTCAGTCAACGGTCAGACCCACTTCAACGTGGTACTCAGCGAGGATTCCGAAGCCCTCGATGAAGTCGTCGTGATCGGTTACGGTGGTACGCGCGCTCGCCGCGACCTCACCGGTTCTGTAGGTTCGGTTTCAGGCGCGAAACTCGCCGCAGTCCCCGTCACTTCCGCAGCCGTCGCCCTTCAGGGTAAGGTGGCAGGTGTGCAGGTGACCACAGTCGATGGTCAGCCGGGTGCCGACATCAACATCCGCGTGCGTGGTGCGACATCAGTGACCCAGTCAAATGACCCGCTCTACATTGTCGATGGTTTCCAAGTTGAAAACATCAATGACATCCCGCCGAGCGACATCCAGAGCATCGACATCCTCAAGGACGCATCGCTCACCGCTATATATGGTGCGAAAGGTGGTAACGGCGTAGTCATCGTGACAACCAAGTCAGCCTCACAGGGTAAGACAACCGTATCGGTCAATGCCTACGGTTCTGTCAGTCACCTCTCAAAGAAGCTCGACCTCATGGACGCTTATGATTTCGTGACCTATCAGTGGGACCGCGCCACCGGCCACTCGACCCGTAACTCGCGTACCCGTCTGTTCCGCTACAACTTCGGTCACCCCTACGACCTCGATCTCTACAAAAATGCCGTCACTCACGACTGGCAGGACGAAGTCATGGGCAACAACCCCTTCTCTTACTCAACCAACGTTGCCATCGGCGGCGGTAACGATCAGACCCGCTTCAACGTGTCTGTAACCCAGAGCGAGGACAAGGGTATCATTCTCGGTTCAGGCGTGCGCCGTACAAACATCACGACCAAACTCTCTACCAAGATTCTCCCCAACCTCACCTTCCAGTTCAACCCCAAGATGACCTATCGTCGTGACGAAGGTGCAGGCGGTGACAACGTAGGTACCGGCGGTATCATCAACGTACTCAAATATCGCCCCACCAACGGTATCCGCGAAATGGGCGGCTACTGGGACCCCAACACTGTCGACCAGGCTCAGGAGAACATCTTCTCTTACACCAACCCTGTGAACGACATCGCTACCAATGTGCGTAAGAAGCACGCCTACACCACCACCAATCAGGCTGCTCTCGAATACAAGCCCATCACTGACCTCACTCTCCGCACTGACGGTACTTATTCTTACGCTTTCTCTGACGACAACCGTTTTTACGGTCCCTACACCTCCGAGGGTAAGAGCAACCAGACTCTCCCCGTGGCTCAGATAGAAAAGAAGCAGACCAACTCTTGGACTTGGACCACTACCGCCAGCTATGATTGGTCAATCAAGGAAAAGAACAATTTCTACGCTCTCGTAGGTTTTGAAATGTACCACAAGCAGACTTCGGCAACCACCCAGAAGAACCGCTATTTCCCCATCGGAATCTCGGCTTCCAAGGCTTGGGCCAACATGGGTCTCGGCACTCCCACCATTTCTTCTTCTTCGGTTTCAACCGCAGTCCGCACCACTTCTTACTTCGGTCAGCTCAACTACAACTATGACCACAAGTATCTCCTTTCGGCTACATTCCGTGCCGACGGTTCG
The DNA here is from genome assembly GCA_014801945.1 of Bacteroides sp. Classification (GTDB taxonomy): domain Bacteria; phylum Bacteroidota; class Bacteroidia; order Bacteroidales; family Muribaculaceae; genus Duncaniella. The sequence goes on from JAAVDF010000022.1 coordinate 1,831, forward strand.
ACAATGTTCGCCAAAGGTCATCAGTGGGGCTACTTCCCCTCTATTTCAGGTGCATGGGTGTTATCTCAGGAAAACTTCCTCAAAGATGCGACCTGGCTCAGCGAACTCAAGTTCCGTGCAGCTATCGGTAAGGCCGGTAACAACAATATCGACGCAGATATGTGGCGTTACCTTTACACCACCTCATCCAACGGCGGCCCGGGCTTCAACGACCTGACCACTGCCGAAGGTGATCTCTACTACTCACTCAGCAATTATCTCCCCAATAAGGACATCAAGTGGGAGACCACACTCACCCGCAACTTCGCGTTTGACATCTCTCTTTTCAACGGTCGTCTCCGTCTCTCGCCCGAGTATTACTGGAATACCACTTCCGATCTTATTTATAAGGCCGAGGTGCTGACCACCACCGGTTATGCCAACCAGTATCAGAACATCGGTCAGGTGACCAACCGAGGCTTCGAACTTTCGGTCAACGGCGACATTCTCCGTGGTAAGGACTATGTCCTCTCAGCCAACTTCAACCTTGGCTCCAACAAGATGAAGGTCGACAAACTCAACTCTGAGTTTACTTCCGAACTTCAGAAGCACTCACGCGCCACGAACTCCAACAACTATAACTATATCCTCGAAGTCGGTAAGGACGTAGGTCTCATCTACGGCTATGTTTACGACGGTCTCTATGACTTCAACGATTTCCATATCACTTACAGCAGCTCCGCACCTGTCTACACTCCATGGGAGCGTGTGACAGAGGTTAACGGCGTATGGGGTGAATATGACGCTAACGGTGAATTCCACGCAGCTACCGTTAACATGGACGGTATCTACAATAGTTCGCCTTCCGGCGCTCCGACCCTCCCCGGTAAGATGAAGTTCAAGGACCTCAACGGCGACGGCATCATCGACGAAAACGACCGCACTGTCATTGGCCGCACCACCCCCAAAATTCAGGGCGGTTTCGGTCTCTCAGGTCAGTGGAAGCAGTTTGACTTCGCTGCCAACTTCACCTATTTCCTCGACTTCGACGTTTACAATGCCACCGCATTCCATCTCTCGTCAGCTACCGGAGGCGATCAGGACTATTACAACGTCCTCTCCCGCTTCAACAATCGCTGGAAATACTCCGAAGGTTCCGAAGTGCTTTACGGTAACTACTGGATGAACTCTTGGCCACAGGATCAGATCAACGCTTACTATGAGGCCTACAACGTCGGTTGCACCACTTGGAACCCTGCTGACGTCAACAAGGAAATCACTTTCAGCTACTTCGTAGAGGACGGTTCCTTCCTCCGCTGCAACGACATCACCGTCGGTTACTCGCTTCCCGACAGGATCATCAAGCATGCCGGTATGAGCAAGTGCCGTTTCTACGCTACTGTCTCCAATCCCTTCATCATAACCAACTACTCAGGTTATGACCCCGAGGTTGATATCCAGAGCGGTCTCACCCCCTCTTATGACTACAACCGCTACCCGCGCTCACGCAGCTATGTATTCGGCATCAACCTTACTTTCTAATCAGTCTAACTCCCATAAAACACAATGAAACTACATAACTATCTCATTGCCGGTCTTTCGGTTATGACTTTGGGGTCTTGTTCCGACTATCTCGATGTCGAAGCGCCCTCAAAGAATACATTGGAATACGTCTTCGGCGACCCGACTGAGATGAGCCGTGCGCTCAACGGCGTGTATGCCTCCATCCTCTCGGACAACACCTATGGAAAGGCGCTCCTCGCTTCCTATCAGCTCAACTCCGATGTTGACTTCAAGGCTTTCTCATCCGAACTCAACGGCACAAGCAACTACCAGCGCTTTGACTGCGATGATCAGGGCGGTCAGAAAAGTGCATGGACCCAGTTCTACCAAGCTATCGAGCGTGCCAACATTTTCATCGATCAGGCCGAGAACAGTCCTGTCCTCGAAGACGAGAACAGTATCGATGAAGTCAATCAGATGATAGGCGAAGCCAAAGTGATACGCGCAATGTGTTATCACGACCTCACATGGATGTTCGGCGACGTGCCTTTCACTTTCTCTGCATCCTATGACGCAGAGGATCTCATCTATGATGTGGTTGACCGCACCGAAATGCTTCAGGCTCTCATCGACGACCTCAAGGAGATTGCTCCCAAGATGCAGTATGCCACTGAGCTTTCCGATGGAGTTCAGCGCATCAGCAAGGATATGGCATGGGCGATGATCGCACGTCTTGCCATGACTGCCGGAGGTTACTCTCTCCGTCCCGACGGCAACACTTATGGCAAGATGGAGCGCCCCGACACCTATCGCGACTTCTATGCAACCGCCGCCCAGTATTGCGACTCGGTGATCAACCGTACCAGCCACTCACTCACCAAAGACTACTATCAGGTGTTTGTTGACGAGTGCAATTTCAGGATTGACAACGGCAACGATGACGTAATTTTCGAAATACCCTTCGCCAAAGAGTCGTCCGGTCAAATCGGCTACATTCACGGTCCCAAGATGGATAATTCAGACGGTGTCACCGTACACAACTACGGTAAGGCTGACGCTTCCGCATCACTCAGCTCGTTCTATTGCTTCATGTTTGACGAAGATGACGTGCGCCGTGACTATATCAACCAGCTTTGGTCCTACACCGCTGCCGACAACAAGGCAACCCTTCAAAGCGGCTATGTCGTCTATAACGGAAAGTGGTCGAAACTCTGGGTTGACGGCGGTCTCGGTTCGCAGACCGAAGGCTCCACCGGTATCAACTACCCCTATATGCGTTATGCCGACGTTCTCCTTATGTATGCCGAGGCTCTCAACGAGATCAACGACGGTCCTACCGCGGAAGCCAAGGCAGCTATCGAGACAGTGCGTGAGCGCGCATTCCGTTCCACTCCCGAAAAGATCACCGACTATCCGCAGGGCAACAAAGAGGAATTCCTCACTGCCGTGCTTGACGAGCGCAAGTTTGAGTTCGCAGGTGAGAATATGCGTTGGCGTGACCTCGTCCGCAACAATCTCTACAACGAGTGCATCTACTGGTCATTCTTCCGCTATTACGCAATCGGCGAGGAGAGCGGCAGCTCATCAGACTATATCGACTATGTCGCTACCTACGACAAGGGCGATGACAACGGCTGGAGCAAACTTCCCCGCGCTATGTATTATAATGACAATGTGACCAACAACGGTCTGTACACCCCCGCTCAGTTCCCCAACCAGAGTGTAAAGGTCGTTGAGATTTTCAACCGCTACGAATATATGTCGTCAACTGATGCCGCCCTCATCACCAATAAGTCCAAGAAGGACTTCTTCGACTGGTTTGACGAAGGTACCGGTTACGTCAAGGCTCAGTGTCAGTTCTCGTTCTTCGGCTACATCCGCCCCAGTGCCCTTAACTCTACTCAGCTCGTCATTGTCAAGGACGGAACTACAATATCGGCACCTCACCCCAGCACCTATCCGAAGGCAGCAGATCTTCCCGTGCTCCGCTACCTTCTCCCTTATCCCGCCAATGTAGTGTCCCGCGCACACGGCAAGTATGTTCAGCACTACGGATATTAATATTTAGAAAATAATTTCCATGAAAAAGAAATTTGTATATATTCTCACTGCCCTTCTTGCAGTATCCTTCACCGCCTGTAAGGATGACGATACTATGACGGGCGTAAATCCCGTTGAGGATCTCAACCGTATGCCGATGACCATGTTCCGTACGGTTGAGAACACCAACAAGGAGGATGGTAATGATGTTTACCACTCAGGCGTAGTCACTGAGGCTCTCAACCAAGTTCACCTCTCATGGTTCGGCATCGAAGGCGCTGCCGGTTATGAGATTCGTTACGGTCTGCAATCAAACCTCACCGACGGTGAAGAAGCTACATGGGCTGACGATTCGAAGATTCTTGAAGACATCGTCCTCGGTCCCGATGTACTCGATTATGACATCTACGGTCTCGAGTATGCCACAGCTTATCGTTTTGCAATCCGCGTGCTTTCTCCCAAAGGTGAGGAGTATCACTCGAAATGGTACGGTCACGGCAACGGTCGCGAATGGGCTGAACAGGCCGGTTTCACCACTGAGGAGCGTTATCTGACCCCCGGTATCATCAACTGCGGTGAAAAGGATTACACGGAATTTACCGTATATCTCAAGCCTCAGTACAATGCCTCTGAAGCGGCCGCTAACAACTATGATGCTCATTTTAATGTAGTCACTGATGCCAACGGTGAGGAAATCTACAAGATTGACTATCTGGAAGTGAAGGTTTCGCCCATCAACCCCACTGCGACGGTCGATTCAAAATGGGAGAAATATTACATCACTCAGGATGACATTGACAATGGTGAAGTCCGCGTGACCGGTCTTACTCCCAACTCCGTATATGTGATCAACGTAGTCAACGAAGACAAGATCACTTCTGTTGTCAACACCGGTGACGTTGTTGTCCAGAATCGTAGCCTTGTGGATGTCGACGCCATATACAACACCTGTACCTACCGTACCAAGGGTGATCCCGGTCTCCCCATCCTCATCAAGCACAAGACCAACCCCAATGACTCGGCTGACATTGCCAACGGTGCAGTAGGCGGTAAGTACAACGCTTGCCGACTTGACACCATCATCAACAACTACAATGCCGACGTGACTATGGCAGAGGGTCAGGTGTTCTACCTCGAAGGTGACAAGGAATATTACTTCTACGGCAACAATAATATTTCTAAGGGCTTTACTCTCGAAACCCTCCCCTCTGACGTCGCTCAGGGCAAGCGTGCCAAAGTCTACCTCGGCGGTATGATCAAGAACGGTACTTCCGTTGCATCCAACAACTTTATGCTCGGCCGAACCAAAGGCGCAGGCGAAGCGGACGCTCCCATCGAAGTTGAGGACCTTATCTTCCGCAGCATCGACTTTGACTGTCCTCTCGCTCAGAACTGCGGTTATGAAGATGGTGCGACAGGCAACTACTTCATCAATATGCACTCCGCAGGTATGGCTGTGACATTCTCGTCAATCCAGTGTATCGACTGTACGTTCCAGCACATGATTCGCGGCTTCATCCGTGTTCAGGGTTCCAAGGTTAAGAAGTTCAGGAAACTTGTCGTTGACGGTTGTGTATTCTACAACTGCGGTTACTACCAGAACAACGGTAACTCCTACTGTATGTTCGCAGGTGACGGTGCATCGGCTGAAAGTAACATCTATGAGGATGTTCAGTTCGTCAACAACACCATCTACAACTCACCGCTCAACTCCATCTTCACCGACAACAACACGGACCTCACATGGCAGAGCTACGGCAACAAGTGGAAGTTCAATGTATCCCACAATACATTCGTCAACTTCAACACTTTTGCTTCGAGCCGCTATGTATTCTCGCTCCGCTATGTTCCCGGCGGTTCTGAATTCTATGTTCACGACAATCTCTTCGTCCTCACCCGTGCTGACAACGACGAGGCCCGTAACCTCAACTGCTCCGGTTCTGACATCCGTCAGATCAACGGCGACGGTTCCGCTAAATTTGACTTCGGCGACAACTACTCGGCAGGCTGCCTTGAAAGTCACCTCAAAGACGACGGTATCTTCTCCGCCGCTTCATTCTCGGCTTCCAAGAACTCTTTCGGTGCATTCCCCGAACTTTGTGTCAACGGAGCAGAGAGCCTGATCATCCGTGTCGGTGATAATCCTCTCAAAGCTACCGATCTCTTCACTTCACCCAATCCTCCGACAATGCAGCCGTCGACCACACTCTCTACCGACAATGCAGCTCCTGCATCGGGTGACATCTGGACAGCCCTCCTCTACAAGACTACCTCAGCCGTCACTTCTCACGAAATCTACACCAAGAATATCGGTGACCAGCGCTGGAAGTCGTCCAACCCCCGTACGTTCTATGCAAATCCCGTAGAACAGGAATACGTTACCATCAACGAATAATCCCCGTTCATACGAATTAATCCCTATCCGCCCCCTCGCCCACGCGAGGGGGCTTTTTTATACCATGATTAAATTTTTATAAAATATTCTTTTGAAAAGTTTGGTTGTTTCCGTCTGTTGATGTTTTTGAATCATATATGATTTACAGAGGACAAATTATGAATTATTAAAATTTTTTTCTTAATTTTGCACCGACTAATACCAATTTCAAAACTTAGTAATGAGCCAGCTTATCACCATTTCACCCTCGCCCCATGCGCAGACATCAGTCACGGTGAAGAAGCTGATGACCCATGTCATCATTGCCCTTCTTCCGGCTGTCGCATTGGCACTTTACTGCTTCGGTCTCGGGGCAGCAATCGTAATAGTCACATCCATAGTCGGTTGTGTGGCTGTTGAATACATTATCTCACGTTACATGCTCGGAGAACAACCCTCCATCGGCAATATGTCGGCTGTCCTTACCGGACTTCTCCTTGCGCTCAACCTCCCGTCCAACCTCCCGGTGTGGACAGTCCTTATCGGTTGTGTCATCGCAATAGGCATCGGCAAGATGACTTTCGGCGGTCTCGGATGCAACATCTTCAATCCCGCACTCGTAGGCCGCGTGTTCCTTCTCCTCTCATTCCCCGTGCAGATGACCACATGGCCTCTCCCGATGGAAAACCGTCTCAACTATCTCGATGCCACCACCGGAGCAACCACTCTCGGTCAGCTCAAGATGGCTCAGATCAACGGTGAGGACGTCGACCTTCTCAATCAGGCTCTCGGTTTCACCGGCGGTTCGATGGGTGAGATCGGTGCTATAGCCCTTCTGATCGGCTTCATCTATCTGCTCTGCACCCGTGTGATCACATGGCACATCCCCGTCGCCATCCTTGGCACTGTAGCCCTCTTCTCGCTCTGCATCGGAGCTAACGTCGGCGTGCAGCTCCTCACAGGTGGTCTCATGCTCGGCGCAATCTTCATGGCAACTGACTATGTGACATCACCTATGAGTCATGCAGGTATGATCATCTACGGTATCATGATCGGTATAATCACCGTCATCATCCGCCAGTGGGGCGCATACCCCGAAGGCGTTTCCTTCGCCATCCTTATCATGAACGGTGTCACTCCGCTCATCAACCGCTATGTCAAACCCCGCAAATTCGGAGAAGGGAGGGTAGCCGCATGAAATCGACACTCGTAAACATGGTGCTCTCGCTGGGCATCATCACCATCGTGGCCGCTGCTGCACTCGCAGGAGTCTATACAGCCACAAAAGAGCCTATCGCACAGGCCAAGGCTGAGAAGCAGAAAGCCGCTATCGGTCAGGTGCTTCCCGACATTCAGTTCAACAACAATCCCGCCGAGGAGGCCACTGAAGTGACCGTCGATGGCGAGACGGTCACTGTCTTTCCCGCCCGTCAGGACGGCGAGATCGTGGGTCTCGCAGTAGAGAGCCACGACACCAACGGTTTCTCCGGTCTCATCACCGTCATGTATGGCTTCAACCCCGCAGGCGATATCACCGGTTATGCCGTGATGCAGCACGCCGAGACCCCCGGCCTCGGATCGAAGATGGGCGAATGGTTCTGCAATCCCGCCCACAGCATCATCGGCCTGAATGCCGCTACTTCCAACCTTACCGTCAGCAAGGACGGTGGCGATGTCGATGCCATCACAGCAGCCACCATCTCGTCACGCGCATTCCTCCGCGCGCTCACCCTTGCTAACCAAGCCTCACAACAATTCGCTGCACAGCAATAATCTTACCGCGCCATGAATGATAAACTCAAGATACTTTTCAACGGCATCATAGCCGAAAACCCGACATTCGTGCTGATGCTCGGTATGTGTCCTACACTCGGAACTACCGGTAGCGCACTCAACGGTATGAGTATGGGTCTCGCCACAATGGCAGTGCTTATCTGCTCCAACGTGGTTATCTCACTTATCAAGAACTTCGTGCCTTCGAAGGTCCGTATCCCCGCCTATATCGTGGTCATCGCAGCCTTCGTTTCCGTGCTTCAGCTCGTCATGGAGGCCTACGTGCCCTCGCTCTACGCCACGCTCGGCATCTTCATCCCCCTTATTGTGGTCAACTGTATCGTGCTCGGACGTGCGGAGGCTTTCGCTTCGCGCCACAATGTCATCGACAGCTGCCTTGACGGCATCGGTATAGGTCTCGGCTTCACCATCGCCCTCACCCTCCTCGGAGCTGTGCGCGAATTCCTTGGAACTGGCAAGATCTTTGATCTCACCATCTATCCCGAACAGTTCGGTTCGCTCGTGTTCGTCCTCGCCCCCGGCGCGTTCATCGCCCTCGGCCTGCTTATCGCTCTTTTCACTAAGCTCCGCGCAAAATCATGCTGATGAACAGCTGACTGATACTTAATACGTCACATTTAATACCAGAATTAAGATCATGCTTGAATATATTTCCATCATCATAACGGCGATCTTTGTCAACAACATCGTCTTCGCCCAGTTCCTCGGCATCTGTCCGTTCATCGGAGTGTCGCGCAAGCTTTCGAGCGCAGTCGGCATGGGTGCGGCCGTGACTTTCGTAATGATCATCGCCACCGCCATCACATGGCTGCTTCAGGATCTCGTCCTCACACCCTTCGGGCTGGAGTTCATGCAGACCATCGTCTTCATCCTCGTGATCGCCGCCCTCGTGCAGATGCTTGAGATCATCCTCAAGAAGATCGCCCCCGTGCTCTACAGCGCGCTCGGTGTATTCCTCCCGCTCATCACCACTAACTGTGCCGTCCTCGGTGTGGCCATCACGGTCGTGCAGAAGAGCATGGATCTCGGCCAAAGCATCGTCTATGCTTTCGCAACCGCAATCGGTTTCACTATGGCTATCGCCATCTTTGCCGGTATCCGCGAGCAGCTCGCATGGACATCCGTCCCCAAAGCAATGCGTGGTGTGCCTATCGCAATGATCTGCGCCGGTCTCCTCGCCATGGCCTTCATGGGTTTCTCCGGTATCAAGATCGGTTGATCCGCACATTCCCATACATCTGTCAATGTTCCGTGATGGAGGATAGGCGTGAGTCATGCTATCTCACCGCATAAATATCCGCCTGAAACTATAAAGACTAAATAATGAGAGCCTTCCATTCCATATAGGGACGGAAGGCTCTCAGTCACTTATCAATAGCATTTATTTGCTTCTATATGCAGCTTTAAATTTTTATATCTGATATTTTATTTTGTAATATGATGTCCACCTTCCGATTGTTCCCGCTCTTGTCATTAATCATAGTAATGTTCACAGCATGTTCACGGCATAACAGCCCTGATCTTGCCTCCCGCCTCGGTGAGATAACGGATAGTGCCCCCGGACAAGTCGGGATCGCAGTGATCCTGCCGATGGGAGATACGGTCACTGTCGGTTGTGACAGTGTCCGTTATCCGCTAATGAGCGTTTTCAAACTTCATCAGTCCATCGCTCTCGGCCGCGTACTCGATGAGTCCGGTGTGGGGCTTGACACAATCGTTACGATCGCACGTAGAGAGCTTAATCCTGATACATGGAGTCCGCTGTTGGTCGATCATCCCGAAGGAGACGTAAGCCTACCGCTGACAGATCTGCTGGACTATCTTCTGCTGCAGAGCGACAACAATGTGAGCAACATACTTTTTGACCGCTTCTGCCACGTAGCGATGACCGATAGCATAATCCGCTATGTGACGGGCGACAATGATTTCAAGCTCACATACACTGAACACGAGATGCAGCTTGACCATGCGAAAGCCTATTGTAACTGGAGTTCTCCTAAGGCGTGTGCAGTTCTGATGGCCTCTCTTTTTACCGACAGCCTGCTTTCAGCTCCGAAGCAGCAGTTTATCATTTCTGCACTGAAACGTTGCGAGACGGGCCGTGAACGCATCCCAGCAGCCTTTACCCATAACGATAGCGTGACGATAGCACATCGCACAGGCAGTGGCTACATCAATGACCACAATGAGATAGTAGCTGTCAATGATGTGGCTCATATCATCCTTCCCGATGGCCGGAACTACACGCTTGCTGTTCTCGTCAAGGATTATTCCGGAACGCAGGAGGATGCCGAGAGGTTGATAGCCCGAATATCCTCAGAGGTCTATGCCTATATCAAGGATCAGCGTTAAACTGATCTGGCATACCCGATCCTGTGCAAAAAAGCAAGCGGGAACGCTAATCCGGTAAAAGAAACCCGGAAAAGCGTTCCCGCTAATAATTTTATTTCAGCTGGAGCTTAGCCCATAAAGAGGGTTTCGAGAGCATAGACGGCTATACCGGCTATGTAGCCCACGAAAGCGATCCATGTGAATTTCTTGAGGTACCATCCGAAGCTGATCTTCTCCAGTCCCATGACCACAACGCCGGCTGCAGATCCGATGATGAGCATTGAACCGCCGACACCGGCACAGTAGGCGAGGAGCTGCCAGAAGAGGCCGTCGCATGCGAAGTCGCCCGTAGCTGCGATGGGATACATGTCCATACAGCCTGCCACGAGAGGAACGTTATCGACAATACTTGAAACGACACCGATCACACCGGTCACGAGATAGTGATTGCCGTTGGAAGCCTCGTTGAGCCACTGGCCGAAAGCGGTGAGGACACCTGTTTCCTGAAGGGTTGCCACGGCGAGGAGGATACCGAGGAAGAAGAGGATGGTTGCGAGATCTATACGTGAGAGTAGGGTAGTTACCTTGAGATGGCTGGTCTCAGCTGCAATGGAGAGACGGGAAGTGCGCCATTCACTGACGAGCCAAAGCACTCCGAGAGCGAGAAGGATGCCCATAAAGGGAGGGAGGTCTGTGAGCATACGGAAGATCGGTACGAAGATCAGACCACCAACACCGAAGAAGAGAATGATCTTACGATCGGTCGGAGAGTTGGCCGGAAGTGATTCTGCTGCACCGGAGGGTGCTACGACCTCACCTTTCAGGTAGAGCGATACGCACAGTGCCGAGACAACAACCGAGATAATGGACGGAAGGAGTAGCTGGGAAATTACACCGCCGGTGGAGATCATACCCTTGATCCAAAGCATGATGGTGGTTACGTCGCCGATGGGTGAGAACGCACCGCCTGCGTTTGCTGCAATGATGATGATACCGCCGTAGATCATGCGGTCCTTGTGGTCCTCGATGAGCTTACGGAGCACCATGATCATTACAATCGAGGTTGTAAGGTTGTCAAGGATAGCGGAAAGAATGAAAGTCATCGCGGTGATACGCCATAGAAGGGCTTTTTTGCTCTTGGTGGCGAGAGCATCGTGAACGAAGTAGAAACCTCCGTTAGCATCGACGATCTCCACGATGGTCATTGCACCCATGAGGAAGAATAAGATTTCACAGGTTTCACCGAGGTGGTGGAGCAGACGGCTTGATGTTTCGGCCTCACCTCCGACACCACAGGCATAAAGAGTCCAGCAGACCACACACATGAGCAGTGCGGGTACTGCCTTGTTGATCTTGAGCACGCTCTCCAGAGCAATGCACAGATAACCGAGAATAAAGAATGTGACGATTGCAGTTACCATTTTTTAAAATGATTTCATGGATTATAGTTAAAGATTTTGATAATTGCGGAATGACGTGGTGGAGGGAGGTTTAGATTCTGTTCAGAGGGCTTGTATAAGTGCCATGCCCCCTTGGTGGATCGTAGAGTTGGATGATTGACCCGTATAGACTGCACTTTCCGCGCAAAGGTCGCAATTATCTCGCTGACTTCAAAATTATCGGAGTGGAAATAATTAAGGAAATATTTCTTTAATCCACTTAGCTGCAAATCGCTATGAAAAATTGTTGTATTTGTGGTAATATTGATATAAATTTGTAATTCAAAAGATTTAATATGGCAATACCAATAAAAGCAGTACCTATTCTATCGGGAGATATTGCTGATGATTTTGTTCAGCAGGCTGAAAAGAGGGAAAAGCATCCGGCTCCTAAGTTGTCCGATGAACGAGAAGAGCGTATAGCTAAAGTTATGCGACAAATGCGGGAGTTCAAGTTCCCATGGGAGAAGAAGTAATGGATCATCCTTTCCTGCTTGATGATAAATGTCAATTGGCAAGAGTGACGCAGGATGTACTTGACCACTGCAAGCCGTTTTCTTGTGGCGAGGAAGATCTCGATGATTTCTTCGCTAATAATGCTATTGCCTACGAGCGAGAGATGATGGGTAAAACCTATTGCTGGGTTCTTCGTGAAGATATCACTACGATTGTCGGAATGGTTACCTTAGCTAATGCAGGTATTCATACGACACACATGCAAAACCATCCTCGCAGGAAATTGAATGACCATATTGCTTATAGTAAGCAAGGACGTACTTATCCAGCGGTTCTTATTGGTCGCCTCGGTGTAAGCGAAGATTTTCAAGGGTCTCGCTATAGGATAGGTGCGCAAATAATGGATTTTATCAAGGATTGGTTCAAAAGCTATGATAACAAGACCGGATGTCGGTTCTTATTAGTGGATGCAGTGAACAATAAGCATGCGATCGATTATTATGAACGAAACGGATTTCGTCCCCTTTTCCCCCGGATTGAAGATGAAAAGACATTCTATAACATACCGGTATCAGAGGAATTGCGCACACGAATGTATTATTTTGATTTGTTATAAGCTTGGAACTTTTAAATAATCTGACTATGAAACTCGATATCCGACACGAACAGACTACGCTCTACATGCAGCCGTTGCGTGAGGGCGGTTCGCTTCCGGGACTGGTCGAAGCTTCCGATGGCTTCCGTTATGTGGCCAAATTCCGTGGTGCAGGTCATGGGACAAAGGCTCTGATAGCGGAATTCATTGGTTCGGAAATTGCACGGGCTGCCGGTTTCCGCGTTCCGGAACTCATATTTCTCGATCTTTCCGAGGATTTCGGACGGACTGAGCCTGACGAGGAAGTGCAGGACTTATTAAAAGGTAGCGAGGGACTGAACCTCGGTGTGCATTTCCTGTCCGGAGCCATGACATGGGATGTACTTGCCAACCGTATGGACGAAATGACTGCATCGCGTCTCGTCTGGCTCGACGCATTCCTGACAAATATTGACCGCACGGCACGCAACACCAATATGCTCTACTGGAATCGTGAACTATGGCTGATAGATCAGGGTGCTTCGCTCTATTTCCATCATTCGTGGTCCGACTGGCAGAAGGCGGCTCTAAGTCCCTTCCCATACGTCAAGGATCATGCCGTGATCCGTCACGCCACAAAACTCGATGAAGCCGATGAGGATATGCACCGCAGAATCACCCCTGAGATCATAGATGCGGTGGTGGATGCCATTCCAATGGATTGGTTAGAGGCTTCCGGCACAGATACTACGGCCAATGAACAGCGTGAGGTCTATAGGAATTTTCTTAAAACTCGATTGTCGAACTCTCAAATTTTTGTGCGCCATGCCATCGAATCCCGACAGAAACTTATTTGAGTACGCAGTGGTGCGCTTCCTGCCTCGTGTGGAGAGGGAGGAGTTTATCAATATCGGGCTTGTCATGATGTGTAAGCGTCGGCGATGGATTCGCGTCAAGGTCGATGTTGATTCACCGCGATTGCATGCGTTCGCTCCATGTGCCGATCTTGAAGCTCTCCGCAGTCAGCTTGACGCATTCTGCCGAGTGGCTGCCGGTTGTCGTGGAGCTATCGGAGAGCTTGAGCCGCACGAGAGATTCAGATGGCTCACGGCTGTCAGGAGCGCATGTCTATCCACCTCTCGACCGCATCCGGGACTGACGGATGATCTTGACGCTACGTTTGACCGTCTCTATACCGATCTGGTGGAGTAAAATTATGAATGAAAGTAATACCGGGAAATTATTCAGAGCCTGAAGCTAAGAGGCCGACATTACGTCGCGTATGGCGAGTGAGGCAAGGGTAATCCCGAAGATGGCTGTGATGTGCATCATTGCTCCGTTTGTTGCGACCTTGTTGAAAGACATTGCTCCTGAATTGTCGGCCATGACATCCGCATCGGGATGATTGGATACAAGTTCATCGGAATAAACGCATTTGAATTTCCGGGCAGGAAACTCACCGCTTTTCTTGAATTTGCGTCGGAGTGCCGCCGCAAGCGGACAGCCCTTCACTTTCCAGAACTCGGCCACGCTCACGCGTGACGGATCTAATTTGAGGGCTGCTCCCATGGATGAATAGAATCGTGAGGGACGGTCGCTGTGTGCGGTCTCGGCGACCGCACGGGTAGCGTTGAGGATCAGGAGTGCTTTGTCTGAAAGGGAGTCGATGGCATCGATAATGATGTCATAGTTGCGGAGATCATAGTCCGCTTGTGTTGATGCTGTGTAGAATGCATGTATGGCCTCGATGTTTGCGTCGGGGTTTATGTCGAGCAGGCGAGCCTTCATGGCCTCGACCTTTATTTGCCCGACAGTAGTGGATGTGGCGGGGAGTTGGCGGTTTATATTGGAGACTGCGATGCAGTCTGCATCGACAATGGTAAGTTGTGTGAATCCGCTTCTGACGAGAGTCTCGGCAGCCCAGCTGCCTACGCCTCCCATGCCGAATATGATTACTTTCGTTTCGCCGAAAGCGGAGAGGGTGGCCCGGCCGGTGAGACGGGCTGTGCGGTTGAATACTTCTTCGCGGTTCATCTGTTAGCGCAGAGATGTGGATGCAAGTGCGGTGAAGGTATAGATATGATCGATGCGTGGAAGCTTCAGTTTGCAGCTACGCGTTTGCTTGAAAGAGAATCTTTCAGACGTGACCATACGGAGGGTTCATCCATGCGCAGATGGACGTTGACATCAGATGTGGTCTTATGAAGGAAGATGATTGAATTCCGGAGGATGATAGCGAGATAATTCTCAAATTCTACGATTTCGTGAATATGACGCAAGGGGATGGTTGCGAAAGGTGAACGGGGATCTATACTGCCGATGTAAAGGTCATTCTCATCGATTACGATACCATGATTCTCTATGGCGTATGCGAAGAGTAAACCGAAATTGAGTTCGTCAGGCGAGGCCGGCGGACGCTTGTACTGCTTATACATCTTATCGATGATCTGGCGTGTTACCATATTCTCAAAAGATTTTAGTGCCGATAGAACAATGGGAATAAATGCGTGATAGACTATTACACTGTCGAGTTTGGAAAAACGGGTGATGAATTTCGGACTGTGTGGTATGTCTTTGCTATTACAACAATCGTTTCTTTCGTTGGGTTTATAGTTTTCTGTTAAAAAATGACCCTTATGTTAAGTTAAAATGCAAAAATCGGATGCTATAGGACTCAGGGATCGGATAATAACGATTTATGGGGCTGATTGCCCGTTGTTTAGGCTGTAGGAGATATTTATTCAGGTCCGTTGTCCTTTGACAAAAAAATTACGCAGGGACAGAAATTCAATTCTGAGAAAATTGTTTTTCATGTCCCTGCGTAACAGATTCAGTATGTTCGCGCTCCTGCAGGAGCTGCTGGAACTATCAGGCAAGGAAGCCGAGGAGCACACCGGCCGCTACGGCTGAACCGATCACGCCGGCCACGTTGGGACCCATAGCGTGCATCAGCAGGTAGTTGCTCGGATCGTACTCAAGGCCGAGGTTGTTGGAGATACGTGCCGACATCGGGACGGCCGAAACACCGGCGTTACCGATAAGCGGATTGATCTTCTTGGACTTCGGAAGGAAGAGGTTGAAGAGTTTCACGAAGAGCACACCGCTGGCCGATGCGATGACGAAGGCCATGAATCCGAGAAGGAAGATGCGGATGGTCTCTGATGTGAGGAACTCCGATGCCTGAGTGGATGCGCCGACAGTCATACCGAGGAGGATGGTGACGATGTCGGTGAGTGCGTTGCTCGCAGTCTTGGCGAGACGGTTGGTCACACCGCATTCACGGAGTAGGTTACCGAAGAAGAGCATGCCGAGCAGGGGAAGACCTGAAGGAACGACGAAGCAGGTAAGGATCATACCCACGATGGGGAAGATGATCTTCTCGTTCTGCGACACGGCGCGTGCGGGTTTCATCTTGATGACGCGTTCATTCTTAGTGGTAAGCAGGCGCATCAGCGGCGGCTGGATCACGGGGACGAGAGCCATGTAGGAGTAGGCCGACACGGCGATGGCACCCATGAGGTTGGGAGCGAGCTTCGATGAAAGGAAGATTGCAGTCGGGCCGTCGGCACCACCGATGATGGCGATCGCACCGGCCTGATCAGGCGCGAAGCCGAGCAGGAGAGCCACCATGTAGGCACCGAAGATACCGAACTGGGCGGCTGCACCGATGAGCATGAGCTTAGGATTGGCGATGAGGGCCGAGAAGTCGGTCATCGCACCGATGCCGAGGAAGATGAGCGGGGGATACCATCCAGCACTCACACCGTTGTAGAGGATGTTGAGCACAGAGCCCTCCTCATAGATGCCGATCTCAAGACCGGCGGTGGTGTTGAAGGGGACATTGCCGATGAGGATACCGAAGCCGATGGGCACGAGGAGCATCGGTTCGAAATTCTTCTTGATGGCGAGCCAGATGAAGAACAGGCCGACAAGAAGCATTACGAGATGCTCCCATGTGGCGTTGTAAAAACCTGTCAGATGCCAAAACTCCTGAAGGTTTTGCAGTAAGAATTCTTTGAACATAATTCTCTGGGTTTACTTAGACGTGAGGGTTTTCAAAAATGAATGTTTTGGAGACGCTCACTCCGGTTATTCGAGAACTATGAGTGCTGTGCCCTGAAGTACAGAGTCACCGTTGCCTACGTTGATAGCGGCTACCTTTCCGTCGCGGCCGGCATGGATGGCGTTTTCCATCTTCATGGCTTCGAGGACAACCACGGTGTCCGATGCCTTGACTGTGTCACCGACCTTCACGTTGACTGATACGACTACGCCGGGCAGGGGAGCCTCGACTGTGTAGCCGCCGGTAGCGACCTGAGGTTTGTTGATAACCTTAGCTCCGGTCTCGGTGCGGGGAGCTGCTGAGGGACGGGGAGCTGAAACGATGGTGACGGGCTTTTCGGTCTTCTGGAGCTCAACTTTGTAAGGCACGCCGTTGACTTCCACCTTGGCGAGATTGTTGTCGATATCACCGATTTTCACCGTGTAGAGGTTACCGTTGATTCTATATTTATACTCTTTCATTTCTTTTTTAGTGTTTCAATGGTTGAAGCGGGGGAAATTAATGTGAGGGGGAAATGCGTGCTCAGTGGCGGGGGAGTTCACGGAGACTGTAGATCTTGGAGCTCCAAGGAGAGTAAGCACGACGTACCTTGTTGATGGTGAGTACGGTATTTTCGCGGTCATGAGCGTCTAGATGCTCGGCGAGTGCGGCAGCGATTGCAGCGATGACCTCACCTGAATCATGCTCATCGTGATGCTCTGCGGTCTCTTCGTCACCGGCGAGTGCTTTTGCCTTACGTTTGCGCGAAACGTTTGCACCGATTGAGTTGATGATGTAGAAGCAGATCGAGAGGACGAGCAGTGCGAGGAACACGATACACATAGCCATGACGGCCATTGCGAATCCGTGAGGATCATGTTCGGCGAAGCTATCGACCTTGTTGTTGGTGCTCTTGATGATGTTGTTGCTTGACGGTGTGATGTATTTGGCGTCTGAACCGTCGCGCACTTCCCAGTCATCGGGATTGTTGATGCCGCCTTCGCCGTCAGCCTTGCGGGCGTATGACTGACCCGGAAGCAGNGAGCCGGGGATCACGATCTCGTCGATGAGGCTAAGACCGTTGGCATCGTAGATGGCAATGTAGTTGTCCTCGCCGGGAGTGAAGGTGAAGTTGGTGTGGAACGTGCCCTTGTTGGGCTCTCCGTCGGCCCAGAAGATGATGTGCTGACGCGAGGGGATCTCGGTGTTNACATCGCCTAAGGGAACGGGATAAAGCGTATTGTTGCTGGGATCGTTGGTGAGATAGACGCTTGAGATTTCAAGCGGNGCGAAGGTCGAGTTGAANAGCTCGATCCAAGCCTGATACTGTCCGAAATCGTCAACCACACTTGTGGAGTCATTGACGATCATCACCTCATTGATGCGGAGACCTCTGCGCCCTTGGGCGGAAACGGCCATCACGCATGCGAGAGTCACCATCAGCAGCGTTAGAAGTCTTTTTTTCATAAATCTGTGTTGAGATTGATTGATGAGATTTTGATGCTGTCCNCGCTGGAGACTCCCGCTGGTTGGCGGGATCTCCGGCGAGGAAGTGACGCTCTTAGAGAGGTATGTTGCCGTGTTTCTTGGCNGGATTNACCACTTTCTTGGTGGCAAGCTGCTGGAGGGCACGGATTATGCGGAAACGGGTGTTGCGGGGTTCGATCACGTCGTCGATGTAGCCGTAGCGTGCNGCATTGTAAGGATTGCAGAAGAGCTTGTTGTACTCTTCCTCCTTCTCGCGGAGCACCTTGGCGGGATCTTCGGCAGCCTTGGCTTCCTTGGCGTAGAGAACCTCGACAGCACCTGCGCCACCCATAACTGCGATCTCGGCGGTAGGCCAAGCGTAGTTCATGTCGCCGCGGAGCTGCTTGCATGACATAACGATGTGTGAGCCACCGTAGCTCTTGCGGAGTGTCACGGTCACCTTGGGCACTGTAGCCTCACCGTAGGCGTAGAGGAGCTTGGCACCGTGAAGGATCACACCGTTGTATTCCTGACCTGTGCCGGGGAGGAAGCCGGGGACATCCACNAGTGTCACCAGAGGAATGTTGAAGGCGTCGCAGAAGCGGACGAAACGTGCGCCCTTGCGCGATGCGTTGCTGTCAAGCACACCGGCGAGATATTTGGGCTGGTTGGCGACAACGCCGACTGACTGACCGTTGAAACGGGCGAAGCCGATGATGATATTCTTNGCATAGTCACGCTGGATCTCAAGGAATTCACCGTTATCGACGATGGCGTTGATGACCTCATACATGTCGTAGGGACGGTTGGCCGAGTCAGGGATGATCTCATTGAGCGAGTCCTCAAGACGGTCGATGGGGTCGGTGCATTCAACCAACGGGGGTTCTTCGAGATTGTTCTGGGGAATGTAGCCGAAAAGCTTGCGGATGATGCGGAGTGTCTCCTCTCCGTCCTCTGCTGCGAAGTGAGCCACACCGCTCTTCTGAGAGTGAACTGTAGCTCCACCGAGTGCTTCCTGACTCACATCCTCGCCGGTAACTGTCTTTACAACNTTCGGACCTGTGAGGAACATNTAGNNGATACCCTTGGTCATGATGGTGAAGTCGGTGAGGGCGGGTGAATAGACCGCACCGCCGGCNCACGGGCCGAGGATCGCGGAGATCTGGGGGATNACNCCTGAAGCGAGGATGTTGCGCTGGAAGATTTCAGCATATCCTGCGAGAGCGTTGATGCCTTCCTGAATACGTGCGCCGCCTGAGTCGTTGAGACCGATGACGGGAGCACCCATCTTCATGGCCATGTCCATGATCTTGCAGATCTTGAGGGCCATGGTCTCGCTGAGTGATCCACCGAACACGGTGAANTCCTGAGCGAATACATATACGAGACGTCCGTCGATCGTACCGTAGCCGGTAACCACACCGTCGCCGAGGTAGCTNTTCTTTTCCTGACCGAAGTTGTGGCAGCGGTGACGGACAAACATGTCNATTTCCTCAAAAGAACCTTCGTCGAGAAGCTGGGCAATACGCTCACGAGCAGTGTATTTGCCTCTTTCGTGCTGTTTCTGGATGGCCTTTTCGCCGCCGCCCAGACGAGCTTCTTCGCGGAGGGCGATAAGCTCTTTTACTTTTTCAAGCTGATTACTCATCTGTGGAGATTATGTAAGAGTTGGGATTGTATTTTTTAGATGCTGTTGTAGCTTTATGGGGATGATTCTCCTTACTTGTTGGGATCCTCGCAGAGTTCGATGAGCGTGCCGCAGGTCGATTTGGGGTGGAGGAAGGCGATGTTGAGACCTTCGGCACCCTTGCGGGGAGCTTTGTCGATGAGGGCGCAACCCTTTTCAGATACTTCAGCGAGAGCGTTGGCAACACCGTCCTCGATAGCGAAAGCGATGTGCTGGATGCCGCCACGGCCACCGTTCTTCTCGATGAACTTTGAGATCGCGCTGTCAGGNGATGTGCCTTCGAGAAGCTCGATTTTGGTCTGACCTACCTTGAAGAAAGCGGTACGNACTTTCTGATCCTCAACTTCTTCGATNGCGAAGCACTTGAGACCGAGAGTATTTTCATAAAAAGCGATTGCAGCCTTGAGATCGGGCACTGCGATGCCCACATGTTCAATGTGTGAGATATCCATGATAAGTGATTGATTNTGGTTAGTTGTTAATTTCAGTGATTGGTATGTTTCAGGTGTCNGTGTGATGTCTTGTATNAGGCACAGACCTTTCAACGATGCAAATTTAAGTATAAAAATCGGTGATAACAAACTTATAATTACCCAATAATTACAGTCGGACGGAGATTTTATAGCNGAAAATATGTCCGTAAATAGAAAAGGCNTGGAAAACTNNNAGTTTTCCACGCCTTTTCTATTGGGTTTTATATGTCCGTCCGAGACGGTTTAGGCTTTGGCCTCAGTGGCGGCACGCTCGATGGCGAGGCCGCGCTTGTAGTTCTCAAGATAGGCGTTGAAGCCCTCTACTTCTTCAGGGGTCGCCACGATCTCNCTTCCGGCATCACCGAGGAACACGTTGTCGTTCAGGAAGCCTGCGAGAGACTGATCCTTGGTGTTGTGGGTAAGATATGCGGCGAGGAGTGCTATNCCCCATGCTCCGCCTTCGCCGGCTGTCTCCATTACGGAGATGGGCGAGTTGAGNGCAGCGGCAAGGACGCGCTGACCTACGCCGGGTGTCTTGAAGAGACCTCCGTGGCCTGTGATGCGATCCACCTCGACTTTTTCCTCATTGAAGAGGATGTCATTGCCGATCTTCAGCACGCACACCGATGCATAGAGGTTGGCGCGCATGAAGTTGGCNAGGTTGAACTTGTCATTGGCCGAACGCACGAAGAGTGGACGTCCTTCCTCCAGTCCGGTGATAGGTTCGCCGGAATAGTAGTTNTAGGAAATGAGNCCGCCGCAGTCGGCGTCGCCTTTGAGGGCATTGTTGTAGAGGAGTCCGAACACCTGATCCATATTGACAGGTATGCCGAGCAGNTGCTGATATTCCTTGAAAAGGTTGACCCACGCATTGAGGTCGGAAGTGCAGTTGTTGCANTGGACCATCGCTACGAGGCTGCCGTCAGGTGTGGTCACCATNTCGATCATCTCGTAAGGCTTGGAGAGTTCCTTNTCAAGAACGATCATCGAGAAGGATGAGGTTCCGGCCGAGACATTNCCCGTGCGCTGGAGGACGGCATTGGTGGCCACCATTCCTGTGCCTGCATCACCTTCAGGAGGACAGAAGGGAATGCCGGGCTTGAGATGACCGGAGACGTCGAGGCGCATAGCACCCTCGGCNGTGAGTGTTCCGGCGTTCTGGCCTGCGACGAGCACCTTAGGCATGATGTCGAGNAGCTTCCAAGGATAGCCGTTGGGTTCGATGAGTTTGTCGAACTTCTCGACCATCTCTTTGGAGTAATCCTTGGTTGAAGGATCGACGGGGATCATGCCGGAGGCATCGCCTACGCCGAGCACCTTCTCGCCTGTGAGCTGCCAGTGGATATATCCGGCAAGCGTGGTGAGATAGTTGATGTCCTTCACGTGAGGCTCACCGTTGAGGATGGCCTGATAGAGATGTGAGATGCTCCAGCGNAGAGGGATGTTATAGACGAAAAGCTCCGACAGTTCGGCTGCAGCCTTACCGGTATTGGTATTGCGCCATGTGCGGAAGGGCACGAGGATCTCCTCATTGCTTCCGAATGGCATATAGCCGTGCATCATGGCACTGATACCGATTGCAGCGAGGCTCTCGATCTCTGTGTCGNACTCCTTGCGCACATTGGCACGGAGATTGGCGTAGCAGTCCTGAAGACCATACCAGATGGCCTCGGTGCTGTAAGTCCAAAGTCCGTCGGCAAGNTGGTTCTCCCATTCGTGCGAGCCTTGTGCGATGGGTTTGTTCTCCTCGTCGATCAGGACAGCCTTGATGCGGGTNGAACCGAACTCTATACCGAGGATGGCCTTACCCTGCTCGATGGTTGATTTGGGGTCGAGTTTCATAGGTCAGGTTGCCGGGGCTTAGAGATAGAGTGACTTGTTGAGCATGTAATAGACCTCACCGAGACGGAGAGAGTTCTTGAAGTTCTCGATGGTGGTGTCTTTGTCGATGTGTACCATCTCGATGCCTGCGATCTCGGCATAGTCTTCCCAGAATTCGGGAGTGATGTCGTATGAGAAGCAGGAGTGGTGAGTTCCACCGGCGAGAATCCATGCTGTAGCTCCGGTCTCGAAATCGGGCTGGGGAATCCAGAGNGCCGATGCGACGGGGAGCTTGGGCAGGGGCTTGGACTTGATGCAGTCAACATCGTTGACGATGAGGCGGAAACGGTTGCCCATATCGACAACTGTAGCTGTCACGCCTGCGCCGGGCTTGGATGTGAACACCAGACGTGCGGTCTGTGTCTTGCGGACACCGATACCGAGGAAGTGAACTTCAAGGCGGGGACGCTCTTCGGCGATGAGGGGACATACTTCAAGCATGTGGGCCTGAAGGATGGAGCTTTCCTTGCCGTTGAAGTTGAGAGTNTAGTCCTCAAGGAATGANCAGCCACCTTCCATGCCGCGGGTCATCACCCANAGNGTGCGGTANAGGGCNGCGGATTTCCAGTCGCCTTCAGCACCGAAGCCGTAGCCTTCGGCCATGAGTCGCTGCGATGCGAGACCGGGGATCTGGTCGAAACCACGACCGGTTACATCTACATTGAAATCNCCGAGATCGTCGAAGTTGGTTGTGAATCCCTTCGCGCCCTTGTCCTTGAGCATACGGCGGAGGGTAAGCTCTGCCTTGGCTGCGTTCCAGACTTTGGTATAGCCTTCGTTGTTCTTGTCCTCAAGAGCNGNATCGTGAGCGTAGAGGCGGAAGTATTCCTGCACGAGATCATCCACTTCAGAGTCCTGAACCTGATCGAAGTATTTCATGAGCTGGCTGAAGGGCATGTAGTCCACGTGGTAGCCGAGGCGGATTTCAGCTTCTACCTTNTCNCCGTCGGTNACGGCGACGTTGTTCATCTGGTCACCGAGACGGATGATGAGCATGTCCTGAGAATCGGCCCAACCCACGCAGACGCGCTGCCANACNGCGATGCGTTCGAGAGTCTTGGGATCTTTCCAGTAGCCGGTGACNACCTTGCGGCGCACACGCATACGGGCGCAGATGTGNCCGAACTCGCGGTCGCCGTGGGCACTTTGGTTGAGGTTCATGAAGTCCATGTCCATGGTGTCCCAAGGAATTTCGGCGTTGTACTGGGTGTGGAAGTGGAGGAGGGGCTTGGAGAGGATCTTCAGACCGTGAATCCACATCTTGGCGGGGGAGAAGGTGTGCATCCAAGTGATGATACCTGCGCAGCGGGGATCATTGTTGGCGGCCTTCATGATATCCTCGACTTCAGCAGAGGAGTTTGCNGTGCCTTTATAGACGACCTTAACGGGAAGGATTCCTGAGTTGTTGAGGCCATCNACCATCTCTTTTGAATGAGCATCGACACTAACGACGGCGTCACCTCCGTAGAGGAGCTGTGCGCCGGTTACCCACCATATTTCATAGTTTGAGTACATAGGCTTTAGATTGTTTTAAGTAATTGTTTTATTGGTTGGATTGATTCAGATTTTAAATTTCGGGTGCGACATGTAGGCGCGGTCATTGAAGCGGTAGAGCGAAGCACCGCGACGCGATCCGGTCTTGTCGATGAACTCGGTCTTTTCGATACAGTCCGTCTCGGCCACACGCTTGCGGAAGTTGCGTTTGTCAAGCGACTCTCCGAGTATNGTTTCATAGAGTGACTGTAGCTGTGACAGTGTGAACATGGCCGGAAGGAGATTGAAGCCGATAGGTTCATGCGAGCATTTGGCCCGCAGGAGTTCAAGGGCTTTCNTGATCATGTCAGGATGATCGAAGCCGAGTTGAGGAAGCGCGTTCAGATCGATCCACACGGCATTATGCTTTTCAAGGAGCTCAAGGTTGTATTCGTCAGGACCGAGAAGGGCGTAGTAGGCNACGGAGATCACTCGTTCGCCGGGATCACGGTGNANGGCTCCGAANGTATGGACCTGCTCCATGTATATATCTTCAAGACCCGTAAGGTCGCGGAGAACGCGGCGTGCAGCGTCATCGACGCTCTCATCGGTCTGCACGAAGCCTCCCATGACCGACCATTTNCCCTTTTCAGGCTCGAAAAGGCGTTTGGAGAGGAGGAGACAGAGTTTTCCTTCGACCAGACCGAAGATGATACAGTCAACCGCGACGAAAAACTGCGGATTTTCAGAATAAAACATCGTGGAGTAGTTTGTGGTTGTTTAAGCAGAGTTATAGATGCTTAAATAACTCTTAAAACTTTGAGNATGGCGGATTTATCGGAGATAAGACCNTGAATGATATGCCGNGATNNTTAAATTCAGGTTGCAGGGACGGCGCGAGCGCAGACCCTGCAACCGATTTAAGTTCTCTTAAGACATATATTCAAGGAAATTCCGCCGTGTAAGGGGTAATTACCAGAAATAGATGTAGAAGGCTACTGTGATGCCNAGGATGATGATAGAGTTGATCACATCCCAAGCATTCCAGCTCGCACGGGTTGCCGCGCGCTGTTCGGCNGTCGANGTTCCGAACACCAGACCCTGAATCTTCGAGGGATCGGGTGCGGGGGTGCAGAGCGATACGATGACACCCACTGCGAGACAGAACACGAGCATCCAGCCGCAGAANAAGAGCCAGTTGCAGTCATAGAACAGATACTGGAACCAAGAGCCTTCGCTGCCGGGAATGATATCGGCATTGCTGTAATATACCTTTGCACCGAGNCGGGTNAGGCCGATGATNAGACCTGANAGNAGTGCCCACATGCCACCGAGAGCCGATGCNCGCTTCCAGAGGATACCGATGAGGAAGGCGGCTGCGATACCGGGGGCGAGGACTGACTGCACATCCTGCAGATAGAGATAGAGGACATCACCNACCGAACGCATGACGGGAATCCAGAGGATACCGAGGATCACGATGACCACGGTAGCAGCCTGACCGATGCGCACGAGTTTCTTCGGGTCGGTGTTGGGACGGAAACGCTGATAGAAGTCAATGGTNAAGAGGGCGGCAGATGAGTTNAAGAGTGATGCGAGGGATGACATAAGGGCTGCGAGGATACCGCAGACGATAAGACCCTTNACACCGGCAGGGAGGAGTTTAGCNACGAGGGTGGGGAAGGCTGCGTCAGAGTTGACGTTGCCGTTGGCCAGCATNGGGAGGAAGCCTTCACCGCCACCTGCGATCTGCTGCTGATGGATGGCAAANGCGATCATGCCGGGGATAAGGAAGAGGAACACGGGGAGGAGCTTGAGATAAGCACCGAANATNGTGCCTCGGCGTGCTTCTTTCTCGTCCTTACCGGAGAGGACNCGCTGCACGATGAACTGGTCGGTACACCAGTACCAGAAACCGATNACGGCTGAACCGATGAGTGCGCCGAGCCAAGGATACTGGGCATCGTTGTTGCTACGGATGAGGTTGACCATGGANTCGCCATGNTCGTTGACCTTGACGCTTGAGCAGATGCGCATCATTTCGTCCCAACCACCGAGCTCTTTAAGACCGAGCACGAGGATGATGAGNGAACCGAGGAGCAGGATGGGGGTCTGGAGCACNGAGGTGTAGAGTACGGATTTCATACCGCCGAACACAGTGTAGAGTGCTGTGATGAGCACGAGGCCGATAGCGGCGATCCAGAAGAAGTCGATGCCCCAGAGTTCCTCGATACCGAACACCTGCTGGAACACGAGACCGCCGGCATAGACAGTCACGGCTACTTTGGTGAGCACNTAGCTGATGAGTGAGATGGTGGCGAGGATCGTGCGCGACTGAGGATTGAAGCGACGTTCAAGGAACTCAGGCATGGTATAGACCATAGAGCGGGTGTAGAAGGGCACGAANACCCAGCCGAGGAGAAGGATCATCCAGCCTTGGATTTCCCAGTGGGCCATCGCCATNCCTGACGATGCACCTGAACCTGCGAGGCCGATNAGGTGCTCAGAACCGATATTTGAAGCGAAAATCGAGGCACCGATCGCAATCCATGTCGCGTCTTTGCCTCCGAGGAAGTAGTCAGCGGCATTGTTCTGCTTCTGTCGCATCACCCATACGATTACTCCGATGAGTGCGAGAGCGAAAATACCGATGACAATCCAGTCAAGTAATGCCATAGTGTTTTGTTGTGTTATTTTGTGAATTTAAAGTTGAAGATTCTCGGNGTGTTTGATTTGGATNACAGNTCAGTTCTTGTCCGTAGAGAATGCGAAGACAGTGTGGCTCTTGTAAGTGTCGCCGGGGCGGAGGACTGTCGAGGGCCATTCGGGTTTGTTGGGGCTGTCGGGGTAGTGCTGAGTCTCAAGGCAGATAGCGGCNCGCTGGTTGTAGATTTTGCCTTTCTTGCCGGTTACAGTNCCGTCGAGGAAGTTGCCTGAATAAACCTGTATGCCCGGCTCGTCGGTATAGACATCGAGTACGATTCCGGTCGAGGGAGACTGGAGGGTAGCTGCGGGGACGGTGATGTCGCCCTTAGTGTCGAGCACCCAGTTGTGGTCATAGCCGTTACCGTTGCGGATCTGCTCGAAATCTGTCTCGTTGATGCGTTCGCCGATCACGCGGAGTGTGGTGAAGTCCATCGGTGTACCGCTGACGGGGAGGATCTCGCCGGTGGTCATGAAGGTTGAATCGACCGGAGTGTAAGTGGCTGCGTTGACGAGGAGCTGATTGTCAGTGATAGGCTGTGATGGATCGCCGTTGAGGTTGAAATAGGCGTGGTTGGTCATATTGATGACCGTAGGCTTGTCAGTAACGGCCTCATAGGCGATGTCGAGACGGTTGTCGGAAGTGAGGGTNTAGGTNACTTTGGCTGTCACATTTCCGGGGAAGTTGTTGTCGCCGTCGGGTGACTGGATGGTGAGAACCACGGTCGAATCNTTGGGCTGTTCGCCGTCATAGACCTGATACTGCCATCCGGTAGGCCCACCGTGGAGGCAGTGTCCGAAGTTATTTGTTGGAAGCTGGATGGTGTCACCGTCAATGACGAAGCGGCCTTGGTTGATGCGGTTGGCATAGCGTCCGATGGCTGCGCTGAAGTCTGTCTGGTTGTTTTCAGGAAAGTAAGCGGCTATACTGTCAAAGCCGAGGACGACATCCTGAAGCTTTCCGTCACGGTCAGGGACCATNAGGGATACGATGCGGCCACCGAAGTTGGTGATGCAAGCTTCCATGCCGTTAGCGTTTTCGAGAGTGTAAAGTGTGGTCGGTTTGCCGTTATATTCGCCGACGAAGTTTGNAGGATCAATTCCTGATTTTGTGAGGGTNGGAGATGAGCTATGGCTGCATGCACATAAGATCATGGCGACTCCTCCGGCGAGGAAAGCTGCATTGGGTAAGATCCGTTTGGTGATCATGGTTAGTTATTGGTTAAGTTGAAGTTGTTTTTTTGTCTTAGTCTGTCAGAGNTAGGTTGTGTGGTTTGCCTGAAGAATTGACGAAATCANAATAAGTGTAAAAACTACACTTATTTGTAATTGCAAAAATACAATCAATTGACAATGTGGCAAAATAAATATCTATGTTGTATAACATAAAAACCTCCGCTACCATATCAAAAAGTAGCGGAGGCCGATGTTTTCAGATGATTTTTAGCGTTGACAGGATGCTAATCTTCTTTGGTTCGGTTCTTTGTTTTGGATTTTGATTTTGTTGCGGAGGAATCCATGTCCTTCTCTTCCTGAAGGTCGATTTCGTTATGCTCACGATCGACGACCTTGTANTGAAGGTAAGCAAGTGACTCGTCGGGGACGATGCGGAAGTTAAAGCCGAATTCAAGCTGCCAGCGACGGTAGAGCGACGGAAATCCTTTTTTGAGATAGGCAGACACGAAAGGATGAACGTAAAGGATGAAATTCTTGACTTTCAGCGTATTCACAAGGTAGTCAAGTTTTTCGTGCAGAGTGTCGGGCAGAAGGAGCGACGGACGTACCTTGCCTTTGCCGTGACATGAGGGACATTCTTCCGTCGTGTCGATGTCAAGTGCCGGGCGGACGCGCTGACGCGTGATCTGCATNAGNCCGAACTTGCTGAGCGGGAGGATGTTGTGACGCGCACGGTCATTTGCCATCACTTCGCGCATGTGTTCGAAGAGCTTCTGACGATGTTCNGCCTTGTTCATGTCGATAAAGTCGATGACGATGATGCCACCCATGTCGCGCAGGCGCAACTGCCGGGCTATCTCGTCGGCAGCACGGAGGTTGACCTCAAGCGCGTTGCTTTCCTGATCCGGAGCGGCTTTCGAACGGTTGCCGGAATTGACATCGATGACATGGAGGGCTTCAGTATGTTCGATGATTACATAGGCACCCGATTTGAACGACACCGTCTTTCCGAACGATGACTTGATCTGGCGGGTGATGTTGAAGTGGTCAAATATGGGCACGTTGTCCTCGTAGAGCTTGACGATATCCTTGCTCTCCGGGGCNATCAGGCTTACATATTTTGAGATCTGGCTGAAGATTTCCTTGTCATTGACATGGATGCTCTCGAAATTGGGACTGAAGACATCGCGNAGCATCCCGACTATGCGGCTTTCTTCCTCGAAAATGAGGGCCGGCGCAGTGGCTGAGCGGGCTTTTGCGACTGTCTCTTCCCAGCAGTGGAGGAGGGTCTTGAGCTCATGATGGAGCTCGCGGACACTCTTGCCTTCGGCTGAGGTGCGGATGATTACTCCGAAGTTCTTCGGTTTGATGCTCTCGATGAGCTGTCGCAGGCGGAGTTTTTCCTCCGTAGTCTTGATTTTCTGCGAGATNGAGATTTTGTCACCGAAAGGTATCAGCACCATNTAGCGTCCCGTGAAGGTGATTTCTGTGGTCAGTCGCGGGCCTTTTGACGATATGGGCTCCTTGACGATCTGTACCATCAGCTCCTGACCCGGTTCAAGCACATTAGTGATCGAGCCATGCTTGTCGATGTCGGGGAGACGTTTGATTTTAGGGACAGAAATGTCGGATTTCTTTTCGATGACGGCGGCTTTGAGGAAAGCCGAGTAAGTGGAGAACTGTGAACCGAGATCCAAATAGTGAAGAAAAGCGTCCTTCTCGTAGCCTACGTTGACGAAGGCGGCGTTGAGGCCGGGCATCAGTTTTTTGACCTTTGCCAAGTAAATGTCACCGACCGCGTAGGCGATGTTGCGCGACTCCTTCTGAAGGGAGACGAGGCGCGAGTCCTCAAGCAGGGCTATGGACACCTCGCCGGGCTGTACATCTACAATTAGTTCACTTTTCATTAGTCGGTTGATGGATCTTTGAAAGATTCTTGGTGGAGGGATTGTTGGGGGGACGAGGAGGCAGAGGGAGTGACGGACAATGAAGTCCGTGAGGGCTGCGGTGACAAACAACGCAAAGAACAAACCTTTATGGAGCTTTCATGTGGTGCGCCGTTAAAGAGTTTGTTCTTTGTGTTATTTACGCATCTACGCAAGAAGCTGCCGGAAACCGGCATTGATTATTTCTTCTTGTGACGGTTTTTGCGAAGGCGTTTTTTACGCTTGTGTGTGGCCATCTTGTGGCCCTTTCTTTTCTTTCCGCTGGGCATAGTAGGAAGGGTTTATATTATTGTTTGACAATAGTTAGTTCTAAATTATTTGAGGTCCTTCACTTCTTCCATGAACACCTTTGCNGGCTTGAAAGCGGGGATGCGGTGTTCGGGGATGATGATGGTGGTGTTCTTAGAGATGTTGCGTGCTGTTTTTTCAGAACGAACCTTAGTGATGAAGCTACCGAAGCCACGGAGATAGACGTTCTCGCCGTGAGAGAGTGACTCTTTCACTGTTTCCATGAACTTTTCGATAGTTTCGAGTACGTTAGCCTTGTCGATGCCGGTTGATTTCGAAATCTCGTTGACAATGTCAGCTTTAGTCATTACAATATTAATTTATAATTGGTTAATATCTTTGATGTTGCATCCTGAGGGGACGCAATTTTTTTGCAAGTGCAAATATCGGAACTTTTTTTGAATTTTCAGCTATGTTTGGCTTAAAAAATTACTTAAAATTCACTTTTTCACCACGTTAGCGGTAACAATAGGCTAAAGATACCTAAAACAAGTCGTTTAGCAGGGAGAGACGTGGGGTGNTGAGAGTGCCGTCAGGACCTTCGGAGAGCCNGTCGGCAGCCGGGTCGAGGAGTATGGCGCGCCATCCTGAGGCNACAGCTCCGGCGATGTCGGTGNCCGGATTATCTCCGATCATGGTGTGNCGGGATGGATCGGTGATCCCGGCCCGTCCCATNGCATGGNAGTAGAGGCGCGGGTCGGGTTTGTTGACNCCGATATCGTCGCTGAGCACCATGAGATCTACCATGNGGTNAAGGCCGGTGTTGACGAGTTTGCGATGCTGGACATCCTTGAAACCNTTGCTGAGCACACCTATATTATAATTACGTGCGCGCAGGTGCGCGAGAAGGTCNGTCGCTCCATCGACCATGCGGGTCTGTTCGGCCAGTCGCGTCAGATAGAGAGGGTCGAGNCGGCGCGAGAAGTCTTCAAGCTCACTTTCTGATCCTTTCCAGTGCGGCCGGAGCGGAGTGGCGAAACGGTCGAGGCGCAGAAAGTCCTGCGTTATCTCCGCACGGCTGTAGGCATCCCACAGATGTTTATTGTGAGTCTCATAGACCTTTGTCCACTCTTCGGGAGAAGGGTAGAANCGGTCGAGCCCACACTCGTCATAGATGATTGCAAGCGCGAGATGCGAATTGGCATGAAAGTCGATGAGAGTGTCGTCGAGGTCAAACCATATCCAGTCATTAGTCTGTGCCATAGCCGTGAGTGAATGGAGATTGTTCAGGGGTGGTGATCAGTGTGCGATTCGATGGACGATGTTCANATTTCGGTTATGCGCCACCATTTGTAGGACATTCCGGGAGCGTCGGTCACATCGCCTCCCTCGTGGTCACGCAGGAATTTTACAGCCCTGAGTGTGACAGGGAGGATCAGTATCTCATACGCNGTCTTTAGAATGGTCTGGGTGATGATGAGCAGCCCGATCTCGCTCCACGCGAGNATNCCGCCGAAGGCTATCGGGAAGAAGATTACTGAATCGACTCCTTCGCCCCAAAGCGAGGAGACTATGGCGCGCAGTGAGAAGCGGCGACCGCCTGACGCGACTTTCATCCGCGACATCACGTAGGCGTTGACCATCGATCCGCACAGGAAGGCNATGAAGCTTGCAGCGAATATGCGCGGTACTGCTCCGAAGATTGTGGTCATGGCTTCCTGTCCTGTCCATGACTCTGATCCGGGAAGCCAGATGCCCAGCTGAAGCAGGAGGGAGACGAGGAGGTTCATGCCGAAGCCGAGCCAGATGACAAGGCGTGCTTTATTGAAGCCATAGACTTCNACGATGCAGTCATTGAGGATGTAGGAGATNGGAAACACGATCACGCCTGCCGTGATGGTGAGCGGNCCGAGATCGACCGTCTTGATCTCCATGAGGTTGCTCACGATGAGGCAGACACAGAATGTCACCGCAAGGAGCATGAATGTTACTGATATCTTGACTTTGCTCATGGTTGTTGCTTTTCGTTGAGGATAAGTTCTGCAAATTCGCGGACGCATCCTTCGCCACCCTTCAGGNTCATNACACGGATACCGGGGAGAGCNTTGACCGCGCTCANGGCNTCGGCTGGACAGGCGCGGTGACCCGCTGCCCGGAGGATTTCGATGCAGTTGACATCGTCACCGATATAGGCCACATCTTCGAGGCCGATCTCCATTTCCGCACAGATTTCGGTACAGGCTGCAAGCTTGCCACCGTCGCGCTTGCCCTGAACGAGGAAATCCACACCGAGTTTAGCGGCGCGGCGGCTCACTATGGNAGTGGTCTCGCTGGTGATTATACCCACCTTTATGCCTGCTTTCTGCAGAAGTTGCAGTCCCATGCCATCGCGGGCGTTGAATTTTTTCATCACGTCNCCATCGGCACTGTAGTACATACCTCCGTCCGTGAGAGTGCCATCGACATCGGTGAGGAAAAGGCGTATATTTTTCATTGCTCGGATACGTGTGATTGTCTTGGAAGCCCGGANGGACTCCGGTGCTGACNNCCTGAAATGAACTGGCGGTCGCGTCCTTGGTTTTAGGGTGCAAAATTACTCAAAAAAATTCGATTGCGATTCTAAAAATCGGTTAATTCTGCGTAACTTTGCAGTCAGAATAAATCATTATCAATTAATATACCTCTTCCCACACATTATGCAGGAAAAGATTATTATTCTCGATTTCGGATCGCAGACCACACAGCTGATCGGCCGTCGTGTCCGCGAGCTCGGAGAGTATTGCGAGATTTTGCCNTACAACAAGTTTCCTTANGATGATCCTTCGGTCATCGGTGTGATCCTGTCGGGTTCACCNTTCTCGGTCTATGANGAGAAGGCNTTCAAGACCGAACTTGACCGTCTGCGTGGTCATCTGCCAGTGCTNGGTATCTGCTACGGCGCACAGTTCATAGCCTACACTTCAGGCGGAAGCGTAGAGCCCGCACCGTCACGCGAATATGGCCGTGCGCACCTGACAAAGATTGATACCTCAAGCCCGCTTTTCAAGAATATCCCTGTCGGTTCGCAGGTGTGGATGAGCCACGGCGACACCATCACNTCTATCCCCGACGGTTTCAAGACCATCGCTTCGACCGACAAGGTTGCTATCGCTGCCTACCATGTGGAAGGCGAGCAGACTTGGGGTGTGCAGTTCCATCCGGAAGTGTATCATTCGGAACATGGCACGCAGCTCCTGCGCAACTTCGTNGTTGACATCTGCGGCGGCAAGCAGGACTGGACAGCCGAATCGTTTATCGAGAGCACCGTCAAGCAGCTTCGTGAGCAGCTCGGCGANGACAAGGTNGTGCTTGGCNTGAGCGGCGGTGTCGATTCGTCGGTGGCTGCCGTGCTTCTCAACCGTGCCATCGGCAAGAATCTTACATGTATCTTCGTCGATCATGGTATGCTCCGCAAGAATGAGTTCCGCAANGTGCTCAACGATTACGAATGTCTCGGACTCAACGTGGTCGGTGTGGATGCTTCAGATAAATTCTTCAGNGAACTCGCAGGTGTGACTGAGCCGGAGCGTAANCGTAAGATTATCGGCAAGGGTTTCATCGATGTGTTTGANGAGGAGGCTCATAAGATCAAGGATGTGAAATGGCTTGCACAAGGCACCATNTATCCTGACTGCATCGAGAGTCTTTCAATCACCGGCACAACAATCAAGAGCCACCACAACGTCGGCGGTCTTCCCGAAAAGATGAACCTTAAACTCTGCGAGCCCCTCCGTCTNCTTTTCAAGGACGAGGTACGTGCCGTAGGTCGTCAGCTCGGTATGCCCGAACACCTCATCAAGCGTCATCCCTTCCCCGGACCGGGTCTTGCGGTCCGTATCCTCGGTGATATCACTCCNGAGAAGGTACGCATACTTCAGGATGCCGATGATATCTTCATCCAAGGTCTCCGCGATTGGGATCTCTACGACAAGGTATGGCAGGCAGGTGCTATCCTGCTTCCCGTGCAGAGCGTAGGCGTGATGGGTGATGAGCGTACTTACGAGCGTGCCATCGCACTCCGTGCTGTAACCTCCACCGATGCCATGACCGCCGACTGGGCTCATCTGCCTTACGACTTCATGGCTAAGGTCAGCAACGATATCATCAANAANGTGCGTGGCGTGAACCGCGTATGCTACGACATCTCCTCAAAACCACCGGCCACAATNGAGTGGGAATAGTGACCCTTTNTACCTAATTATATAGAGGTAATNTGGAGAATATGCANATATAAGTATATATNATATGTCATTAAACGGTCAGCCCCGGTCCTGATAANAGGATCGGGGCTGACTGCTGTTTTAACGGATTTGTAACATTTGTTTATGTGGTTGCAGGATGATTGTAAACATGCCTGTAACANTTGTAACATTTGTGTAAGGAATGTTTAGTTAAAATGGGGAAAATCGCCAACTGAGGGTGCCAGAATGCCGTTTTTTGTCATAAAAATAATTCATNGCGAAGAGAATTTAAACAGATTTGTAACGGGAATATTGTAATAGTCGTTACATTGTAACATTTTTGTAATTATTGTAATAGNGTGTAANAATCTAAAAATCAATATATTATAAAGATTGTAACAAGATTGCCATNAAATTAACATATTTTTACAAAAGATTTGTCTCCGCCAACGATTTTGGTTGTAATTTTGAAGTGTCAAACAAAAATAATAACTCATCACAGTCGATCTTACGATAGACTAAAAATAATAAGTTCAACACATAAAAATATACAATTATGGGAACTCAGGAATTTCAGAACAAGCTTATGAGCCTTCAGGGCAACCTCCTCAACTTCGCGTTCATGCTCACTTCAAACCGCGATAACGCTTACGATCTTCTTCAGGATACTACCCTGAAAGCCCTCGATAACGAAAGCAAGTATGTTGACAACACCAACTTCAAGGGTTGGGTTTTCACCATCATGCGCAACATCTTCATCAACAACTATCGTCGCGTTGCCCGCTCGGCTACCGTCATCGATCAGACCGAGGATCTCTATCACCTCAACCTCTCACAGGACTCAGGTCTTGAGACTCCCGAAGGTTCTTTCGGTGCAAACGANATCTCTGCTGCAATCGACGAATTCCCCGATGAATACCGCATNCCCTTCTCAATGCACGTTGCCGGTTACAAGTACAACGAAATCGCTGAGAAGATGAATCTTCCCCTCGGTACTGTAAAGAGCCGCATCTTCTTCGCCCGCAAGAAACTTCAGGTGCGCTTTGCCGACTACCGCTAATTTAAAAGACATAATACAAAGGAAAGACACACGATCCCATATAAGCTTGAAACGGAAATTTCTTCCCCTTGATTATAGATCTTCAAAGTTTCCACGGGTATCGTTCTAATGGTAAAAAAAAGATTGATTTTTTAGGTATAAGTTTTCATTCAAGGTATTGATTCTAAGATAAGAAAGAGATATAAGATTTTTCATGTTAAGGTATTGATCTATCTCTATAAAAGGCACACATAACTCATAAAAACCGCNNGCGATGTGATTTCGCCGGCGGTTTTTCTTATTGNAAAAATNNCTNTCAATCTGATATATGGGACNATCTTAAAACATCAAATCATAATTGAACATCGTTTTTGTAGGGACGCGGCGTGCCGCGTATGCCGNATNAAATAGTTGCAGCCTATATTTCAGGCGAATGTATTCNATTCGGCATACGCGGCNNGCCGCACAGCTGTCCGGGGAAAATTTTAACAATTGCTCCTAATGCGTAAATTTTCAATGTGTTAGGGGCAATATTTGTACTCCGACCATTTTCAGCCTATATTTGCAAGC
>JAAVDF010000023.1:0-60686 GCA_014801945.1 Bacteroides sp.
CAATAGCGTGAGGGCTCCACCTCTTCCCATTCCGAACAGAGAAGTTAAACCTCACCACGTCGATGATACTGCGAAAGTGGGAAAGTAGATAACCGCCCCCTCTACGAGCCGGAGCTGATATGCATTTTGCATTTCAGCTCCGGCTTTTTTATGAATAAAAAGTTATGCGTAGCTTTAAATTAAGCTTATTTAAGCCCTAAGTCAGAGGTAAAGATTGAGGTTAATATAATTTTGCGTAACTTTGCGTCGTGGAATCTATGCCTCAGAGTTTTCCAGTTCCTACTTAGGCGGGAACGAAAGGTTTAAAGTTCATTATTATGATATTCAGTAAGCTGTCGAGATACATTCTGGCTCTGCAATTTTCATCTGTCGCCATGATGGTGTCGGCTGAAGAACCGTTGCACTATGAGGCTTCATTGACTGCCGGTACGGGTTCAGGCACATTCGCACCATATTATCTTTCGAGTATTCAACACGGTCGTATAACGCAGGCTGACAATGTTCAGGCTGAAGTGGCCGTGACACGTAAGATGGATTTCTCCAATCGTTTCTCATACGGCTATGGAATTGATCTCGTCGGGGGGTATGCATCTGCAACGACGTATGAATACTATGATGAAAGTCTGGATGGTTGGAACAATCATCGTCTGCGTCCGTCAGCAGCATGGATTCAGCAACTTTATGCGGAGATAAAATACCGCAGTCTCTTTCTTGAGGCCGGTCTGAAGGAGCAGCGGTCAGGATTGCTCAACCAGAATCTGACAAGCGGAGATCTTGTCGAGAGTGGGAACGCGCGTCCGATGCCCCAGATGAGAGCCGGCTTTTTGGATTTTCAGGACATACCCTTTACCGGAGGCTGGTTGCAGATAAAGGGCGAGGGGGCGTTCGGATATATGACGGACAACGGATGGCTAAAGGATCATTACAATTATTTTAATGCCCATATAGCCTTTGATCAGATATATAATTATAAGTGTGTATATTTCCGTACGAAGCCGTCAAAACCGTTTTCGATGATTTTCGGTATGCAGGCTGCGGCAACGTTCGGAGGCCGGACGGAATGGTATTCTCGAGGTAAAATAGAAAGGGTCGTGAAACATGACCGTAGCTTGCGATATTTTGTAAAGATGATGTTCCCGACTCAGGATGGCGGTGACGGATTTTATTCAGGAAATCACCTCGGTTCGTGGGACATCCGTGCGCGTTATCGTCTGAAAAATGCCGATGAAATATATGCTTATACCTCATGGCTATGGGATGACGGATCGGGTATCGGCAAGCTTAATGGTTTTGACGGGCTCTGGGGAGTGGAATACAAGGCGGCACGAAAGGGTTTGATTAATTCAGCCGTGTTTGAGTATTTCGATTTCACAAATCAAAGCGGCCCGATACATTTTGATCCTGCCGATAATACCGGATGCAATCTTCCGGCTCATGTATCAGGAGCGGATGACTATTACAATAATGCGACGTATAATCCATACGCTTATTACGGGTTGTCGATCGGTTCGCCTGTTATGATGGCACCTCTCTATAACCGTGACGGCGTGCTGAGCTATATCGCAAACGCTGTGCGCGGCTTCCATGTCGCTGCCGAAGGTTCGATTAATCCCGTGCTTGATTATCGTGTCAAGACCGGTTACCGAAAAGGGTGGGGCACGGCCAAACGGATGCTGAAAAGACCGATGCGTCTCTCAGCATTCATGATGGAAGCCGAATGGCATCCGAAACGGTTGGGCGGAATGAGTGTGAGAGCCGCAATGGAGATTGACAATGGAAATATGCCCGAAAAGGCTTTCGGAGTCATGCTTGGCGTGAGATACTCCGGATTGTTGAAGCTATAAATTCTGTCGTTAATGATGAAGAAACTGACATTACGAATGGTAAGCATCGCTCCGGTGGGGTTGCTGCTGACAGTGTTGATGCTGGCGGCAGGATGCACCCGTCATCACGGCGATATTGGCGAATTTTTCGGCGACTGGCGTCTTGACCGGATAACAGCCGATGGAGAGGAAATGCTGCTATATCCGGATACGGATGAGTCTTACCCGATTCTATATACATGGGCATTTCAGAGCACCGTCATACGGATCAATTCAATCTATACACATAACCGCTTGCTGGATTGCTACGGGACATGGAGCGAATCTGACGGAATACTTGAATTGAATTTCACATACAGCGATAAGGAGGAGGGTACGGAGTATCTCTACACTCCGCCTAAGATACTTCATCTTTCGCCTGACGGGATCACCCGGCTGAATATCGAAAGGCTCGCAGATAAGAAAATGATAGTGAGTCATGTCGGAGAGGATGGAGTGAAATACACCTATTATCTGACTCATCCCTATTGATCGGTGATGAAAACAAGAATAAAAACGCATTGAAGGACCAAGATATGGATATTAGAAAGGAAAAAGTGCTTGTCACGGGTGCTGACGGTTTTATCGGTTCGCATCTCACCGAGGCTCTTCTTGCCGAAGGATATCAGGTGAGAGCACTGTGCCAGTACAACTCATTCAACAACTGGGGCTGGCTTGAAGGGGTGGAGCATCCCGATCTTGAGATAGTGACCGGCGATGTGCGCGATCCTAACTTCTGCCGTCATATCACGCGAGGGTGCGACACGGTCTATCATCTCGCGGCTCTGATAGCCATCCCGTATAGCTACGTCGCACCTGACAGCTATGTGGATACAAATATCAAGGGCACACTCAACATGTGTCAGGCGGCCAAGGAGTGTGGCGTGAAGCGCATTGTCGTCACATCGACAAGCGAAGTTTACGGCACTGCACAATATGTCCCGATCGATGAGAAGCATCCACGCCAGCCGCAGTCGCCTTACAGCGCGACTAAAATCGGGGCTGACGCCATAGCCATGAGTTTCTACAATGCGTTTGAGCTCCCGGTGGTCATCGCACGTCCGTTCAACACCTACGGACCGCGTCAGAGCGCACGCGCCATCATCCCAACAATCATTACCCAGATTGCCGACGGAGCACGTGAAATCAAGGTCGGTGATCTCTCGCCGACACGCGATTTCAATTTCGTCAAGGATACGGCGGCCGGATTCATAGCCTTGGGCCGCGCCAAGGGGATCGAGGGCCGCGACATCAACATCGCTACCGGAACTGAGGTGAGCATGAAGGAGACTCTTGAGACAATAGCCCGGATAATGGGCGAGAAGGTGGAATACGTGGTTGACCCCGCGCGTCTGCGCCCGTCGGGTAGCGAGGTGTTCCGTCTTTGCGGTGACAACACTCTCATAACATCGCTCACGGACTGGCGTCCGCGCTATGACCTTGAAGCCGGTCTGCGTGAGACGGTCGGATGGTTCACCAAGAAAGAGAATCTTGCAAAATACAAGTCGGGTATCTATAACGTATGACCAACATGGAAAAGCATAGTGACGATACTGGCGGGCGGAAGAGCCTGAATGTACTGTTTCTTGGAGGAGCCAAGCGTGTGTCATTCGGTCGGAAACTGCTTGAAGCCGGCGAGAGGCTTGGCATAGATGTCAAGATCTACAGTTATGAGCTTGAGGCCGAAGTACCGGTGGCATTGATCGGAGGAGTGATAATAGGCCGCCGCTGGAATGCCTCTGACATACTGGATCATCTTCATCAGGTGGTCGGGGCATATCATATCGACGTGCTTCTGCCTTTTGTGGATGGAGCTATCTCTATTGCCGGTGCGTACGTTGCAACCTATAGCGATGCATGGGCACCGGTGGTGAGTTCCGGAAAGGCGGACACGCTTTTTGACAAAGTGCTTTCCGCACGTGAGTTTGAAGCAGCCGGGCTTGACATCCCGCAGACATACACAGGCGGACGTCCGGTATTCCCGCTGATCGCAAAGCCGCGTCGCGGATCTGCATCGAAAGGTATCCATGTGATTGACGGTGTCAACGAATTCAAGAAAATATCGAAGATTGCCGACGAGTATCTGATACAGACCTACTATCCCGAACGCGAGGAATATACGGTGGATTGCTATATATCACGTCGTGGCGAGACGCTTTGCATCAGTCCGCGTAAACGTGTCGAAGTGGTAGGCGGAGAGGTGTCGAGAAGTGTCACGGTCGATTATCCCGAATTGCTCGAAGCATCGGCAAGAGCCATAGAGCGGCTCGGACTCCGCGGCGCAATCACACTCCAATATCTTCGGGATATGACGACGAACAGGCTTATGCTTATGGAGATCAACCCCCGTCTGGGGGGCGGTGTGGTGTGTTCGATCCATGCCGGAGCTGATATTCCTGCGATGATACTCTCGGATGCTGTCGGCGATGTGGCTGAAAAAGCTACCGGAATCCGTCCGGGCACTATGATCTGCCGCTATTTTGAAGAGGCTGTATTCAATGTTTAAATGTTTTGACAAAGCAGAGTCAGAAGTATGAAGGATGACAATAAAATAATCATTATAGCCGAGGCCGGTGTCAATCATAACGCCTCGATGGAGATGGCACGACGCATGGTTGTCGAAGCGGCCCGTGCCGGAGCGGACTATGTGAAGTTTCAGACAGCAGTGCCCGAACTCGTCATCTCGTCAATCGCTCCGAAAGCCGAGTATCAGAAAGAGACCACTGGCGAGGAGGAATCGCAGCTTGACATGTGCCGCGCCATCCATCTGCCGTTGTCGGCTTATCCTGAGCTTGCCGAACTGTGTCGGGAGGTGGGGATCGGATTCATGAGCACGCCGTTTGACCTTGTGAGCATCGATTCGCTCGCTGAGTTAGGGATGGATTATTGGAAGATACCGTCAGGCGAGATCACCAATCTACCATATCTCCGTAAGATAGCAGGAATCGGCGGAAAAGTGATACTTTCGACAGGAATGTCAACCATTGATGAAGTCTCGGCCGCAGTAGATATTCTTGCTGAAGGAGGGATTGACAGAAAAGACATATTCCTGCTTCACTGCACCACTCAGTATCCGACACCGTATTCCGACGTAAATCTGCTGGCCATGGAAAGTCTGCGCAGGCTTGATGTCGGAGGGGTAGGCTATAGTGACCATACCCTCGGAATCGAAGTTCCAATTGCGGCGGCTGCCCTTGGAGCGAAGGTCATCGAAAAACATTTCACACTTGACAAGTCTCTTCCCGGCCCTGACCACAGGGCATCGCTTGATCCTGCCGAGCTTACAGCGATGGTGAAAGCCGTACGCAACATCGAGCTTGCGCTCGGCGACGGAGAGAAGCGTGTGGCTGAAAGCGAACGTCCGAACATCGAAGTGGCCCGCAAGAGTATTGTGGCCTCGCGTCCGATTGCGGCAGGTGAAATATTCACGGAAGAAAACATAACGGTCAAACGCCCCGGCAATGGCATCAGTCCCATGAAGTGGGACTCGGTGATAGGCCAAAGGGCTAAAAAGGATTTTCCTTACGACTCCCTGATTGAACTTTAGGCTTAGCCGCGACATTTATTTATTGTAGTCAGTACAAGTTCACCACTCCGAAAAGCTTATGAAAGGTTCTCTAAAACTGTCATTGACGCAAAAACTTCAGCAACGGCTTTCACCGTTGCAGATGCGCTTCGTGCGTCTGCTTGAAATGAACGGTCCGGAGATCGAGGAAGAAGTGAGACGTGAAGTAGATGACAATCCTGCGCTTGAAGTGGTGACTGACGGCCCTGAACCGTCGGCAGAGGGTGATTTCAATGAAAGCTCCGAGGATCTGCAGCTTGCCGATTACAGAAATGAGGATGAGATCCCGTCTTACCGGTTTGAGGCGCGAAACCGATCGCACGACGATGCCTATTTCGAGCCTGTCGCCGTGGCGGAAGAGAGCTCTCTGAGCGAATCGCTCATGGAGCAACTTGCCGAGACAGACGTAACGCCGCTTGACTTGCAGATAGCACGATATATAATCGGAAATCTTGACGATAACGGTTACCTGACCCGCACTCTTGACCAGATTCTCGACGATCTGGCCATAAACGCAGGAATCGAGGTCGATATGGATCATTTGAGAGAGCTTGTCAGACGTGTGCGTGCTCTTGATCCTCCGGGCATCTGTGCCTACGATCTGCGTGACTGTCTGGCATTGCAGTTGCGGCGTCTTGCACCGACCGATGCGCGTAATCTTGCCCTTGAGATCGTGGATCATTATTTCGATGTCTTTTCATTGCGCCATTTTGACCGTCTTGCCACCATGCTCGGAGTCAGCAAGGAGCAACTGCGTGAGGCCGTGGATATAATACGGACGCTTAATCCGAAGCCGGGAGGACAGGTCGGTGGCAATGCCGGTGACGATAAATTGCGTCATATCATTCCGGATTTCAATATCGAGACTGACGGCGATAAGCTCACACTGACCCTTGTCAACAATCTTCCTGAACTTACCATTGAGGAAAGTTATGTCAGCGATGGTAATGAGTTCATGGCCGGGAGTACGGAGCGCAACCGCAAGGATGCACAGGCTTTCATAACGCGTAAGCGCGAGGACGCAACGGAATTTATCGATCTTCTGCGTCTCCGTCAGGAAACTCTCTACCGGGTGATGGAAGCGATTCTGAAATATCAACATGATTTTTTCATGACGGAGGATGAGTCAAAACTCCGTCCGATGATACTGAAGGATATAGCAGCCATGACAGGCTATGATCTTTCGGTCATATCGCGTGCGACGGCAGGAAAATATGTCGCAACTCCCGGAGGGATCTATCCCCTCAAATTTTTCTTTAATGAGAAAGTCAATGCCGACGAGGATTCATCATCGCGTGAGATTCTGGCAGTGATCCGTGAGATAATCGATGCAGAGGATCATCATGATCCGCTCAATGATGATGCACTCATGCAGAAACTTGCCGAGAGGGGTTATGATCTGGCCCGACGGACAGTGGCGAAATATCGTGAGCGGCTCGGAATCCCTGTGGCGCGTCTGCGTAAGCAGATATGATGATTAAGGTTCAAAATCCCCACTCCGGAATAAAATAAAAGCCATGATTTGATTGTTAGATAAATATATGAAGAAGATTTCCGAAATAATATCTGCGGTATTCTCTCCGCTACTCGTGCCGACTTACGGCATGATACTTACCGCTTTTCTGACAATATTGCGTTTCCTTCCCTCCAATCTTCTTTGGACGGCCATAGGAATCACATTTGTCATCACCTGTCTCGTACCGGTCGCGGCCATAATCGCTCTTTTCAAAAGCGGAGTGATAAAGGATGCCGCGCTTAACGAGCGCACGGAGCGTTACATCCCATACGGCGTTGTGATTCTCTGTTATCTCGGATGCGGATTCTTCTTCTATAAGGCAAGTGCGCCGCTGTGGCTTCCGATGTTTTTTGTCGGCGGAGCTTGTGCCACGCTGATCAACACCGTTGTCAACCGTTGGTGGAAAATCAGTGCTCATGCAGCCGCTATGGGTGGACTGGTGGCACTGTTGTTCCGTGTTGTGGCGTCGCACTACGCTCTGTTCAATATGAACGTATGGCTTTCAGCTGTGATCATAACTGCGGGA
Organism: Bacteroides sp.; assembly: GCA_014801945.1. Lineage (GTDB taxonomy): Bacteria > Bacteroidota > Bacteroidia > Bacteroidales > Muribaculaceae > Duncaniella. Next base: position 7,470 of record JAAVDF010000023.1, read on the forward strand.
ATTGTAATGACCGCACGTGTGTATCTTGAACGTCACACACTATGGCAGGTACTTGCCGGATGTGCCAACGGCTTCATCTGCGTTTATCTTCTTTCGATGATACATTGATCCCGACTCCTGACGGCGGCCTGAATCCGTCAGGCCGATCGGAAATTTTCCATACAGCAAACCACAATATATATATAACCATATATTAAACCGAATTATCATGAACCCTACAGTTAGCATCATCATGGGAAGCACAAGCGATCTTCCCATTCTGAAAAAAGCGGCTGATTTCCTCAATCAGATGGAAGTGCCGTTCGAGATGAATGCCCTTTCGGCTCATCGTACACCTTCCGAGGTCGAAACATTTGCGCGCGGTGCCGAAGGCCGTGGCCTGAAGGTCATAATCGCAGCCGCCGGAATGGCAGCCGCTCTTCCGGGTGTTATTGCCGCGATGACCCCTGTCCCCGTCATCGGTATTCCAATCAATTCATCGCTCAACGGAGTGGATGCACTCTATTCTATCGTCCAGATGCCTCCGGGCATCTCTGTAGCGACAGTCGGTATAAATGCCGGACTCAATGCCGCAGTGATGGCCGTGCAGATCCTTGCGCTCAGCGATCCTGAACTTGCAAAGCGTTATGCAGCCTATCGCGCCACACTTTCGCAGAAAATCGTAAATGCGAACGAGGAGCTGAAAACTTTGAAATATGATTTCAAGGTTGACTGATTTCAATGTTAGGAATATGAGTTTAAAAAATTATACTTATCACCGTCGTTCCACATGGCCTGTCAGAGTAGGCTGTGTGGAACTTGGCGGTGACAACCCCATCCGCCTCCAGTCCATGACCTCGACGAGCACCATGGACAGCGAAGGATCAGTGGAGCAGATCAAGCGTATAGTCGATGCCGGTGGTGAGATCGTACGCCTTACCGCTCAAGGAGTGAGAGAGGCGGAGAATCTTGCCGACATTTCAGCCCGACTCCGCGAGGCCGGGATCGGAACTCCGCTTGTGGCTGATATACATTTCAATCCAAGGGCTGCATTCGCCGCAGCTTCGCGTGTCGAGAAAGTGCGTATCAATCCGGGCAATTTTGTCGATCCGGGACGTGTATTCAAGAAAATCGACTATACAGATGAGGAGTATGCAGCAGAGATTGTCAAGATCGAGGAGGGACTTGTCCCGCTGCTCGATATCTGTAAGCAGCACTCTACCGCCCTGCGTATAGGGGTGAACCACGGTTCGCTTTCTGATCGCATCATGAGCCGTTACGGCGATACTCCGGCTGGAATGGTTGAGAGCGCACTGGAATTTCTGCGCGTATGCCTGAAGCATGACTTCCGCGATGTGGTCATCTCGATCAAGGCTTCCAATGTCGGCGTGATGGTCGAGACTGTCCGTCGGCTCGTTGCAGCTATGGACGCCGAGGATATGCACTTCCCGCTGCATCTCGGAGTGACCGAAGCTGGTGATGCTGAGGACGGACGCATAAAATCCGCTGTTGGTATCGGATCGCTTCTTGCCGACGGTATCGGCGATACGATCCGCGTCTCGCTTAGTGAAGAGCCGGAGCTGGAGATACCGGAGGCCGCACGTATAGCCCGTTTCATCTCCGGTCTTTCAGCCGGAAAGCCAGTAAATCCTGTTGCGGTTCCGGATGGTTACAATGAGTTCAGCCCTTCCCGCAGGAAAAGTGTCTGGTCCGACAGGCTTCCTCAGGTCGTGGGTCTCGATATACCCGCAGGGGATATGAAGGACGCAATCACTCTCCTTGCGGAGGATGGTTTGACTGACGGAGTTGCGGAGATACTAAGTGCCGATTCTACCAAAGTCGTTGTTCTTGACTCCAAGGATGCGAATGCCATAGGTCATCTTAAAGCATTCATGATGGAGATGGTGAACCGTGGGCTTGAGAATCCGGTGATAATCCGTCGTGGCTATGGTGACATGGCAGAGGAGGATATGCTCATCGCCGCGTCCATAGAGCTTGGTTCGCTCCTGCTTGCAGGATTCGCCGACGGTGTATGGATCGAATCAGAACGTCTGTCACGCGACCGTCTGAACGATATGGCTCTCGCTATACTTCAGGCTACCCGCATGAGGATTTCAAAAACGGAATTTATCTCATGTCCGGGATGCGGACGAACGCTCTATGATCTTCAATCGACCTTACGCGACATAAAGGCCGCCACCTCTCATCTCAAGGGATTGAAAATAGGTGTGATGGGCTGCATTGTCAACGGTCCGGGCGAAATGGCCGATGCCGACTACGGCTATGTCGGAGCAGCTGCCGGGAAGATCAGTCTTTACAAAGGTAAGGAGTGTATTGAAAAGAACATACCGACCGAGGATGCCATCAGTCATCTCATAGCCCTGATAAAGGCGAATGGAGACTGGACAGAACCACAAGACTGAAATGCAGACCGATGAAAAATATATGCGCCGTGCACTTACGCTTGCCCGCCACGGCTTTCTTGACGCCTCCCCCAATCCAATGGTGGGGGCTGTCATTGTCGATCCGTCCGGACGCATAATAGGGGAGGGGTGGCACCGCCGTTGCGGCGAAGGTCACGCGGAGGTCAATGCCGTGGCCTCCGTTGCTGACAAAGAGCTATTGAAGGATTCCACCATGTACGTGACGCTCGAACCATGCTCACATTACGGAAAGACTCCCCCATGTGCCGACATGATCGTACGTATGGGTATTCCGAGGGTTGTCATCGGTTCACTCGACCCTTTTGCTAAAGTGTCGGGACGCGGAGTGGCAAAACTTCTTGACGGAGGAGTGGAGGTGGTCACAGGAATGCTGGAGGATGAATGCCGGAAACTCAACCGGAAATTCATGACCGCTCATAGAGAGAAACGACCGTTCATAACCCTGAAATGGGCACAGAGTGCCGACGGATTTATCGACGGCCATATATCCACACCTCTCACCTCCATGCTTGTCCACCGCGAGAGGGCCACCCACGATGCCATACTTGTCGGGAGTGGTACGGCTCTTGCCGACAATCCCACGCTCGACACCCGTCTGTACGCGGGTAAGTCACCTGTAAAGGTCGTTCTTGACAGGCGCGGGCGCGTCGGTGGATCACTCCGGCTGTTTGACAGTGGCGAAGTGATCGTGTTGAATGATTACCCGTCACTGGCCGATGCAATGCGCCGTCTCTATGAACGCGGCATAAGTTCCGTACTTGTCGAAGGAGGAGCGGAAGTCCTCAATTCATACTTGGCCGAGGGGCTATGGGATGAAATAAGGGTGGAAGTCTCTCCTGAAAAAATCGCCGGGAAAGTAAAAGCTCCGGTGATACCTGCCACGACCGTTATGCCTGAGATGATGACGGTTGATGGCCATAAAATCTTAACTTACAGTAAATGAAAATTATAAACGCACGAAAGACAGACGCTCCGCTGATTGCACGATCCATCATGGATGCCGTCGGTGAGGAAATTTGTTCAGGACTTTCGACTAACGGCCATAGTCTTGACGATGTAGAACGTCTGTTCACCTCCCTCGCTCTCCGTGAGGACAGTCAGTACAGTTATCTTAACACGCTGACCGCGCTTGATGATTCAGGCAAGGCCGTCGGCGTATGTGTCGGTTACGACGGCTCACGTCTCCATGAACTCCGCGAAGCCTTCTTTGAAGAGGCTGAAAAACAGCTCGGCATAGAGATGGGTGATATAGATGATGAAACTGATAGCGGAGAATTCTACATCGACACCCTTGCCGTTCTTCCCGAATACCGTGGCCGCGGAATCGCTTCGGAGCTGCTTCGTGCATCAATCAGGCGTGCGGAAGCGATAGGTAAACCGGCCGGACTCCTCGTGGATAAGGAAAACACGCGTGCTCGCCGTCTCTACGAAAATATCGGATTCCGTAAGGTTGGTGAACGCCCGTTCTGCTATGTAATGATGGATCATCTACATTTTCAGGGATCATGAGGTTCGGAAGTCACATTAAGATAAAATTCATCCTGACGGGGGTGCTGTGCCTATTGGCAGGTCAGCTCCACGCATTCCCGCTGAAGGTAAGGGGAGTGGATACACTCCGCACTGCAATTCTCATCCGTGATCTCCGTTTCGGCCATGACATCGTGGCCGAAAATATCGACCGTCCGCTCATTCCCGCCTCGGTGATGAAGTCGGTAACCGTGGCTTCGATGCTGAATCTGGCCGACATTGCCGAGCGGTTTTCTACTCCCGTCGTGGCCGAAGGACGGATCACGGATGGAGTGCTTGAAGGAAACCTTGTGGTAAAAGTCTGTGGAGACCCTACGATAGAATCGCAATTCCTACCGGAATCGCAGGGATTTGCCGATAGTATTGCAGCCGGAGTGAAGAAACTCGGAATCAGAAAGATTACCGGAAGGGTGATCATCGACGAGTCAGATTTTCCGGATGCGACGACACCTCCGGGCTGGATGGCAGAGGATATTCCGTGGTACTACGGAGCGCGTCTGCAGGGTGCGAATTTCCGTGACAACCGTTTCCGCCTGCGCCTGCCCTCGAAGACTACCGTCCCCTTTGTGCCGGATCTGAAATTCAATTATATAAACGGTAAGGGCGGAAAGATTGACCGTAAGGATGGATCGGAAACCTTCATCGTAACCGGAAACAGAGCGATCAACGATATATTCGCCATGCCGTATCCCTACAAGGCCATGCGCCATGAGATTGTCAGCACCTTAAAAGATAAGGGAATTGAAGTTGGGGGCGGTAATGTCACGCCTAACGGTGACGAGCTTGAGGTCTATGTCCATGAATCGCCTGAATTCGGCGAGATCATGCAGAGCCTCATGTTCCGTTCGGACAATCTGATGGCCGAAGGCATGCTGAGGGCTATCGCTCCCGGTGGAACCCGTGCCGACGCTATCACGGAAGAAATGGCCGTGTGGACGATGGCAGGAATAAGCGGACACGGACTGAACATAATCGACGGCAGCGGACTTTCGCGTGACAATAGACTGACAGCCCGATTCCTCGGAGATGTGTATTCCTACATGACCACGGATGCTTTCTCCAACGAGTATCTCAACCTCTTTCCTCGCGCCGGATTTGACGGTACGATGAAGAATTTCCTCGTGCAGTCACCGCTTGCAGGCAGGGTGGCGATGAAGACCGGTTCGATGAAGGGAGTCCAGTGTTACGGCGGCTATCTTTTCGATGCTGATGGCTATCCGACTCACATCATCGTGATCATGGCCAATAATTTCCGGTGTAACCGCGCTGCTCTTAAAAAAGATATAGAGCGTTTGTTATTAGAAAAATTTGATGTAAGTTTGCATAAGGAAACGTCCGCCACACCGGTGGCAGATCCGCAACAGACTGAAAACGAGGACTAATAAATTTGGCATTAAAATATGAACAACGATATGCTTGGCCTGCTTAATCTGGCCTACGAGATTGAGGGGCTGCTCCTGCTCAATATCAACCGTGGGGATGAGGCCGCTCCTGAAATGAAGAGCCTGCTGACAGCGAAAGCCGCGCAGCTCTATACGGCACTCTCATCAATTAATCCTATTGCCTCTATGCCTGTTCCGCCTACTTCCGGAATAAAGGTAAGCGCACCAGAGCCGAACTTTGCGGCAGAGGTCGAGGCCATACAGTCAGCCGCACGAGAGACTGTCGCTGATAAGATTCCTGCTGAGAAGGAGGAAAAAACAGTTGTGAAAGAGGATGTGGCTACCCCGGTAAAAGAGGAGACCGTCAGCGAAAAGGTCAAGGAGGAAGCCGCGGTTAAGGAGGAAATTGCTCCTTCGGTTGATGATGAAGCCATAGCGGACAGTGTTCTTGAGGAGGAAGTCGGCGACGCGGATGTCGCTCCGACCGTCAATGACAGTCTCGGTGCTGAGACGCAATTGACTCTTGACGAGAAACTGGCCCGTCAGCGTGCGTCCGACATATCCAAGGCGTTCACAATCAATGACCGTTTCCGTTTCCGCCGAGAACTTTTCCGCAATTCCGATGAGGAATTCAAGGAGACGCTTGAAGTTATCGGCTCAATGTCAAGCATGGAGGAGGCGGAGGATTATTTCTTCAACGATCTGTGCTGGGATGAATCATCGCCCGAAGTGAAGGAGTTCATGGAGATCGTCGGAAGGCATTTTTGAGAAGAATCTGCATGAGCAAACTGTATATAGTCCCGACGCCGGTCGGCAATATGGCTGACATGACACCCCGTGCCATCGAGGTGCTGAAAAGCTGTGACCGCATATATGCGGAGGATACGAGGACATCGGGTGTACTTCTTAAACACTTCGACATCACGACACCGTGTTCGAGCCACCATAAGTTCAACGAACATACGACGGTACGTCCCATTATCGAACAGCTATTGGCCGGGGAGACAATAGCCCTGATTTCAGACGCAGGCACACCGGGTATAAGCGATCCCGGTTTCCTGCTGACGCGTGAATGCCGCAGAGAGGGGATAGAGGTGGAGACTCTGCCCGGTGCGACAGCCTTCGTCCCTGCACTCGTCAATTCGGGATTACCGACCGACCGATTTACGTTCGAGGGTTTTCTCCCTCCCAAAAAAGGGCGGCAGACGAGACTCGAACGGATAGCCGCCAATGACTGCACGTCCATCATCTATGAGTCGCCGCTGCGTCTGGTCAAGACGCTCGAACAGCTTGCGGCAGTATGCGGAGAGGAGCGTCCGGCTTCGGTGTCGAGGGAGATATCGAAGATCCATAACACGACCGTCAACGGCACGCTCGGTGAATTAATAGAATATTTCGGCCAAAACAATCCGCGCGGTGAGATTGTTATCATTATAGGTGCTTCGGACAATTCCGCTCCTAAAGTGCATAAGAACAAATATAAAGATTTATAAAATCACATTTAAGACTCACATCAACTACGGACAAATATGAAGAAGAACGCGATTTTCGCAGTCATAGCGGCTGCCATCCTCACTGCTTGTAACGGAGGGAAGCTCCGCGACGCAGAAGCCCAGAACGAACAACTCAAGGGCGATCTCCGTGAAACTCTCGCCACACAGGACAGTCTCCTCGTTCTTGTCAACGATATTTCCGATGGTATGGCTCAGATAAAGGATCTTGAAAAGATCATCTCCCTTCCCGGTAACCTCGGTGAATCCACCTCACGCAAGGAACAGATCAAAAATGATATGATCGCTATCCAGCAGGCTCTGCAAGAACGCCGCCAGCGTCTTGAGGAGCTTGAAAAGAAACTTGCACAGACAGGCGGGGAGAGTACGACCCTCAAACGCACTATCGCCAATCTCAAGGGGCAGATAGCCGAGCAGCAGACCGAAATCGCAACTCTTACGAATCAGCTCGCAAGTGCCAATATACGCATAGAGGAACTTACTTCGGAAGTGAGCAGTCTCAATACTGCAAAAGATTCGCTCGCTACGGATCTGAATGAGGAACGTGCACAGAAGGAGGCTGCCGAACTTGCAGCGACTGAGGCTACCAACGAGCTCAACACCGTATATTTTGCTATCGGCACAGGCAAGGAACTCAAGTCGAAAAAGATTCTTGAATCAGGCTTCCTCCGCAAGACCAAGGTCATGAAGGGAGATTTCGATATGAATTACTTTACCGCTGCAGACCGCCGTACGCTCACTCAGATCCCTACTCACAGCAAGAAGGCCAATATAAAGACCTCACAGCCCAAGGATTCATACGAGATCGTTGAGCAGGACGGTCAGAAAGTGATCCGAATCACAAATCCTGAGAAATTCTGGCAGCTGTCCAACTTCCTTGTAATCGAGGTGGATTGACAGCCGGAATCACAGCTCGAAAAATAAACACACGTACTCAGCAAGACATTTTTTTCAAATTCATACTTATATTATCGGGAGTGTTTCGCTCCCGATTCTTTTCATTTTTAAATAATACCATTTTAGAAACATGAACCAAGGATTATCTATCGTGACTATGCTCTTGTTAAGCGCGTCGCCGGCTATTAAGGCCGTTGATAACGACGCTGCATTCCTTTCCTATCCGACATACGACGGTGACGATCTCGAACTGACCGTTGACAGTAAGGGCACTCACTGGCGACTGTGGTCACCGGCTGCCGAGGCGGTCCGTCTCATGATCTATCCGACTGACCGCAATACTGCTGCGACAGATACCATAGACATGACGCGCAGTGAGCGCGGGACGTGGGTGGCGAGTGTCCCCGAACAGCTTTATGGCCGTTATTACACTTTTTCAGTCCTTGATAAAGGAAAGTGGCTGGCCGAGACTCCCGGAGTATGGGCAAAGGCTGTAGGGACTAACGGCGAACGCGCGGCGATAATTGATTTCACCACGACTGATCCCGAAGGCTGGAGCAAGGACAAAGGCCCGAAGATAGGCAACATAAACGATGCGGTGATCTATGAAATGCATCACCGTGACTTCTCGCTGCATCCGAGTTCAGGTATTGTCCATAAAGGAAAGTTCCTCGCGCTTACAGAACCATCGACCAAGAGTCCGCAGGGCGACAGGACCGGAATCGACCATCTGAAAGAACTTGGAGTGACACATGTCCATATCCTGCCCTCGTATGACTACAACAGTGTCGATGAGGCTAATCTCCCCGCCAATACCTATAACTGGGGTTATGATCCGATCAATTACAACGCGCCGGAAGGCTCGTATTCGACAGATCCGGCCAATCCCGCCACACGCGTGACGGAGATGAAGGAGATGGTCAAGAGTCTGCATGACAACGGTATCGGTGTGATCATGGACGTGGTCTATAATCACACGGCCAACAACGACGATTCAAATTTCTCGCTCACTGCTCCCGGCTACTATTACCGTCACCGCCCCGACGGAAGCTACAGCGACGCTTCCGGTTGCGGCAACGAAACGGCTTCGGAACGCCAGCAGATGCGTGACTATATCATAAACTCAGTGAAGTACTGGGCCAAGGAGTATCACATAGACGGTTTCCGTTTCGATCTCATGGCCATCCATGATATAGAGACTATGAATGAGGTCATAGCAGCTCTTAAAGAGATAAATCCTGATATCTTTGTCTATGGCGAGGGCTGGACAGCAGGTGATTCGCCCCTGCCGGTCGAGCAGCGTGCACTGAAGGAAAATGTGGCTAAAATGCCGCAGATAGCTGTGTTCAGCGATGACATACGCGATGCAGTCAAGGGGCATTATAGCGATGCTTCTGACCGTGGGTTCGCCACAGGTAAACCGGGGCTTGAAGAGACTGTGAAAATCGGTATCGTCGCCGCTACGGATCACCCTCAGATCGACTATTCGAAAGGTAATAACTCCAAATTCGCTTACGCTGCTTCGCCGACACAGATCATCAACTATGTGTCGTGTCACGATGATCTGATGCTTACCGACAAGTTGCGTAAGTCGATGCCTGATGCCACGGATGCAGAGCGTCAGCGTGCTGCACGTCTGGCCCAGACAATCGTGCTGACTTCGCAGGGCACACCTTTCATCTTTGCCGGCGAGGAGATTTTCAGAGACAAGAAGGGTGTCCATAATTCCTACAATTCACCTGATTCGATCAACGCAATTGACTGGAATCTCAAGCACGACAATGCGGCTCAGTTTGAGTATTATAAGGAGTTGATTAAGTTGCGCAAAGAGCATCCGGCTTTCCGCATGACCACTACCGAGCAGGTGAGGAAGCATCTTAAATTTGACAATATCAACGAACCTAACCTGATTTCATATTCGCTTACCGACCATGCTAACGGCGATGAATGGAAGGAAATAAAACTCGTGTTCAATGGGTCGGATGAGGCGCGTGAAGTCAAGATACCCAAAGGTGACTGGACTGTCATAGCTGAGGATGGACAGATCAATTCCGAAGGACTTGGCAAAGCCAAGGGCGGAAAGATGACCGTGGCTCCGCGTTCGGCTTTGATACTTGCCATGACGAAATAAAACGACGTCGCGTCTAAAATTACGGAACGATAACTGCCCGCAGGATCAAAAACTGAAGCTGATCCTGCGGGCATTAACTGTAATGAAGTTTCAGTAATTCTTAAATTTTATTTATCTTTGTGCCTTATCAATTTTGATATGTTGCGATGATAAATTCACATTTTATCCGTTATATTGGACGCCATGCATCGTCCTACTTGCATTTTTGGGCTGTCGTATCACTTATTTATTCCTTGACGGTAATCACAGCCGAACTGTCATCATTACCGATAAACGGTTTGCGGTCCTGTGTGATGGTTGCCGGGCAGTGGATCATGATTGCTATCTGTTCGTGGGGATTGATCGGTCTTATGTCGCTGAGCAAACGGGTTTTCGCACTTCTGTTTACTCCGTTTCTGGTCCTGAGTGCGGTAATCGCGTTCTTCAGTGTGACGATTGGTACGGGGCTGACTGCTACGACTATTGAAATCGCTCTTGTCAACGATGCTGAGTCCCGGTTTGGTCCTGACCGTCATAATCGCATTAATGGCGGGAGTGGCGGCTGCCGTCGTCCGTTGGAAGCGTGTCGTGTCTCCGACAGGACGCATGGGATTGTGGTTGTTCCTGATTTTTGCGATAGTCTCCTCATTGCCGCTGGTAGCACCGTCACGTGTGGCAAATGCAATCGGAGCGAGGATGCCATATTCCATATACTTCGGATTGCGTGATTATCTTGCCAACCGCCACGAGATCCTTACCGAGCGTCATGCCTTTGACGGGATTCCGGCTGTAGCTCCTGCTGACGCTCCTGACGTGATAGTCGTGCTCGGTGAGTCACTCCGTGCTGATCATCTGCCAATGAATGGTTATGAACGGAATACGATGCCGAATATAAGCAATGACACGTCAGTCATATCGTTTCCGAATATCAAAGGGCACGCTTTCTATACCCACACAGCTGTGCCACTGATCCTCACCCGTGCGAGGGGCAGAGATTTCGAATGTGCTTACGAAGAGCCATCGTTCATAACATTGTTCAATAAGGCCGGATTCAACACGGCTTGGTTTGCAAATCAGGATCTTGGATCGTCATACGCATATTTCGCTCATGAGGCTGATACTCTTGCTTATACGAATGCATCCCGTTCATTATACGTGTATTCCGACTGGCTCGATACGGATCTCCTTCAACCGATAGGGGAGTGGTTGAGCGGTAACATCCGGCAGGTGGGAGCAAGTATGGCGGTCATACATACGATAGGATCACATTGGTGGTATAAGTCACATTACACCGGTGATGATGCCCGTTTCCTGCCCGATACGCATAGCAAGGATATCGGGTCACTGACAAACGAGCAGATCATAAATGCCTATGACAATACCATCATTGCGACGGACCGTTTTCTCGCCGCTCTGTTCTCCATGCTCCGTTCCCGTAATTCTGTTGTGGTGTTTATCTCGGATCATGGTGAGGCTCTCGGTGAAGATGGGCTTTATCTTCATGGTGTTGACCATGAATCCATACACCATCCGGCATGTCTCGTATGGACAAGTCCGGAATTTGGCAGACGCTATCCTCATAAAGTCGAAGCCATGGAAGCCTCGCGACTAAAAGACGCTACGACGGATGTGATTTTCCATACGGTGCTCGATGCCGGCGGGATCTCCACACCGATTTTTGATTCATCTTTAAGCCTGATGCACAATGAAGCGGATAGTATGGATTGATTATGCCAAATCAATGGCGATATTTCTTGTCGTATTGCTTCATGTGCATTGCACCTATGAGGTGTCAAAAATTATCAATGCCATGATCATGCCGATGTTTTTCATGCTTTCGGGCTATCTTTTCAGCTATGACCGCAATCCCTCGCAGCTACGTTTTGTCCGAAAACGTTTGCGTCAGCTCCTTGTACCTTATCTCTGGATAAATATTGTGGCTTGGATGGCATGGGTCGTAGTCTTGCGGCATTTTGGTGAGGATGCAGCTTCGGAGATTGAATGGCACACACCGTTGCGTGGCATTTTTACCGGAGTCGTGCCTATGCTGGTACATGATATTCCTCTCTGGTCGCTGCTGAGTTTCTTTGTTGTCGAGATGGTGTTTTATCCGCTAGGTCGGAAAATATCTCGTGTCTGTGCCGTCGGCCTTATGGCTATGGCTTTGTCGTTGGGTCTATATGTCCTTTTCCCTGAGCGGATAAGCTCGCTTCCATTGGTGATCGGACCTTCGCTGGCCGGTCTGGGATTCTACGCCATAGGTTATCTATGGCAGAGGGCTGAAAGTGTGTGGCATATCAACAAAGTACTGTTAGGATGGCCGGCGACAGTGATTTATATTCTGATTTTCTCGGTAGCTTTTGATGCGAATGGATATGTGGATTTCTACATCTGCCATTTCGGAGATTATTTGTTGTTTTTCATTTCATCACTCACCGGATCGCTTGCAGTAATTTCGTTGATGAAGGGATTAGCTTCATTGGTAGGCAGCAGTTGGTTAGTGTGTTTCATTTCCGATGGGACACTTATCATATGCGGGTTTCACTTGCTTGTATTTGCCGCCATCAAGGGAATAGCACTTTTCCTTTTCGGACTACAACCAGAACAGATAACCAAAGGTCTGCTCCCCGGTTAGATCTTCGCAATTATAGCATTTGCGGCTACTCTGCCGATAGTCTGGTTTGTGCGTCGGTTCATGCGGGTGCTTGTCGATAAATAATCAGCGAATTTTCAACGGAATTATGTCGGATATATAGAAATTCTGTAAATTTGCGGAAAATATTAACAAATCGTAATTAACAGTCAGAAGTGGAAGCTAAGAAACCAACAGCTATATTGAGAATGCATTGTCCCGATAAGCCGGGTATCATTGCTGTGATTTCGGATTTTATTACAACGAATCGTGGAAACATCATCTATCTTGATCAGTATGTGGATCATGTCAATGGTGTTTTCTATATGCGTGTCGAATGGGAGCTTGAAAATTTCCTTATCCCGTCGGAAAAGATAAGCGAATACTTCAACACGCTATACGCCATGCGCTACAACATGACGTATCGTGTAAGTTTCTCGAAACGTCGCCAGAAAATGGCAATCTTCGTCAGCAAGATGTCACACTGTCTCTATGATATGCTTGCGCGTTATGTTGCCGGCGAGTGGGATGTGGAGATCCCCGTTATCATAAGCAATCATCCGGATCTTGCGATTGCAGGAAAGCAGTTCGGCATACCGTTCGAACATATTCCCGTCAACCGTGACAATAAGGAGGAAATGGAGCAGCGCGAGTTTGAGATACTTGACCGTTATGGTGTGAATTTCATCGTGCTCGCACGCTATATGCAGGTGCTTTCCGAGAATTTCATCGAGCGTTATCCCAACCGCATCATAAACATCCATCATTCATTTCTTCCTGCCTTTGTAGGTGCAAAGCCCTATCATCAGGCATACGAGCGAGGGGTGAAACTCATTGGTGCTACGAGTCACTATGTGACTACCGAACTTGACGCAGGTCCGATCATCGAGCAGGATGTGGTGCGCATAAGCCACAAGGACACTATTGATGATCTTGTCAAGAAGGGACGCGATCTTGAGAAGATAGTGCTTTCGCGTGCGGTCGAGAAGCATATTCAGCGAAAGATCCTGACCTATGACAATAAAACTGTGGTGTTTAGCTGATTTTTGTGACTTTTTTGATTTTATTCATCTTAATTGCGATTTTTGCAGCTAAAATTCATAATCTTATTGTAGGATAAAATAAAAATAATGTCTAAATTTGCACTTGAGTTATCCGATGGCATATTGTCAGCGGATCGACTTTATCCGATAGGAGAATTTGTGATTTAATAATTTAGTTTTTCAAACAGTTAACCTCAGGTAACATAGTATTAAAAAACTTCGCTAATTGCTAATTTAATTCACGATAATCAACCGTAAAGACAGCCGCGAGGCATGTCCTTCAAAAAAACAACAATTGTCTCAACTCAAAACTTCAAGAACTACACTTAAATGGACAGCAACGAAAAGAAAAGCAAGCGCCCGCGCATCGGAGTGCGCCCGGTAAGCTCAGACAGTGCCGATACTCATAACGACTACACTACACAAGAGAACGGCAGCCACCAGACGGAAGGTCAGGAACGCCATCAGGGTTCTTACAATTCCTATGGCAACAATCGTACCTATCAGCCCCGTCCTTACAACAATAACCGTCAGGGTTCATACGGAAATAACCGCTACAACAATCAGGGCGGCTATAACAACCGTTACAATAACAACAATAACCGTTACAACAACTATCAGCCCCGTACTCAGGCAAATCCGCAGCTTGAAGGTGAACCCCAGACTTCAGCAGAGGGTGTTGCAGCAAGCACTACGGAAGGTGAGACTCCTGCATATCAGCCCCGTCCTTCCTACAACCGCTATAACAATCAGGGTGGATACAACAACTATAACAACAACCGTCAGGGCGGCTATAACAACAACCGTCAGGGCGGCTATAACAACAATCGTCAGGGCGGTTACAACAACAACCGTCAGGGCGGCTATAACAACAATCGTCAGGGCGGCTACAACAACCGTCAGCAAGGCGACTACAACAACAACCGTCAGCAGGGCGACTACAACAACAACCGTCAGGGCGGCTACAACAACAACCGTCAGGGCGGCTACAACAACAATCGTCAGGGCGGCTACAACAACAACCGTCAGGGCGGCTTCAATAATAACCGTCAGCAGGGTGGTTACAACAATAACCGTCAGGGCGGCTTCAAGAAACCCAATAACCGCCAGAACCAGTATGGTATGCCGCAGGGCGGACGTAGCTTCACTCCGCGTCCCCGCCGCATAGAGTACGAGATGCCCATTCCCGATCCCAATGAGCAGATCCGTCTCAATAAGTTTATGGCAAACGCCGGTCTTTGCTCACGTCGTGAGGCTGACGAATACATCCAGCAGGGTCTCATCAAGGTCAACGGCGAGGTCGTGACCGAACTCGGAACAAAGATCTCTCACAACGATGTGGTTGAATACAACGACAAGGTTGTAACTCTCGAAAGCAAGTGCTACATCCTTCTAAACAAACCGAAGGATTGCGTAACTACCAGCGATGACCCCAACGGCCGTCTTACTGTCATGGATCTCGTGAAGGGTGCTTGCGAAGAGCGCATCTATCCCGTAGGCCGTCTTGACCGCAACACTACCGGTGTGCTTCTCCTCACTAATGACGGTGATCTCGCTTCCAAGCTTACCCATCCCAAGTTCGTGAAGAAGAAGATCTATCACGTATGGACCGACAAGGATATCGCTGAGGAGGATATGCAGCGTATCGCCGACGGTATCGAGCTTGAGGATGGACCGATCCATGCCGATGCCATCTCGTATGCTACCGAGACTGACCGCAATCAGGCCGGTATCGAGATCCATTCGGGTCGCAACCGTATCGTGCGCCGTATTTTCGAGAGCCTCGGTTATCACGTCACCAAGCTTGACCGTGTGTATTTCGCAGGTCTCACCAAGAAGAATCTTCCCCGCGGTCGCTGGCGTTACCTTACTCAGGAAGAGGTCAACTTCCTTAAAATGGGTTCATTCGAATAAAATCATAGGATGCTGTGTCCAAATCAACTCGGAATTTATCCATTCTGACACAGCAACAAACACATATTATCATATAGCTTGAAAATGAAAAGGACTAAAGTAGTCGATCTGCTCAAGGATGCCTCACTCATCGGTACGGAGGTCGAGGCAAAAGGTTGGGTGCGTACCCGCCGAGGCAACAAGCATGTTCAGTTCGTGCAGCTCAATGACGGATCGTCAATAAAGAATATCCAGATCGTGTTTGATATGGCCAAGTTTACTGAAGAGGAACTGAAGCCAGTCACCACCGGTTCAAGTATCTGCGTCAAGGGTATGCTCGTTGAGTCGCAGGGCAAAGGTCAGACCTGTGAAGTGCAGGCTGACAGCCTTCTTGTCTATGGCACGGCCGACGTGGAGAGCTATCCTCTTCAGAAGAAGGGCCACACTCTTGAGTTCCTGCGTGAGATAGCGCATCTCCGTCCGCGTACCAACACGTTCGGTGCTATCCTACGCGTGCGCAGCACACTTGCGTTCGCTATCCACAAATTCTTCAACGAACGTGGATTCTATTACCTGAACACTCCTCTGATCACAGCCAGTGATGCAGAAGGTGCGGGCGCGATGTTTCAGGTAACGACGCTTGATCTGGACAATCTCCCCAAGACTGAAGAAGGTAAGACTGATTATTCGCAGGATTTCTTCGGTAAGCGTACGTCACTTACAGTGTCAGGACAGCTCGAAGGCGAGCTTGGTGCCACTGCTCTCGGTCAGATCTATACATTCGGTCCTACTTTCCGCGCAGAGAACTCCAACACACCCCGTCACCTGTCGGAATTCTGGATGGTAGAGCCTGAGATGGCTTTCTATGACATCACTGACAATATGGATCTCGCTGAGGAGTTCGTGAAATATTGTATCAACTACGCTCTCGAACATTCGCTTGACGATATCACTTTCCTTCAGGAAATGTATGACAAGGATCTTATCGAGCGTCTGAAATTCGTGGTCGATAATGACTTTATCCGTCTCAGCTATGCCGAGGGTGTGAAGATCCTTGAGGAATCAGGCAAGAAGTTTGAGTTCCCCGTTCATTGGGGCACTGACCTCCAGAGTGAACATGAGCGTTATCTCGTAGAGGAACATTTCAAGAAGCCCGTAATCCTTACCGACTATCCTAAGGAGATCAAGGCATTCTACATGAAGCAGAATGAGGATGGCAAGACTGTCCGCGCTATGGATGTGCTCTTCCCCCATATCGGAGAGATCATCGGCGGTTCTGAACGTGAGGAGAATTACGACAAGCTCCTTGCCCGCATCGAGGAACTTAATATCCCGATGAAGGATATGTGGTGGTATCTCGATACCCGTCGTTTCGGTACTGTACCTCACTCCGGTTTCGGTCTCGGATTCGAACGCCTCGTGCTTTTCGTTACAGGTATGACAAACATCCGTGACGTTATCGCTTTCCCCCGTACACCGGGCAAGGCAGAGTTCTAACAGAAGGCCGTAAAAGCTATCAAATAATAGCGGAAGATGATCTTCGGATCATCTTCCGCTATTATTTGATACCTACCGTACTTCCGGCGTTACGTCTGCGTTCAGACATTTTCGGTAAGTTCGGTTGATTTAGATGTGTCTGTAGCTGAATTTTCTTTTTCCTTGAGTTCAAGTTCTTTTCGCTGAGCTTTCATCTCACCTTTGCGTTCGGACGAACGTCCGATGAGCATGAATAGACCGCCGAGAAGGATAAGAACACAGAATGAAACTGCCGTTGTCCATGAAGCGAATGCCATAATCCCTGCCAGCATTATGATCAGGTAGGCGATCACCACTCCCATAAGGAGAATGAAACCTAACCAGAATAGACCTTTACCAAATGATTTCATAATACAAAATAGTTAAATATGTGAGTGTATTTTAAATAAAATCTCTTTATACTATATATAAGTATCCGCACTATGAAAAAGTTTTGATAAAACTCGATTTTGTGATGATGTGGCAAAATTAAATCGATTACGGTTCAGTCAAACACTTTGTCCCAGTCTTTCCAGACGGCTTCATAGCCGAGGCGGCGGATATCGGCGGCGACCGCTTCCGGTGAGCGCGGATCGGAGACCTCGAATTGCTCCAATGCATCAGGTGTGGATACATAGCCTCCCGGTTCGGTCTTACTTCCGGCACTCATGGATGTCACTCCGAGTTTCATCATGTTGGCTCTGAATGCCGGATCTTCACGGGTGGAGTAGGAGATATCTACGTCATGATCAAAGATTCGGAAAGCAAAGGTCACTTGGGCAAGTTCGCGGTCGGTCATTATCACTTTCGGCTGATAGCCTCCCTCGGCGGGACACATACGCGGGAAGTTGACGCTATAACGTGTACGCCAATAATTTTTCCTCAGATAGCGCAGATGGCGGGCGAGCATGGTCAGATCTGTACGCCAGTCTTCCAGTCCGATTAGCACACCCATACCGATCTTGTGGACACCGGCCTGACCCATGCGGTCGAAACCGTTGACACGCCAGTCGAATATGGATTTCATTCCCTTGGGGTGATAGTTCCTGTAGTTCGTCGCATTGTATGTCTCCTGAAAACATACCACACCGTTGAGGCCACTTTTGACGAGGCGGGCATAGTTCTCGGTTTTCATAGGCATGACCTCGATGGTGAGATTGTTGAAGTAAGGACGGCATACGTGGAGCACTTCCTCAAGATAATCCACACCGTTGAGCGTTGGAAACTCACCGGAAACTATGAGAAGATTCTCGAATGGTCCAAGCCTGCGGATGGCCTCACACTCGGCTTTGACCTGATCCATTGTCAGAGTGACGCGTTCGAGAGGATTGCTGTGGTTGAATCCGCAATAGACGCAGTGGTTTGTGCAGGCATTGGAGACATACATGGGGATGTACATGGATATAGTCTTGCCGAAGCGTTCGAGAGTGTAGCGGTGGCTCAGTTGCGCCATTTCTTCAAGAAACGGAGCTGCTGCCGGAGAGACGAGAGCCATGAAATCCTCAATGCTGAGGTGGTCTTTCCTCAAAGCTGCGCGGACATGGGACGCGTTGCGCGACAGAATGAAATCTGTAGTCTCATCCCAGTCATATTTTTTCAGTTCGTCTGAAAACATAGTCGTGTAGGGTTGGATATTGAAACCGTAGGCCGATGATATTCGATAACCGGCCGCCGTTATTTAGCGCAGTCATCAACGAGTTTCTGAGTAATGCGCATTGCACAGAAATTCGGACCGCACATTGTGCAGAAGTGATCATCGTCATCCTTGTGGCTCTCGACGTAGTACTGACGTGCACGTGCGGGATCGAGCGAAAGGTTGAACTGATCCTTCCAGCGGAATTCGAAGCGGGCTTTACTCATGGCGTCGTCGCGCACCTGCGCACCGGGATGTCCTTTGGCTAAGTCAGCTGCATGGGCCGCTATCTTATATGTGATGACACCGTTACGGACATCCTCAAGATTGGGGAGTGCAAGATGTTCTTTCGGAGTGACATAGCAGATCATGGCTGTGCCCATCCATGCAATCTGAGCCGCACCGATGGCTGATGTGATGTGGTCATAGCCGGGAGCGATGTCTGTGGTCAGAGGACCGAGGGTATAGAAGGGAGCTTCATGACACTTCTCGATCTGACGGTCCATATTCTCGCGGATCTTGTGCATGGGCACATGACCCGGACCTTCGATAAGCACCTGAACATTGTGTCTCCATGCTATCTCCGTCAGCTCTCCGAGCACATCGAGTTCAAGGAACTGCGAGCGGTCATTGGCATCATGAATAGATCCGGGACGCAGGCCGTCGCCGAGTGACACGGCAACGTCGTAGGCGGCAAGGATCTCGCATATCTCATCAAAATGAGTGTAGAGGAAGTTCTCGCAGTCATGTATCACTGCCCAACGGGTCATGATGGAGCCACCGCGCGACACGATTCCAGTCAGACGTTCCTGCACCATTTCAGCATGAGCGCGGAGCGCACCGGCATGGATCGTGAAGTAATCCACACCCTGCTCGGCCTGCTCTATGAGGGTGTCACGATAGATTTCCCATGTCAGATCTTCCACACGGCCATTGACTTTTTCAAGAGCCTGATATACCGGTACAGTGCCGACCGGGACGGGACAGTTGCGGATGATCCACTCGCGTGTCTCGTGGATATTGTCGCCTGTCGAGAGGTCCATGAGTGTATCACCTCCCCAGTAGCAGCTCCAGACAGCTTTGCTGACCTCCTCTTCGATTCCCGACGAGAGGGCGGAATTTCCGATGTTGGTGTTGAGCTTCACAAGGAAGTTACGTCCGATGATCATGGGTTCGGCCTCCGGGTGATTTATATTGGCCGGAATTACCGCGCGTCCGGCAGCCACTTCCTCGCGTACGAATTCAGGTGTGATATGAGTCTTTATGCCGAGAGCTTCGGCATTGTTGTTCTCACGGATGGCCACATATTCCATCTCAGGGGTGATGATGCCCTGACGTGCGAGAGCCATTTGCGTGATCTTACGTCCATCAGCTGCACGGCGGGGTGAGTAGCGGTGGGCGAAACGGATCGGATCAAGGGTCGCATCAGCTTCGCGCATACGTCCGTAGTCCGAGGTAATGTGAGGTAATTGTTCGAGATCGTCGCGGCGGCTGATCCACTCCTCGCGCAGGCGCGGGAGGCCACGGTTGATGTCGATTTCAACGTCAGGATCGGTATAAACGCCGCTTGTATCATATACATAGACAGGTGCGTTCTGACGGGTCATGCGTTCGCCGTCGATCACTTTGACAGTTGGTGTGAGATTGACACGGCGCATGGCCACGCGGATTGGATGAAGCTGACCGTCGATATATACTTTTTCTGAACCCGGATAGGAGTTCACGTCAATATTTTCAATTTTCATGTGAAAAATGTGATAGAATTGGAGAAAAATATGTGGTGAGGAGTGGGATGAGTGGAGTTATGGAAGGGTATGAGCCGTTCTGTCCGTAGGGTAGGGCAGATCTTATTGCGGCTGCTTAGAGATTCAGAAATTCAGTAAGAGGACTTGTTGCAGATGCTGAATCGGAAACCGTACCCAGTCCGGCGAGGTAGGCTTTGCGTCCGGCTTCGACTGCAAGACGGAAGGCTACGGCCATCTCCACCGGATCACCTGCTACCGCGATTGCTGTGTTGACAAGCACGGCATCAGCACCCATTTCCATGGCTTCAGCTGCGTGGGATGGTGCACCGAGTCCTGCATCGATCACCACTGGAACACGGCTCTCACGGATAATGATTTCGATGAAATCGCGTGTGCGGAGACCTTTGTTTGTTCCGATCGGTGCTCCGAGAGGCATGACGGCGGCAGTACCGACTTCTTCGAGTCGCTTACAGAGCACGGGATCAGCCTGAATGTAAGGAAGAACCTTGAAGCCTTGTCTGGCAAGAATCTCGGTAGCCTTCAGTGTCTCGACCGGGTCGGGCAGAAGATACTTCGGATCAGGATGAATTTCAAGTTTTATGAAATCAGTCCCGAAACAGTCACGGGCGAGATTGGCTGCGAGGACTGCTTCGTCGGCTGTGCGGACACCTGACGTGTTGGGGAGAAACTGGACATGATCACGGTTGATGTGTCGGAGCATATCGTCCTCCTCCTCGTTCTGCATGTCGATGCGTTTCATTGCCACTGTGATCATTTCGGACCCCGATGCAAGGATAGATTCGAGCATAAGGGGGTTGGAGGAAAATTTTCCCGTTCCTACAAAGAGGCGTGACGTGAATGATTTTCCTCCGATGGTTAAAAGGTCTTTCATCTAAATTTTATATGAGGGGTTAACTTTCTTTTCGTTTCTGGAATGCCTCATGCAGCCGTGCCAGCACCTGCCGGGTGTAGTCAACCGGGTCTGGAGCGTTTATGATCGCACCGCTCATCGCAACTCCGTTGATTCCGGTAGCCATGAGGTCATCAATATCATCGATGGTTATTCCACCGATGGCTACTAGCGGGAGGAGGATGTCGGCATCGCGGGTCTCTTTCACGATCTGTCTGTAGCCATCAAGACCGATCACAGGCGACAGTTTGGCCTTGGTGGAGGTGTAGCGGAACGGACCGAGGCCGACGTAATCGACATCCCAGCCTTTGAAAGCCTTGATGTCGGCAGCAGTGTTGGCCGTACATCCTATGATAGCCTCCGCCCCCATTGTCTCGCGTGCGAGGAGTGGATTCATGTCATCCTTCCCAAGATGCACACCGTGGACTGACATTTCCATGGCAAGCTCAACACGGTCGTCGAACACGAGAAAAGCTTCGTGTTCCTGACACATTGGTATGATTTCGAGTGCGGTCTGGCGAAATTCCTCATCGGTCGCATCTTTCAGGCGGAGTTGAATCCATTTGCAGCCGCCTTCGAGAGCCATCTGCACTTCTTCTGCTATCGAATACTTTTCAGAAGGGTGGGTTATGAATTGAAGCATAGTAATTAAAGATTTTTCAATTGTTTGACAAAGCGTGACATTTCGCTTGCCCCCGCGCTCCACGGGAGAGCTCCGAGCATAGCGAAACCACTGAAATTGTAACGTTTCAGCTCCCCGATGCGTTCAGGTGTCACGCCTCCAAGTGCGATGACAGGCATGTCTATGTCCGAAAGTCCTGCAAGATCATCTCCGGTAAATGCCGATGAGTAACCTTGCTTTGAGATACTGTCGAAAATCGGACTGAGCGTCACATAAGCGTAAGTCTGATCGGACTTGATTTCAGCGATAGAATGACACGACCGGCTCAACGGGCCTGAATAGGAGTCAGGCGCAGATGGACAGCGATGGTTCAGGTGCAGACCTCCAAGGGTGAAAACGTCCGTAAGATCAAAATGGCTGTGAAGCACTATACGGCCATGCAGATCCGAAGGTAGAGCCTCGATTATGCCGAGCAACTCATCGCGTGTCGCGGAAGGGTGCCGGAGATGGACTCGGTCCCATCCGCCATCAAGTATGGCACGGATCTCGCCGATCTCGTTGCGTGGATCGGAAATTTCAGGTGTTATTGCTATTTTCAGCATGACGGATGGAAGATCTGGGGTTATAATTTGGTTTAGACCGGAGAGACTCGTGGCGTTCAGCCTCCGTAGAAGGCTTTGATGATCACAATGCGGTCACCGTCGGCGAGCGTTGTTGCCGGACGGGCGGCAGCCGGGATGACTGTGCCGTTGAGTGCCGTGGCTATACCTTGCGGAGAGATGTTCCTTAGTTCAAGCGCGTTCTGGAGCGTCGAATTTTCAGGAAGTTCAAAAATCACATCGTTTATAGAAATTTTCATGATTTCGGACGGTTAGGGTTGAAATTTTTTAGGCGACGGGGTGAGAAGAAATGATTCAGTGGACCGTGGCCCTTTCCGGTGCTTACGAATGATCCCTCTTTGAGGGCATTGGTGACATAGAGTTTTGCCAGACGCACAGAATCCGTGAGACTATTGCCGACAGCAAGATAAGAGGCTACGGCCGACGAGAGGGTACAGCCTGTTCCGTGGGTGTTGCGGGTGCTGACTGCATCCGCACGGAGTTCAAGCAGGTTCTTGTGACCGTCTGTGGAAAGAATATCAGTCTTGAAGTCAGTCGCTTGACTGTCACCACCGGTGATGAGTACGTTGCGGCATCCCATTTCGTGAAGGATCTCGATCTGCTTTACCGGATCAATCTCACCTGTAAGCTCACGCGCTTCGTCGAGGTTGGGAGTGACGAGAGTGGTAAGGGGGAATATCCGTTTCACAATAATGTCGATAGCCTCTTTTTCAAGGAGCGATGTACCTGATGAGGAAAGCATTACCGGATCGAGGACAATGTTGTCAGGATGGTATCTGTCGAGGCTGTCGGCCACCGTGGAAGCTATCTCCGCGCTACACAGCATCCCGATTTTCACTGCGAGTGGAGGGATGTCGGTCATTACCATATCGATCTGTTCGGCAACCATAGCGGTTGGGACGGGCATAACGGATCGGACACCCGTGGTGTTCTGTGCGGTTATGGCTGTTATAGCCGACATGGCGTAGCATCCGATGGCCGATATTGTCTTGATGTCGGCCTGTATGCCTGCTCCACCGGAAGGATCAGAGCCTGCTATTGTGAGTACCGGATAGTAAGTTCGCATTGGTTTCAGATAATGATGGTTTTGATTCAGTCATGACAGGTGACTGCATGACGGAAGATTGCCGGAAAATATGGTTGAGACGGAGTCTGTGCCATATCCGACAAAGCGATACGTGAATGAAATGTAGAATTGAAATGTATAGTCCTCACGAAAAACTGACCGCCCTTTTCTCAGAATGGAAAGTCATTAGTCCTACAGGATCGTAATGACTGTCGGATGAATTGCCGGCCACATAAATGAAAGTGCCGGATTCAGCAAGGACTTGTGCAATCCCTTCGGCGGTACTAACCGCATCAGGTTCGGAGGGTATCATCTCAGCGTCCACATCATACGGTGTACGCACCCCTTTGTCGCTGCAAAGATAAAGCTTAAAATTTTAAAAAGCAAATGAACTGATGCAAACTTATCACTTATCACGGAACATTGAAGCATTTGTTATTAAACACCCTCCTGATCTTTTGATCTTTTTTGGATGTTTCGGAGTGATATGGATGTAGTTTAGACGACCGTCAGGAATAAAGCGCGGAGAAGGCTTTTTCGAGTCGAGGGATGGGATCTGAGTAATGATTGCCCGGCACGCTCTGAAATTCGGTTGCGATTCCAGCCTTACGAAGTATGGCGACAATCTCCTGTGTGTCCGTCCCGACGGACTGGAATGCCTTTACTCTTGATTTTGGCTCCTGATCACCCAGCAGGAAATATCCTTTGCCGGTTTTTTCGGGAATGGGTCTGTTTTTCATCCAGTCAAGGAAGCCTTCGTACCAGAATGAGCCTGAAAGGGAGGCGATGTTTGCGAACGTGTCGCACAGCATCCACTGCCACAGTGCGAATAAACCTGACATGGAGACACCAACCAGACTCCGCTCAACGCTTCCACTGATTCCTAACGCGGATTCCACTTGCGGAATGACAGTCTGCTGCAATAACCGGAGAAATTCAGGCGATTCACCTTTGAAATCAGGACTTCCTTTCGGGACACCTTTAGCCGGCCACGGACTGAACACATTCTGCCAGTCCATTCCGGTCACCGCGACGATGGTTGTGTCGTATATTCCGGAGGCAGGTTCAATCCATCCGGCAAGCATATCCATCGGATAAAGTATGTAGGCAATTTTGTCCTTGCTGTGCGGAGTGCTGCAAAGACAATGCAAGTCGTTTATATCAATTATTTGTGTCATAATATTTCATCATATCTGGCATGTCTTTGAAACCAAGTGATGTATAGACAGGTTTACCGTCGGCCGTCGATTCAAGATAGATCTTTCCACAGCCGCGTCTCTTGGCTTCTTCAATCAGATGGGTTACAATGATGTGGGCAACACCTCTGTTGCGGAACGTCTCACGGACATAGATGTTCATGAGATACGCGCATCGTCCGGATGGATTGTCCGGTGATGGAAGCTCATCCGTCAGGCATATACCCCCGCATCCGCATTCTTCTCCGTCACATTCCGCCACGAAAGCGAGATGTGAATCATCGGCGATGTGCTTGCGGTAATACTGCCGGTTGGCCACAAGGAGTCGCGGATGAGCTTCCTCTCCGAATACATTCCGGATCACCTCTATGCGCCAACGTATGAGGGAGGGCAGGGCTTTTATCTGCTTCAAGGTAATGCCCATCACACACCGCCTTCCTTCATCACTACCGGAAGAGCCTCAACATCGACCTTACCGCGCTTGGTGACAGGTATGCTGTGGATTCTGATAAAGAATTCAGGGATCATGAAGTCTGTCAGACGGTCGGCAAGCCATTTCCTGACATCGTGAAGTTTACAATTTTCCTTGGGGATAATGTAGGCCGTCAGATAATGCAGGCCGTTGTCGTCAAGGAAAGCACGTACGACTCCACGTTCTACTTCGGGGCAAGTATTGAGCACGTTCTCGACCTCCTCCGGCTCGACTCGCTTTCCGAGGATCATCACCTGATTGTCGCGCCGGTGGAGGAAGGCGAGATTGCCGTCGGGGAGCACATAGCCGAGGTCACCGCTGCGATACATGCGTGTGCCGTCAGGGAGAGTGACAAAATTTTTCTGTTCGGGCGGGTTTCCAAGGTAACCTCGGCTCACACCCTCGCCGAAAATACATATTTCACCGATCTGTCCTTGGGGGAGTTCGTTCATGTCCTTATCCATGATCTTGACCTCGACGCCTTTCACCGCCTTGCCTACCGGGAAAGTGCCGTCGTCAAGCGGTTCGGCATTGTCAACACGGAAGTAGTTGGAGCAGACGGTTGTTTCCGACGGACCGTAAGTGTTGTAGATCTTCACGCCTTTGTCGCGCAGATTGGTGATGTAACTGCCGCGGATCACATCGCCGCCGCTGATTATCAGCTTGATCGATTTCGGTATCTCAGGAAGTTTGTTCATCTCGGCGATCAGGTAAGGGAAGCCGTCAATGATCGTCACCCCATGACGCTCTACAAATTTCAGTAGTCCCTGAAGCGAACCGTTATGGATCGGAGATGAGGGTATGCAGACGGCAGCTCCGTTGAGCAGCGTGGTATAGACCTCCTCAACAAATATGTCAAACGAACATACTGAATACTGGAGCATAATGTCGCCCGGCCCTGTATGAAATTCAGCCTCGAAAGCCTCGGAATAATTGACGACTGAGTGATTCTCGACAACGACTCCTTTAGGCTTGCCGGATGTGCCGGAGGTATAGAGCACGTAGGCAACGCCATCGGGCGTAGAGCGGTCAGTCATTTCATACTGTGCAGGTTTGAGATGGCGACAATAGTTGTCTGTTATGATCAGATCCACTCCTGCTGTCTGCATCATGTAGTCGATACGTTCCTGTGGGAGCGACGGTTCGGCGGGAA
Organism: Bacteroides sp.; assembly: GCA_014801945.1. Lineage (GTDB taxonomy): Bacteria > Bacteroidota > Bacteroidia > Bacteroidales > Muribaculaceae > Duncaniella. The sequence continues at coordinate 33,820 of JAAVDF010000023.1, forward strand.
TGTAGGCCGCTCCACTTTTGAGTACGGCAAGCATGGCGGCGATCTGTTCCGCACCGTGGTGCATCACGATTCCGACAAAGGCCGGTCTGCGGTCATAGAATTTGGCGAGTATGGCATCCGTCATGGCGTCGAGTTCTGAAAATGTAAGCGTCCGGTCATCTTCTATGATAGCTGGGGCGGAGGGGTATTTCTCCACCATGTCCCTGAATCGGGAGTAGATTGTTCGTTTGTTGTCCATGTATAATAGTCTGTTTTTATATAATAAGGTCTTGATGGGAGGACTTGTTCATCTGATTGCGTAGATGTCCGACTTTGGGGTGATGTGGTTTATGAGTCAGGGTAGGGGAGAGGATTGTCAATATAACTATAATATAATAAGGTGGTACAGTTTCGGTCGGCAGAAAGCGGTCCTGATTATAAATTGATGGTAATAAAGGCGTTGGTATTTCGTGGAGAAATTTTTATCTTTTGGCCTTTGCTTGTTCGGACAAAAAATACTAATTTTGTAATCCGTTATGAAATACGGTTTTGACAACGAGAAATATCTCAAAATTCAGTCCGAACACATCAAGGAGCGCATAGCTCAGTTCGGCAACAAGCTTTATCTTGAACTTGGAGGAAAATTGTTTGATGACCACCACGCCAGTCGTGTCCTCCCCGGTTTTCAGCCTGACAGTAAGCTGCGTATGCTAAGCCAGCTCAGCGATCAGGCAGAAATAGTAATCGTCATCAGTGCTCTCGATATCGAGAAAAATAAGGTTCGCAACGATCTCGGTATCACCTACGACATGGATGTCCTGCGTCTGCGCGAAGAATTTCAGAAGCGCGGGTTTCTTGTAGGATCAGTCGTGATTACGCATTACAACGGCCAGAGCAGTGCCGATGCTTTCCGTCAGAGGCTTGAGCGTATGGGTATCACCACCTATTATCACTATACTATCGAGGGTTATCCTACCAACGTGGCTCTGATTGATTCAGATGAAGGTTTCGGACGTAACGACTATGTGGAGACCTCCCGTCCGCTCGTGATCGTGACTGCACCCGGTCCGGGTAGCGGCAAGATGGCTGTTTGTCTCAGCCAGCTATACAATGAACACAAGCGTGGTGTCGAGGCCGGATATGCCAAATTCGAGACATTCCCGGTGTGGAGTCTTCCGCTCAAACATCCGGTAAATATCGCCTACGAGGCTGCTACGGCTGACCTCAATGATGTCAATATGATCGATCCCTTCCATCTGGAGGCTTACGGAAAGACAGCTATCAACTACAACCGTGACATAGAGATCTTCCCTGTGCTCAACGCACTTTTCGAAGGAATCTATGGTAAGAACCCCTATAAATCTCCTACGGATATGGGTGTTAATATGGTTGGATTCTGTATCAATGATGATGAGGTGTGTTGCCGTGCATCAAAGGATGAGATTATCCGTCGCTACTACACAGCTCTCAATCATTTTGCCCAAGGCGAGGACAACGAGGGTGAGGTCAATAAGATCGCTCTGCTGTTCAAGCAGGCTAAGATCGATACGTCATACCGCAAGCCGACTGTGGCTGCACGTGAACGTGCCGAGCGCAGTGGTGTACCCTGTTCGGCCATCGAACTTGCCGACGGAACCATCATCACTGCCGAAACCAGTGCACTTCTCGGTCCGAGCGCGGCTCTGATCCTTAACGCCGTGAAGTATCTTGCTGGAATCGATCATTCGATCAAGCTGATCCCTCAAGCAATGATCGAGCCTATACAGAACACGAAAATCAATTATCTGCGCAGCGTCAACCCGCGTCTTCATACGGATGAGGTGCTCGTGGCTCTTTCAGTGTTGAGCACCCGCGATGAAAATTGCCGCCGGGCACTCGAAAAACTCCCTGAGCTGAACGGCTGTCAGGTCCATTCGACTGTGATGCTCGGCGAGGTCGATCACAAAATATTCAAGAAACTCGGTGTGGGTCTTACCTGTGACCCTGCAAAAAAGAAAAAATAGAAATTTCCAAGGTTAAAAACTCCTGAGGAATCCCAAAAGACCGTCTAATGTCAGTATAGCTCATCATGAGGCAGCTATACTGACATTTTTTACATATACCTCTGAAACGGGGTGGGAATCTGAATGCTTTTGGATTTTGTCATTATTAACATGCATCTGATTTTTAATAAATGTAGCATATTCAAAGAATTTTGTTGTTAAAAAACATATACTTATTGTAATTATTAAATTAAAATCAACTGAAAGTTGGAAGTATGGTATTATTTCTTTAACTTTGTAATCTAAATTCCTATATCTAATCCCAACTGATTATGTTTCAAAGATTTAATACCATTGTTTCCTGTGCATTGATTTCGCTTGGCGCGTTTGCGCAGGGAGGAGGACTTACCGACACATCGGACAGCCGTCATGCAGTCATGACAAATACCCCGCTCGGTGCTGTGAAATGGACCGGAGGTTTCTGGGGTGACCGCTTCGATGTATATAGCGGAACTTCACTTCAAAGCATGTGGGACACATGGTGTAATCCCGACGTGTCACACGGTTTCAGAAACTTCGAGATTGCAGCCGGAACTAAGGAAGGAGAGCATTGGGGACCTCCGTTCCACGACGGTGATATGTACAAGTGGCTTGAGGCTGTCGCAGCCGTGTATGCTGTCAATAAAGATCCGAAACTTGATGCCATAATGGATCAGTTCATCGAGCAGGTTGTGAAAGCGCAGCGTGCCGACGGCTATATCCATACTCCCGTGATTATCGACGAGCGCAACAGAGGTGTCGATACGCATGCTCACCACAAGGAGCAGACCGTCATCGGTACGAAAGTTGGTGGCGAGGATGAGAAAGGTGCTTTCGCCAACCGTCTGAACTTCGAGACCTACAACCTCGGTCACCTGATGATGGCCGGTATTGTCCATAAGAGGGCCACAGGCAAGACCACGCTTTTCGATGCTGCCGTAAAGGCCACAGACTTCCTCTGTGAATTTTACGAGACAGCTTCCGCCGAGCTTGCACGCAATGCCATCTGCCCCTCTCACTATATGGGCGTGGTGGAGATGTATCGTGAGACCGGTAATCCCCGCTATCTCGATCTCGCAAACAATCTTATAAATATCCGCGGTCTGGTGGAGAACGGTACGGATGACAATCAGGACCGTATCCCGTTCCGCGATCAGTATAATGCAATGGGTCATGCTGTCCGTGCCAACTATCTCTATGCAGGTGTGGCTGACCTCTATGCCGAGACCGGCGAGGAGCAGCTCATGAAGAACCTGACGAGCATCTGGGACGACATCGTGAACCGTAAGATGTATGTCACCGGTGCATGTGGCGCGCTCTATGACGGAACTTCGCCCGACGGAACTAACTATGAGCCTGACAGCATTCAGAAAGTTCATCAGAGCTATGGCCGTCCATATCAGCTCCCTAACAGCACGGCTCACAACGAGACATGTGCCAACATCGGCAACATGCTTTTCAACTGGCGCATGCTTGAGGCTACAGGCGAGGCTAAGTATGCCGATATCGTCGAAACCGCACTCTATAACAGTGTGCTCAGCGGTGTCAGCCTTGACGGCAAGCGGTATTTCTACACTAACCCGCTCCGTATGAGCGATGATCTGCCTTACACACTCCGCTGGCCCAAGACCCGTGAAGAGTACATCAGCTGTTTCTGCTGTCCGCCCAACACACTGCGTACTATTTGCGAGGCTCAGAACTATGCCTACACCGTGAATGACAGCACTCTCTGGTGTAACCTTTACGGTGACAGCGAACTCCGTACCTCACTTGGTAAAAAGCGTCCTCTTGTAGTGACCCAGCGCACCGGCTATCCCTACGACGGTAAAGTGGTGCTTACGATGGTAGAAGTTCCCAAGAAAGAGAAACTCGCGTTGAAACTTCGCGTACCCTCTTGGTGTGACAATGCCACTGTGGCCATCAATGGTGTGCCTGAAAATGTCAAGGTCGTTCCCGACAGCTATATCACGCTTGACCGCACTTGGAAACCCGGCGATGAGGTGACATTCGACATGGAGATGAAAACCAAACTCCTTGAATCCAATCCTCTCGTTGAGGAGACGCGCAACCATACAGCTGTCAAGCGCGGTCCGTTGGTATATTGTCTTGAAAGCATAGACATTGAAGATGGAAAGGCTATCGACGATGTCCTCATTCCCGCCGATGCGCAGTTTACCACAAAGGATATCACGATCGACGGCAGCCGCATGACCGCTCTTGAGACCGAAGCCCGTCTCGTCGATGGCGGTGACTGGACCGGTAAGCTCTATCGTGAGGTCGGAAGTGCCGACAAGAAGGTCAAGGTCACCCTCATTCCTTATTTCGCATGGGGCAACCGTGACAAAGCCGAGATGAGTGTCTGGCTTCCTCTCGCACGTTAATCCACACTTACATTCTCTTGTAGATGAAAAGATTTTTTCTGACAGGGGGGCTTCTGCTCTCCCTCCTTCAGGTTCTTGCCGCGGATGTCTATGTAGCTCCTTCCGGTAAGGATTCTAATGACGGTAGTCAGGGTGCCCCGAAGGCCACCCTGACTTCGGCGTTGCGTCAGGCGCGTGAAATGCGTCGTCTTTCAGCACCCGGGACGGAGTCGGGGATAACCATACATCTGGCTTCAGGTATATATAATGTGTATGAGCCGGTCTTTGTCCGTCCGGAGGATAGCGGCACGCCTTCATCGCCGACAGTCATCACTTCCGATGGCGGTGCTTGGCTGAGTGGCGGTGTGAGCATAGATGGCTGGAAGCGTCAGGGGAAACTGATGGTGGCCGATGTCCCGCAGTTCAACGGTCGTCCTCTTGATTTCCGTCAGCTCTATGTCAACGGCCGTAAGGCTGTGAGGGCACGCGATGTGGAGGATTTTGAAAAAATGTACAGGATAATCAGCAATGATCCTGCTAACGAGATCCTCTGGGTACCCGCCGAGGCTGTCAAGAAGATTGTCGATGCACCTTACCCTGAAATGGTGCTTCATGAGATGTGGTGTGTGGCCAATCTCCGTATCAAGTCGATCGACATTCAGGGTGACAGTGCAGCCGTGCGTTTTCATAATCCCGAAAGCCGTATCCAGTTTGAACATCCGTGGCCGCGCCCGATGGTGACGACCGACGGCCATAATTCAGCATTCTATCTTACTAATGCCAAGGAACTTCTTGATGTTCCGGGTGAATGGTATCACGATATAGATGCCCGCAAGCTTTACTACTATCCGCTTCCCGGTGAGAAGATGGAGAGCGCGGTCGTACCCGCAGTGGAGACACTTATGACTATCGAAGGTACGCTTGACCGCCGTGTGGAGAATGTCAGGATCGAGAATATAGGATTTGAATACACCACATGGATGCGTCCGTCACTCATGGGACATGTGCCTCTGCAGGCAGGCATGTATATGACTGACGGCTATAAGATCAATCCTAAGATGGAACGTCCGCAAAACCATAAGCTTGACAATCAGGGCTGGCTTGGCCGTCCGGCTTCGGCTGTCGTTGTCAAGGGGGCTGCTGACGTTGATTTCCTCAAATGCCGCTTCGAGCATCTCGGCTCATCCGGCCTTGACTATGAGTGGGGCACGGAGGGCGGTTTGATCGAAGGTTGTCTTTTCCGCGATATTGCAGGCAACGGCATCGTGGTTGGTAACTTCAGCCCGGCTGCGCATGAGACGCACCTGCCGTACGATCCGAGTGATGAGCGTGAGGTCTGCTCCGGTCTTACCATAGCCAACAATCTGATCACTGACGTGACAAATGAGGACTGGGGTACACTCGGTATCTGTGCAGGCTATGTCAAGAACATCAATATAGAGCATAATGAGATCAACGATGTCTCTTACAGCGGTATTAATCTCGGTTGGGGATGGACGCGCACGGTCAACTGTATGCGCAACAACCGTGTCCACGCCAATCTGATCCACCATTATGCCCGCCACATGTATGATGTGGCCGGAGTCTATACTCTCGGCTCACAGCCCCACAGTTGGGTGACAGAAAACTGTGTGCGTGACATTTACGTTCCCGGTTATGCCCATGATCCCAACCATTGGTTCTATCTCTACACGGACGAAGGTTCATCGTTCATCAACGTCAAGGACAACTGGACGGAAGGGGAGAAGTATCTCCAGAACGCCAACGGTCCGGGTAACGTGTGGGAGAACAACGGTCCGGGTGTGGATGAAAGCATAAAGAACAATGCGGGTCTTACAAAAGATTTTGAATACCTTAAATCACTGTAAAACATCCCGAAAAGCGTAATCGTCAATCAAAACAATCATCAGTCTAACAAACCACTTGCAATTCCATACTTAGCTCATTAATGAATATGAAAAAAAGAGTGTCTATCCTGTTTGCCACAGCTGCACTTGGGCTGGCCGCCTCCGCGCAGACTTGGATCTGGTATCCCGGCGACTATGAAATATGGCTCGGTAACCGAATGAACAACAACCGCACCGAGCGCGGGGCATTTTTCCCTCCATTCTGGAAAACAGACAGTCATTTCGTGACCGTCGAGTTTAGTAAGGATCTGGATCTGCCGCAGGACGAGGAGATCACCATTGTGGCCGAGGGTAAATATAATGTGAAGCTCGACGGAAAGCTCCAGTTCGGACAGCCCTCGAAGTTCACCATTCCTGCCGGAAAGCATAAGCTTAATATAAAGGTGTGGAATCAGGAGACACCCCCCGCACTTTATGTGAAGGGAAATAACGTGAATACCGATCCTACGTGGAAGGTCACCAATGAGGATAAGGAGTGGATCGATGAGAGCGGTAAGGCCAGCGATACGTCAGCAACCATCTATGCACCTGCCGGTTATTGGAATTTCGATAATATTCAGAATCCGCCTTCGACCTATCATCTCAATCTTGAGCCGATGAGCTATGTGGCTGTCGAGGAGAAGACTGCCGACGGTGGCAAGCTCTATGACTTCGGCAAGGAGACATTCGGACGCATAGTACTCAAGAACCCTGTCGGCAACGGTATCGTAAATATATATTATGGTGAGAGTCCGGAAGAGGCTCTTGATATTGACCACTGCGAGACACTTGATAAAATCGGTTTTTCTGAAGGTATGGTCGTTGATCTTGCCACTAACGAGGTTTGCCAGCAGGCCGGTGACTATACCCTTGACAATACCAAGGCGTTCCGCTATGTTTATGTCGCTCCGGAGGAGGGTATAAATATAGGTGACGTAGGTATGCTTTATGAATATGCTCCCGTGGAGTATCGCGGAAAGTTCAAGTGCAGCGATCCGGAACTCAACAAGATATGGGATGTCGGTGCATACACCATGCATCTCACCACACGCGAATTTTTCATCGACGGTATCAAGCGTGACCGTTGGGTGTGGAGCGGTGATGCGGTGCAGAGTTATCTGATGAACTATTATCTCTTCTTTGACAGCCCTACTGTTAAGCGTACAACCCGTCTCCTGCGTGGCAAAGACCCTGTGACGGCACATATCAACACCATTATGGACTATACGCTTTACTGGTTCAACGGCATCTATGACTACTATCTCTATACCGGCGACAAGGAATTTGTCAAGGAAATCTATCCCAAGATGCAGAGCCTCATGGATTACGTGCTCGGACGTACCAACAAGGACGGTATGCTCGAAGGCATGACAGGTGACTGGGTCTTTGTCGATTGGGCCGATTTCCCCATGAGCAAGCAGGGTGCGCTCTCATTCGAGCAGGTACTTTTCTGCAAGAGTCTCGAAACCATGAAGCTCTGTGCCGAAATTGTCGGGGACAAGTCTGATGCCGAAAAGTACGGACGTCTTGCCACTGACCTTCGTGACAAACTCCTGCCCACATTCTGGGATGAGCAGAAGCAGGCTCTTGTACACAATGTCGAGAACGGGAAACAGAGCGATCAGGTCAATAAGTTTGCAAATATGTTTGCCATTACCTACGGCTATTTTGACGAACCGACCACTGATTCAGTGATGAAGAACGTCATGCTCAATCCTGAAGTGCCCGCTATCACCACCCCCTATATGCGCTTCTATGAACTTGAGGCTCTCTGTGATCAAGGAATGCAGGCTCAGGTGCTGAAGGAGATGAAGGACTATTGGGGCGGTATGCTCAACGAGGGTGCGACATCTTTCTGGGAAAAGTATAATCCCGAAGATTCAGGCACACAGCATCTCGCCATGTATGGCCGTCCCTACGGAAAGAGCCTCTGCCATGCGTGGGGTGCGAGTCCTATCTATCTGATCGGTAAATACTACCTCGGTGTGAAACCTCTCTCGCCCGGTTATAAGGAATTTTCGATCACTCCCCATCTCGGCGGTCTGAAATGGATGGAGGGCACAGTCCCGACCCCTAATGGCGAAATCTCGCTCTACGTCAATGACAAGGAGATTAAAGTCAAGGCTACCGAAGGCAAGGGCTACATTAACTTCAAGTCAAAGACTCAGCCTAAATCCGATTACGGAACGGTCGAGAAGACCGGTGACAAGACTTATCGTCTGTTCATTGATACCGATAAGCAGATCACCATCAAATATAAGGAAGTGGGTTGAGCTGTAATTTAAAGATATTCTCCAATACAAAACCTTGAATACCAACAGACGGACAATATGAAGAAGTGTCTGAAATATATAATAGTAGCCGTCGCGGCAATGATGGTCTGGAGTTGCGGTAGCCGCAAGAGTATCGCGCTCTACTGTCCGGCCGACGGATCTAACCGTGTAAAATTTGCCGCCGAACATCTCACCGGTGTGCTCGAAAGTAAAGGATATGACGTGATCCTTGATTCTGTCGCTCCTGAAGGCGTTAAACTGATCCGTCTTTCCGAAGCTACCGACAGCGTAGGGCCGAAGGAAGGATTCACGATCACATCCGCTGATAATATTATCGAAGTCAAGGGTAACGACGGTTCAGGTGTGATCTACGGTTGCCGAGAGCTTGCCGACCGTCTGGAAACCGAAGGCAATCTTGATGCTCTTCCGGCTGAGTTCACCGATTCGCCTGAAATGGTGCTTCGCGGAGCTTGTGTTGGTGTGCAGAAGCCTTATCTTCTCCCCGGTCGTAGTGTGTATGAGTATCCCTATACACCTGAAAATTTCCCTTGGTTCTATGACAAAGAGCTGTGGATCAAATATCTCGATATGCTTGTCGAGAACCGTATGAACTCGCTCTATCTCTGGAACGGACACCCGTTTGCATCGCTCGTCAAACTGGAGGATTATCCTTTCGCTGTCGAGGTAGATGACGAGACGTTCAAGAAAAACGAGGATATGTATGCATTCCTCACCGCTGAAGCTGACAAGCGCGGCATCTTCGTCATTCAGATGTTCTACAACATTCTGCTTTCCAAGCCGTTTGCCGAACATTACGGTATGAAGACTCAGGATCGAAACCGTCCCATCACTCCGCTTGTAAGCGATTATACCCGCAAGAGCGTGGCGGCATTTATCGAGAAATATCCTAATGTGGGTCTTCTCGTCTGCCTCGGCGAAGCAATGGATACCTACGAGGATGACGTGGTCTGGTTCACCGAAACCATTATCCCCGGTGTGAAGGACGGTCTTGCCAAGCTTGGCCGCACTGACGAGCCGCCGTTGCTCCTGCGCGCTCACGATACCGACTGCAAGGCTGTGATGGATGCGGCTCTTCCGCTTTACAAGAACCTCTACACCATGCATAAGTATAATGGTGAATCGCTGACCACATACGAACCGCGCGGTCCGTGGACCGAAATCCACCGTGGTCTCAGTTCGCTCGGCAGTGTCCACATCAGTAATGTCCACATCCTCGCCAACCTCGAACCGTGGCGATGGAGTTCACCTGATTTCACTCAAAAGGCAGTCAAGGCCATGCACGACGTTCATGGCGCCAATGCACTCCACCTTTATCCGCAGGCGTCTTACTGGGATTGGCCTTACTCGGCTGACAGTATTGCAGGAGGTGGCCGCGAACTGCAGCTCGTCCGCGACAGTACATGGTACGAAGGCTGGGGACGCTATGCTTGGAACTGCCGCCGTGACCGCGACGATGAGATCAAGTACTGGAATCACCGCTTCGCGCGTACCTATGGTCTTGATGACAGCAAGGGTGCTGACATCCGCGAGGCTTTCGAGGAATCCGGTGAGATCGCGCCCAAGCTTCTCCGTCGTTTCGGCATCACCGAGGGTAACCGTCAGACTCTCCTGCTCGGTATGTTTATGAGCCAGCTCGTCAACCCTTACAAATACACCATCTATCCCGGTTTCTATGAGAGCTGTGGCCCGGAGGGTGAAAAGCTTATCGAATTTGTCGAGAAGGAGTACAAGGGTGAGCCTCATGTAGGTGAGCTTCCGCTCGATATCACAGCCCAGTGCGTGGCCCACGGCGACAAGGCTGTGGCTGCTATCAAGAGCGTCGGTAATGTCAAGGCCAATAAGGAGGAATTTGAGCGTCTGACCAACGATATGGAATGCTATCGTCTTTTCGCTTACTTCTTTGACCGTAAGGTCAAGGCTGCACAGCAGGTGCTCAACTATCAGTGGACAAAGGATCTAAAATATCTTGATGCTGCTGTTCCGCTGCTTGAGGAAAGCCTTGATTACTACACTCAGCTTGTGGATCGCACGAAGGACACCTATCGCTACGCCAACAGTATGCAGACCACCATGCGCCGCATTCCTATTGCCGGTGACGGAGGAAAGAACAAGACATGGGAAGAACTCCTTGTTCACTATCAGGCTGAGCTTGGCAATTTCAAGAACAACATAGCCATGCTCAAGGATAAGGCTGCCGGAAAGATCTCCGATAATGATGAGAGCATCAAGCCGCTCACTGCAGCAAAGGTGAAACTTGGCGGCGGATGGAAGACTGTCGGGCTCAACGACGGTGCATCACTCCTTGAAAATATGCCTGATGCCAAGGTTGTAGGGCTTGCTCCGGAGCTTCGTGGTCTCACAGCTATCAAGGTCAACGGTGATACTCAGCGCAAGGAAGGTACGAATATTGAATTTGAATGTTCAGAGCCTGTCAAGCTTCTTGTCGCCTATTTCAAGGATGATCAGAAGAAGTATGCCAGAGCTCCGAAACTTGAGACTGATGCTACGGCAAACGAGTATGGACAGGCAGAACCGGTTCTGACAAATGCCATCCATCTCGACAAAATGCCTTTGGCCAATATCCATGCCTACAATTTCGCTCCCGGCAAGCATTCTTTGAATCTCCCCAAAGGCTATGCGCTCGTGCTCGGTTTCACTTCCGATGAGATCACTCCGCGCAATGCAGCCCTCGCCGGTGCGGACGAAACTATGGACTGGCTTTTCTATTGATCGAAATCTATAAAATTTGAATCCAAGTGTATGCGTCGGGAAAAATCGGCGCATACACTTTGGATCAAATCATGTATATATCCCCCAGAACATGAAACGAATCTTCTTAGCATTGACTGTGGCTTTGGCCGGATGGTCAGGAATTGACGCTCAGCGTCACGTCAGTCAGGAGCGTATGGCCGAAGTCTATAAGGAAGCGCGTACACCTTATAAATATGGTCTTGTAGTGGCGCCTGATGACAATAATCATAAAATTGACTGTCCGACGGTGTTCCGCGAAGGTGATAAATGGTATATGACTTACGTTGTCTATAACGGACGCGGAGGTCAGGACGGACGCGGCTATGAGACATGGATCGCAGAGAGTGACAACCTGCTCGAATGGACCACATTGGGTCGGATACTCGCTTATTCCGACACCGGTTGGGACAGAAATCAGCGAGGTGGTTTCCCCGGACTGATCGACATGCAGTGGGACGGCTCTTATGCCATCAACCGTTACAAAGGTAAATGCTGGATGACATATATCGGAGGAGAGGGCACAGGCTATGAGGCCGTGAACGCACCTCTTGCTGTCGGATTGGCTTGGACAAAGGGCAATCCCGCGACGGCTCACCTCTGGGAGACACTTGATCATCCGATCATCTCGATCACTGACAAGGATGTCCAGTGGTGGGAGGCATTGACCGAATATAAGAGCACTGTCTATGAAGATCCCGGAAAGACGCTTGGATCACGTTTCATGATGTATTACAACGCCGGAGGTGTCAATCCTGAAACCGGCATGAAGGGTGAGCGTATAGGCATCGCCCTGTCCGACAATATGACAAAGTGGCGCAGATACGAGGGAAACCCTGTGTTCACTCATGAAGCGCAGGGCACCATCACAGGCGACGCGCAGATAGTCAAGATGGGCGATGTGTATGTGATGTTCTACTTCTCGGCTTTCAATCCCTCGCGCAGCTATAAGGCATTCAATACTTTTGCTTGTAGTTACGATCTCGTGACATGGGATGACTGGGAAGGCAGTGATCTTATCTATCCCACAAAGGATTTCGATGAGATGTTTGCCCATAAAAGTTATCTTGTCAAGCATGACGGTGTGGTCTATCATTTCTATTGTGCCGTCAACAATGCCGAGCAGCGCGGAATTGCAGTTGCGACAAGTAAGCCGATGGGTCGGTCAGCGGTAAGATTTCCCGAACGTCCGGCCACAGGCCGACGCACACATGTAAGCCTCAATGATGGCTGGAACACATGGCTCGGTGATGACCGCACGACTATGCGGAGTGTCAACGTCCCCCACAACTGGGATGATTACTACGGTTACCGTCAGCTCACCCACGGAAATCTCCACGGTAATGCTACCTACGTGCGTGATTTTGATATGCCGGCACGTGTCGATGGCAAACGCTATTTTGTAAACTTCGAGGGAGTTGGCACATACGCCGACATCCGTCTTAACGGTCATGATTTCGGTCGTCGTCCGTCAGGCCGCACGTCGATGACTCTCGATGTGACCGATTATCTGAATTTCGACGGCAAAAATACGATTGAAGTGCTTGCAGAGCATCCTGAAATGATAGCCGACATGCCGTGGGTATGTGGTGGTTGCTCGTCGGAATGGGGATTCAGCGAAGGTTCACAACCGCTCGGTATTTTCCGTCCCGTAGAGCTTGAGATCACTGATGAAGTGCGTGTCGAGCCGTTCGGAGTCCATGTATGGAACAATGCCGCCTGTGATTCGGTGTTTATCGAAACAGAGTTGAAAAATTATGGTACTAAGCCTGCTGAATTTGATTTTATAAGCAAATTCAGCAATGCAGATGGCCGGCAGATATTCCGCCTGACCGAGACTACGACTCTTGCACCCGGCGAGACAAAAATTGTCAAGCAGGCCTCTCCGATAACCGATGCAAAGCTGTGGAGCACGGAAGATCCTTATCTCTACAAGCTTTCAACAATGGTGAAGCGCAACGGTAAGACTACCGAGGAGGTCACGACCCCCTACGGTATCCGTAATTTCTCATGGCCTGTCAAGCGTAATGATGGCGACGGACGCTTTTTCCTGAACGGAAAACCGGTATTTGTCAACGGAGTGTGTGAGTATGAGCATCAGTTCGGAGCTTCCCACGCTTTCAGCGATGAGCAGGTGGCCGCACGCGTCAAGCAGATAAAAAATGCTGGTTTCAACGCTGTGCGCGATGCCCATCAGCCTCACAATCTCCGCTATCAGGACTATTGGGACAAGGAAGGCATACTTTTCTGGCCGCAGTTCTCTGCCCATGTATGGTATGATACCCCTGAATTCCGTGAGAACTTCAAGACACTCCTGCGCCAGTGGATCAAGGAGCGTCGCAACTCACCCTCTGTCGTGATGTGGGGACTCCAGAATGAGAGCACGCTCCCGCGTGATTTTGCCGAGGAATGTGCCGAGATCATCCGTGAAATGGATCCGATGGCCCGTGACATGCGCGTGATCACCACCTGCAACGGCGGTGAGGGAACAGATTGGAATGTCATTCAGAACTGGAGCGGTACATACGGTGGCGATGTGAACAAGTATAACGAAGAACTCGCACGACCGAATCAGCTTCTTAACGGTGAATATGGAGCATGGCGTACACTCGGATTCCATACCGAGCCCGGCGAATTTGATCCCAACGGTCCTTGGAGTGAGGAACGCATGACGCAACTCATGGAGACTAAGGTACGTTTAGCCGAACAGGCCCGCGACAGCGTCAGCGGTCACTATCAGTGGATATTCAGCAGTCACGATAATCCCGGCCGTCGTCAGCCCGACGAGGCTTACCGCACGATTGATAAGGTCGGTCCTTTCAATTACAAGGGACTTGTCAGTCCGTGGGAAGAACCTGCCGACGTATATTATATGTATAAGTCAAACTATGTCGATGCGGCTAAAGATCCGTTTGTCTATATCGCGTCGCATACATGGCCTGACCGATTCAATGGCCCGCGCAATGCGACCATAGAGGTCTATAGTAACTGCGATTCAGTCCAACTTTTCAATGATGCCGTTGATTCGGCCTCGTTCGGTATGCAGGTCAAGGGTGGTATCGGTACACACTTCGTTTGGAAGGATGTGCCTGTACGCTACAATGTCCTGCGGGCAGTGGCATATCAGGGTGGTGAACCTGTGGCTGAGGATCTGATAGTGCTTGATAATCTTGAGCAAGCACCGGGCTTCGCCTCACTGCGTTCACCGGGTTCTGTTGCACTCAAGGGTGCCGACGGTTACAATTATCTTTACCGTATAAACTGTGGCGGAGATGCCTATACCGACGGTTTCGGTCAGAAATGGCTTGCGGACGATACGGTCTATTCACGCTCATGGGCCGAGGATTTTAAAGGTCTGTCACCCTATCTTGCCAGTCAGCGTGTGACCTACGACCCGATAGCCGGGACTGATGACTGGGCACTCATGCAGAGTTTCCGTTTCGGACGTCACAAGCTGTCATATAATCTTCCCGTGCCTGACGGCCGCTATCGTGTCGAGCTGTATTTCATCGAGCCGTGGCATGGCACAGGCGGTGGCGAGGGTACTGACTGTGAGGGTCTGCGTATATTCGATGTCGCTGTCAATGATTCGACCGTGATCGATGACCTTGACATCTGGGCCGAGGCCGGACATGACAAATTGTTGAAGAAAGTGGTTGACTGCGATGTCCGTGGAGGTATGCTTACCGTCAGCTTCCCGGAAGTGAAAGCGGGGCAGGCCGTACTTTCAGCGATTGCTGTGGCATCGCTTGACTCTGAGGCTAAACCTCTTGTCGCTCCTCATGCTTCGGACTGGAGCTGGAGCAAGGCTGACAAGGATGTGATAGAAAAAATGCCTGCCGAAATGCTTCCTAAGGATGAAAATGCACGCGCGGCCGTGACATACGAGGCCGAGGATGCCAAGTGTGAGGGTAAATTCCAGAAAAAAGAATGGAAAAAGCAGACAGGTGTGTTCTTCTCAGGCAAGGGCAGCGTTGAATGGACTATTTCGACTGGTCTCGCACAGGTCTATGCACTGCGTTTCAAATTCATGAATCTTAATAAGGATGCTGTGGCAGTTAATCTGAAACTCATCGCTCCTAACGGTGCTGTTCTGAAAGATGATACCATCAATCTCCCCGACACACCTGAAAAATGGAGAATGCTGAGCACAACGACCGGCGGTTACATCAATGCCGGAACTTACAAGGTGATACTCTCGGCTGATAATCTCGATGGAGTTGCATTTGACTCTCTTGAAGTGCAGTAATCCGGCTTTCGCCTTAATGAAACAAACATGCAAATAAAGTAGTCATCATGTATAGAAAATTGACATTGGCTCTTCTGATCGGTTCGTCAGCCGTCGCTGCGATCGCTGAATCGCGTCCGGCTCATGATTGGGAGAACCACCATATACTTCAGATCAACCGTGAGCCTGCGCGCGCAGCGTTCATGCCTTACGGTGAGCTGAAAGGTGACCGTTCGATCTCGCTCAACGGTGACTGGCGTTTCCATTGGTCACCTACGCCTGACGGACGTGTCGCAGGGTTTGAAAAGACCGGTTTCGATGATTCAAGCTGGGCGACTCTTGCTGTGCCCGCCGTATGGGAAGTCAACGGGTACGGAACGCCCATCTATGCCTCTGCCGGCTACACTTTCAAAATCAATCCTCCGTTCGTTACCGATACGCCTAAAGAAAACTATACGGCTTACGTTGAGCGCAATCCTACAGGCCAGTATCGCCGTAGCTTTGAAGTCCCGGCTGATTGGGTGAAATCCGGTCAGACTTTCCTGCGTTTCGACGGAGCTATGAGTGCGTTCTATGTGTGGATCAACGGTGAGAGGGTGGGTTATACCCAAGGTAGTATGGAACCGTCGGAGTTCAATGTGACTCCCTATATCCATGCTGGAAAGAATGAGATTGCGATCGAGCTTTACAAGTATAGCGATGGTTCGTATCTTGAGGATCAGGATTTCTGGCGTTTTGCCGGCATACATCGTGATGTCACACTGTTCCACACCCCCGATGTCCGACTCCGTGATTTCACCGTCAGGACTCTTCCTGATTCCGATTACAAGGATTTCACTCTTCAGATAGATCCGCTGTTTTCCGTATATAACGGTGAGCGCGGGACGGACTACAAACTTCGTGTGAGCGTGGGCGAGGATGGAAAGGATATGTTTGACACCACTGTTGTGATCAACGAGATCCTTGATCTTGACCATAAGGCTTCAGTGATGAACGAGTGGTATCCCCAGCGCGGTCCGCGCAAACTCGGGCGAATCACTCATACGTTTGAGAATCCAAAGACATGGACTGCCGAGACTCCTGATCTCTATGATCTTACGCTCGAACTTTGCGATGCGTCGGGTAAGGTGATCGAGAGAGCCAACAGTAAGATCGGATTCCGAAGTGTCGAGGTAAAGGACGGTCAGGTGCTCGTCAACGGAAAGCCTATCCGTTTCCGTGGTGTGAATCGTCATGAACATGACCCGAAAACAGCGCGCGTGATGACTGACGAACGCATGATCGAGGATATAAAACTCATGAAGCAGGCCAATATCAATGCGGTCCGTACAAGCCACTATCCCAACACTCCGAGATGGTATGAGCTTTGTGACTCACTCGGCCTATATGTGATGGATGAGGCCGATATCGAGGAGCATGGTCTGCGCGGCACGCTTGCAAGCACCCCCGACTGGCACGCCGCCTTCCTTGACCGCGCCGTGCGCATGGCCGAGAGGGATAAGAACCATCCTTCAGTGGTGTTCTGGAGCATGGGCAACGAGAGTGGTTATGGACCGAATTTTGCGGCTATCTCCGCTTGGCTTCATGACTTCGACCCGACACGTCCCGTCCACTATGAGGGTGCACAGGGAGTCGATGGCGAGCCTGATCCTGCAACGGTCGATATAATCAGCCGCTTCTATCCGCGAGTGCAGGCTGAATATCTCAATCCCGGAATCAAGGAGGGTGACGATAAGGAACGTGCTGAAAACGCCCGTTGGGAACGTCTCCTTTCCATTGCTCAGCGTGATAATGATAATCGCCCGGTGCTCACAAGCGAGTATGCTCACGCAATGGGTAACGCAATGGGTAATTTCGGAGAGTATTGGGACGAGATCTACAGCAATCCCCGCATGGCAGGAGGCTTTATCTGGGACTGGGTCGATCAGGGCATCGAACGGGTGCGTCCCGACGGCAAGGTCGAGATGTCGTATGGCGGTGACTTCGGTGACAAGCCGAATCTGAAGGCATTCTGTATGAACGGTGTGATTTTCGCTGATCGTTCGATCAACCCGAAGTATTATGAGGTTAAGACTGTCTATAGTCCTGTGGCCATATTGTTGAAATCTTACGATCCCGCCACTGGAACAGCCGTCATTGAATTCATAAACCGTAATCATCATGTAGATCTTTCGGCCTACGGTTGCACGTGGACTCCCGTGGTAAACGGCGTGGCCGGAAAGCCCGAAACGCTCACGCTTCCCGATCTTGCACCCGGTCAGAGCGGTGATGTGACAGTGAAGGTCGGCAAGCAGAAAAATGCTGAGGCCGATCTGCGTCTCAACATATCGGTAACTCTCAAAAAGGCTACAGACTGGGCCGATGCCGGACATGAGATCGTGAAACGTCAGCTTGAGCTGAATGACGGCATGATCAATGCCGTGAAGCGTCCGGCGGCAACCGGCGGTAAGCTTGATCTTACTGTTGCGGATGGTCAATTGACGGTCAACGGAAAGAATTTTACTGCTTCGTGGAGTCGGCTGACTGGCGATCTTACCGATCTTAGCTATAATGGTAAAAAGATCGTGACTGGATCATATTTTCAGGCGTTCCGTGCTCCGACCGATAATGACAAGAGCTTCGGAAACTGGCTTGCGAAGGACTGGACCAAAAACAAGATTGATTCGCCTGAAATCAAATGCCTGAAATTTGAATGGCAGGAGATAGGAAGCAGGGTTGAAGTGACCTCGGTGCAGACATACGGTTACCTCGCCGGATCAATAGATGTCAAGAGCGAATATACGGTCTATCCCGACGGAACTATGGATCTCCGTCAGACATATACCCGTGGCGGTGAGCTTCCCGAACTTCCGCGTCTGGGATCGGCATTCGTCATCAATGATGCTTACGATAGGGTAGAGTGGTTCGGCTATGGTCCTTACGAGACATATCCAGACCGTCTGGAATCCGCTTCGATCGGTCGCTGGAGCAGGAGTGTGGATGAACAGTATGTGCATTATCCCCGTCCGCAGGATTCCGGCAATCTTGAATCCGTTGCCGAAATAGCCCTGCTTGACAAGGCCGGAAAGGGTCTGCGCGTGACGGCTCTTGATTCTGTAATCTCCGCTTCCGCTCTTCCTTATTCCGTAGCTGACATTTATGCCGTCAGTCATGACTGCGATCTGACAGATAGCGGTAATATCTATCTCAATCTTGATGCGGCAGTCATGGGACTCGGCAACAGCAGTTGCGGTCCGGGCGTGTTGAAAAAATATGCCATCGCTCCCGGTGAGCATGAGCTTCATGTGAGGTTCTCTCCTGTGAAATAGTAGTAATGAAAAAAATATAAATCTAACGATACAATGAAAAAAACAGTAGTAACTATCTGCTCCATACTCGCAGGCATGTCGCTGATGGCGCAGTCAGTCACCACCGAGCGTCAGTATCTTTCAGGTACTGGCAGTGACGATATGGTCGAGTGGGACTTTATGTGTACCGACGGTAACAATTCCGGCGAATGGAAGAAAATCGGAGTGCCCTCATGCTGGGAGCTTCAGGGATTCGGTACGTATCAGTACGGTATGAAATTCTATGGCAAAGCCTTCCCTGAAGGAGTAGCCGATGAAAAAGGTATGTATAAGTACGAATTCGAGCTTCCCGAATCGTGGCGTGGCAAGCAGATCGAACTTGTGTTTGAAGCTGCCATGACTGATACTGACGTGCTTATCAACGGACGCAAAGCCGGCTCGAAGCATCAGGGAGGTTTCTATCGTTTCATCTATGATGTCAGTGACCGTGTGTTTTTCGGCCCCGGTAAGAAAAACCGTCTTGAAGTGACGGTGGCCAAGGAAAGCGAGAACGCAGGTGTGAATCTCGCCGAACGCCGTGCCGACTACTGGAATTTCGGCGGTATCTGGCGTCCGGTGTTCATGCAGGCCCGTCCGGCACTCAACATGAAACAGATAGCCATCGACGCCAAGGCTGACGGAACTTTCAAGGCTGACTACACTTTGAGCATGCCGGTCGAAGGGGGCAAGATCACCACTGTCATCACTGATAAGAACGGCAAGAAGGTAGGCGAGTCAGTCACAGCTATCCGTCCCGGAGCTGGCGACGGTCAGGTGGAAGTCAAGGTCAACAATCCCGCTACGTGGAGCGCGGAAACCCCCGAACTTTACAAGGCTGAATTTACCCTCGCCGATGCTTCAGGCAAGGTTCTTCATAAGGAAAATAAAAAATTCGGTTTCCGCACGATCGAGGTGCGCGAAAGCGACGGTCTTTATATCAACGGTAAGAAAATCAACATCCGCGGTGTCAACCGTCACAGTTTCCGTCCGGAGAGTGGCCGTACACTCAGCCGTAAGGAGAATCTTGAGGATGTAGAGCTTATCAAATCAATGAATATGAACGCCGTGCGCCTCTCTCACTATCCCGCTGACCCTGAGTTCTATGAGATCTGTGACTCACTCGGTCTCTACGTGATGGATGAACTTACTGGCTGGCATGGCAAACATGAAACCATCAACGGTCAGAAGCTTGTACGCGAGATGGTGGAACGCGATGTAAACCATCCATCCATCATCTGGTGGAGCAACGGTAACGAGAAGGGTTGGAACGACGAACTCAACGGTGAATTCCACAAATATGATCCGCAGAAGCGTCCGGTGCTTCATCCGCAGGGTAATTTCGGCGGGTTCGAAACCATGCACTATCGTTCGTATGGCGAGAGTCAGGACTACATGCGTCTGCCCGAAATCTTTATGCCTACCGAGTTCCTCCACGGTCTCTATGACGGCGGTCATGGCGCAGGTCTCTATGATTACTGGGAAATGATGCGCAATCATCCCCGTTGTGCCGGCGGTTTCCTCTGGGTACTTGCCGATGAGGGTGTAAAGCGTGTGGATATGGACGGATTCATTGATAACTGCGGCAACTATGGTGCGGACGGTATCGTCGGCCCTCATCATGAGAAAGAGGGTAGCTACTGGACTGTCAAGGAAGTGTGGTGTCCCATACAGATCATGAATACCAGCATTACCCCTGATTTTGACGGTGTGCTTGATGTCGAGAATCGTTACGACTTCACCAATCTCAACGGTTGCTCGCTTAAATGGCGTCAGCTTGAAATGCCTGCACAGGGATCATCGGCCAATGCCAAGGTTGTGGCCGAGGGCACTGTAAAATTCCCCGATATTCCCGCACGTGAATCAGGTAAGGTCAGCATACCCAAGCTTCGTCCTGAGACCGATGCACTTGAACTCACTGTCATTGACAACAACGGTAAGGATCTCTTCACTTGGTCACATCAGGTGACAGGTAAGCAGACTCCTGCGTCTGTAGCCAAGAGCGGTGCTGCTCCCGTGGTCAGCGAGACTGCCGATGAGATCACTGTTTCAGCCAACGGACGTACATATCATTTCAGCAAGAAAAACGGTCAGCTGATGGGTGTTGAGGTCAAGGGCCGCATGATAGAGCTTACCGATGGTCCTCGCGTCATCGTGGCCAAGCGTTCTGACCGCTCGATGGACGGTTTCTATAATCATGACGACAAGCAGGCTGAAAAGAAAAAGACACAATACACCGAATTTGAGGATCTTGGCAAGTTTGTAGGAATTAAGGCCGAGAAGGAGGGTAACGACGTTGTCGTAACTGCCGATTATAAACTTGGAAACTTCGACAGCGCACGCTGGACCATCATGCCTGACGGTAGCGCGGCTCTCGATTTCACATATAATTTCAACGGTGTGATCGACCTCATGGGTGTCAAATTCGACTTCCCTGAAAACAAGGTCATCAGCAAGCGTTGGGTAGGCGACGGTCCTTACCGCGTATGGCAGAACCGTCTCCACGGTCCGCAGTACGGTGTATGGGAGAATGATTACAATGACCCGATTCCGGCTGAAAGTTTCACGTATCCCGAATTCAAGGGCTATTTCGCCAATGTGGATTGGATGGATATCAAGACTCAGGACGGCACTATCGGTATCATCAACGAGACTCCCGGTAGCTATATCGGTGTCTATGAGCCTCGTGACGGTCGTGACCATATCCTCTATAATCTTCCCAAAACCGGTATCGCTGTCATGGAGGTTATTCCTCCCGTGCGCAACAAGGTGAATACTACCGACCTCGTTGGTCCGTCATCACAGCCCAAGTGGGTCAACGGACAGCGCACAGGCCGTATCATCCTTAACTTTAATTAAGTTGAAGTATAGAGGTTTAAGTATAGAGGATAGAGATTACTTCGTGAAACCTCGATACTGAAATGATCTGAATAATAAAGGAATAGAATGAAATTACGCAATATACTATTCTCAGCGGCGGCTATGCTTTCGCTCAATGTGTCGGCTCAGTCGGCACTTGAGCAGGCATTTGCCACGCCTCCTGCCGAAGCTCATCCGTGGTGCTTCTGGTACTGGATGTATGGAGCAGTCACTGAGGAGGGGATCAAAGCTGATCTTGAAGCCATGAAGCAGGCCGGTCTCGGCGGTACCTATCTGATGCCGATCAAGGCCGTGGAGACTGCACCGCAGTACGAAGGTAAAGCCCCGCAGCTGTCACCTGAATGGTGGCGGTTGGTAGGACGCAGTATGGAGATTGCCGATAGCCTTGGCCTTAAAATCGGTATGCATATCTGTGACGGTTTTGCGCTTGCCGGAGGTCCGTGGATCACTCCTGCGGAGTCAATGCAAAAGGTAGTCACGGCCGATACCATAGTCAATGGTGGAGTGATCGAGAACATTCTTTTGCCCGTCCCGGAAAACTATAAGGGCTACTACGAGGACATCGCACTTCTGGCCATGCCGGTCAAGGGACGGAAAATCACGGAGAAGCCAAAGATTACTGCCGGAAATATCGGTTCAAATGTTCCCGACGGCAAGGGTGTCAGCATTGATGATAAAGGCGTAATTCGTTCGTCCGTCCCATGTTGGATTCAGTATGAATATGACCAACCTGTCAATGTCAGCAACGTTGAGATCATACTTGCCGGTAACAACTATCAGGCTCATCGACTCAAAGTGCTTGCGAGCAATGATGGTGTTGATTTCAAGGAAGTGAAGCAGCTGCAGCCTGCTCGTCAGGGTTGGCAGAATACCGATGAGCAGAGCACACATGCCATACCTCCGACCACGGCTAAATATTTCCGTTTCACTTGGACTCCCGAAGGCAGTGAACCCGGAAGCGAGGATATGGATGCTGCGAAGTGGAAGCCAAATCTCAAGATCAATGATATAGTTCTCAGCGGTGAACCCAAAATCAATCAGTGGGAAGGTAAGGCCGGACTTGTCTGGCGTGTCGCTCCCGAAACCACTGAGACCGAGATTCCGCAGGAACTATGCGTAAGGACTGACGAGATCATCGACCTGACGCCGCAGATGCGTGGCGGAGCTTTGTCCGCTTCGCTTCCGGAAGGGGAGTGGCGCATCATGCGCATAGGTCACACTGCTACCGGCCACACCAATGCCACCGGTGGAGCCGGTCAGGGACTTGAGGCCGATAAGTTCAGCCGCGAGGCCGTAGCCAAGCAGGCCGACAATTGGTTCGGTCGCGTGTTCAAGGAAGTAAGCAACAAAGAAGCTGTCAACAATGCCCTCAAATACATGCATGTGGATAGCTGGGAATGTGGTAGTCAGAACTGGAGCGACAATTTTGCTTCTGAATTCAAACGTCGTCGCGGTTATGACCTCATGCCTTATCTTCCGTTATTTGCCGGTGTGCCCGTCGATGACGTGAAGACTTCTGAAAAAGTGCTCCGCGATGTGCGCACTACTGCCGCCGAACTGGTGGTCGATGTGTTCTATGACGTGCTTGCCGACAAAGCTAAGGACTATGACTGCTATTTCTCGGCTGAATGTGTGTCACCCACAATGGTGAGCGACGGTATGCTCCACTATCAGGCCGTTGATTTCCCGATGGGTGAATTTTGGCTTCGCAGTCCGACTCATGACAAACCCAACGATATGCTCGACGCCATCCACGGCGGACATGTCTATGGCAAGAATATAATTCAGGCTGAAGGTTTCACGGAAGTGCGCGGTACGTGGGATGAGACCCCCGCGATGCTCAAGGCTCTCCTTGACCGTAACTACGCTTTGGGTATAAACCGCATGTTCTATCATGTCAACACCCATAATCCTTATCTCGATAAGAAACCCGGTATGACTCTTGACGGTATCGGCCTCTTTTTCCAGCGTGACAACACTTGGTGGGCCGATGGCGGTAAGGGTATGAGCGACTACATGCGTCGCGCACAGGCTCTGTTGCAGTACGGTGTGCCTGTCACGGACATTGCCGTGTTCACCGGTGAGGAAATCCCTCGTCGTGCGGTGTTGCCCGATCGTCTTGTGCCTTCGCTACCCGGTATTTTCGGTGCGGAGCGCGTCGAGTCGGAGCGTAAGCGTCTGTCCAATGAGGGGCAGCCTCTGCGCGTGATGCCTGTCGGCGTTACTCACTCTGCCAACATGGCTGATCCTGAAAAATGGATTAATCCGATGAGAGGCTACAGCTATGACTCGATGAACAAGGATGCGCTGCTCCGTCTCGCCAAGGCTGAAAACGGACGCGTGACACTCCCCGGCGGAGCTTCCTACAAAGTTCTCGTGCTCCCGCTCCCGCATCCTCTCATGCCTGACAGCACGCTCAGCCCTGAAGTAAGGACAAAGGTGGCGGAACTGGTGAAGGCAGGTGTGGTGGTGCCGCAATTGCCCTACGTCAAAGATGACTTCTCTGCCTATGGCCTTGAACGTGATGTCGTAGTGCCGGAAAATATAGCATGGAATCATCGCCGCCACGACGGTGATAATGTGGATCTCTACTTCATCTCGAATCAAGAGGAATCACCGCGCGAGTTTAACGCTTCGTTCCGTGTGGCCGGACGTATTCCCGAACTTTGGAATCCTATGACCGGAACAATCGACCGTCAGCTTGACTGGACGAGCAAGGATGGTCGCACAGACGTGAAGATGGCACTTGATGCCGCTGAATCTGCCTTCATTGTGTTCCGTGAACCTACCGAGGCAGTTTCAGGTTCGGCCCCTGTCAGAAAAGTTGTCACTACCGATCTCAAACCCGGCAAATGGTCCGTTAAGTTTGTCACTACAGGACGGACTGTCGAATGCGAGGAACTTTTTGACTGGACAACCGCTCTGGAGGAGGATGTGAAATATTATTCCGGTACGGCTGTATGCTCAACAGAGTTCAAAGCTCCCAAACTCCCGAAGGGCGGACGCGTGGTGCTTAATCTTGACGGTGTTCACGATGTCGCTACGGTCATTGTCAACGGTAAGGAGTGTGGGATCGTCTGGACCGCACCTTACACAGTGGATATTACCGATGCAATAAAGAAAGGTAAGAACAGTTTGGTGATCGAGGTGACCAATACTTGGGCCAACGCCCTCCTCGGCGCGGATGAAGGTAAAGCACCCTTTGAAGGAATATGGACTAACGGTAAGTATCGCCGTGCAGAGAAAACCCTCATTCCCGCAGGTCTTACCGGACCGCTGTCATTAAGTGTAATTTCTGAATAACAATACATACTCATACAAAAAAAAATGAAAACCAATCAGTTATATAGATCTCTCGGTCTTGCCGCGATAATGGCTCTCGGTCTTAATGCCGGAGCGGAGATCAAGTTACCCGCATTTTTCGGTGACAACATGGTGCTGCAGCAGAACACCGATGCTCGTATGTGGGGCACTGCGGATGCATCGTCAACCGTGACAGTCACTCCCGGATGGACTTCCGAGAAATATACGACCAAGGCCGATAAGGATGGCAAATGGAAAATAATCATCCCGACTCCTTCGGCCGGTGGACCGTATGACGTAACCGTTAGTGACGGCACTCCGCTCACGCTGAACAATGTCATGCTCGGTGAAGTGTGGCTATGCTCCGGTCAGAGCAATATGGAGATGCCCATGAAGGGATTCAAGAATCAGCCTGTCGAGGGGGCAAACATGGCCATCCTCAAGAGCCGTAATCCCGACATCCGTCTTTTCACCGTGAAGCGCAACTCCTCCACTGTTCCTGTCGATGATGTGACCGGTTCATGGGCTGAAGCTTCGCCTGCCACTGTCAGGAATTTCAGTGCCACCGCCTATTTCTTCGGCCGTCAGATCGAGGAACTCCTTGATGTCCCCGTAGGTCTCATCGTAGTGTCGTGGGGCGGTTCGGCTTGTGAGGCGTGGATGAACGACGAGATGCTTCAGGCATTCCCTGAAGCCGCAGCCAACATTCCAGCGGTTGATGGCAAGATCCCTTCCAAGAACCGCACTCCGAGCGTACTTTTCAAGGGAATGCTAAATCCACTGATCGGTCTGGCAATGCGTGGTGTCATCTGGTATCAGGGCGAGGACAACTGGAATCGCGCCCATTCCTACACCGATATGTTCTCGACAATGATCAAGGGTTGGCGTGATCTCTGGGGACAGGGCGAATTTCCCTTCTATTACTGTCAGATCGCTCCCTACGATTACGCTATAATCACCGAGCCGGGCAAGGAAATCATTAATTCGGCATATCTGCGCGAGGCACAGGCCCGTGTCGAGCATATAGTCCCCAATACCGGCATGGCCGTGCTCATGGATGCAGGCTGGCCCGAAGGTATCCATCCCCCGAAAAAGCAGGTGGCCGGTGAGCGTCTGGCTCTCCTTGCACTCAACAAGACTTATGGAATCGAGGGTATAGGTGCTGAAAGCCCCGTTTATAAATCAATGGAAGTTAAGGGCGACACCGTTGTCGTAAGCTTTGACCGCGCTCCCGAATGGATTGCCGGTAAGAACAGCTTTGAATCCAAGCAGTTCCAGCTTGCAGGCGAGGATCGTGTGTTCCATCCGGCCAAAGCTTGGATCTCGCGTAGCAAGGTTATGGTCAAGAGCGACGAAGTGCCTCATCCGGTGGCCGTGCGCTATGCATTCGAGAATGCATCGGAGGGCGACCTCTTCAGCACCGACGGTCTTCCGGTGTCCTCATTCCGCTCTGACGATTGGCCCGATGCCCGTCCGATCAAGGAGTAAAGTGGCGGAATTATGAAACAAGTATAAAGGCATGGTGTAAACTATATGATTTTGGTTTTTTAGCTTTATTTCATAATTTTATTGCTGCTTTTACTTCGTAATCTCGTTTACTTCTTTTACTTTTGTTATCAATTCTGATTATCCCCTTGTTCTAATCACCATCTTATATCCCGACAGTCAGATTATATTATGATACGACAGTCCCTTTTAGCCTTATCCTTCGCCTCGGCAGTGATGCTGACGGCCAATGTCCCTGCCGATTATGTCTGGAATTCCATGAGCAGTGACTCATCGGCTTCGATGCCGGTGGGCGGCGGTGATATCGGCCTCAACGTATGGGCGGAGGACGGCGATGTG
>JAAVDF010000023.1:60691-192581 GCA_014801945.1 Bacteroides sp.
CTANNNCAGCCGTAGCGGTGCATACGANGAGCACAGCACTCTTCTGAAGCAGGGACGTGTGCGTCTGCATCTGCCCGGCGACAGTGTCGCTCCTTTTTCACAGCGATTGAAACTTGATGAAGGTTATTGCGAACTGATGATCAATGGTTCAAAGGTGATTGTCTGGGCTGATGTGTTCCGTCCGGTGGTTCATGTCGAGGTNGAGAGTCCGAAAGCCATATCTCCGGTGATTAGTTATGAAAACTGGCGTTATGCCGATCGTCCGTTCAAGAAAGGGGAGGGGCGACAGAATTCATGGAAGTGGGCTTCGCCGAAAAATCTCGTGACTACACGTGATTCGATTGCGGCTTCCGATGGATCTGTCACGTTTTTTCATCACAACCCTCAGACCACGGTGTTTGATGTGACGGTTGCGCGTGAAGGTCTCGACTCTGTTAAGGACAGGCTGTGGAATCCGCTTGCCAATCTTGTGTCGGGTGGCCGTNTGAGTGGNGATAATCTTCATTTCACAGGTACGACCGACAGTGTCTATGACAACACTGATTATCGTGCTTGGAACTTTACAAGCAAGCGTCCGGCNAAGAAGCACAATTTTACAATTGCGCTTCATAACCGTCAGACAGCNGATACGGATGAATGGCTTGCAGGGGTGGATAGCGTCGAGCGTGGTATTAATCTGCGCCGTGACCGCGAGGCATCGCGTGACTGGTGGCGTGACTACTGGAAACGCAGCTATATAGCCGCTCCGACTGACGGTGACAGTGTGGTCAGCCGTATGGCACGCAATTATACTCTTTTCCGCTANATGCTCGGTTGNAATGCCTACGGAAAAGAGCCNACNAAGTTCAANGGTGGACTGTTCACTTTCGATCCGCACCATGTCAGAAAAGAAGAGGCGTTCACTCCCGATTTCCGCAATTGGGGTGGCGGTACGATGACCGCTCAGAATCAGCGTCTGGTCTATTGGCCTATGCTCAAAAGCGGTGACTTCGACATGATGACACCGCAGTTTGACTTCTATAACCGTATGCTCGACAATGCTGAGCTTCGCTCGAAGGTCTATTGGNATCATGACGGTGCTTGCTTCACNGAGCAGACGGAACTGTTNGGACTCCCCAATATGATGGAGTATGGTTCGAAACGTCCGGCTTGGTCTGATCCGGGTGTGGAATATAACGCTTGGCTTGAATACGAGTGGGACACGGTGCTTGAATTCTGCGAAATGATGCTTGAGAGTGCCCGCTATTCCGGGACTGANATCTCTGCTTACCGNCCGNTGATAGAAAGCGCGCTGACGTTCTTTGACGAGCATTACCGCTATCTCGCATCGCGTCGCGGCAGTAAGGATCTTGACGGTGANGGTAAGCTAATCCTGTTCCCCGGTTCNGGATGCGAGACCTACAAGATGGCCAATAATGCAGCTTCGACTGTCGCTGCACTCCGGCGTGTGACCGGCGATTATATCGGTTATCTCAATGCGCAGTCCGACACTGCCACCTCACGATGGACATCGCTTCTTGACCGTATTCCNGCTATTCCGGAGCGTGTGGTTGATGGCCACACNATGATTGCCCCGGCGAAATCATGGGANCGCATCAANAATGTNGAAAGCCCGCAGCTTTANCCAGTATGGCCTTGGAGGTTCTATGGTGTGACTGTCAGNGACAGTGCTGATCTTGATATTGCCCGCAATACTTATCTCTATGATCCGGACGCACTCCGCTTCCGCTCCACCTCCGGTTGGAAACAGGACAATATATGGGCTGCNTGTCTCGGATTGACAGATGAGGCTTTCGCTTTGAATTCCAAGAAGTGGGCCAACGGTTCTCACCGTTTCCCTGCATTCTTCGGTCCCGGTTTCGACTGGACTCCTGANCACAACTGGGGTGGCAGTGCCATGATCGGTTTTCAGGAAATGCTCATGCAGACGGACGGTGACAGCATTCATCTTTTNCCGGCTTGGCCGCTTGACNGTGACATAAGTTTCCGTCTTCACGCTCCCGGTTCGACTGTAGTCGAGGCCGAANTGCGTGACGGAAAGATCAGTTCGCTTAAAGTGACTCCTGAGGAGCGTAGGCGTGATGTCGTGCTTCCTCCCTCTCTTGAAATGAAATAACAATCTTTTGACATGAAAATACTTTCAGCAATTCTTTCATTCCTGCTTNTTCCCGCAGTGGCATTGGCCGATGCGGTGACTCCGCAGGAGATATCTGTGGCCGGATTTTTCCCGATTGAGGATGCCGGGCGTCAGGTCTATGATTTCAATAACGGATGGCGTTATCATCTCGGCGATGTGAAGGACGGTGAGGCTGTCGGGCTTAATGACTCGAATTGGGAGGTCGTTTCCACCCCCCATACAGTCGAACTTCTCCCGGCTGAGGGTAGCGGTTGCCGCAACTATCAGGGTGTTGCGTGGTATCGCAAACATTTCGTGATGCCCGAATCGACCNAGGGCAAGGATGTGACCCTNCATTTTGAAGCCGTGATGGGAAAACAGAAGTTCTNTGTCAACGGCAAGGAGGTCAAATCAAATTTCGGAGGCTATCTCCCCACCACGATCTCTCTGACCGAGGCNGGTGTTCAGCCGGGCGACAGTTGCGTTGTGGCAGTAATGGCTGACAATAGTGACGATAAGTCCTTCCCTCCCGGCAAGCCGCAGCATTCTCTTGACTTTGCATATCATGGAGGAATATACCGNGATGTGTGGATGATTGCTAAATCACCNGTTGCCATCACTGATCCTGTCGAGGCCGGACGAGTGGCCGGAGGTGGCGTGTTTGTCCATTTCGATAACATTTCTGACAAAAATGCGGATGTGCTTGTCAATACCGATGTNGCCAACAGCGGTGACAAATCNCGTAAGGTATATGTCGAGACCTCCCTCATTGATCCCGAAGGTAAGCTGATTCAGAAACTCAGCAGTTCGGCCGTATCGCTTAAACCGGGCGAGACCAAAACAGTCGAACAGACATTCCATGTCAAGAATCCGCAGCTCTGGGAGCCTGANCGCCCCGTGCTTTACCGCGTCGAGTCGCGTGTCAAGGATGGTAAGAATACAATAGACGGCGGAGCTACCCGTGTGGGCATACGCTATTTCGAGTTTGACGGAGAGAAAGGCTTNATGCTNAACGGTAAGCCTTTCGGACAGCTTGTCGGTGCGAACCGTCATCAGGATTTTGCCTACGTCGGCAATGCCGTTCCCAATTCACAGCAGTGGCGCGATGCCAAGCGTCTGCGTGACGCAGGTTGCCGGATCATCCGAGTGGCTCANTATCCTCAGGATCCGTCATTCATGGATGCCTGTGATGAACTCGGTATGTTCGTGATTGTCGCCACTCCCGGCTGGCAGTTCTGGAACAAAGATCCTGAGTTTGCAGANAAGGTGCATCAGAATACACGNAGCATCATNCGCCGTGACCGTAACCATCCCTCGGTCCTTATGTGGGAACCGATTCTCAATGAGACCCGCTATCCGGAGAATTTCTCGCTTGAAGCACTTCAGATCACCAAGGACGAGTATCCTTATCCGGGACGCCCNATCGCTGCGGCCGACATGCACTCCGCAGGNGTGAAAGAGAATTATGACCTCGTCTATGGNTGGCCCGGCGANGATGAAAAGGCCGATGCTCCGCGCCAGAACATNTTCACCCGTGAGTTTGGCGAGAATGTGGATGACTGGTACGCCCACAATAATGACAACCGCGCATCGCGCAGCTGGGGCGAAAAGCCCATGAAGGTGCANGCTCTCTCTCTGGCCAAGACATACGACGGACTTTACCGCACGACNGGTAAGTTTATCGGNGGTGCGCAGTGGCATCCGTTCGATCATCAGCGCGGTTACCATCCNGATCCTTACTGGGGAGGTATATATGATGCTTTCCGNCAGCCTAAATATGCCTACCACATGTTCCGCAGCCAGACAGCCCATGATCTTGATCACCCGANNGCTGAATCAGGTCCGATGGTCTATATCATGCATGAAATGACCCAGTTCTCAGATCCGGATGTGGTCGTGTTCAGCAACTGTGACTCTGTCCGTCTTTCGATCTATGACGGTGCGAAGTCGTGGACNCTNCCGGTGGTTCATCGTGAGGGGGGNATGCCTTCCGCTCCNGTCGTGTTTGAGAACGTATGGGATTTCTGGGAAGCCCGTGATTATAGCTATACCAACAAGAACTGGCAGGCAGTCAATATGGTTGCCGAAGGTATCGTGGATGGAAAGGTNGTTGCTACCGAACGCAAGATGCCTTCACGCCGTTCGACCAAACTCCGTCTATATGCCGATTGGGAGGGCAAACCTCTTGTGGCCGATGGNTCGGACTTCATNGTCGTNGTNGCCGAAGTGACTGACGACAATGGAAATGTGCGCCGTCTCGCTAAGGAGAATATCGTCTTTACCGTCGAGGGTGAGGGCGAGATNATCGGTGATGCCTCNATCCATGCCAATCCGCGTCCTGTAGAGTGGGGATCAGCTCCCGTATTGATCCGCTCGACCCGTACCCCCGGTCAGATAAAGATCTCGGCACGTGTCGAAAATCCGGGTACGCATGCNCCGACACCTGCAGAGCTTGTGATCGAGAGTGTGCCNGCTACNATTCCTTCACTCTATAGTGATGAAAGGAATGTAGGAGCTGCTGCAAAGGCAGTGNGNGCCGACAAGAGCGGATCATCTACTCTTACCGAGGAGGAGAAGCGCAAGATCCTTGAGGAGGTCGATCTGCAGCAGCAGGAATTTGGTATTCAGAAATAATNGGTTTGAGTTCCNGCTGTCACCGGATTAGGGGATATCTACTGAACCCTCTTAAACTTTTTATGAATTTAANGGTCAATTAATAGCAGTGCTAAGGCATACGGCGACGGATGCGCCTGCATAAGTGCGTCAATCAACCGCAGTGCGTCAATCGGCAACAGTGCGTCAATCAATTCATTAACTGTCNTGCTCGTTTCGTCGCCGTATGCTTCGGCCTGCTCACCGAAAGATCAATCAAGTCTATATTTATAAAGAAACTAACATACCAATCATGAAGAAAAGCTTAATATTAGCATTGGCTGNCATCGCGGCTATGGATGTCGCAGCTCAGTATCCCACCATTCCTGACTCCGTAAAGGTGCGTGCTGCACGCCAGTCTGCCGAGTGGGACGCTGCTTCCGANAAGGCTTGGGCCGAGGCTTATCCTATAGTAATGAAAGAGGAGGCTGAGAANGGNCGTCCTTANCGTCCTTGGGCTTCGAAGCCTGAGGATCTTATCAAGGCTGACATCGTGGCGTTTCCCGGTGCGGAGGGTGGCGGTGCATACACTCCCGGTGGACGTGGCGGTAAGGTCTATGTGGTGACTTCGCTTGCNGACAGTGGTCCCGGCACACTCCGTGAGGCTTGTGAGAAGGGTGGAGCACGAATCATCGTGTTCAACGTTGCAGGTGAGATCAAACTCAATTCACCGATCACCGTGCGNGCNCCNTACGTCACCATTCTCGGTCAGACAGCTCCCGGCGACGGTGTCTGCGTGACCGGTGCATCATTCCTTATCGATACTCACGACGTTGTCGTTCGTCACATGCGTTTCCGCCGTGGCGCGCAGGATGTGGCTTTCCGTGACGATGCTCTTGGCGGTAATGCCGTAGGCAATATCATCATTGACCACGTCTCAGGTTCATGGGGATTGGATGAGAATATGTCCATCTACCGTCATGTNTATAACCGTGACTCAACCGGTAGGGGCGAGAAACTCCCGACTGTGAACATCACCATCCAGAATTCAATTTTCTCGGANGCNCTTGANCTTTACAATCATGCTTTCGGTGCTACAATCGGCGGTCACAACAGCACATTTGCCCGCAATCTCTTCGCATCGAACATCTCGCGTAACTGCTCGATAGGTATGGATGAGGATTTCAACTTTATCAATAANGTGACCTACAACTGGTGGAACCGCTCGGTGGATGGTGGTGANCATACGAGCCGTCTCAACCTTATCAACAATAACTTCAAGCCCGGTCCTATGACCGAGACAAATTCTGCCGATGCGCCTATCCGTTACCGTATCGTAAAGATGGAAGCCGGACGCGACAAGGCTTTCAAGGATAAATTNGGAAAGGCTTANGTGAGCGGTAACAAGNTCTGGGGTAACGATGCNGTCACTGCCGATAACTGGGCNGGTGGCGTGCAGATCTATAACGGTCCNGTTCCTGCCGAGCGNATTTCTGAACTCAAGGTCGATCAGCCTTTCCCGATGGCTGAAGTGACCATTATGGAGACAGAACCCGCCTACGAATATGTCCTTGCGAATGNCGGAGCTACNAAGCCCAAGCGTGATGCCGTNGATGCACGTGTCATAAAGACTGTGGAGACNGGT
The DNA here is from genome assembly GCA_014801945.1 of Bacteroides sp. Lineage (GTDB taxonomy): Bacteria > Bacteroidota > Bacteroidia > Bacteroidales > Muribaculaceae > Duncaniella. Next base: position 67,045 of record JAAVDF010000023.1, read on the forward strand.
AAGGCTATCTATGCCAAGGATGCTGACAANTATATTGCATCNACTCCCTACGTGAAGCGTCGTCTGCCCAACGATTCATATAAGAACGGTATCATNACNGATCCGCGTCAGGTCGGCGGTCTGCCTGAATACAAAGGCAAGCCCCGCAAGGACAGCGANAACGANGGTCTGCCCGACGAATGGGAAAAGAAACATGGTCTCAATCCCAACGATCCCACCGATTCNGCAAAGGANTCAGGCAACGGCTANGCATGGATCGAAATCTACGCCAACGAACTGGCTGAGTAAGATCTGNAAAAATTCCAATAACACATTATGAATACTCCGTCGTAGTAGCTCTTACTGNGGCGGAGTATTTATTTTTTTGATGAATAGGTCTAAGGTGGTTGTAGTGGGTTGGATTTTAGTTGTAAAAATGGNATATTGAAGCGTATATAATATGAAAAGTGTNGAATATACACTTAAAAGCNACNCCGTTACATTGAGGATGTCAGTCTGACGATGGATTGATTACCCATTTGAAATTTATTTCTGCCTTATAGTCATGGCGTCTTGAAAGTCTTAAAAATATCGTGAAGATTCGCTTGCAAATATATTTTTTAGCAGGGAGATTTTGTAAGATAAAATAAAACTGCTAATTTTGTATCTGCAGATTGTATCGCAGAAGCCCGATTTGGGCTTTGGGGAGGGTCTGTAAATTTGACTTGCCTGAGGGCCAGTCAGTTACATAATTAAAAAAAGCGTTACTGACGCTCTTTCTTGGCTATTTGGAACCTGGAAAACTTCAATTGCAGTCAAGAATGAGACAGAGGTAGATGCTTATGTGGATATGTATATATTTATCTTCATGCGTACGTACGTGCGTATGTATTGATATCTATATCATATTTCGCGTGAGGCTTCTGCTCTGTCCGTTCTACTGCAATGGGCAATTCCAGGGCCTCAAATAGCGGAACGGGCAGAAAGTATGGCTCTCACGCTTTCTTATTATCACATTTAGCCGCTGAGGTAGGGAGTCCTGAAGCATTTTACAATTATGAAAGCAATTAAATTTTTGCTTGTTTCAGTTGCTGTGGCTGCAATGTCCAGCTGTACATCCGTTCGTCAAACCGCACCAGTAATGGCTATTGGCGGTAATAACATTGTGACAAATGTCAAGGCCGATCTTGATTACAACGGTGTTAAGAAGATTTCAGGAGAAGCTACAAATCATCGTGTCCTTTGGATCTTCAATCACACTACAAACGGTTCAAAGCATCTTAAATCCAATAACCGTTATAAAGGTCTGAATTCGACAGAGTCAACAGCACTTTATCGTGCGAAGAATGCAGCTGATGTTGATGTGATCCTTGAACCTGAATTCCAGACAGAATCTAAATCTTATTTCTTCGGTATTTACAAGCGTAGTAAGGTGAAAGCTTCTGGTTGGGGTGCTAATATAAAAGGTTTTCAGGATGCTACGCCTGCTGAGAATGGGAATGTCACATTTTCCAACTCGATTTTCTAAGCAATGAGACGAATCATACTCGTTGCATTCTATGTAGTGTGCAGCCTTGCTATTAAAGGTTTTGCACAAGCAAATAATCATGTGGTCGATGCTCAGAGGAATGTTGTTTTTTCACTTGTAATGGAGGATTTGCCTCTATCGAGCTCCGATATACTATCTGCAGCGAACGACTACTTGAATAATGCTTATAAGGATACCAAGTATAACATATCTGCTTATAACCCTGAGGCAGGTTTTATTATTGGAGAAGGTATTTTCAATTCATTTTTCCAGCATAATAATCTTGTCAAAGCCAGTATTTTTAATGCACCTTTTCAGCTTAGGATAGATGCAAAAGATAATAGGGCAAGAGTGCAATTTATTGCTCGAAATTATGAGGTTGTTGAACTNTCAGATATGTCTGANAAGAAGAAGAACCTTGTACTTATAAGTGAAGCTGAGAATTCTAAAATGTATAAGAATGCGTTTAAGCAACTGGAAGAGTTGGCCGGTAAGACAATTGCTCAGATGTCTGAAGCGATAAAAGCNCAACGTCCTCAGCCGGTTGCCTCTGATGAATGGTAATAAAGAAGTTTTTCAACCTAACTTATCCTTCATAATTATAGAGTGCGTCATTACCACCTCGGCTAAGATGTGGTAATAACGCACTCTATTTTTAGTGAATTTTAAGTTTGCATATTTATGNCATTAGTTTACATTAATTTATGTTTTGTAATTCATCAAAATCGAAATATATTAGCGATAAGTGTAGATTATACACTTATAAGTCATGTNATTANGCTTGATATGGTAGGATAGATTTAAAAGTTGCTTACCCATTTGGGATTTGTTTTNGCTCTATGNTATTGAATTTTAGCGATAAATGATTTTACAATAAGATTTGTAGTTGTTGAGGAAAAGTATTACCTTTGTTTTACCAAAAAATTATCTTCCATGAAAGTACTTGCAAAATCCCTATTGATTTCAGCGGNTACANTACTATCGCTCGANGCGATGGCCGCACAGGAACACAAGTTATGGTACGACAAACCTGCTCAGGTCTGGACCGAGGCTCTTCCGCTCGGCAACGGACGTCTGGGTGCTATGGTCTATGGTAATCCTGCTGCCGAGCAGATTCAGCTCAACGAGGAAACNATCTGGGCCGGTCAGCCTAACAACAATGCCAATCCNGAAGCTCTCGAATGGATTCCNAAGATCCGTCAGCTNGTTTTCGAGGGTAAGTACCGCGAAGCTCAGGATATGGCTACAGCTCATGTGAAGTCAAAGACCAATCAGGGTATGCCTTATCAGCCGTTCGGTGATCTGCGCATAACTTTCCCCGGTCATACNCGTTACGATAACTACTACCGTGAACTCAGCCTNGATTCCGCACGCACGGTTGTGAAATATAGCGTCGATGGTGTCAATTTCACCCGTGAGACATTTGCATCGTTCCCCGATCAGGTGGTGATCACCCGCATCACGGCCGATAAGCCGGGCAGTGTGACGTTCAATGCCGCTCTCACCACTCCTCATCCCGANGTGATGATCGCATCCGANGGNAANGAGATCACTCTTGACGGCNTNAGCTCNAATCANGAGGGNCTGAANGGNAANGTNGAATTTCAGGGACGCGTGACNGCTGTGCCCAAGGGAGGAACAGTCACCTCGCGCGACGGTGTGATTTCGGTTGAGAATGCCGATGAAGCCATAATCTATACCTCGATTGCNACNAATTTCAATGANTACACCGACATTACCGGTGATGAGGTGGCCCGTTCGAAGGAATATCTGTCAAAGGCTCTTCAGAAGCCCTACGATGAGGCCAANAANGATCATGTGGATTTCTATCAGAAGCAATTAGGCACATCGACACTTGATCTCGGTCCGGATCTCTATGCCGATGTCCCGACTGATGTCCGTATCGAACGCTTCAAGGAGACCCATGACAATAAACTGGTGGCCGACTATTATAACTTCGGCCGCTATCTTCTCATAAGCTCCTCGCAGCCCGGCGGTCAGGCTGCCAACCTTCAGGGTATATGGAACGACAAGATGTTTCCGTCGTGGGANAGCAAATANACCTGCAACATCAANCTTGAAATGAACTACTGGCCTTCGGAGGTCACAAATCTCTCGCATCTCAACGAGCCGCTCTTCCGTCTGATCAAGGAAGTGAGCAAGACAGGTGCTGAGACTGCAAAAATCATGTATGGCGCNCCCGGATGGGTNCTCCACCACAANACCGATATCTGGCGCGTGACCGGAGCTATCGACAACGCTCCTTCAGGAATGTGGATGAGCGGTGGTGCATGGCTCTGCCGNCACCTNTGGGANCANTACCTCCACACNGGTGACATCGAATTTCTCCGTGAGGCATATCCGATCATGAAGGGTGCGGGTGAATTTTTCGATGCGACTATGGTCTATGAGCCCGAAAGNGGCATGCTCGTAGTCGCTCCNAGCAATTCTCCTGAAAATGCGCCCAAGGGACACAATGCCACCACAACNGCAGGCACAACGATGGACAATCAGCTTGTGACCGAGCTTTGGAACAANATTATCACCGCTGCAACCATCCTCGACACAGATCAGGAATTTGCTGACCGTCTCAAAAAGCGCGTCAAGGAAATNTCNCCNATGCGTGTCGGAAAGTGGGGACAGCTTCAGGAATGGATGGGCGACTGGGATGATCCGGAGGATAACCACCGTCATGTATCGCATCTCTACGGCATGTATCCCTCAAATCAGATCTCGCCTTACCGTACACCNGAACTCTTCGATGCCGCCCGCACATCGCTTATTCACCGTGGNGACCCCTCNACNGGTTGGAGCATGGGNTGGAANGTCTGCCTCTGGGCACGAATGCTTGACGGCGACCATGCCTACAAACTCATNACCGATCAGCTGACACTCGTCCGCAATGAAAAGAAAAAGGGAGGTACATATCCCAACTTCTTCGATGCGCATCCNCCGTTCCAGATCGACGGTAACTTCGGTTGCGTGGCCGGTATCGCCGAGATGCTTATGCAGAGNCATGACGGTTTCATCTATCTGCTCCCCGCACTCCCGTCGGTATGGCCTGACGGAGAGATCACNGGTCTCGTGGCCCGTGGTGGATTTGTCATTGACCTGTCATGGAAGAACNGCAAAATCGAAAAAGTAACCATNACATCNACCATCGGCGGCAACTGCCGTCTGCGCACCCTCACACCTCTCAAGGGNAANGGACTCAAGACTGCCAAGGGTGACAATCCCAACCATCTTTTCGATGTGAACGANGGTCTTGACCCCATCATCAGCCCGGAAGCCAAGCTTAACACCGTGGATCTGAAGCATACATATCTCTATGACCTTCCCACAAAAGCCGGTGAGACATACGTGCTGACAGGNAAGTAAGCTAATTGACCATTTNCCCCCTCAATAGGGTATCCCTAAATTAAAATTACGGCTGTAGGGCCTGCGCTTGCGCTGGCCGAGTTTCACACACGATACTCACAATTGCTTGAATTTCGGCCAGCGCAAGCGCAGGCCCTACAGTTCCGGATATTTTGACGCACTGTCATAAATCCATATTCTAATTACCGGTATTTTCTGATGACAGGTATCAGGAAATTTGTTTGCCGGAAGCATCAATCGAAAAAATCTAACAATCGAAAAAAATATCTTTTGCCAATCATGAAAAAATTGAGTCTGCTTCTCTGTATGGTAATAGTNGCCATGACTGCTATCCACGCACAAGATCCTGAAAAGAAAGTATATAAACCGTGGGATAACGGTAAANTNAAAGTATCGGATAACGGTACATATCTTCAGCATGAAAACGGCACACCTTTCTTCTGGATGGGTGAGACCGGATGGCTGCTCCCCGAACGACTTGACCGTTCCGAGGCATCGTATTATCTGAGTGGCTGTCGTGATGCGGGCTANAATGTGGTTCAGGTACAGACCATCAACGGTGTTCCTGCCATAAACTTCTACGGACAGTATTCTCATCCCGANGGTTGGGATTTCTCTGAAATCAACAAGAAAGGTGTNTATGGTTACTGGGANCACATGGACTATATCATCAAGCAGGCTGAGAACAACGGTATCTATATCGCCATGGTTCCCATCTGGGGTGGTCTCGTGAAAGCCGGTCTTATGAGTGTCGAAGATGCCAAGGCTTACGGAAAGTTCCTNGCCGAACGTTACAAGGATNCTCCCAATATCATCTGGGTNATGGGTGGCGATGTCAAGGGCGACATCAATCCCGATCAGTGGAACGCCATGGCTACTACCATCAAGTCCATTGACAAGAACCATCTGATGAGCTACCATCCCTTTGGCCGCACATCGTCGATCAACTGGTTCCACAATGCCGACTGGCTTGACTTCAACATGTTCCAGAGCGGTCACCGCCGTTATGATCAGGTCCGTGGTGACGGCGACGATACCGCACAGGCTGCTCAGGCNGAGGACAACTGGCGTTACGTCGAGGCCGGTCTCGCAATGAAGCCCCGCAAACCTATCTTCGATGCCGAACCCTCCTACGAGGAGATTCCTCANGGTCTCCACGATCCCTCACAGCCTTGGTGGAAAGCTCCCGANGTGCGTCGCTATGCTTACTGGGCNGTCTTTGCAGGTGCTTTCGGCCACACTTACGGTCACAACTCCATCATGCAGATGCTCAAAACTGCCAACAACGGTGGCTACGGTGCTACAAAGACTTGGTATGAGGGCATGAAAGATCCCGGATTCAATCAGATGCAGTATCTCAAGAATCTTATGCTTGCCTTCCCCTTCTTCGAGCGTGTTCCTGATCAGAGCATCATCGCCGGTGAGAACGGAACNCGTTATGACCGCCTGATCGCCACCCGTGGCAATGATTATCTCCTTGTCTATAACTACACCAATCGCCCGATGGAAATNGACCTGACCAAGATTTCAGGCAAGAAGAAAAACGCGTGGTGGTATGACCCGACAAACGGTAANCTCCAGTACATCGGTGAGTTTGACAGCAAGATCACACCCTTCCAGTATGACGGCGGACACGGAGCAGGCAATGACCGTGTGCTCATCGCTGTCGATTCCGACAAGGATTATATCGGTAAGGATTGGAAGACTCTTCCGACCAGACATTAAAAATGTGACATTCTGAATACTTCGGCATAATGCAACGAATATCATTAATTATAATCTCATTTCTGACGACCCTNGGTCTGTGGGCCGGGGTCAGCGTGGGTTCACTGACCGTAGAGGGTCAGGTGAACCCTCTGAGTATAGAGACACAGCATCCGCGTCTGAGCTGGATCATNACATCCGATCAGCGTGACGTGATGCAGACCGCTTACCACGTGCTTGTGGCCAGTTCGCCTGAAAAACTTGCCGCCGGTGAGGGTGATCTCTGGGATTCCGGCCGTGTGGCATCCGATCAGTCCGTATGGGTTGAGTATGCGGGTAAGGAATTGCCTGACAATACACGTTGCTACTGGAAAGTCCGCGTCAGCACCACCCGTGGTGAATCAGCATGGAGTCCGGTAGCGGAGTGGGGCATGGGTATCGTCGGCGAAGGCCATTGGGGNGGTCGCTGGATCGGTTGGGAAGGCCCGTTCAAATGGGACATCGAGGATTCCCATAGCCGCATGAGTTCGCGCTACCTCCGCAAGGAGTTCAACAGCGAGAACAAGGAGATAAAGCGTGCCACNGCCCATATCTCCGGTCTCGGNCTCTATGAACTTTACATCAACGGTGAGAAGGTGAGCGACGATGTGCTTGCTCCTGCTCCCACCGACTACCGTCGGACAACACTCTATAATTCTTACGATGTCACNGATATGCTCAAGGGCAATGGTGAGGCTAATGCCGTGGGTGTGACTCTCGGCAACGGNCGTTTCTACACCATGCGTCAGAATTTCAAGCCTTACAAGATCCCGACGTTCGGTTATCCCAAACTGCGCATGAATCTTATCATCGAATATGCCGACGGTACGAAGCAGCGTATCAACACCGATGAAAAGTGGAGCCTTACGGCGGAAGGTCCTATCCGTAGCAANAATGAATATGACGGGGAGATCTATGANGCACAGCTNGAACTCGGTGACTGGACAAATCCCGGTTACGATGATTCAAAGTGGCTCAAGGCACAGCGTGCGGANCTCCCTTACGGCACNCTTCGCGGANCGCAGTCGCCCAACATGAAGGTGATGAAGACTCTGCANCCCAAATCGGTCCGCAAACTCGGTGACCGCTATATGGTGGATTTCGGTCAGAATATGGCCGGATGGGTCAAACTGAACATTGCAGACGTGGCCAAAGGTGATACCGTCGTNATCCGTTANTCCGAGCGTATTTCAGCCGACAGCACTCAGCTCGATGTCGAGAATCTGAGAAANGCCCAAAGCACCGACCGCTATATCGCATCAGGTATGGAAAAAGGTGTGAAGTGGAGTCCCAAGTTNTCCTATCATGGTTTCCAGTTCGTGGAAGTGTCCGGNCTCAAGGATCTGAAACCGGAGGANATCGTGGCNGAGTTCGTTTATGACGCTCTCCCTGACAACGGTTCATTTGAAAGCTCCAATCCGATCATGAATGCNATCCACCGCAATGCTTGGTGGGGCGTGGCAAGCAACTATAAGGGNGTNCCNGTCGATTGNCCNCAGCGCGACGANCGTCAGCCGTGGACCGGNGANCANAANATGGGCACATGGGGTGAGAACTTCCTTTTCGACAATGCCAATTTCTATGCCAAGTGGATGGATGACATGCGTGAGTCTCAGCGTGAGGACGGATGTCTGCCCGACATTGCTCCGGCATTCTATAANTACTACACGTCTGACATGACGTGGTCATCAGCCCTTCCCGTGGTATGCGATATGCTCTATGAGCAGACAGGCAATATTCAGCCTATTGTCCGCAATTACGAAGCCATGAAGAAGTGGATGAACCATATCCGTAAGGACTATACCGACAAGAACGGTCTTATAACCGCCGATAAATATGGTGACTGGTGCGTCCCGCCTGAAAGTCCCGAACTGATCCACAGTCAGGATNCGGCCCGCAATACCGATGGAAAGCTTATCGCATCAGCCTATTATTATAAGGTGTGCCAGATGATGGCTAAGTTCGCCCGTCTGCAGGGTCTCGATGCNGAGGCTGAGCAGTGGGAGAAGGATGGTGATGAAGTGCTGGCTGCATTCAACAAGAATTTCCTTACCGTCAAGAAAGGCACATCGCCTGTGACCACNCCCCATATCCTTTACCCCGACAGCATCTTTTACGGAAACAATACAGCTACGGCCAATGTGCTTCCTCTCGCTTTCAATATGGTACCTGAAGAGTATCGTCAGGCTGTGGCCGACAATCTCATCAAGACCATCATCGAGACAAACAAGGGTCATATCTCCACAGGTGTGATCGGTGTCAACTGGCTCATGCGTGAGCTTTCGCGTATCGGTCGTGGTGACGTCGCCGCCATGCTTGCCTCCAATACCTCTTATCCGAGCTACGGTTATGAGATCGGCAAGGGTGCGACAACCATCTGGGAACTCTGGAACGGCGATACTGCCAGCCGTCGCATGAACAGCAATAACCATGTCATGATGCTCGGCGACCATATCAACTGGTATTATCAGGATCTCGCCGGATTCAATCCCCTCAAACCGGGCTACAAGGAAATTCTTCTCAAACCCGATTGGTCAATCCAGCAGATGGACAGTGTCAAGGCCACTTACCGCACTCCTTACGGACTTCTCGGCAGCAGCTGGGTCAAGACACCNATGCATATTGACTGGCGTGTGGAGATACCCTGCAACACCACTGCTGTGCTCTGNGTCCCGACCCCTGACAAGAAGGCCGTAAAGGCTAACGGTATCACCTATCTCCGTTCCGAGGGTAATAANTCTTACTGGAGTGNNGGTTCAGGTATTTATAATCTTGACATCACGGTTGATCCGGGTCTCGGCGATAAGCGNAAGGGTATTCTGAATGATGAATTCCTGTATGAAAGCACATCTTTCCCCGAATGTCACGGCGCGACTATCATCGAGCTTGACAACGGAGATCTCGTGGCNGCCTTCTTCGGCGGAACCAAGGAGCGCAACCCTGACTGTGTGATCTGGGTGTGCCGTAAACCCAAAGGTGCNACCGAATGGACTGCCCCGGAGATTGCAGCCGACGGTGTCTTTGATCTCAATGACCCGACCATCAGCCTCGCTGGTCTCTCAGGCATAAATGCAGAGACAACTCCNGCTACTGCCGGTCCTGTCGGTCCGAATTTCAAGGGTGATATAGCCAATGCACGCCGTAAGGCATGCTGGAATCCNGTGCTTTTCCAGATCCCCGGNTCAAATGAAATCATGCTTTTCTACAAGATAGGATCAAGTGTAGGTGACTGGACCGGTTGGGTGGCACGTTCGACCGACGGTGGTAAGACTTGGAGTCAGCGCGAACCACTCCCCGAAGGTATCCTCGGCCCGATCAAGAATAAGCCTGAATACATCAATGGCCGAATTATCGCTCCGAGTAGCCGTGAGGGTAACGGATGGCATGCATGGATCGAGATAAGCGATGACAATGGTAAGACATGGCGCACCACCGGTCCTCTGCCGACTGATTCCGCCAAGCGTACGGATCGNACCGAGCTTGANCCGATATATTCGATTCAGCCGAGTATCCTNCGCCATGCCGACGGACGTCTGCAGATCATCTGNCGCACGCGCAACGCCAAACTTGCCACAAGCTGGAGCAGCGATAACGGTGACACATGGACACCACTTACGCTCATGGATATGCCCAACAACAATTCGGGAACGGATGCCGTGACTATGAAGGATGGCCGCCACGTGCTCATCTACAATGATTTCTCTACTATCGACGGCACTCCTAAGGGAGTCCGTACTCCGCTCTGTGTAGCCGTGTCGGACGATGGACTTCACTGGGACAATATCATCACTCTTGAGGACAGTCCTGTCAGCCAGTACTCCTATCCGAGCATAATTCAGGGTAAGGACGGAAAACTCCATGCAGTCTATACATGGCGTCGGCAGAGAGTGAAATATGCTAAATTAGATCTCTAAAATCATTTCCAATCAAACATCCTATGCGATTTCTTGCAGCAACTATAGCTACTGTCGGCCTGACCTTAGGCATGTACTCCTGCAAATCATCCGGTGAGCGTGCGGATCAACCTGTAGAGGATGATCTGTACGTGTTCACCTCATTNCATGAACCGGCCGACGAAGGTCTCCGCTTCCTCTACAGCGAGGANGGAATCCATTGGGACAGNATTGCCGGTACATGGCTNAAGCCTGAGATCGGAATGAACATCATGCGCGATCCCTCCATCGTAGTCGGTCCGGACAGTACCTATCATCTTGTGTGGACCATAGCTTGGAAGGGTGACACCGGATTCGGCTATGCAAATTCAAAGGATCTTGTCAACTGGAGCGAGCAGCGGCGNATTCCCGCCATGGACTCCATTGCCTCTACGCAGAATCTGTGGGCTCCGGANCTGTTCTATGATGATGAGAAGGATCAGTTCATGATCATTTATGCATCCTGTGTGGTCGATGCCGGCTTTGATGTNGGTGTCGAGGACGAGAAGAACAACCATCGTCTCTACTATGTCACGACCAAGGATTTCGAGACCTTCTCCGATCCCAAACTCTTCTATGATCCCGGTTTCAGCTGTATAGATGCTGTGCTCGTGAAGCGCGCACCGGAGGACTATGTTATGGTGGTNAAGGACAATACCCGTCCCAACCGNAANATCAAGGTNGCTTTCGCCAAGTCGGCTGAAGGTCCTTACTCCGANGCTTCCGAACCNTTCACGGAATCGTTTACGGAAGGCCCGTCGGTTGTCAAGATCGGTGATGAGTACTATATCTACTATGACACCTATCAGAAGTTCACTTACAGTGCTCATAAGACCAAGGATTTTGTCAACTTTACCGATGTCACTGACAGTGTGAGCGTACCCAAGGATCACAAGCACGGCACCATTTTCCGCGCTCCGCGTTCCGTCGTTAATAATCTAATAGAAGCCTCAAAGAAAAAATGAAACTAACAAGACTACTCCTCATCTCGGCTGCTTTCATGGCGGCTGCAGGGCTTAACGCTGAGGATCTTATCCATTATACCGGGACGAAGCTTTCGAATCCCAACCGTCACGACGGCGGTCTCTCACCNGCCGTGGGCGTNCACAATATCCAGACCATGCGTGCNAATCGCCGTTATGATCTCTATTCGCCAAATGAGAATGGCTGGACCTATAACCATCAACCCATGATGGCTTATTGGAACGGCAAGTTCTATATGCACTACCTGTCCAACCCTGTGGATGAGCACGTGGGNGGTGGCCGTACATTGCTCCAGACATCNGAGGACGGCTACCACTGGAGTGCNCCGGAGATCCTTTTTCCGGTCTATCCNGTCCCNGATGGTTTCACTAAGGANGGAATGGATCAGAAAGCTTCGAATGCGAGTGCCGTCATGCATCAGCGNGTNGGCTTCTATGTCTCCAAATCAGGCAAGTTGCTTGCCATAGGTAATTACGGTGTGGCTCTTCATCCGAAAGATGATCCCAATGATGGTAACGGTATTGGCCGTGTAGTGCGCGAGATCTATCCNGACGGNAGNTTCGGACCGATCTATTTTATCTACTACAACCACGANTTCAACGAGAAGAATACCGANTTTCCAAACTATAAGCAGAGCAAGGACAAAGCTTTCCGCGAAGCTTGNGAGGAGCTGATCGCTAATCCGCTCTACCGTATGCAATGGGTAGAGGAGGCTGANAGAAACGACCCGATGATTCCGCTTCAGAAGCCTTATAAGGCATTCAGCTGGTACACACTTCCCAACGGAAATATAGCAGGACTGTGGAAGCACGCGCTTACTTCAGTCAGCAAGGACGGCGGCAACACTTGGTATGAACCTGTGGAACGCGCCAAAGGCTTCGTCAACAGCAACGCGAAGATCTGGGGTCAGAAACTGAGCGACGGAACGTATGCCACGGTCTATAATCCGTCTGAATTCCGCTGGCCTCTCGCCATCTCGCTTAGCGGTGACGGNCTTGATTATAAGACCCTTAATCTTGTTCACGGTGAAGTGCCTCCGATGCGCTATGCNGGTCAGTACAAGTCATTCGGNCCGCAGTATGTGCGCGGTATTCAGGAGGGCAACGGCACTCCTCCCGACGGTGACCTTTGGGTGACATACAGTGTCGGCAAGGAGGATATGTGGGTGGCACGTGTCCCTGTTCCGGTCGAANTGGTGGCTACTGCTCATGCNGATGAGAATTTCGCCGATTTCAAGAATCTTTCCGACCTCACGATGTGGAANATCTATTCACCCGTATGGGCTCCCGTATCGCTTGAGGAGAAGGATGGAAAGACTTGGCTGACGCTGGCCGATAAAGATCCTTACGATGTTTCCAAAGTCGAGAGGAAGATACCNCCCACACGCGAGCTTTCGGTGGAGTTTGACCTTATGGCCGAACAGAATGACCACGGAACGCTGATGATCGAATTCGTTGATGACGAGGGTACGGCTTGTGCCCGTCTCGATCTCACTCCCGANGGTGAATTTCGTTCAAAAGGAGGTGCCCGTTACGGCAAGATNCTTAACTATGAGCCGGGCAAACCCTATCATGTAAAGGTNGATCTTACGCTCGACAACCGCAATTCGACCGTCTATGTGAATGGAGANAAGAAGGCCACACGTATGCTTTTCGCTCCTGTCAAGGAGGTTGAGCGTGTGGTNTTCCGTACAGGTGCTCACTCGACTTTCCCTAACGTTGANACCGANGCCGATCAGCACAACGATATGCCGCGCGCCAACGATGTCGATAAGGAAGCTGTCTATCGTATCGCTAATTTCAAAAGTTCGTCGCGTGACGCCGACGGAACTGCTTCAGTGTTGAAATATGATGATTTTGCGCATCATGTCGATTATTTCAACGAAATGGAGGACGAGAATATCGTTCAGGCTATCCCCAACTCTCAGTCATCCGAATGGATGAAGGAAAACATACCTCTCTTCGAGTGCCCCGACGAGGACATGGAGGAGATGTATTATTACCGTTGGTGGACGCTCCGCAAGCATATNAAGGANACTCCGGTAGGCTACGGTATGACTGAATTTCTCGTTGACCGCAATTATGCCGACAAGTACAACCTTATCGCCTGCGCTATCGGNCATCATATCTATGAGAGCCGTTGGTTGAGAGATCCTAAGTATCTCGACGGTATCATCAACACTTGGTATCACGGNAATGACGGCGCACCGATGGAGAAGATGATGAAGTTCAGNTCATGGAATCCCGATGCCGTCTATAACCGCTATCTCGTCAACGGTGATTTCGATGCCCTTGCAAAGATGTATCCCGACCTCAAGGCCGAATATGCCCGCTGGGAGGAAAGCCACCGTCTGCCCAACGGCCTCTACTGGCAGGGNGANGTGCAGGANGGCATGGAGGAGAGTATCAGNGGTGGCCGTCGCAAGCAGTATGCGCGTCCCACTATTAACTCTTATATGTATGGCAATGCCAAGGCTCTCGCCGCTATAGCCGGAAAGCTCGGTAAGACGGATGAGCAGGAATATTACGAGAAGAAAGCCGAGGAGATCAAGAATCTCGTGCAGACNCGTCTGTGGAACACGGATCACGCTTTCTTCGAGACTGTCCGTGGCGATACCTGCGCTCAGGTACGCGAGGCNATCGGATTCATTCCTTGGTATTTCAATCTTCCCGACAAGGGTGTNTATGACGAGGCTTGGCTTCAGATCAATGATGAGAAGGGTTTCTCCGCTCCTTANGGTCTGACCACCGCCGAACGCCGTCATCCGGAATTCCGCACTCACGGTGTGGGTAAGTGTGANTGGGACGGTGCGATCTGGCCCTTTGCAAGCGCACAGACCCTTACAGCCCTTGCAAATTATCTNAANAATGAGGAAAATCCCGTTGTGAACGACAGCACTTACTTCGCGCAGATGAAACGCTATGTCGAGTCGCAGCATCACCGTGGNCGTCCCTANATCGGTGAGTATCTTGATGAAGTGACCGGCTATTGGCTCAAGGGTGATCAGGAACGCAGNCGTTACTACAACCACTCGACTTTCAACGATCTTGTNATCACCGGTCTCGTGGGTCTGCGTCCGCGCAATGACAACACTGTCGAGGTCAATCCGCTCATCCCCGAAGGTGAATGGGATTGGTTCTGTCTTGACAATGTGCCTTATCACGGACGCAATGTCACCATCCTTTGGGATAAGGATGGTCANCACTACCACAAGGGNAGNGGACTGAGAGTCTATGTCGATGGNAAGGAAGTCGGTCATTCTCCGCGTCTCGAACGCATTGTCTGCGAGNATGTCCTTTAATTAAGTCGCATTATAAATAAACTTGTGAGATTATGAGGCAGATATTATATATCGCATTACTGCTTCTCGCATCTCTTTCATGCGGGGCACTTGAAGTGACCCGCATGACTTGTGAGATGTCGGATTCTCCGCTTGCCATACCNACNGCGTCGCCACGCTTCGGATGGCAGCTTNCAGGAGATAACGGAGCCAAGCAGAGTGCCTACCAGATCGAGGTTTTTGCTGAGAAGGGAAAGAAATCGGTCCGCGTGTGGAATTCGCAGAAAGTACCTTCGTCGCGTAGNCAGCTTGTCNCNTACGCCGGCCCTGCGCTTGAACCTATGACCCGCTATACATGGCGCGTGAAAGTGTGGGATGAGAAGGGTAAGGCTTCTGCGTGGAGTTCGCCTGCGGAGTTTCGTGTCGCGCCTGCGGGCGATTTTCTGACCGGTGACTGGATCGGAGCTGTTAGCTATGAGCAGGCAGCCCTCCCCGAAGGTCGCGGNTACACNTACGACAANTGGAAGATCCCNGAAGTCAAAGAGGCTTGGGAGCGTGTGGATTCGATGACAAACCGCAGTATCCTGCTCCGNACGGATTTTGACTTGCCAAAGAAGGTGGCCGACGCAACTGTCTATGTCTGCGGTCTCGGTCACTACGAACTTTCGATCAACGGACGCAAGGTCGGCGACGGTGAGTTCACACCTCTNTGGAGTGACTATGACAAGACGGTCTATTTCAACACCTACGATGTCACCGGTATGGTCCGCGAGGGTGAGAATGCGATGGGTGTGCTCCTTGGCAACGGTTTCTACAACGTGGTCCGCGGAAGCCGTTACAGCAAACTCCTTGTGGGTTTCGGCCCTGAGACACTTTGGCTGAAAATGGTCATCAACTATACCGACGGAAGCTCGGAGGTGATAGCTACCGGTGATGACTGGAAGTATGATCTGAGCCCCATCACTTTCCATTCGATCTATGGTGGAGAGGACTATGATGCGCGTCTCGAACAGCCGGGATGGAACATGGCAGGATTTGATGACAGCAAATGGCATCCGGTGGTGGTGCAGCGTGCTCCCAAAGGAAAGCTTACCCCCCAGATGGCTCCTCCGGTCAAGATCATGGAATATTTCCCGGTCAAGAGCCGTCATAAACTCACTCCGGAAGAAGTGGCTGCCGCTACTAAATCGACTAAACGCACTGTCGATCCGTCCGCTATCCTCCTCGATATGGGGCAGAATCTTGCCGGATTCCCNGAAATTACGCTTCAAGGTAAGCCCGGACAGAAAGTCACTATGGTGGTGAGCGAGGGTATTACTGATGAGAATGCGGCAAATCAGCGTCAGACAGGTCGTCAGCATTACTACACATATACTTTACGCAGCGACAAGCCGGAGACATGGCATCCGCGTTTCTCTTACTACGGCTTCCGCTACATTCAGCTTGAAGGAGCGGTGTTCCCCGGTGAGCCTAANCCTGACGGTCTGCCTGTGGTAGAGGATATAAAATCCTGTTTTATCTATAACTCAGCGGCCGAAGGAGGAGAGTTCGAATGTTCGAGTCCTGTACTTACAGCGGCTCATAAGCTGATCCGCAACGCTGTCAGAAGCAATATGCAGTCAGTCTTTACCGACTGTCCCCACCGCGAGAAACTCGGATGGCTCGAACAGGTTCANCTCAATGGTCCGGGTCTCCTNTATAACTATGACNTGACATCTTATCTTCCNAAGGTGCTNCGCGATATAGCCGACAGTCAGCGNCCCAACGGCATGGTGCCGACCGTAGCCCCGCAGTATGTGATTTTCGAATGGGANGGAATGGAAGGNTTCGCAGAGTCACCCGAATGGGCTGCAACGCTGATCATAGCACCGTGGATGTATTATGAAACTTACGGAGATGACAGTCTTATAAGCGNATACTATCCCAATATGGTGGCCTACGTGGATTATCTCGCCACGCGTGCCGAGGACAATCTGCTTGATTTCGGNCTCGGTGACTGGTATGACTACGGTGATTTNCGTGCCGGATTCTCACGCAACACTCCTGTCGGTCTCGTGGCCTCGGCGCAGTACTATATGGATCTGATATATATGGTCAAGGCTGCCGAACTTCTCGGCAAGACGGATGATGCNGCNCGCTTTGCAGCTCTTGCAGAGAAAGTGAAGGAGTCGTTCAACCGNAAGTATTTCGATCCAACCACCAATGATTACGGGACAGGCAGTCAGGCGTCCAACGCACTCCCGCTTTTCCTCGGCATGGTGCCTGATGACAAGCGTCAGGCTGTGATCGATAATCTCGTGGGTGATATCCGCGAACACGGCACACGTCTTACCACCGGCGATGTCGGTAACCGCTATCTTTTCCGTGCGCTTGCCGACAATGGCCTCGACTCGCTGATGTATGAGATGCACAATCACTATGACACTCCNGGCTACGGTTTCCAGCTCCAATATGGTGCGACTACTCTTACCGAACAGTGGGATCCGCGTCAAGGTTCGTCATGGAATCATTTCATGATGGGACAGATCGATGAATGGCTTTTCCGTTCGCTTGCGGGAATNAAGACAGATCTGTCGAGTCCCGGTATGCAGCATCTCGTAATCAAGCCTTCGGTAGTAGGTGATCTTACGAGTGTGCGCGGTCGCACNGCTACGCTTTACGGTGATGTCGAGGTTGCATGGGCTCGTNCAGGTGATGATTTCAGCATCAATATCACTCTCCCGGCCAATGTGACTGCTGATGTATTCTTGCCCGGAAATAGCGANCCTGTGGCCNTANCGTCGGGCAGACATACATTGTCATCTAAAATTAAATAACCACCTANATCTATATAGGTTCATGAAAACAAGAAGTATAATTTTCGGGGCTATGCTTGCTGCNCTCCCCGCACTTGCCCAAAATACGTTTGAGAACCAGTTCCGCCGTCCGCTCGGTGATGTGCTGACTGAAATCGGCGAACGTTTTCAGGTAAAACTGAAATATGACATTGATACTACAGGACTCGTGCTTCCCTACGCGGATTCACGCATACGTCCATANTCGGTAGAGGAGTCACTGACNAATGTTCTTGTCCCGTTTGACTTTAAATTTGTCAAGCAGAACGATAAGACCTATAAGCTCAAACGCTATGAATATCCACGCCGCACCGANGCCGACGGCCGTAAGCTCATAGCTTGGCTCAACTCTCTCTATTCCGACAAAGGCTCATGGGAACTCCGCCGCGACTCCGTGAAGCGTCAGGTAAGGGAATATCTCACTATTGATNATGCTCTCGCACAGCGGGTGGATGCCAANCCGGTCTTCTCGAAGATCAGAAAGTTTGACGGTTATACGGTNCAGAATTTCTATCTTGAGACTCTTCCGGGACTATATGTATGCGGTTCGATCTATGCCCCGACAACCAAGGGTAAACATCCGCTCATCATCTGTCCTAACGGACATTTCGGCAACGGACGTTACAACGAGGCGCAGCAGCAGCGTCTGGCCACTCTTGCCCGCATGGGTGCTATCTGCGTCGATTATGACCTCTANGGCTGGGGTGAATCGGCTCTTCAGGTCGGGAGCGAAGGCCATCAGACCTCCAAGGCACAGGTTGTGCAGGCTCTCAACGGCATTTCGATCCTTGATTTCATGATTGAACGTAAGGATGTCGATACGGAGCGNGTCGGTGTCAACGGCGGTTCAGGCGGCGGTTCGCAGTCCGTGCTGCTTTCCGTGATCGATCCGCGTTACACGGCTGCATGTCCCGTGGTGAGTCTCTCGTCATATTTTGACGGAGGCTGTCCCTGCGAGAGNGGTATGGCCATAATGCGTGCCGGCGACGGAACTTGTAATGCNGAACTTGCCGCTGCTTTTGCCCCGCGTCCGCTTTGCCTTGTTTCCGACGGNAAGGACTGGACGAATATCACACCTGAAAATGAATATCCCTACATCAAGCGTATCTATGGCTTCTATGATGCCGCCGATAAGGTTACGAACGTNCATCTTCCGAATGAGGGACATGACTTCGGCCCGAATAAGCGTCAGGCAGTCTATGATTTCTTTATNGAGACNTTCGGTCTTGACAGATCGAAACTCGANGANTCNAANGTNACNATTGAATCTCACGATGCTCTCAAGAGTTTCGGCCCGAACGGCGAGAATATGCCTGCAAACGCTATCCGCCACAATCCCTGACGTNATTATAGCATAAACTNAACTGCCGGATATACGGCTGCATATTTACGCAGTCCGNATATCCGGCAGTTTGCTGTTTAGTAGGGTTCAGTCAAGTAGAATTGCCATTTNCCATAAAAATCATTGTNCTTTCTGCATGACTTTTCCCGTAATGGCGCAGACACATGAATCTGACCATACGTTTTCGGCCGTCTCNATCATGTCGATTATGGTATAGATAGGGAGAATTATACCCATGATTCCGACATTGGCACCGATACCCGACATGAGTGATAGCGTNAGGAAATAGCAACCCATCGGNACGCCGGCGTTTCCGAANGCTGCGAAAACGGAGATGAGCAACCACACCAGCATGGCAGGTAGGGAGGTCTCTATGCCGTTGTTCTGCATCACGAAAAGCGATGTGACGAGTATGAATGTCGCGCATCCGTTCATGTTGACCGTCGTACANATAGGAAGGACGAAACGAGCCACTTTCGGATTGATTCCAAGACGTTTTTCTGCATTCTCCATCGTTACGGGTAGCGTTGCAGCTGAACTTTTCGTGAATAGAGCCATCATTACCGCCGGCATCATTCCGCGCAGTGTCTTTATCGGATTGAGNCCTTTTATGANCAGGAATATGGGTAATACGATGAAGAATTGACTGCAATTGGCCACAAGGATCACAAGGACATATTTGCCAAGCGAATCCAGCATCACTCCGCCTCCCACCTGCGCGGTCAATTGAGCTGCAAAAGCGACTATGCCGAGTGGCAGAACAGCAATTAACCATCGGATAAGCATGAAAAGNAGTTCCTGAAGTCCTGAGAGTCCGTTCAGAAGTGAACGTTTGGGCTGAGTGTCGGGCATTTTTGACAAAGCTATNCCTACNGCGAAGCATATAAGCAGGAGTGCGAGCACATTGCCGTCGAGAAACGGTTTGACAATATTGTCGGGGATAACCGACATCAGATGNTCCGCGTATGAGAAGCTGACACTGTCATCCGCAACAGCGTTTTCAGCACTTATAGTTCCTGCGGGAAGATTGCCGGGAGCAACGATCAGATAAAGCCCCAATCCGACAGCGGCGGCAGCTGTTGTCGTGAGCAACGTATAGGTGAGGGTGGTGCGGAACATGCGTCCCATCTCACGGCTACCGCCAAGCGATGCGAGCGTTGTGATGACGGCGAGTACGATTGTCGGTACTGCAAGCAGACGGAACAAGCGGGTGTAGATCGTGGCTATAAAGTTCATGACGGTATCCACACTGTCAATACGCAGCAAGCCGATACCTACGCCGATTATCAGCGCAAAAAGCCATATTATTATCTGATTCTTTTTCATAGTGATGAATAGATGAATNNGAATGCAAAAATAATCTATTCTTCAGGGATATGCAAAGTTCGGTGGCTATTTGGATGCCTCTGTGAGAGATTTTATGANAGGGTTACGTGAAGTGTTTCAGTATAAAGTTGATNAGACGCCATTTCTTATTTNTAATCACGTTGCTANGTTTATTATCAATAGCCCGTATTATAGTCTTAGCTACAGAATCTAAAGGCATAATCCAGAATAGNCCATCTCCCTTTGCCATTCTTGTATCAATCAATCCCGGTCGGATTTCAGTTATATTTATGGCTGATCCTTTAGCTTTACGTTGNATTGCCTTTATGTAATTTATCTGATAGGCTTTTGATGCACTATATGATGGAGCTGCCGGAGTGGGTTGCATTCCCCCGATAGAAGTGATAACAACNANATGGCCATNATTTTGCTTGGAGAACAAGTTATAAGCNTTATCTACACAATTAGTCCATCCTTCAACATTTACATGTATTGTAGCTAATTCAGTGTTTATATTCAATTCNGGATTCAATTCTCCTATTCCCGCACATACTATGATTAGGTCAAGCGTGACAAATTCTTTAAGAACAATATCGAATACATCATTATAAGCTTTTATATCNGAAATGTCACATGTATAACCGATTGTATAACCGGTTGAATTTTTGATCATTGAATCAATTTCCGCTTTTCTCCGACCGAGGANAGCAACTTTATTCTTTTCCGAAGCATAATATTTCCATAATTCATGACCTATGCCGGAGGTCGCTCCAATAATAAGTATATTCATTCCTTTATGCGTATTTAATAAGATAGTCTTCACAAATTTACGCACAAATAATGATAGGAATCTGAGGATAAAATATAATTCGTTATAAAAAGGAGGAATTATAAACCTGTGTTAATATTTTGAGAAAATCATCTCCCAAGCAGTTTCTTTTTNATGCGGCTAAGNCTTGNCGGNTAAATNCGTAGATACTCTGCGATCTCTTTTTGNGNTACATNNTGNTCAATCTGNGGATATTNNCGNATAAGATTGAGATAACGTTGTGTGGGATCAAGAGCATATATCGCACAATGACTTTGAACCAAGGAATTATATAAAGCTTCCATGAAAAATCGACCATGTTGACACGCATCAAAATCNTTGNNATATAAGGCTGGAAGGCATGTTGCATCCATAGCCCAAATTTCGGTTTTCTTCCCNGCCAAAATATCATACATTGCAGGAGAATTGGTCATGCATGTAGGATAGTCTCCGTAAAGTGAGCCTTCAAAAACAAATCCTCCGATTGATGCCGGTTGGTAGGGGCTTGNAATTTTATATATCAGATATCCCGATTTGACATATCCGAATATGTTTGTAGGCTTGCCTTTCCGGCATATATATTCGCCTCTTTTCAATGTTATGATTTTACCATGACTNTCAATTAAATCGTGCCAGAATTGAAGATCAATTTTTTCAAAATATGGGTTTTCATACCTTTCCATNACCACAAAATTAGTAAAAATANTCGTGATNNNATTTTGCATAGNTANGANGANTTGCATATNGGTNNAGATNAGTANATNTNGTNATCATTGTGACATCAGTATATCAACATCAGTAGTAAAGTAAAATTCGCCCGGCTNNTGTCNAANNAGACAATAAAGCNGGGCGAATTTTATTTAGAATANGNTNTATTANNANNNTACANTTTCTTGAAGTAATAGACNGTNGTCTTNTCNGCNGATTGCAGGTTGTAGTCACCGGAGATCTTTGTTGANTTGCTGATCACCGTAGCNTCNCCTGATTTGGGATTGTAAGCCGTGATNCTGTACTTACCGGGGGTGAGGNTGAGCGGNATNTCGTTCGCNCCCTGCGANTAGATGATCGCACCGTCTTTGCTTCCGAGGATCTTGAACTCNTCGCTTCCGGAATTGATAATATTCATTCCGGCNGCTGAAGTCAGGAACGATGTGTCCTTGACGGGGATTCCAGCGAGAGAGCCTCCTCCCATGAACACAGCCCATGCCATGTCGGGGTAGTTCTGNGCATAGTAAGTGACGGCTTTGTCGGGATACTTTGAACGNTATTCGCTCACGGCCTTGTAGGCTTCGTTGAATGTCACCTTGCCGACTTTCATCTTGCGGGCNTGTTGNCGNGGNGCAAGGTTCTTTCCNCCTTCNGGCNCGTAAGTNCCGTCNGTNTTGTAGTGCCAGTAACGGATATCGATNATATCGACAACATCGGCATACTTAGGATTGGCAAGAATGGCATCCTGAACATCCTTTGTGGTGCTGAGNGCGATTTTGGCATCCTTGCCTGTTTCCTTCTCCCATGCGTCGATCTCGTCCAGCCAGAATTCNACGAAGTGCTGNGGNCCNGTGAANTCNGCACTGATCAGATGGATNACGTTGGGATCATCCGCGAANTTGTCAAGATTCATGCGGATGAAATTCTTGTGGAGNTCACGGCGGACGGGATGATTCACNTCATAGAACATATCGGCTACGAAGATGCGTTTGTCACCTGCGAACGGNACGGGTTCAGGGAAGTCGGTAGAGTTGATGTTGTTGGTCGAACGCCAAGGCGAATCAACCCAGTGCGCACCGGCTTCGAGGATGTTGTGCTGGAAATAGTGTTCGTTGAAGAGCACACGACCGGCCTCCGCACCCTTGTCGGCAAACTCNCCGAGACGACTCCAGTACCATGCGTTGGGGCGGGTGAGATCATACTTGCTGAGACCATCCCAAGCCGTACCTTCACCGCTACGGGCGAAAGGTTGCTCATAGAACGGAGCCCAGACATCACCGTCGCGGCGGCGGATGCGTTCGTGGTCGTCACGGCGGCGTTCATACCAAAGACCATAATTATGGTCAAGCACCGTAATATCCTTTTCAACCATGTATGTGATGGTGGAGTCGATGCGGTCAGTGACTCCGAGACCCTCGCGTCCGGGGACGAAGCGTGTCACGTGAGGTTTGGCTTTCGGGAGATAGTTGTAGCGGATCTTGCCGTTCCACCAAGGCACTTCCTGACGTCCGCCTGTCATCACNGCACCGTCGATCACGAGACGTCCGTCAGCGATTTCGTAGGTCGGGACTNCTTTGGCAGGAGTTTTGTCNGCCTTGATCTTGAGGTCATCGACGCTTTTGANCCCGGTAGGATCGACAGANGCGGTGAAGGGGGCTTCCTCAATCCATTTTTCAAGTGTGAGACGCGGGATATATGCCTCTTTTGCAAGCTCCATAGCTGCCTCGACAGTCGGGCTNCTCGTNGCGTTCGTGGCACGTGGAAGAATGCGCGACTGGCTTTCGGGCACATCCTTACCGAGACGTTCGGCAAGCTGTGCGTAGAAAAGGCTGCGCGGCTGCACATGATTGTTGGATTGNGCCCATTCACCGTCGCCTGAGAACTGCGCCCAGCAACCGTAAGCNGCATTGACAGCATCAGGAGCAGGGGTGTAGCACTCGATCTCAGCCGCAGTACACTGCCAGAACATTGAATTACCTGTGTTCCAGCCCGCGCCGTTNTTGTCCTGACCGAGATTCTTGAACGTAAGGTTGTTGCCGTCGATATTAACGACATCAAAGAGTAGGCCGGGCGACCACGCATCNACCGATCCGCTGAAGCCGAGCGATTCGTCGGCGTCACACTGCACGAATGCATTAGGACCGGGAGCTATGAAGCCGGCTGAAAAGTCGTTGATACCGTTCTTNGAGTAGCAACGCTGGAAGAGNTTCTGCTGACCNAGAGTCTGGAACACTGCACGGCGCATACCACCGATCTCCGAAACGGGATCTGTAGCCTTGCAGTCCTCGACAGTGATCTTCGAGGCNGTGGCCTGAAGGATGACTGCGCTACCTGCAAAGTGACGGAAATCAACCTTCCTTACCCAGCAGTTCTCGGCATTCGCTATCGAGATACCGTCCCAGCAGTGATCCTCGTCCTTGGGATAGAGCTTATTGTAGTCCGAAATGAGAGTCATGTTCTCAATGCCGACATCCGATATGCGGCCTGTCCAAGAGTAGGGGAGGATCTTGGTGTCGGCCCATTCGCTGTCGAGTGCCATGGTGACCGGAGCGTCGAGCGTGAGCTNACCGCCCGCTGCNTCAGTGACCGTGCGGTCCCAGCGCATGTCAATGTCAGTCGGTTTCCATGAGATCGCACTGATTCCNCCGCCGAAGATGTCACATCCCATTTCCTTGATCCATTCAGCCGTGGAAGGACGGAGAATGAAAACCCGGTCACCTTTATGGACCGANGCTGTGGAGTTGACACCTATTTTCGATGAATTGACCGGAACNTAGGTATCGGTAATGGAAATGGTATCGCTCACAACCGGGTTGAAGATACCTTCGACATAGATGAGCGCACCGCGGTCAGGACCGGTCTTTTTGATCACNGTAGCNGTTTCGGAGCTTCCGCGGAGCACCACTCCGGAAGCNGAAATACGCAGGGCGGTAGCTATTTCAAATTCACCCTTGTCGAGCAACACCGCACCGCGGAATCCATCCTTGTCCAGCGGCAGTGAGGCTATATGGTCGATGGCACGCTGAATACGGGCGGAGTTGTCGCCTGCCTGCCACGGAACGAAAATCGCATTGCCGACATTCGGGATGGCTACCTCCGAATTGCGGTAACCGCAAGTGGAGTAGTCCAGAGTACGGTTGCCACGCGCGTCGGTCACATAGCTTATCTTGCCGTCTTTAACCGACAGCGGNAACTCTGCATGGACAGCGAATGCCATCAGCGAGACCAGACCTGCGGATAAGAACTTCTTATACATAATACTTTGATAATGTTTGGTTGGTTTCTGTCAGGATGCCGGGGCGGATCAGATCTTACCTCCGCGTGCCTTGATGCGCTCGTACCAAGCCTCGCGTTCCTTCGTGAGGTCATAGCCGCGCTTGGCGAGATAATTGTTGATGCGACCCTTGTACTTNCCGAACACCTCATGCTTCTTGTTGGAAGTCTCGGCATCCATAGCGAGTTCGCGCGCTTCGATGAGCCATGCCATGATCTGCGCCTTCTCCTCGTCGGTGAGTGTGGGGATCATGTCGAGGTGNGAATCGTAGGTGACTTTCACNACACCGTAGGTCATGCCGTCCTTCACATCTACTATCTGTTCGGGNGTGAGATAGAGCGAGAGATCGGCGGGAAACTCGAAGTGNCAGCGGTAAAGGGCGGCATCNTTCTCGTTCTGCGCGGCCTGTATGGCCTGATTCTTGGCCTCGCCGGTCAGACTGTCCTTTGCGGCTTTCACTTTTGCATCGCGGACAGTGTAGATGTCGTTGAGCTTNAAATAGCGGTTGGCGATGATNTTGGTCACATCTTTAGCCTTATTTTCATCGTTGATGCCGAGTTTATCGACNATTTTCTGCGAACGTCCGACGATAGACTGGACGTAGGCCGGATCGCGTCCCTCGGAGTTGAGCTCTACAGCTCCCGCGCTCAGAGAGAGCGCGGAGAGCAGCAGGGCAAATATACAAGTTCTGTTGAATTTCATGATTCAGTGAACGGTAATGGAATTATTTTGTGGTANTGCTTGACGTTTTTTCTTACATCAGCTTGCCTTTTGCAGCAAGAGTGTCGTAGTTGTTGCGGAGATCTGTCCAGTCGATGCGGAGCTTGGTGCTGATACCGTTGATATACTTCTCGATGTTGGTATATCCGTCGCCGGTGCAGTCACCGTTGGCATCGGAGGGATCTTTGGGATCAAGACCGTTGGCGATTTCCCACTCGTCGGGCATACCGTCTTTGTCAGTATCGATGTAGGGTGTACCCTTGTATTCGGGATAGCCGCCCATCTGCATGGGATCGGTGATGATACCTACCTTGTAGGAATCCTTCGGGAGACGGCGATATTTGAATGATCCGTCCTCCGCGCGCGATTTCTCAGCCAGACCTGAAGTGTCGCCGTTGTACTTGGGAGCAAGTTTCTCATCGTAGTAGGGGACACCGGTGCGTACTTCCTCGATGATGCGCTCGTCGATGATGTCGCGGGTGGGGATTGTCGCGCCGACATTTTTCAGGATNAAGTCGTAGGCATCGTCAGCCGAAGTGATGCGGACGTAAGGCATTTCAAACGGAGTCTTCGAGCGCATNTAGTCGGTGAACTCGCCGGTGTCGGGATCAGATTCGATCTGGATACCGCCGGCCCAGTTGTCAGCCGAGATTTCGGGGAAACCTTCCATCACGTTGCCCTCGGCATAGACGCGGCCATAGACCTTGTGGTCGAGTTTGCTTCGGCCGGCTTCAGGTTTGAGGATACGGTGGCTGAGGTTGCCTTCCTTAGGAGTGGCNGGACCGGGCTTGTAATAGTTGTTGATCATGTTGAACTTGGCGGTGTANTCGCCACCGTCCGATGAACGGTGTACCCAGTTGAACACGACATTGTTGACGAAGTTGAACACGCCGTTCCAACCGATCGANGGATTACGGCCTGAGTTGCTGGCCCAGAGGTTNCGGGTGAACATATTGTTCTCGCCGCCGAGGGTCGAACCGAAAGCGTGGTTGTAGGTGTCGAGAGCCTTTGCCGAAATNGAGTTCTGAATGGTGACATTGACTGTCGGNAGTTTCAGTTCGGTGGTCTCATACTGACCCTCGCTCGGATCATACATGTGACGGTAGAANGAGATATTTTCNTCGAGACCCCACTCGGCCGAGCAGTGGTCGATCATGATGTTGCCGACNGGATTACCGCCGAAAGAGTCCTCGCGGTTGTGGGCGCGGGTGTCGCCACGACGGAANCGCATGTGGCGGATCACCACGTCGTGCGTATCCACTTGGAACGATTCACCGGCTATGCAGACGCCGTCGCCGGGTGCTGTCTGACCNGCGATGGTCACNTAGGGGGCGCGGACATAAAGAGGTGTCTTGAGGTTGATGATACCGGAGACGTTGAACACGATGATGCGCGCTCCNCCTTGTTCGCAGGCTTCGCGGAACGAGCCGGGACCGCTGTCATTGAGGTTGGTGACGGTGATCACCTTNCCTCCACGTCCGCCGGGAGAGTACATGCCGCCTCCTTCNGCACCGGGGAATGCGGGGATGGGTGCTTTGACGAGATCATCGGGACGCGAAGCCCAAGGCACATACGGACGGCCTTCACGTGCTTCTTTCTCGACAATCGGTTTGGCAACGGCCCATGCGGAGTCAGCATGTTCGCGGGCCGCAGTTATCATGACGCGATAGTCTTCCTTACATTCAGGGGTGAGCTGCGGATACTGGGCCATCATTGTCGCGGGGACAGTCATCATGGCTGCCACTGCCCATGTTGTAATTTGACGGTTCATTGTTGGTTTGGATTGTAATAGATTGGGTTATTGATTA
Source organism: Bacteroides sp. (assembly GCA_014801945.1). Taxonomy (GTDB): domain Bacteria; phylum Bacteroidota; class Bacteroidia; order Bacteroidales; family Muribaculaceae; genus Duncaniella. The sequence continues at coordinate 94,689 of JAAVDF010000023.1, forward strand.
GGAGACATTTTGTCCACTCACATTAGACCGGAAAGTCACTCTGTGGTTTAAGGAGTTATATCTTAAAATAGTGTTAAAAAATCGTGGGGAATATCGGTTAGTTCATCCCTTTATTCCCCACGATAATTATGACGGGTTACTGTATTATTCAGCGAGGGGGTCGAATGTACCCATTGCACCGTCGTTAGTAGCATTTATCCAACCGATGGTCTGCTGCTCGCCCTGATTGTTGAGCATTACGCTGTATGAAAGACCGGGGAAGTAATACTGCGGACGGTAGTTCATGAAACGCTGTGCGTGCTGAGAGTTGTAGTTGTCACCCTTCTTGACTGCACGCTCAAGATAAGTGGTGTACCACTCGGCGAGAGTCTGGAGCTGCGGATCAAGGTCNTAGCGATAATCGACAGCTGCAGGACGGGCAACGTCTGCGAGGGGATCGGGNTTNGANCCGTCGCTGCCCCANTTGTCACCGCCGAGGCCGTTGTTGTACTTATCCTGAACACGGAATTCCATNTTCTCACGGCGNGCTCCGTTGAGCTTGGTNAAGCCGAGATANGCACAGGTGTTGCCACCCCATCCGGTAAGTTTCCAAGAAGCGGGAGCGTTAGGAATCTTGTCAAACTCAGTACCGCCGTCGAAGAGAAGCCAACGACGAAGGTCGTTGAAACGCTTGCCTTCGTAAGCGAANTCTATCTGACGCTCGTAGAGGATAGCGGCCATACATGCAGCTTCGTTTCCGCTCAGACTGGCATCAAGACCGAAGTTATTTTCCTCGGTGTAGCCGACACGTCCACGGATCTTCTTCAGCTGATCGACAGCTACACCTGTATTGCCNGACTGACATGCGGCCTCAGCATAGTTGAGAAGCACTTCAGCGTAGCGGATCTCCATGTAAGGAGCNGCTGAATACTTGAAGCCTGTGCCCTGAGTGTAGGCATAACGGAAAGCNGTGTTNACATGGAGGTCATCGGTACGCTTACGNACATACATACCCTTCACGTTGCCGTCAAGTCCGTCAGGACCGTAAGTGTTTCCGCTTTCAATATTGTCGCGGTCTGCAGCATCTGCATACCATACATAGTTCCAGAGCGCATAGTTTGCACCNGTGGTGTAGGGNATATGATTAGTCTCAGTGTGGGGATCACCGTTGAAAGCCCAGCATACACCGGGGAATGCGAACGTGCGGTAGAAGCGAGGATCACGGTNAAGGAATGGCAGATCGGGATTATAGACGATCTCAGAAGGCTGGAGCACAGTGTAGCTGTTGTANGAAGCCGGACGCTTGCCGTCTTTCATCGGGAAGAGATCNACCATATCAGCTGAGGGCACTTTACCGCCGCTTCCGAGTGTGTTGGANGGACGGATACCGTTTTCCCAATCATTATTCTTTGCGTAGTCAGGAGTACCGCCAGTTGCAATCTCATTGTANAGAGCTACATAGATTGCTTCGGGGTTCTGAGTNTCCTCAACGAACATCTTAGCCCAGTTCGAGGCGTTNACACCGGGATTTCCTTCGTAAGCAAGATAATTTCCGCAAGCATTGATCTTAGGTATTGCTTCTGTAAAGAAGTTGTAGGCATCTAACCAACGCTGTTTGTCATTCGCACGGTTGAAGAGAGGGCTTGCATAGAGCACCATCATTCGACCCTTGAGTGCGAGTGCGGCTGCAGTGGTTGCACGTCCGTAGTCAGTAGATGACCATCCCCCTTTACCGGTGAAAGGCTCTAACAGTTCGGCTGCACGATCAAGATCCTCGCAGATGAATTGGAATGTTTCTTTTGTGCTTGAACGCGGAGTCGTGTCGCCGGGAACAGGGTTGAGGACTTCAGTGATAATGGGAAGNCCGCCGTACCAGTTAAACATCATATAGTAGCACCATGCGCGNANNAAGTATGCCTGACCGAGAAGCTCGTTTTTCTGCTCTTCGGTAAGGGTACTGTTCTTGATGCCGTCTATCACGTCGTTGACGTTACGGATGCGGCCCCAAGTAGAGTTGCGCACTTTGCGGGCCTGACCCATGTAATAGTCAGGGACAGCGTTGGTCTGTGACGAGGCCGAAAGCTCTATTTCGTCATCGACGTAGCAGCCAAAACCGCTGTATTCCTCGGTTGATTTTGACTCATCGTCGGCACGTCCGTTGCTCGGCACNTGCCATACGGGNACAGATGAACTGTTNCCGTAGGGTAGGGCAAGGGAATATACATCGGCGAGACGGCCGAGTGCACCTGAATAATAATTGTAGGCTTCAGGAGTGGTCGAGTCATAGTTCTGCATATCTTTCAGGAACTCATCCGAGCAAGACGAGAGAACCAGACAGGCCGCTGCAATTATTGAAAATGATTTGAATTTCATCTTGAATGTTTATTAGAATGAAAGGTTTACACCGACTGTGAATCTACGGAGGTTGGGATAGTTGCCGTAGTTACCCGCCATGGGGCTCATGAAGTTGTCGGGATAGGCGTTAAGGAAGTTCAGNAGGTTCTGACCTGTGATGTTGAAGCGGGCGGAGTTGATGCCGACTGCCTTAGTGAATTTCGAGGGGATCGAGTAAGCGAGGGTCAGACGGGTGAGTCGGAGCGACGCTGCACTGATACGCCAGAAAGTCGAGGCCAAGCTGTTGACGCTTGAATAAGCGAGGTTAGGGTAGAAGGCATCGCGGTTTGCTTCGAGGAGCAGACGGTTCTGTGCGTCGTAGATATCCTCATAGACATACATGTTGTCAGGATTCCAGAACGAAGGCATGTTGGTNTATTCGATNGAATTACCGGGTTTGAGGGCTGCACCGGGAACTGTAGTGTAGCCACCCCACTGTGCGCTCACCTGTGCGGTCAGCGAGAGATTCTTATACTCGGCGTTGATGTTGAAGGTCATGCCGTAGGGGTTCGAACGGTTNGAGAGACGAACTTGGTCATTATCCTTATCGACCACGCCGTCNGGAGCAGCGTAAGAGCCGTCGGTGAGCTGAGGACCGCGGACATCCTTGTAGATGAGCATACCGGGACGTACCTGATCCTTGGTCATGCCCATGTACTGGGTGATGTTGTACTTGGAGAAGTATTCCTCAATCTCTTGGAAGCTGCGGAACATACCGAGGCACTGCATACCCCAAGTTCCGACATCTGAACGATGACCGCGAGTGATCTGACGATAGATATAGTTTGTNTCCCAGTCCATAAGGAGAACCTTGTTGTCTGACAGACCTGTATTTAGGCCGATCTTATAACGGAAATCCTTNCCGATGTTGCTGCGCCAGTTGAGCGAAAGCTCGACACCGTACTGGTTCATCTTACCATANTTCATAGGAGCAGACTGGATACCAACAGTTCCGGGAACAGAAGCGGAGAAAGGCATGAGCATTTCTCTATCCCAAGTATAGTATCCATCAAGAGCGATGTTGAGATGGCTGTGGAGCACGTTCATGTCGATACCGGCATTGAACTTATGACTCTTGTCCCAGTGAGCGTTGCGGTTGACNGATGATTTATCGTTCATTGCGATGTGGCTGCCTGCCTGATTTTCATTACCTATACCGAATACNGGACCTTTGTCCTTGTCAGTACCGTAGGTCTGAAGCCACTGCCATGCGGTGGTGTTGTCACGACCGGTGAGACCGTAAGATGCACGGATCTTGAGGAANTCGATCCAAGTTACATTGNTCTTGAACCAATCCTCTTCAGATATCACCCAACCGAGAGATACTGAGGGNAAAGTTCCCCAGTAGTTTTCGGGTGCGAACTTGGTGGATGAGTCGATACGCAGAAGAGCTTCGAAAAGATACTTGTTGGCGTATGCGTAGTTGGCACGGAAAATGTAAGAAAGGCTACCTGCCTCAGAACGGGTGAATACGGTAGTGGCCTGTGAGTCCTTGCCGACAGAGTTTGACTGACCGGTAGTAAATTCGTAAGGATATGTCACCTGACCTTCGAGATATTCATTCTCNAACGCGCTCTTTTCGATTGAGAAGAGTGCACCTACTGAATGAGGTCCGAAATCACGGTTATAGTTAACCGTAAAGTTCATCTGATAGCTGTCGGAACGGTCCATTGTACGGCTAAGGAAGCCACCTTCAGGACCNTTGGCCACGGGAACACCCTTGTTGCCGAGCAGGAAGTTGCTTGCAACCAAGAGACGGTCGTAAGCTTCCTCCTCACCTGCNATGGGAGTGTAGAGGTGAGAGCCTGAACCGGCACGTTCACTCATGTAGTAGATGTCGTAGGCCGAACCGTACTGGTTGGTCTTTGAAGTGTTGATACTCTTTGAGTAGTTGAAACGGGCTTTGAGACCCTGAAGCTGTTTGATGAAGCCGAAATCGAGTTCAAGACCGGTGTTGATCTGGAGATTTGAGCTCTTTGACTTGCTGTAGTCNCCTGAGTTCTGGAGAACNGANAAAGAATAATCCTGATCAGCATTGACNCTTGTGTTTGAAGGACCGTAGGTGGCCATCGGATGACCATCAACGTATTCGGGGATATAGCGGGGATGGGTGAGAAGGAGATTGTAAGCCTTTTCATCGCTTGATCCGCCGACTTTTACGAGGGGACGGTTCTTATCGCCGTAGTCACCGGAAATCTGTACATTGGCCTTAACCCACTTTTTGAGTGTGAGATCCACTCCTGCACGGTAGTTCCAGCGGTTGTAGTCGAGGTTACCGAGGTTNCCGTCCTGATCGTAGTANCCGATNCTTGCATAGTAGTTGGCCTTCTCAGTGGCACCGCTGACACCTACATTGTGTTTCATCGTGAAGCCTGTTTTCCAGTAGTCGTCAAGGAGATCATANTTGAGATGACGCATGGCCTGAAGTTCGTCATACTGGAAGAGGTCAGTGCGACGGTTGAGGGTGGTGTTGGTGGGGTCAGCTGCGGCCATGGCGTTATAGAGACGGCCATAGTCGTATGCGCTGAGCATCTTAGGATTGGAGATAGCGTCTGTGAAACCGAAAGTACCGCTATAACTGATGACCGGCTCGCCGAGTTTACCTTTCTTGGTGGTCACAAGGATTACACCGTTTGCCGCACGTGAACCATAGACNGCTGCNGATGCGTCCTTGAGCACTGAGATNCTTTCCACATCGTTGGGATCGAGNTTATTGAAGGCATCAGCACCGGGGTTGGTGGTGACATTACCGACCTTAACATCATTATTATAGACAACGCCGTCGATCACGAAAAGAGGCTGCTGGACGGTAGAGCCTACCTGACCGAGATCACGCACACCGCGGACATACATCTGGGCGGGGTTACCGGGCTGTGCATCGCCACCGCTGACGCTAAGACCNTTGACGAGACCGCTGAGCGATGATGCGAGATTGCCGTCGGCAAGGTCGCGGATATCATCCATGGGGACGGTTGAGATAGCACCGGTAAGGTGGGCTTTCTTCTGAGTGCCGTAACCTACCACTACGACTTCATCAAGGCTTTCNGCATCCTCTCTAAGGACTATCTTAGTCTGGCTGAAATCCTTAACGGTCACNGGAAGGTATCCGATATAGTGGATTTCGACATACTTTCCTTTGGGGACTCTGATGGAGAAATTACCNTCAAAGTCAGTTATGGTGGCAACCTTGCTGTCAGGGACAACTTGTACGGTCGCACCGATNAGAGGTTCATCCTCCGAATCGACAACAGTGCCCTGATAGAGAACGTCCTGAGCGAAAGCGGGGACGGTCAGCAGCAAGGCCATGAGGGCGAGGCTGATTTTTGCAATATAATGTTTCATGAATGTGATAATTTAAGGAGTTTTATTCAAACCAACGGGGGTCACCGATCTTGTTGGNTACACAGGTCGATTCCTGCGGACGGAAGTTGACACCGCCCTTGGCNTCGTCAAGATTGAATTCCTGAAGAGTCGGACCAACGAAGTTGGGATCGATATTCTCGGCATATTTGAGGTCATTGCTATTGGGTATGCCTGAGAAGTTACCCCATACGACGTTGTTTTCAGTAGTTGTGGGNACACTTGTGCTGCGGATGTACTGATAGATACGGAATACGTCATAGAAGATATTGTCTTTCCATACTACCTCAAAGCGGTTGACAGTAGGCATGTTGTTAGCAAAATCCTTACCTGAGAATGTACGGTCAAAAGTACAGTGATCCATCGTGTGGGTTGATGTGGCGCCTGTTCCGAATATCTTTTGCGGATCCGCGCTTGAAGGATTGGCGTAACGGAAGAAGTAAGCTGAATTATTTTCAACAAGGTTGTAGAAAGTGCTGTTCTTCAGTACCATTGTTTTAAGAGTACCTGTTGAAATGCTTGAATCCCAAAGATTGATGAATGTTGCAGATGAGGCATTATTCATCTGAACAATACAATCTGTAATGCGGAAGTCATTAAGGGCATAGGGTTTCTTGTTACCCCAAAGAATACTTGCAGGCAGATTGCGGAAATTGCATGACTCAACAGCAATCTGACCCATGATGACAAAGCAATTCTGATTTGCTCCGAGTGCTTTGAAACCAAGGGCCTCGGTAGAGATGCTTTCGCTGGGCTCACTGCTCAGTTTGATAAAACTCTGTTGTTCGGCGGCTGAACAATCGAAATTGATGTTCTTGATCTTGAGACCGGCCTGTGTAACGAGGCAGCCTTCACCTGAGATGGCTACGAAGGGACGGTTGTACTTGTCACCACGGAGGGTGATGGGAGTGAGATCGAAGTTGACTTCGCCCGTGAGTGTGTAGGATTGACCTGCTTCAAGTTCGAAAGCGACTTCTTCTTCAGAAGCTTGGAGGTTGGCGGCGATGAACTGAGAGATTTCCTGACCTCTTGGGATCACGGTTGCGGGGAGGAAGGTGCTGTACTCAGCAATTGCCGGAGTCTGTGAACCGGTATTGTTGAGCTGCTCGTTGCCAAGAGTGCTGACTGTGATTTCATACTTGGTGTCAACATAACGCGGGAACGAGAAGTGGCAGCCGTCAATCACACTGTCGTGGATCAGATAGGTAGGATTTGCAGGATTAGTGACATCCTGTACGTTGGCGAGATAACCGCCTGCACCGAACACTACGGGCCAGCTGACCTCTACACTCTCCGATCCGTCAGCGTTGATCTGAGTCTTGAAAGTGTTGGGGTCAAGCACCGGTGACTCCAACTGAGTGTTGCTTACACCTGCATTGAAACGCTCATCGTCATCGCAGCCTTCGGCACAGGATGACATGACGAGACCCATCATCNCAGAGGCGTAGCATACACTACTGAGCCATTTGATTCTGTAGTTCATGGTTCTTGATCAATAGTTTGAGTTATAAAATTGGTTTAATTAGTTGAATTCAATAGTTGAAAGTTGCAGAGACCGNTCTCTGTCAGATNACGTAATAATGATTGGAGAGCTAACGGTTTATTTTGGNTGATTGGAGAGCTGATGATTTATTTTGTCTGGAACACCTCTTTTATATAGGCGACATTNTTTCCGAAATTNCGCTTCACGTCGCGGACGTGATCCTTGTCNCTNGACCGCTCGACGACGAGCCATCCGCTCCAGCCCATCTTGTCGAGNGCAGCCTTGATGGCGGGAAGATCGACGGCNGGATCATCCTTGAGGTTATAGCCGTCGGTGTTGCTNAGNTGGATCTGGCAGATATTGTCCTTGCCGAGNGTTTTCAGNTCCTTCACCGGATCGCGTCCGGCATCGAGAGCGTCCTGAAGATTATAGTAGATCTTCACGCCGGGAGAGTTGACTTCCTTGAGGAATTTCTTGGCATCCTTGGCGGGGAGGGGGACACGGANACCGATCACCATGCCGCGGGCAGCAGCCTTNTCGCCCGACTNGCGCAGACGGCGGACGAGTTCGTCGCGTGCCGGACCTTTGACNGTCCAGTCTTCCTGAATACCGCCCAAGGGGAGGAAGGCNACTTTCGATCCCATGACCTCCATGGTCGCGAGGCAGTCATCGATAAGTCCTGCATAAGTAGGCTTGCCGATGAATGACTGACCGAAGAAGCCCGACATGGCTATNGACGGNACGGCTACTCCGAGGCTGTCGGCTGTGGAGCGGAAAAGCTTTTGGAAATGGGGCTGGTGAAGTTTATTGTCGAACGTGTCGCGTGCGCCGAGACCGCCGATGTCCATTTCGACACCGTCGCCATTGATATCTTTAGTGAGTTTNAACTCTCCGAGCTTCTGACGCTTCAGCATCATCCAGTCACATGCAGCCACTTTGTAACGGTGGTCGCTGTTATTGGTCAGTGCCATGATNGGGAGTGACATTGACACGAGCATCACAAGGCTGAACAGATGTTTCAGTTTCATTGTCGTTTTGGATTTAGTATGTTTAAGGTTTTATGTAAGTCGGGAGTAAATGTCTGATAGCATCTGCAACGTTGTCAGTCTCGTTCGTGTTTCCTATTCGTTAACTTGTCCGTATAATAAAGTTATTGTTGAAGCTACACTAACATCATGTCCGGTTGACATGCTTTATTTTCCATGTTTTGCCTTTTTGATGTGTTGGGAATGAATTGACAGANTATTCAAACTTTACTATTTTGACTTTAAGACTCGTAACCGAATGCAAAGATATATATTTTTTCACAAAAACAAATCTTTTTTTGAATAAAAAGTGTAAATCTTACACTTATCTGTACTTATTGTATGTTTCTATGCTTAAAATGTATGTTTTACAGCATAAAATCCCGCTGTNCCTCACTGCTTGACATTNAGCNTGTAGGGACGCGGCGTGCCGCGTATGCCGAATGAAATAGTTTTAGCTTACATTTTAATCNAACTGATTGTTATGAGCTGATGCATGTATTCTATCAGGCATACGCGGCACGCCGCGTCCCTACAGGCTAAATTGTAAAAAAAATCAGCTGCAAACCAATTGGCTTGCAGCTGATTAGCGGAAGGACAGGGATTCGAACCCTGGGTTCCCGTAAGGGAACAACGGTTTTCGAGACCGCCCCGATCGACCACTCCGGCATCCTTCCTTTGAAGTGACGTTTTATCGTCGGAGTTTGTTTTAGACGGTGCAAAGGTAGGAAAAAAATTTGTAATCCGTATCCTTTCGATTGGAAATTTTCAACAGATCGTGCTCCTTATGTCGTAAGATGCATAGTATTAGTGTTTTAAGTGANTAGCGTNGCGATCCGAGCCGGATGCGTCATTCAGTCACCGGACTTTTGTCAAATGGCAGGGGACGCCGCTCGAAGGCATCNATGAATGATCCGGGTGTGGAATTGTAGATGGAGCACCCGCGTCGGCGTGCGTATGATTCCAACCGATGATAGGAACGGAACGCGAGATGGAAGCTCAGAAGGATCTCGTGGAGNTTCACATTGCGATAGACCGACGCTACTCTCTGCTTCTCCTCGGCATTGTCCTTGTAGAAATGCGGCTGTATGCTCACAACCTCATTCTCCTCGCTGACGCTCAGCGTAGAGAGCCAGCCGTGGTCAGCTCCGGCAAGATAGATTTCCTTGAAACCGGCACGGATACCGGTCATGATGGCGGGTACGAGCACATTGCGCGGACGNGGCATGGCAAGTCCGCTGTCGTAGAGGNCGCGTTCGAGGGCGGGGAAGCCTTCAGCACCTACGAAATTGAAATTTTCCACGCGGATATTTTCATTGCTGATTCCAAGCGTTGAGACTGACTGCCCGCGCGGCACGAGCAATGTCATCGGCCAGTCAACATCCGAGTTGAGGCGCGCGAACAGTCTCGCCACNTTAGGATCTGCGTCACGTCCCTCGAAAAAGTGAGGATCGGCCATCAGATAATAGTCGGGCTTCAGACTCGTGAACTCCGGAGCATTTGCGGCGAAGTTGAGAGCCATAGTGACACTTCCCGCCAGATCGTCAGTGTGCGTGGCTATGACATCTGATAGCGACGGACCGTTGCCCATTATGATCAGCGGTTTCCCCTGACGGGCACATTCAGCGATATTTTGCCTTACAGGTCGGGATTGCAGGGCTACTTTCACGATGCTTTTTGCCGATGAGCCTGCTTTGGTCAGAAAGTCGGATATTCTGTCGGATAGTTTCATGTGGCAAATTTACGCTTTTCCTCTCAATCACTCCCTCACGTGGAATAAAAAAATGTCCCGGCCCTCATCCTCTGATAAAAAAAGCCCGGCCTCCGAATCCTACGGCGCATCATGTATGCGTGATAGATTTCGGCGGCCGGACTTAAAGGAGTGTTGGAATGCCGTTCCTTCGCTCACCCGCGCGCGGGCTGCGGGATGGGAACGTTTCCGTGTGTGTAATTCAACGTATCAGTAGTATTATTGTAGTTTTTTTGAATAACAATGACTGCTTTTTGAGAATAAATTCTTAATTATCCGCGAGGGGAGAGGNATCAGGGCTTATGCCTCGACTTTCACTCTTGCGCTTGCGAAGGCATTGAGCTGGAGTTTGTTGACGATATCCTTGATCGCGCGTGCGGCCTTCATAGGCACACCGGCCTCGTTGAGTTCAGGAGAGAATGCCGAGATAGAACCTACACCGGGGATTACGGTGATGAAACCACCGCCGAAGCCTGAGAGTGCGGGCACACCGGTCATGATCAACCAAGGCTTACCCATGTGTTTCGGGCCTTTGGCTGCCATCATTGAACAGATGGTAGCGGAGAGAGCACCGTCGAAAGCCACGGCATTTGATGCCGGATTGACACCGTCGGCAGCGATGGTCGCACCCATTTCAGCAAGCTGTTCGGTCGTGACGAGCATCGAGCGCAGGCGGTTGTAGAGCTTGACTGAACTTACAGCGTCATCATAAAGCTCGAAGCCGGCTTCGGCATAAGCATTGTAGATGTTGTTCTCCTCTGCCTTTTTCATGGTGGCCTCGTAAAGTTTGTCGTCGAGTACGGGCGACGAACCCATAAGCTGTATCATGAGGTTGGACAGAATATCCATCTTTCCGTCAAAATCACCTGATGGCTCTACCATACTGGCGGCGCGGACACCCTTGCCGTGCATTCCCTTGATGTGCTGCTTGGGTTCTGCACTGTCCTGAGCCTTGCTCTTGCAGCCGCAGCCGCAACCCTTGCCAAGACCCATTTTCTGGACAAGCTCCATAGGTTTCATCTGAGTAAGAAGCTGAATGGCGATCGGCAGACGCGAGATGGCTCCCATTGCGAACTGAGCCTGCGAATGACCGACGTCAAACTTGGTACCGTCAATCAGTCGGACCGATATTCCGAACATGCCTTGGTTCATGTCGGCCACTTTCTGGCTCGGTGCACCTCCGGCATCGTTCTTGTGATTATCATACGCTTCCTGAACGGCCGATTTCAAATCGGCAAGTTTGATAATTCTTTCCATAATATTATAAAAGTTTTTTGTGACCCGGAGACACACCTCCGCGGTCGGTTTGTTATGTGTGTGTTTATTCAAGTATCGCCTTATTAACCCGCTGCACACCCTTACGGTTTAGTTTTTTAGTAAAGCTTAGGGAGATTTAGTTGATATTAAGGAGGGTGAAATTTACTTCCGTCCCATTAAGGAATTATAAAATCGGTTGAAAAAATTCAGTATAAATAATGATGGAGGTCGCTCAACCTTTTTTACCAAAAATATGTTTACAATTACAAACGAAAATAAATCATACCTGATTCTTTCAATCCAATTATCATCTCTGTTCATTATGAAGCGTCATTCTCATCTCGTACATCTTCTACTTTTAATGTGTGTCCTGCTTGTAGGCGCATGTTCCAACAGCGTATGGGACGAAGTCCCTTCNCCGATCACATCATTCATAGAGCAGTATTATCCCGGCAGTGGTGTGAAGTCTTTCACACAGAATACCGATGGATATAAGGTAAAGATCACCAACGGTGCGTCACTGTCATTTGACACGGAATACTCGTGGACCTTCATTGACGGTAACGGTGTGCGTCTGCCGGAAGTTCTCGTCTATAATCAGCTACCCCCCGCGCTCTATAATTATCTTCAGGGTATAGAACAGCAGGCAGAGGTCTATGCCATGAATCGTGATAGCGCATTCTATACACTCACCATGCACGATACTGTCATAACCTACGATATAGCCACCGGAAAAATATCATATCCCGACGGCAAGACGATTGAGTCATAAGAGAACTGCGGGTGAAAATCCGCCGGTATCATATAAATTAATCCTTCGCATGTAATCACTGCGTTACATGCGAAGGATTAATTTATGTCTTGAAATAAAAGCTTAGCTAAATCTGCCTGTCAGATAAACTGACTGATCAGGACAAGGGCTATCAGGACGGGAGCTATCCATTTGACGATGAATGCTATCATGCTGAAAGTGTAGGATTTCAGTGAGCCGTTATTCGTAAGCTCATTCCTGAAGAATTTTTTTGGAGCGACCCAACCCATGTAGATACAGAGCAGTATGCCGCCTACAGGAAGCATTATGTTGGTTGCCATCGTGTCGAGGAAATCAAAGATGGTAAGACCTAAAATCTTGAAATCGCTCCACGCACCCACTGAAAGCGAACAGATGGAACTGAGAATGAACAGAGGGGCGACAACAGTGATCACTGCGCGTTTTCTTGACATCCTGAAGTGACACTCCATGAATGCTACCGAGACTTCCGCAAGTGAGATCGTGGAGGTGAAAGCTGCCACCGTCAGGAGAAGGAAGAAGAGCGACGACCAGAAAAGCGTGCCTCCCATCTGCGCGAAGATTTCAGGCAGAGTGATGAATACAAGTGCCGATCCGGCAAGATTCTGATCCGCAAGTCCGAATGTCATTACAGCCGGGAAAATTATCAGTCCCATCAGTATGGCAGTACAGAGATCGAGCAGTGAGACGGTCACGGCAGTCCGTGTCAGCTTGGTTTCAGCGGGGTAGTAACTGGAATACGTGACCAATATACCCATTGCGAGACTCAGTGAGAAGAATGCCTGTCCGAGAGCATTGACAACTGTCTTGGGTGTGATGACGGAAAAATCAGGACGCAGGAAGAATTCGATGCCTTCTGCGGCTTTCGGTAAGGTCAGCGATACTCCGCAGAAGATGAGCAGCAGGACGAAGAGGAGGGGCATCATGATGTTTGACATCTTCTCGATGCCTTTCTGCACGCCTTTGAGAAGTACGAACAGATTGGCGGCTATCATGATGAATGTCATTATGAGCGGACGGAACGTACCGGTTATGTAGGAACTCATTCTCTCGTTGAAGAGTTGCTCCTCACCGGCAAGGGTATCGACGGTAATACCGTCATCCGTAGTGTAAAGGTTACCGGATAGTGACTGTATGAGATATTCAAGAGTCCATCCTGACACCACCATATAGAACGAAAGTATGAGATATGATGCGAGGATTGCGAGCGCGCCGACCATCCACCAGCCTTTTTTGTCGGGGGTGACATTGCGGAATGCACCTATAGCATCGGAATTTCCACCTCGTCCGAGAGCGAATTCCGCTGTCATTACGGGTATGCCGAGCAGAAACACACAGGCTATATATATGAGAAGAAACGCTGCTCCGCCGTTGGCTTGGGTTTCGGCAGGGAAACGCCACACGTTNCCAAGTCCGACCGCTGATCCGACGGTGGCCGCGATGAGTCCGATTTTTGATCCGAATTTTACTTTTTGTGACATTTATGATATATGATACATTTGCATTTAATGATTACCCGTGCTTTTTTGAACGGGAAAATCCCGGCTGGTCAGTCGGGATTTCTGTAGTTGGGGATATCTAAATCAGCCGAATTTAGAGATCTTTCTGAGTAATGGTTCGTTGAGGATCTTGATTTTTCGGCCATCGACCACCAGAAGCTTCTCGCTTCCGAAGTTCGAGAGTGTACGGATGGCATTTGAGGTGGTCATGTTTGACAAGTTGGCAAGATCCTCACGTGCCATGTAGATTTTAAGTGTCATATTGTCGTCCTCCTCGTAGCCGTAATTGTCGCGGAGTACTAAAAGAGCCTCTGCAAGACGGGCACGTATATGTTTCTGCGTGAGGTTGACGATCTTCGTGTCGGAATTTCCGAGGTTATGCGAGAGTTCATGNATGAAGAACATGGCCAGACGGTTGTTCTTGCTTATCATTTCNTCGACAAGACTCATCGGGAGAGTTCCCAGTACGGATTCCTCAAGTGTCGCCGCGCTTGACACGTAATGCTCNCCGGCAAAATAAGCGCGGTAACCGAAATACTGTCCGGGATTGACAAGGCGGAGGATCTGAACGCGACCGCCGACACCGTCCTTGTACTTCTTNACTTTGCCGTCGATGAGAGCCCAGAGATATTCCGGCTCATCTCCTTCGGCATAAATTATTTTATTTTTTTTATAATTATGGACTGTAAAATTATCGATTAACTGACGCTTCTCTTCGTTTGTGAGAAGCTTCCAGATTTCAGTGAGTTCTTCGGTAAGAATTTTATCTATTGTACTTTTTATCATGACCAATGCCGTGCAACTATGTTATAGGGCACGCAAATTTAACAACTTATATTGACAACTGCTCCAATCACGGGTTAAAAAATCTTAACAGCAAAATTCTTCCGGCTATCCGATTCTATCTTTTCAGTATCCAGCTCCTGTTGTAGAACTGGAGCACACGGTTGCGCAGGATCAATTCATATTTTGCCTGAACCTGCTGGGCGAGTGTGGTGATATAGTTCGATCTGGTCTGTTCCCACTCGGTAGCGTTTGCCTTGCCGTAATTGTATTTTTCGGTCATGGCGTCAAGGGCGGCTTTTGATGCCTTTACGGCCACTTTGCCGGCCTCATACTTCTTTTCAGCACCGACCGCCTGCTGAAAGGCCAGACGTATGGTCTTGTGGAGGTCGCTTTCCTGTTGAGCGAGCTGTATCTGCGCTGTCAGTTTCCTGACCTTTGCCTGACGGATCTGATTGCGGGTNGAGAATGCATCGAAGATGGGGACACGGAGTGAAAATCCGAGGCTTTTGGAGAAATTGTCCCTCATCTGTGANCCAAAAGATTTGTTCCGGTCGCCGGAAACTGTGTAGTAGCTACTGCCGAGTCCTCCGCTGAAGCTAAGGGTGGGGAGATAGCCTGACTTGGCAAGATTGATGCCGTCGTCGGCTACCTTCAGACTCTGTCTTGCCGCCTCGATAGCCGGATAATTTGCGAGGGCATTCTGATAGACCGTTTCGGCATTGAGCCAGANCGTGCCGTCATCTTCCAACGGTTTTACATCGAAATTATTGATATCGTCGAGTTCAAGGGCTTTGGCCAGTTCGATCAGGGCCGTCTGATGGTCATTTTCGGAATTGACCACCTGAACCTCGTTCTGCGCCACTTGGGCTTCTGCCTGAATCACATCCACTTCGGGGACTTTACCACCTTCGAGCAATACGCGCTGACGTTCGAGCTGGACTTGTGACAGACGCAACTGCTCGCGGCTCACCTCAAGCATCTCCTTGTTGAATAGCACCTGCAGGTAAGACGTGATCACNCTCAGTCTGACTTCATCGCGCGCAGCTTCAGTCTGCTTCTCGACCATGCTGAGATTNGATTTGGCATATTTAAGCTGACGGATNTTTTTCAGACCCTGAAATATCGGCAACGACATCTGTGCATTCCACGAGAACATCGATGTGTTGCGGTTTGCGTATGTGTTGGATGATGTCAGACCTCGGCCAAAGTCCCAGTTCTGTCCCGCACCGGCGGAGAGGTTGGGCAGAAAAGCGTCTTTTGCCTCCGTCACCGACAGTTCGCTCTGCATGAGGTTGGCTTCGGCGGACTTGATGTTGAGATTGTGGTTGAGTGCATAGTTAATGCAGCTGTCCAGACTCCAAGCGTCTGCCATGCTTGCCTGTGAGACTCCGGCGGCGAGAAGGAGAGAAAATATGATTCGTTTCATGTCTGTTTCGTTGTGGATGTTGAGAGTGATTCAGAAGATGAAAAAAGTAGCCCGGTTCAGGATATTACTTATTCTTGATGGCGGCACCGCGGAGTTTTGACTCCTTGCTGATGCCGTTGTTGACCTGAATGTTTATGCCGTCCGATGTCCCGGTAGAGATGGGCGTGCGCTCGAATTTCTGTTCGGGCAGACTGTCGGTCATGACATAGACNAAGGTACTGTCGCCGACCCATTCGATCACGCTTTCCGGGATTGTCAGTACATCCTCCGCCTTGCTGAGGCTGACAGTGGCATTCGCGCTGTAGCCTGCACGCAGGCTCTGTCCCTCAGGGACTTTGATAGCTGCTTTTATTTCAAATGTGTTCGCGCCGTTGGTTTCTACACCTTTCGGGGCTATCAGCTCGATCACTGCGTCAAGTTTGAGGTCGGGAAGCGCACCGATGGANATATCCATTGGCTGGCCTACGGAAAGNAGTCCGACTTCGGTCTCATCAACCTTTCCTTCGAAAATCAGATTATTCATGTCGGCCACGGTGGCGATGGTCGTGCCATTGTTCATCGTATTGGCTTGGATAACTGAGCTTCCGACCTTTACAGGGACATCGAGAACGAGACCTGTGATGGTTGCGCGGACGAGAGTGTTACTCTCCTTGGCATTGGTTTTCGAGACACCTTCCTTGACAATAGAGTAGGCATCCTCGGCAGCGGCAAGTTCGGCCTTGGCNTGTGCGAGAGCTGTTGCTGTTGTCTCGAATTCCTCGCGGCTGATCACTTTCTTATCATAGAGTAGCTGATTGCGTTCGTGTTTCACACGTGCATCATCCAGATTGATGTTGGCGGAGTTGACGCGTGAGAGGGCTGATGACAACTGGCCTTCGTCGGGCACGATCTTAATTTTTGCAACGATATCGCCGACCTGCACCATATCGCCTTCCTCGACATTGATTTCAGAGATTATACCGGATACCTGTGGCTTGATTTCGATTTCGTCGCGCGGTTCGATCTTACCGGTAAGCACTGTGTTACGTTCGATAGTGCCGTTGGTCGGGCTTACGAGTTCGTATGTCTCGTTCTTGGGTTGTGACTTTATGAAAAGATACACAAACGTACCGATGAATATTGCGGCGATCACGCACCACATAAAAATCCGCAGAAACTTCTTCATTGTCTTGTCTATAATTAGAATGGGTTATTATCTAAAGTGATTATTATCGGAAAAATCTTAAATTCAATGATATATTATGAATTATACATTAAAAATTATTTCTGNCTCAATGCTTCGATCGGTTTGATCCTCATGGCCTTGATGGCCGGGATAAGACCGGCGGCAGTTCCGAGCACGAGGAAGGTCACGAGTATGGAGACAGCCTGACTGAAGGAGAGCTGAAACGCTATCACACCGCGATCATCCGAAAACACATATTCAGCTCCGGCAAGCAGGATGATCGCAAAGGATATTCCCGCGACACCGGCGATGGTGGTAAGAACCATACTTTCCGAAAGGATCTGAATGATGATGTCGCGCGGCTTTGCNCCTATGGCACGGCGGATGCCTATTTCGTGAGTGCGTTCCCTGACGATGATCCACATGATGTTGCCCACACCGATTATNCCTGACATCAGAGTACCTGCGCCGACTATCAGGGCAAGGAGGGTGATACCGAGAAAAAGGTTATCCACCATCTCGAATTTTTCAGAAACGTTGAAGTAGAACATTGCTCCCTCATCGTCCGGAGCGATGGGGTGATTGCGGGCTATCAGCCGTCGGACCGTACTCTCGTAGTCGCCCGGCGCATATTCGCTTTTGAAAGTCATCATGAACATCCCGACCTTAGTGCCAAGATTATAATTTGCACGCATGGAATTGTAAGGAATGATGATTGACTCGTCAAGTTCGCCGCCGATGCTTATTTCCGATGTCTGTCCGGCAATACCGACCACCTTATAGTAGATGCCGTTGAGCGAGATTTCCTTTCCGATCCCTGATTCTTTACCGAAAAGTTCGTCGGCGGCTTTCTTGCCGACAACGCAGACTTTGCGGGCACGCGTATTGTCAGCTTCGTTGATGAAGCGTCCCTCGTATATTACAGGTACGAAAATTTTGTCATAATCGCTCTCCACACCTGTCAGCAATGCATTTGTGCTGTTCTGGCCGTAAAGCGCGTTGGCCCATAGATTGTTTACTGCTGATGATGATTCGATCTGCGGGAGTGCGCGGCGTATATTTATCACATCCTGNAGGTTCAGTTCGAGCGGCATACCCTTGTTGAAACCTGCGTATGGTTTTGTGGTACGCCCCGGAAATACTATAGCTACATTTGTGGCGAACCCTTCGAAATTTCGGCTCATGAAGCTTTTGAGACCTTTCGATCCTCCGAGGAGCATAGCAAGGATCGCCGTGCCCCAGAAGATTCCGAAAGCTGTCATGAATGTTCGGGTCTTGTTCTGTGCGAGTGTTGTGCCTATCTCGCGCCAGTTTTCTATATCGAAGATTGGATTTTTCATTCGTGGAGTCTTGGTTCAGTTGAGAGCGTGAGTGGGAAGACGGTTATTCATCGCGCAGGGCTTCGACAGGTTTGATNTTTAGAGATTTCATGGCCGGGAAGAGTCCTGCAAGCGCACCGGCAATGATGAGCACCACGGTCACTTGGATTGCGATAGATATATCGACTGTCGGATCTTTGATGGGAGAATTGCCTTCGCCCACCAGCAGACCGATGCCCTCAGAGACGAGCATACCGAGCACGATCCCCACATAGCCGAANATAGTCGTTATAGCGACGCTCTCAAGTATGATCTGGCGCAGAATGCTCCTNGGTTTAGCTCCGATGGCGCGGCGGATTCCGATCTCATGCGTGCGTTCGCGCACGGAGACAAACATAATGTTGCTAACGCCGACTATGCCTGAAAGCATTGTGAGCAGGCCGATGATCCATACGGCCATGCCGATGGCTCCCATAGCGGTCGATGTGGTCAGATAGTCGGAGAATCGGTTCCATATCCACAGTGCTCCTCTATCATCCTCGGCGAAAGTGTGCTGACGGCCAAGCGTGGACCGGAAGTCTTTTTCGGCACTGTTACTTTCTTCGAGAGTGCTGACATCCTTCAGCTTGACGGTAATATTATTGACCCTGTCCGAGCCTCCGCTCATGGAGCGCGCGGTAGAGTAGGGTATGAATACGTCGCGTCTCCATTCCTGTTCGTAAGTCCCGACAACAGTGAATGACAGATCGCTGATTTTTACGAGCTGGCCTATCGGGTCTTTGTCGCCGAAAAGTGTTTTGGCTGACTCTTCATGCATGACGGCCACACGTCGTTTCTGATTGATGTCGTTCTGGTTTATGAAGCGGCCTTCGATTATTTTTACACCCTGTGACCTTGCCTCGGAAGGATAGACACCGCGNTAACCGTCCGTCAGATAGTCTTTTCCGCTTGTCACCTTGGCCGTATCGTTCGAAATCTGTGCCGTGACTTCTGAAAGCACGTTTGCATTCTGCGAGGCAAGCACGTCAAGGTCGCCGTCAAGAAGATAGACGCGGCGGTTTTCTTTAAGACCCTTGTAGGCTTTCTGTGCATATCCGCCACGGATCGACACCGTTTCCGTGTCGCGCTGGCCGAACATGGATTCCATCCCGTTGACGAGTCCGCGTGACACACTGAGGAGCACGATCAGCAGGAATATTCCCCATGACACCGCGAATCCGGTTAGTGCTGTGCGCAGTTTGTTGTTGCGCAGGGTGGCCATTATTTCACTTGCAAGATCAAACATTGGTAGGATGCTCTGTAGGGTTGATGAGAGTTGGGGGAGTTTGATTGGTTTTAATTTTCTCCCGGTGGAGTTGCCTTGAAAAATTCGATGTGACGTCAGACAATCCTGCCATCGACGATGCGGATTATACGGTTGGTCTGTTCGCCGACACCCGGATCATGAGTCACGATAACGATGGTCATTCCCTCGGCGTTGAGGTCGCGGAACACCTGCATCACCTCTTTTGAGGTCTTTGAGTCAAGCGCACCCGTAGGTTCGTCGGCAAGGATGATCGAGGGCTTCGTGATAAGCGCACGGGCTATCGCCACGCGTTGTTTCTGTCCGCCTGAAAGTTCGCTCGGCAAGTGTGTGGCTCTGTCGGCCATGCCCATGCGTTCGAGCTGTTCCATGGCCAGTTTGTTGCGCTGTCGGCGGGACACGCCACGGTAGAAGAGCGGGAGGGCAACATTTTCAAGCGCATTCTTATAGCTGATGAGGTTGAACGACTGAAACACAAAGCCTATCATATAGTTGCGGAGATCTGCAGCCTTATTCTCACTCAGATCCTTGATGAGCACACCGTCAAGATAATATTCGCCGGAATCGTAATTGTCGAGAATGCCGAGGATGTTGAGGAGTGTCGATTTTCCCGAACCGGATGCTCCCATGATCGATACAAGCTCTCCCTTGTCTATCGAGAGGTTGACATCTTTGAGCACATGCAGGGGCACTGCGCCGGGATAGGATTTATTGATGTCCTTTAGACTGATTATCATATCTGTTTTAAATGTGAATCGTGATTTTTTGAGGATGAGGAGACGGCTGACGTTGATGAATCCGCTCTTCGGGGGGAATGTTTTTCTTATTAGACGCAAAGGTGGCAAAATAGTTACACATTGATTCAGAAAAAAACATACAATTCCTTAACTTTGTATCCGGAATATTCTGCTGCTGATGTGGAATATGCAGACATACAATTGTTTAACACTATCAATTCGCTATCGTGAAATTTGTATCATGGAACGTCAACGGCCTGCGCGCAGTATGCGGAAAGGGCTTTGATGAGATATTCGCGTCAATGGACGCTGATTTTTTCTGCATTCAGGAAACCAAATTGAGTCCCGGAGCACTCGAACTCGAATTTGACGGTTACCGATCATACTGGAATCTCGCTGACCGGAAAGGGTATTCGGGGACGGCTGTCTATACACGNCAGGAACCGAAAAATGTCACCTACGGTATCGGGATTGATGAGCATGACCACGAGGGACGCGTGATAACCGTCGAGATGGATGACTACTATCTTGTCAATGTCTATACGCCCAATTCGCAGGGCGAGCTGGCACGTCTGCCTTACCGCATGGTGTGGGAGGAGGCTTTCCGCCGCTACATTGCCGGTCTGGACGCCGTGAAACCCGTGATAATCTGCGGGGACATGAATGTGGCTCACAAGGAAATCGACCTGAAGAACCCTAAAACCAATCGTCGTAATGCCGGCTTCACGGACGAGGAGCGCGGAGAGTTCTCCAAGCTGCTTGATCAGGGCTTTCTCGATTCTTTCCGTGTGGTTCATCCGGATCTGGAGGAGGCTTATACGTGGTGGAGTTATCGCGCAAGGGCGAGAGAAAAGAACGTCGGGTGGCGTATCGATTATTTCCTCATAAGCGAACGTCTTGCTCCGCGTCTTGTCGATGCCAATATCCGTGCCGACATTACCGGCTCGGATCATTGTCCGGTGGAGTTGTATATGGAGTAGATTAGTTTAAAAGTTTANGGTTTAAAAGTTTAAGGGGTTTAGAGTTTAGATAATACCTTCAGTTGGTAGCGTCTAAACTCTAAACCCCTTAAACTTTTAAACCCTGACTCTTAAATCGTGACTTTTATGGTCTGGAGGTCATCAGCTGCGCTTGATGATCCGATCATGAGTTCGTATTCACCCGGAACAACAAGCATCTCCTGAGCAGCTTCGTCCCAGTTCTCGAATGACTGACGCGGGAAGTCGATGGTCACTTCCTTGGCTTCGCCGGGGGCAAGGTTCACACGTGCGTATCCGCGCAGAGTCTTGTTGGGGCCTGCTGTGTCGGCGGGACGGCGCATATAGACCTGAACGATCTCCGTGCCCTCACGTTTGCCGGTGTTTTTGACCTTTACGGTCACCTTGTCATCGGCATATTTAGGATCTGAAATGTCAAATGTCGTATAGCTTAGACCATAGCCGAAGGGGTAGAGGGGCTCCTGCTTCATGTAGCGATATGTACGGCCCTTCATCAGATAGTCGTCGAAGGCGGGGAGCTGTGAGTCGTCCTTATAGAAGGTGACGGGGAGCTTGCCCGAAGGATTATAATCGCCGAAGATCACGTCAGCTATCGCGTGACCGCCCTGTTCGCCGGGATACCAAGCCTGAAGGATAGCGTCGCAGAATTCATTTTCCGGAGTGATTGCTACGGCACTGCCGCTGCAGTTGACGAACACTATTTTCTTTCCTGCATCGTGGAGCGCACGGAGGATCTCGCGCTGAGGAGCGGGAAGCTCTATGGATGTGCGGTCACCGTCGTCAAATCCCGGTTCGCGCACCTTGGCTTCCTCTTTCTCATATTCCGGTGAGATACCGCCTACAAATATGACCACTTCCGCGTCCTTTGCAGCTGCAACAGCATCGGCAGGAGTGACGTCGCGCGTGCGAAGGATGTCGAAATTGAGTGTCGCGCCATCTTCAAGTTGCAGATAATCCACCTGCAGATCATATTTCTGGCCTTTCTTTACCTTAAATTCACGCGAACGGTAGTTAAGGGGATCGGTTTTCCAACGTTCGTGAACAGTGTCACCGTTGATGATTATGCGCAGACCGTCGTCATTGTTATAGATCATGTCGAGTGTCTCGTCACGGTCAGCGATATAAGTGCCCTTGATGCTTGTGGTGAAGTTGGTAAGATTCACACCGGGAGCGAAAACGGTGTTGCCGCCGTTGTCAAGCTTAATGGGGGCGGTGTAGTTGGTTTCTACGACCGGTTTGCCTTCCATTGTCGTATTGTTCCAGTATTTCGCTTCCATACCCTGACGGCCCTTTGAGTCACGGAGATTGTGGAACACGCTTTCACGGTCGGTCATACGGGTGACGGCACAGCCTCTGGCGTAGGGGAGATCGCGGCCTGCACGGGCATTGAGACCTTCGAGCGCGGTCACGGTGTGGCCGGGCTGGCCGTAATAGATACCCCACATCATGATCGAGTCAGCGGCGTTGGGACCCATGACCATAATGTTGTCGGCCGAAGGTGAGAGGGGAAGGATGCCGTTATTTTTCAGGAGCACCATCTGTTCGCGGCCCATCTTGCGGGCGAGATCACGGTGAGCCTGTGAGCTTACGACACTCATAGGGATGGATGTCCATGAAACTAACGAGTCAGGATCGAAATCACCGAGTTCGAAACGACCCTTGAGGAGACGCTTCACNCTCACGTCGATATCCGATTCCTTGATGTCGCCACGCTTGACAGCGGCAGGGAGATTGCGATATACACGTCCGCATTCAACGTCAGTTCCTGACAGCACGCCGAGTGCGGAAGCAGCCTCGGCATCCTTGGAGACTTCATGACGTCCCTNGCGGTAGAAATCATCGATTGCACCGCAGTCGCTGACAACGAGACCGTCAAAGCCCCATTTGTAGCGGAGGATTGAATTGAGAAGTTTGTCAGATCCGCAGCAGGGTGAGCCTTCGAAACGCTGATAGGCACACATCACTTCCTGCACATTGCCATCCTGCACAAGGGTCTTGAATGCCGGGAGATAGGTTTCCCAAAGGTCGCGGGCAGGGAGGTCGGTTATGTCGAACTGATGACGTGTTTTTTCCGGACCGCTATGGACGGCGTAATGTTTGGCACATGCGAGAAGTTTGTAATATTTGTCAGAACCGTCGCCCTGAAGACCCTTGACCACGCGCAGGCCCATGCGTCCGTTCATGTAGGGATCTTCACCGTAGGTCTCCTGACCGCGTCCCCAGCGCGGGTCACGGAACACGTTGATGTTCGGAGTCCAGAACGAGAGGCATTTGTATTTACCGACCTTACCATCCTTGCGGGCGGAGGTGTTCTTTGCGCGGGCTTCGTCGCTGACGGCCGTGAAGACTTCTTCAATGAGATCATCGTCAAACGATGCGGCCATTCCGATACAAGAAGGGAACACCGTGGCAAGCCCGTTGCGGCCTACTCCGTGGAGAGCCTCGCTCCACCAGTCAAATGCCGGAATACCCAGTCGGTCGATGGCCGGTGAGGTATTCATCATCAGCTTGGCCTTCTCCTCAAGAGTAAGGCGGTTACAGAGATCCTCCGCACGTTCCTCCGCAGAGAGCGAAGGATTCTGATAGGGAAGCAGTTGAGCCGACATCATGGCAGGAAGTCCGCCGAGCATGGCAACTGCTAAAAGATGTTTTAGTTTCATGGATTATTTATAGTGATAATATTGNTTTATCATGTCAAGCTAATGCAAAGATAAGCCTAAAAAATCAATATTCCAAATAATGCATTTTAAAGTAAATTTGGCAGTTATGAGTTTTTTATGTAATTTTGCAGCTACTTGGATACAATATCACATTCCGCGTTTGTCATCCTTCAAAACTGATAAAATTAATCAATCATCCATACCTTAAACCATCAATGAAAAAATTTAAGTTACTGCTTGTAGGTGTGCTTCTGACCGCCTTTGGCTCTGCTTTCGCTGCGACAGCTCCTGAAAAGAAAGCCATGGAGACTCCCAAGCATTATTCCGAATGGCTGACCCGTTCGGAAATGAAGCGTGTGCCCCAGAGCTATATGCTCGATTTTTCCAATCGTCCGAAATGGAGCTATGTGATGGGTATCGAGCTTGAATCCATGCTTGACACTTATCTGCGCTACGGCGGTGACGATATAAAGGATTATTGTATTGAATATACCGACACCATGATCTCGCCCGACGGTGAGATCCGTGGCTACAAGCTTCTCGACTATAACCTCGACAATGTCCGCACAGGTCATTTCGTGACCCGCATGTATCAGCATTTCCCTGAGAATAAGAATCTCAAGGCAATGAATACGCTCATGCGCCAGCTCAACGATCAGCCCCGCACGAAAGAAGGTGTCTATTGGCACAAGGCCATCTATGCCTATCAGGTGTGGCTCGACGGTATCTTCATGGGACTTCCTTACCGAGTGCTCACAGCTTCTACCATCTACTCTCCCGAACTTGCAAAGCCTATCTATGATGATGCCGTCGATCAGGTGAAGAGCACCTACGACCGCACTTACGATGCCAAGACCGGCCTCAACCGCCACGCATGGGATGAGAGCCGCGAGATGTTCTGGAGCGATAACGAGACAGGTCTCTCGCAGCACTGCTGGGGTCGCGCTCAGGGATGGTACACGATGGCTCTCGTTGAGCTCCTCGACGTGTTACCTGAGGATTATGAGCGTCGCGGTGAGGTGATCGATCTACTTACACGTACATTCGACAATATCATCAAGTGGCAGGATCCTGAGACCGGTGTGTGGTATCAGGTGATGGATACTCCCGAAGGTGAGGGCAATTACCTTGAATCAACCTGCTCGTCAATGTTTGCCTATTCGCTCCTTAAAGCTGCCCGCAAGGGTTGGGTGACCGATCCCAAGTATCGTGAAGCCGGTAAGAAGGCTTACGAGGGTATAATCGAAAACTTCATCAGCGAGAATCCCGACGGCACGATCTCGCTCACGGATTGCTGCGTGGTTGCAGGCCTCGGTCCGGGCATCAGCGACGCTGTGCTCAAGGCTGCTCCCAAGGTGAAGGAGAACAAGCGTCGTGACGGTTCATACGCATACTATCTGAGCGAACCTATCCGCGACAACGACGCAAAGGGTGTCGGTCCGTTCATCTGGGCTTCGCTCGAAATGGAGGATCTCGGCTACAATGTTGATTCTTTCAAGAAGAACGGTAAGAAATCTAAGAAGTCTTCAAAGAAATGAGAGGATTGAGACGACTTTTTTCAATAGTGTTACTGGCCGCGGGATGTCTGACCCTCGCTGCGGTGACACCTGAAAAAGAGAGTTCCGCGCGCCCGAAGCATTACTCCGAATGGCTGACGCGCTCGGAGATGAAGCGTGAGCCGAGGAGCTATATGCTTGATTATTCATGGCGTCCCAACTGGGGCTATGTCATGGGTATCGAGCTTGAGTCGATGCTCGACACATATCTTCGCTATGGTGGCGATGACATAAGGGACTATTGCCTCCTCTACACTGATACCATGATTGCGCCCGACGGAGCAATCAAACACTATCGCTTGGATGCCTATAACCTCGACAATGTGCGTACGGGACATTTCGTCAACCGCATGAATCAGAATTTTCCCGAACAGAGGTATATCAAAGCCATGAACACTCTTATGCGTCAGCTCGAAGAGCAGCCGCGCACCAACGAGGGTGTCTATTGGCATAAGGCAGTCTATGCCTATCAGGTGTGGCTCGACGGTATTTTCATGGGGCTTCCTTTCCGCGTCCTGACAGCTTCACAGATCTACTCTCCCGAACTTGCCAAGCCTATCTATGACGATGCTGTNGATCAGGTGAAAAGCACCTACGACCGCACCTACGATCCTAAGACCGGACTTAACCGCCANGCTTGGGACGAGAGCCGCGAGATGTTCTGGAGCGATAACGAGACGGGACTTTCGCAGCACTGCTGGGGTCGTGCGCAGGGGTGGTACACGATGGCTCTTGTCGAGCTCCTCGACGCTCTTCCGGAGGACTACGAGCGTCGCGGTGAGGTGATCGACCTTCTGACGCGCTGCTTCGACAACATCATCAAATGGCAGGACGCCGAGACAGGCGTATGGTATCAGGTGATGGATTCTCCTGAGCGTGAGGGTAACTATCTCGAATCCACCTGCACATCGATGTTTGCATATTCCCTTCTTAAAGCTGCCCGCAAGGGTTGGGTGAGTGATCCCAAGTATCGGGAGGCCGGAATCAAGGCTTACGAGGGTATCATCGACAACTTTATCCGTGAAGAGCCTGACGGCACACTCTCGCTGACAAACTGCTGCGCCGTTGCCGGTCTCGGTCCGGGCATAAGCGACGCTGTGCTGAAGGCTGCTCCAAACGTGAAGGAGAACAAACGTCGCGACGGTTCATACGCTTACTATTTGAGCGAACCTGTCCGTGACAATGACGGTAAAGGCATAGGTCCGTTCATCTGGGCTTCACTCGAAATGGAGGATCTCGGNTACGACGTGGATTCTTTCAATAAGAAGTCATCGACAAAGAAGAAATCATCAAAAAAGTAAATCAGTAACCATATCAAAAAATCATCATCAGTAAGCATTGAAAGTTTAGTCTTTCTTAGTAGTTTGCTCCCCTTACCTGACATTAATTAAGGAAAAAGACTACGCACAGATACTTTCAATCATCTTACAAACCTGCATGCCGTTGTTCCCGTTGTTCGGGAGCAACGGTTTTGTCATTGTATAACCGGTATTTATATGGGTATATGGAATGTATTTCGATGCTGTGTTAAAATCAACCCGGAATTTATCTATTCTGATACAGCCATATCTGAATCCCCTCTGACCCCTCNTATAAGGTTTTTTTCCACAAAATTACAACACCGATCTTCCCTAAAGATGCGATAATGAAAACTCCTATTGAAAAATATTGACCANCATACGCCAAACTTCTCCCCCGCAAATACCATGCGCAAAATTCACCATAAATCATGTAGNGCCGCATTNNAATGCGGCCCTACAGATATTTAAATCGTAAATAGACGGTATATTATTTTGAAAGGTATGTGTGGACGATTATCGCGCCGTTGCTACCTTCTGAACCATAGGCGGAAGCCTCTTTCATTATCTCCACATAATCAATGTCGTTGAGATTTAGACCCTCAAATGATGGAACTTTTATGTCGTCAATGAAATAAAGCGGCGTAGAATTACCCATTATAGTACGTGTGCCACGGATNTTTACCTCCTCATTACCATGTGAACCTTCGATATTAAGACCCGGTACACGTCCTTGNAGGGCAGCTAAAAGGGTATTAGCTCCGCTTCGCCGTAAATCATCACCGCTGATAAAATTACCCGGTACAGTACGCTCACGACGTGGGACGAACGAAAAACCAAGACTTATCAGACGCTCGTCCTCCTCGACATTAAATTTTTTTTCGTCAGCAAGACGAATGATCATGCTTCGTCTGCCTTCAACGGGAATACTAAAAATTTTTTTCTTTATCAATATCTTCAATGTGTCTGTCGGTGCAATGTCGGTCAGACCAAACTCTCCTTTTTTATTGGTGAGAGAGTAATCTTTAGGTGTTCTGACATATACTCTGGCTCTATTTATCGGTTTTCCGTCAAGCTCAAGTAGAATACCGTTGAACGGTCTTCTTTTTTGAGCATACAAAGTTCCACACCATATATTCATGATGAGAAGCAGAAGAATTGTAAATCGCATAGTTTGTTTTAGATGTAATTCGTGTTTGGAAATCAGAAAGAATAAATGTAGGAAATTGGAGTCATGATATAATACCATGACTCCAAAACCAATTTTACCACTCAATCTTATTCATGTATGAGGTAATAGAGGCTGTTAGAATAACGACAATCTATTTCAATCATTGTCCTATTTTGTAGAGAGTGATTATGAAAGATGTGAATAAGGGAAATTGCCGGTTGATTGACGCAACCTGTTAGAACCTTCGTTTTTCTAACAGCCTCTGATTGTCAGTCGATATTTTCAAGACCACTCTTTCCGGTGGATCCGTAGCCGTTATCACCATATTCCTCGGCATTGAGGATGACATCAAGAAACTCTTGTGATATCGGACGATTATAGTGGAAATCCTTGAAGAAACGAGCTGCGCGTTTGTTGTAACGGTTAAGGCGTTCGTCGATATTGTTGTGACGTTTCAGAAGAGCCCATCGGGTGAACTCTCCGCACAGTTCGCGTGCATATTCGTCAAGGACGTCATCTTCCGAAGCAGAGCTAAGCATCCAGTCCGTGCTACCGGGACGCACGGCACGTTTACGGAGAACGTTGATATANTCGGCGGCTTTTCCTCCATCGCCAAGTTTCTGCCATGCTTCCGCAGCGAGGAGATATACCTCTGCCATACGCATGATGTACATATCGCCACATTTTACCTGACCGTTGGATATGGTAGTGAAACATCCGTCGTAGTTCCAGTTGAACTTTATGAGCGATGGAGCGGCGTTAGAGCTTGTNTTGCCGTTGCCGATCGGCGGATTACCGGCGGCACTGCCNTTTGCTGTCGAGCCATAGACATAGGTNTCGGCATAGAGATCACGCAGGACTATTACGGGATAGATACACTTGGCCTTGTCTGATTCCGAAAGAGGTTCATGGACGAATACAGTGTTGAAACGATCATCCTCCGGATCAATGGGATAGGGGATGGCATACACTTTGGTTGTATTCGCATAGCCCGGTTTGTTGAAATCAGCGGTTGAAGAAGCGACTTTAAGTGTGGTCGATGGATCGTCGGAATATTCACCTCTCGGCCATATACGTGCAGGCCATTGATTGTATTCCACACCCGCACCTGCATAATAACAGTCGGCATAGGGCTGGATGACTTTGCCTACGTTCTGAGAATCGATACCATATTTCAGGCAAAGAGTTTCATTAAGAGTCTTTTGTGATTTAGCACGGCTGACACCCCATTCCTCGAATGTCCATTCGCAGTAAGCGTATTGCCATGTATATTCCCATCGACGATCCCATTCAGGATTAAAACAGTACATGAGGTATTCAGACGGTTGCCAGTTTTGAGAATTCAGACGTCCGTAGAAGTAACTATTCTTGTCACTNGGATTATGATTTGAATTAAAGAAATCGCTGTAAGAACCTCCGACAGTGTATGCGGCAAGCTTATTTGCTTTGCTCATTGACATTGAGATAGTGGTTGAGAGATCAGGAGCCGCCGCAATCATCAGTGCTTCGCGGTTGGTGCGGTTATTTGCATCTGACCACATATCCGCAATATCATCGTAAAGATATGCACCGTAAGTTTCCGCGTTAGTGATGAGATCCTCCGCAGCATCCTTTGCCTTTTTCCAGTATTCAGAGCCGTCTCCGTACTTGCTGTCACCGAGTCCTGCACGCTGGGCATACACACGGGCGAGNAGNCCCTTTGCNGATTTTTTTGTGAATCGGGCGTGATTGCCGTTGTATGGAGCGACCGGAAGNGCTTCGGCTGCTTCAGTNAGATCTTTGATAATAGCATCATAGATTGNCTTTTCGCTCGATCGCACAGGTTTCAGCTCCAGATTACCGGTGAGNCTGGCACTACTGTTAAGATTGAGCGTCACGGGACCATAGTGAGCCACAAGTATTGAATAATAGAGTGCACGGAGTGTCTTGGCTTCGGCCGTGAGGACTGCTATTTCCTCAGGGTTTCCATCCTTGATATTGTCCGCTTCGTTGATTACAGTATTACAGGTCGTTATACTCGTATAGCATTGTTTCCATAGCTTCTGGAAGGCATTGTAACTGCCGATGGCACCATCGTAGTTTAGAAGCTGGGTGTAGCTGTTGCCATTGCTTTTCGGTACCCACATATCCGTACCGCCTTCCGAAACAAAGAGCCAGTCTGATGCAGTGTATATCTGATCATTAAGCGGACCATAGCATGTGGATTGCAGGCCATACCATGCGACGAAATTATCAAGCGTAGCATCACCGGCAGCGGGATTGTCTTCATCGAGATTGCAGGAATTAAGAGCGGTAAAGCCGATCATCAACGCCATAAATTTTTGTATAGTAGTCTTTTTCATTTGATAGCGATTTATTTTAATCAAGTTAATGACAGTTATAGGTCAGGATTAAATCGATAGGTTAAGACCGACAACAAGTTGCTTGGTGAGGGGGAAGTCGAGACTTCCGTTCATTTCGGGGTCATAGTTTTTGAGAAGCGGATTGCTTGCATGAACCAAAGGATTGGTGATGGTGGTGTATAGGCGCAATCCACGGATACTTATGCGATCACAAACTGACCTCGGAAGAGTGAAACCAAGCGTGATATTCTTGATTTTGAAGAAAGAACCGTCCTGATACTTCTTGGCGGAATACCATGAATCCTGCTTCCAATCACGTGTGTTGTCAAGAGCGGGGAAGTCATTGCTCGGATTAGTCGATGTCCAGTAATTGAAATGATTGGGGAACGCACCACCGCCTGAGCTATACCATAGGATGGGATCATATCCGATCATCTGGCCATGTCTCCAATACATGTAGATACTGAGGTCAAAAGCTTTATAAGAGAATCGGTTCTGGAATCCGAGCGACCAGTCGGGAGTATTGTGACCGAGCATTATACGGTCATTGTCGCCGGGTGTATATGGATTCTCTGCATCAAACCGGCGTGTTAGGGGCTTGCCGTCCTCGTCGAGTTCCTTGGGATAAGATTTCTCATAGACTCCGTCGCTGACCTTGGTCATGTTGGGTACATAGACCTTGAGATCACCCGGACGTTTTCCAAAGACAGCGGCATCAGCTTCTTCGCCATATTGCCAGACACCGTCTATTTTATAATTATAGAAAGATTTTACCGGGTAGCCTACTTTTAGGGTATAGTTTCCGTTCGAGATATACTCTGACGCACCTTCACCGAGCGATGTTACTTTTTCATCGTTGGTAGAGAATGTTATAGTGCTGTCCCAGTTGAAGTCGCGGGTCACGATATTGTGGGTCGTAAGGGTCATTTCAAAACCCTTGTTGCGCGTTTTGGCAATATTGGCGTCCATCTTGAAGGGAGTCGTCGCATTGAAACCACCGTTGGTGACGGGGAGCGATTGCGTCCAGATAACGTCGTCGGTATTGGTTATGTAATATTCCATCGAGAGATCAATCCTGTTGTTGAGAAGGCTGATATCAAGACCGATATTGGTACTTTTTGATCGTTCCCATGACAGAGCGGGATTGGAGAGTTTCTCCGGATAGTAATAGGAAGTTATATCTTCTTTACCAAGACCCATGTTGCCCTGCTGGAGGATGGAGTAAGAACTATAGGCCTTGATACCTGCCGCTCCGGTCTCACCATAGCCCAGACGCAGCTTGAGATTGTTGAGCCAGTCATTTGCGAACTCCATGAATGGTTCGTCTGAGATACGCCAACCGGCGGAAACTGCAGGGAATGTGTCCCATTTGCGACCCTTTGCCAGTCTTGAATTACCGTCATGACGGACTGAAGCGGCAAAGAGATAGCGTCCGAGATAGGAGTAATTGATACGTCCTACCAGACCGAAGCTTGATCCCATTGAGTAGCCTGATTCAACGGTTGAGTTCGTCTGTCCACTGACAGCAAGGTTTGTCCAGTAATATGTATTTGAGCTGAATCCGGAATTTTTTGCTGTTGATGAATCAGAGTCGCTGTCGGACCATGTCGTTACGCCTGTGATGGTGAAATCATGCTCCTTGTTTATATTGAAATTGTAAGTTAGGATATTTTCCCACTGATAGTTATAGGAATCAGAGTTTTTAATTTCAGCATTGACGTATTTTGCGTAGATCGGATTTTTCTCATCGCCAAGAGCAAGTTTTCCAGCCTCGTTATAGAACTGATATGATCCGTAGCCTATGAATTTCTGGTTTTTTGAGTGATTCCAGTTGGCACTCAGGCGTGATTCCAGCGAGAGCCCTTTGATGGGTGTGATACGGATGTATGGTTGCACATAGACTTTGGTACTGGTCGGATGATCACGATATACGCTTTTGTCATTATTGAGCAGAAGGTTGAGCTGATTTGCGTCTCCGTCAATAGGGTAGGTCTTTAGAGAACCGTCTTCGTTGTAGAGTGTACCGAATGGATTGGCACGTAATACATTGTCGAGTTTTGAATAGGCCTTTTCGCGGTTTACGTGTGACGCCTGCATGTGCATACCGGCTGTGAGCCATTTCGTGATTTTCTGACTTGCACGCAGAGTCGATGAATAGACTTTGTAGTCATCATTGACATACTGACCCTTTTCATCGGAGTAGTTGAGAGAGAAGTAGAGCTGTGTATTTTCAGTGCCGCCACTTACGGATAGTGAGTAATTCTGAGTATTGCCGTCGCGTAGCACTGCGTCGGCCCAATCGATTGTGGCACCGCGTTCCAGAGCTCCTTGTGCTGTCTGCCCCTCGATATCATCGATGATCGTACCACCCTCCTGCTGAGCCAAAAGTCTTGTATAGACCCATTCTCTCGCAGAGTTCATTTTGGGGAGTTTTGCCCATCCGTTATAGCCGTAGTAGGCATCGAAATTAATGGATACTTTACCTTGTTCACCTTTCTTGGTTGTGATGATTACCACACCGTTTGAACCGCTCGATCCATAAATTGCGGTAGATGAGGCATCTTTGAGAACTTCAATACTTTCGATGTCATTAGGATTGAGTGTCGCATAATCGCCCGGCATGCCGTCTATGATGAAAAGAGGATCACCGCTCGCGCTGAATGAACGGTTGCCGCGTAACTGCATCGATACTCCTTCACCGGCCTGACCCGACGAACGTGTTATATCAAGACCGGCGATTCGTCCCTGAAGAGCTTCCATTGGGTTGGATGACGGAGTGAGTTTCACGACATCGCTCTTGACTGACGAGATCGCTCCGGTAAGATCGCGTTTCTTCATTGTACCATAGCCGATAGCAACAACTTCGTCCAGCATGAGGTTGTCAGCTTTGAGAGTAATGGTTATTTCTCCTGTTTTTGCCGGTTTGATTGTCTCAGACTTGTAGCCTACATAGGAAATCGAAATTGAGCTTCCGGCTGGTACTTGGATCTTAAACTTACCGTCGGCGTCAGTAATTGCCCCGGTTTTAGATCCCTTTACCATAATGGTTGCTCCGATGAGGGGTTCACCCTCGTCGTCGATTACTGTACCGGATACAGAGTAGGTGTTGTTGGCTACTTGTGCAACGGCTGATTGACCTAAGCTTACAGTCCCCATACTTTCAGCAAAAACCGGAGTGGCTAATGTCAATAGAATAGCGGAAACGCCGGTAGTAAGGAGTTGTCGGGATGTAGAGTTCATTGTCGGTCCCATGTTTCTAATTCCTTCTTTCATGGTTAAAAGTTACTGTTTTCAAACTATGATATTTCATGATGTGGGATTGTCCACTCCGCAAAGGAATAGGTTTACAGTCAGACCGGACAGCAAAATAGAGGAAAAGTATGGTAATTTTAGCTCAAAATTGCTTTTTGACGCAAAATTCCTTATATTTGTCGGCATAATACTCAAAATTACCATATAATACCATCTCCTTATCTTACCATGAACCGTCTTGTCCTCATCTTAGTTTTCCTGCTGATATGTACGTTTTCGGACATTACCGCCGGCCAGCCTTACTGTCTGACGAGGACTTATGACGAAAGAGACGGACTTCCTCACCATGTAGTGAACAAAATACTTCAGGATAAAAACGGGATGATATGGGTGGCTACATGGAACGGTCTTATCCGCTGGGATGGCTATGAATTCAGTACGATTACTCCCTCACCTGAGAGCGGCCTCCGCAAATATTCTCTAAGCTTTAATGATATAAAGGCAGATGCAAATGGAAAAATATGGTGTTTCCTTGATGAGTGTGTAGTACTGTTTGATGTCGATACATATCAGTTTTACGATCTACAAGCTGATATTGAAAAGCGACTGGACACTACTGTCAAAGTTAAACGGATAGCCTACAGTGATGAGGATGATATTGTAATTGTCCTTACTGACGGCCGATGCTTGTATTTTGATATCGGACAGATGAAAGATATGGATAATCCCGTCGAGGCGATGGAAGAGATGGTAGATGAAAGCAGGATATCGTTCAAGCGGACTTCGGAGCGTCAGTTGGGTGATGTCCATCCATTCAAGAAGGCGGAGCTTACGTTTTCACGTAAGGATGATTCCGGCAATGTATGGGTGATAACGCGGGATGGACGTGTACTGAATGCACCATCAGAGCATGATCCTCTGTCATTGATGGCGACATTTGATGTACCTGATGCTTCCTTGAGATATTGTTGTGATGATAATCAGGGTAATCTATGGCTTCGTAGCCGCTATGGACTGCATAAAGTGACACTGGGGAATACATCATATTCAACCGTCAGAAGTCCGCGGCCATCACGACTGCGGGCATTGATGATTGACAACGACGGAAAGATATGGCTGTCGTGGAGTGATGCGAACTATCTGTGCGTCATGGATAGCATCGAGGCTTCTATGCGTTATCTTACGCCTGATGGTCACTTGTCGTTAACACCTGTTGAATTCGGTTCACAAGTCTATGGGATTACTCAGGTTTCTGATTCAATGATATGGCTTGCGTCAAAGAATAATGGTCTTTTCCGGCTGACNCGGCGCAGCGATTCGAACGATAGTTTTTCGGTCGATAAATATTTCAACGAGTCGGGGTATTCGATGAAATTTTATGATATTGCAGTTGATGGGTTTGGCCGTCTGTGGATTTCATCAATGAAAAAGGGCATTTATGTAGTTGAAAATCCAGCGGCATCCGCACCGGAATTTAAATCACTCGTTGAACTTGGTGGCTATCCGGATAAAGCGTCCCGCGTGAGAAATATCTCGATCATAGGCGACACTTTGGCTGTGGCTGCTACTACCGGTGGACTTCTTTGTTTTAATGTNCCCGATAGTNTCGGTGAAGGTCGGATACGTTACACTGTGCATACGAGCGACCCCGATCGTCCCAGCTCACTTGGAAATATCATAACTATGGGTGTTGAGGTGGGTAATGACGGTTCGTTGTATGTGGCCACCGCGAGTGATGGCATTAATCGTCTTGTCTCTCCATTGAGTCCGGATTTGTCGGAGAATTGGAATTTTGAAAGTTGCCGGAAGCATTACAGACGTATCCCGGAGGTCACATTAGCCCTGACCAAATTACCGGACGGTCGGATAATGATTGTTGGAAATAAAGAAATCTGCCTGATGGATCCGGAGAAAACAGAGGAAGTGACTGTTTTCGGACAAGGGTATTGGCATGATAACATTGACTTTAAGGAGGTAAAACCACTTATGCTTCCCGACGGAAGGTGGATCATGGGTATGAAGAACGGAGCTATAGTTGACCGGTTGGATGAAAATTATGATAGAAGTNTTGGCTTCCCGATAGAGTTCACCGGGATTTCAGTTGAAGGGGAAGAAATGAGGACTATAGGTCACGACCGTACGGACATCACGCTTTTAAGCGATGAGAGAGCATTGACTGTGACTTTTGCTGCACTTTGTTTCTCTGACCCCAAAAGTATCCGTTACGCATACCGTATGGCTGATGATGAAGACTGGAAGAATATAGGTACGACACGTTCCCTGACGTTTACACATCTTGCCCCCGGAGAATACCATATTGCCGTCCGGTCAACTGACACCCTCGGTCGATGGCTTGACAATGAAAAAGTGCTTATTGTAAAGGTGATGCCTACATTCTGGGAAACCGGGCTGGCAAAGGTTCTATATGTCATAGTAGCTCTCGGAATTATAGCCACAATATTGGCGACCATAAGATACATGAGAAAAATCAGGCGTCANCAAAGAGAGACCCTTGAGGCCTACCTCAAACTCTTAGAATCTCCTAAATCTAATAGGGAGGAAGAGACTGATGATTCTGAGTCAGTGGTTTCGAGTGTCGAGACGCGTTTTTCGCCTGATGACCGGAGCGTCATATCATCTGTGGTGGAATTTATTGAAAATAATTTCTCCAATTCATCAATATCGGTTGATGACATGGCTGCTGCAGCGTCAATAAGTCGGAGTAGCCTTACTCGAAANATGAAATCTCTGATGGGNGTCACACCTGCTGATTTTCTTAAAACTACCCGATTGAAACGTGCTGCNGTTTTGCTTCAAAACAGCAATTTGCCGATAAAGAACATAGCTGTTGATTGCGGATTCGCTGATATAAACTATTTCGGNAAATGTTTTAAGGCTGTCTATGGNGTAACTCCGGGTAAATATCGTTCGGATAGAAATACATAGCTTTGCGTCCTAATTCCTGCATCCATAAAGATAGGATAGAAATTAGACTTGGCTANTACTATTNGGNGATTCGGATATGGATATCAGTAATTACGATTATTGTACTAATGTTCGCATAAGGTTTTTTTCACAAAATTACAACACCGATCTTCCCTAAAGATGCGATAATGAAAATCCATCTGAAATATTTTTATAGAGGGATCTATTAAACTAATCCCCTTAGTGCTGGCATCGATATGCAGCTCTAAGGGGATTTATAAGCGGTTTATAATCTTCGATCTATGATTATTTCTTGAATGCGTCGCGGAGGGTCTGGAATGCGGTTGCTATTCCGTCCTTGTCCTTACCGCCGGCCTGTGCGAAACCGGGCTGACCGCCGCCGCCACCCTTGATGGCCTTGGCTGCTTCGCGCACGAGAGTTGATGCGTTGAATCCTTCCTTGACAAGATCATCCGTAAATGCGACCGTAAGGAGGGGCTTCCCTGCCATATCGACTGTCGCAGCGATGAAGGCTGTCTTTTCAGGTGACTGCTGACGGATGCCGAACGCTATGCCCTTGACAACATCGGGAACGCGCACACCGGTGAGAGTTGCGAGCTTGATGTCACCGACAGTTTCTGCTTTCTCAATGATCTCGCGGGTAAGATTGCGGACACGCTCTTGGAAGAATTCCTCGGCCTGCTTGCGGAGTTCGGCATTCTCCTCAATGGATTTGCGGAGTGCCTGAAGCACATCCGGAGCATTGTGGAGGAGTTCGGCTACACTGCGCATATCATCTGTGAGCTGATCGACCATATCCTCGGCTACTCCTGCGGTAACGGCTTCGATACGGCGGATACCGGCAGCGATACTTGACTCGGACACGATGCGGATTGTACCGATGTTACCGGTGTTGGGCACGTGAGTACCACCGCAGAGTTCAACAGAGTCACCGTATTTGATCACACGCACTTCCTCACCGTATTTCTCGCCGAAGAGTGCCATTGCACCCATTTCCATAGCATCAGCAATGGGTACATGACGGTGTTCGTCAAGCGGAATTGCCTTGCGGACATTGGCGTTGGCTATGTGCTCAACCTTGCGGAGTTCTTCGGGTGTGACCTTCTGGAAGTGTGAGAAGTCGAAGCGGAGCATTGTGGGTGAAACGTATGAGCCTTTCTGCTCAACGTGTGTGCCGAGCACTTCGCGGAGAGCTGCGTGGAGAAGGTGGGTCGCTGTGTGGTTACACTCTGTAGCACGGCGGTTAGCCTCGTTGATCTCGGCAATGAATTCAGCATTCACGTCGGCCGGGAGTTTCTTGCTGAGATGTACGGCCTGACCGTTCTCGCGCTTGGTGTCATAGATCTCGATCTTGTCATCACCGTTGATGAGCCAGCCGCTGTCGCCGACCTGACCGCCCATTTCGGCATAGAAAGGAGTGGTGGAGAGGACAATCTGATAGAAATCTTTGTTTTTCTGCTTGACCTGACGGTAACGGAGGATACGGGTCGGACACGAGGTAGTGTCGTAGCCTACGAATTCGGTCTCACCTTCGCTGACGGTTACCCAGTCGGTAGCCTCGACAGCTGCGGCATTGCGGGCGCGGGTTTTCTGGGCCTCCATTTCGACATCGAATTCCTTCTTGTCGAGAGTCATGCCGTTTTCTTTAAGGATAAGTTCGGTAAGGTCGAGGGGGAAACCGTAAGTGTCATAAAGCACGAATGCCTCCTTGCCTGAAATTTCATTCTTACCCTGCTTCTTGGCATTTTTGATGGCCTCGTCGAGGATGGCGATACCCTTGTCAAGTGTGCGGAGGAATGAATCTTCCTCTTCCTTGATCACCTTCATGATGAGTTCGCGCTGAGCTGCGATTTCGGGATAAGCCTCGCCCATCGAGTCAATGAGGGTGTTGACGAGCTTATACATGAACGCCTGTTTCTGATCAAGGAACGTATAGGCGTAGCGCACGGCACGGCGGAGGATACGACGGATCACATAACCGGCCTTGGCATTACCGGGAAGCTGGCTGTCGGCTATGGAGAAAGAGATGGTGCGGACATGGTCGGCGATCACGCGCATGGCTACATCGACTTTCTGATCTTTTCCGTACTCCTTGCCTGAAAGCTCTGCTATGCGGCTGATCAGCGGAGTGAACACATCGGTATCATAGTTTGATTTCTTTCCTTGGAGAGCCATGCAGAGACGTTCGAAGCCCATGCCGGTGTCGATCACCTTTGCGGGCAGGGGTTCGAGTGAGCCGTCGGCCTTACGGTTAAACTGCATGAACACGAGATTCCAGATCTCAATCACGAGGGGATTGTCCTTATTGACGAGGGTCGCACCGTCGATCTTCTCACGCTCTTCGTCGCTGCGGAGATCGATGTGGATTTCCGAGCAGGGACCGCAAGGGCCAGTATCGCCCATTTCCCAGAAGTTATCGTGCTTGTTGCCGTTGATTATATGTGATGCGGGGAGATGCTTTTCCCAGTAAGATGCCGCTTCGTCGTCGCGTGTGAGGCCTTCATCAGGCGCGCCTTCAAACACGGTAGCGTAAAGACGGTTGGGGTCGAGTTTAAGCACGTCCACGAGATATTCCCATGCCCAGTCGATGGCCTCCTGCTTGAAGTAGTCGCCGAATGACCAGTTGCCGAGCATCTCGAACATGGTGTGGTGATAGGTGTCCATACCTACTTCCTCAAGGTCGTTGTGCTTTCCCGACACACGCAGACACTTCTGCGAGTCGGCCACGCGNTGATACTTGGCAGCCTTGTTGCCTAAGATGATGTCCTTGAACTGGTTCATACCCGCGTTGGTAAACATCAGGGTGGGGTCATCCTTGATCACCATCGGGGCAGAGGGAACGATATGGTGTCCCTTTGAGCGGAAAAACTCTTTGAAAGATTCGCGTATTTCCTTTGCGGTAAGCATAGTTTTATATAGTACTGTTAAATGTTTGGCTTATTGGTATGTCAAATNATTTGCAAAGATACTAAANTTTTGCAGANNANACAGNTACTATNCNTCATAAATGACACTNACNCTAAANTATACCCGACTTCCAATCGGTTNTCACAACCGTNTGAAGNCGGGTACTCTTCTNNGCATGAAGAAAAGATTATTCGCACCACATAACCTGTAATTGTATTACCTTAGAAATTCTTCATACTGAGATGTATATTCTTGATCAATAATCGAGTCAATGACTTGGTGCATGGCCATTGAGGGAATCATATCATGTCTGTTTATTACCCTCGATCAGACCTGTGAGATATCTGTCAATATCTGCCCAGTGATAGAAGGGATAAATGTCCGTATCGACCGGTACTGGTTGTTCACGTTCGTTGTGCATGAATTTGACTATCACGTCATTGGCTGCATTGCGGAAGAAAATAATCTGAACGTTTGCTGCCATAGGTGCAATTTCATGAACCCTAAAGGCGTCCGGCACGCTATCGAAATCGCTGACNGAGATGTCACAGCCGGGCAGTCCCAGAAGTCCAGTNAGGGGGATGATATTGCCATCGTGACCAAAACGGAGTGTGGCACCGTGAGCATTGGTTGAGATATANTCGCGGGCGGTATCACGGATATTTCTGACCAGCGGACGCGCATTACCCAACATCAGACCGTTGTTTCCGGCATAATTGCTGTCGCAGATNTAGCAATGGAGGTTGCTGCACTGCCATTGATTATAAATCTCTTCAGGNGTGAGAAGATCGAAGAAATCAGCATTGCTCTCCATGTTCTGCATATTGACGGCAATCCAGTAAAAACCTTTGAGAAGTTCGTCGGTATCAACGTTGGATTGCACATAAGATGCGTCATTGAACAGGCTCGCGGCGAGGCGGGAACCGTCGGTATGGTTCACGATAAATTCACTGTAGGATTTACGCCATGGACCGCGGTGCGATGTAAACTCGCATGAAGGCTCATCATGATAGTTGAGATAGTGCATGTATCTGTTTGATGATTCACGCGGTATCTCAAGATACGGTGCTTTTTTTGTAAGACCCTCGCAACAGGCACTCATTGACAGAGAGCAGCGGAGGACAGTGGTTGAACTTGCGTGCATTAAAGCTCCGGGAGCAAAGACNTCNGGAAAGGCATCATACATTCTTGCACCGATGCAGTTGTGCTGACGTTGGCCAAGAGGCGAGAGGTCACCGCCGCGACCTTGTGCCTCCGTCCAAATGGAATCAAGTCTGCTTGTGGCGTCAAGGCCGAGAGGAGTAAGGACACCGGCATCACGGGCCGCGTGCATCGTTTCGATCACTTTTTCGTAGTCACGGTCGCTGATAAGATAGCGTGANCCGTGNCGTGCGTANTGNCTGATNTAAAANGGNGNNTAGCCNTCTGGNGGAGNNGTNTTNAGACTTTCAGTGACTGGATAGGCATAATATACTCCACCTCCTTTTTCAGGAGTCTCGCGGATCTCATCGATCATTGCTGTCAGGCAGTAACCTGAAAGCCATGTGACGCTTCCTATAAGAATAGTGAATATACGTTTCATTTCCATACTTATACTTTATAGTTAGAGGTGTGATCATTCAGAGGGATTAGTGTGCAGTTGTGGAGGCATATCCGTCATTCTGTTTTAGATTTGGGTTTGTAACCATCTCNGANGCGGGNATNGGGAANANNTTGAGATGTGGGCTGACATCCTGACCATGACAGGCGGTACCTTTCCAATCCCAGTTCTTACCGGAGGTATATTTACCGAAACGGACGAGATCGGTGCGACGATGGCACTCCGTTGCAAATTCACGCTGGAGTTCATCAAGGAGGAAATCAAGTGTCAGGTCAGAATCTGTAATTTTCCCAGATACACTACTCTTGATACCGGGACAAGCATAATTATCGCTCATATAAGCACGACAGCGTACTTCGTTGATATAATTGAGTGCTTCCTGTCGAGAACCCGATGCTCCGCGTAGGATTGCTTCGGCTGCTGTCAGATATGCTTCGGCTGAACGCAGAAGAGGGAAGTCGATTGAGGTATAGACTGACCCGGACGGTGCATCCTGATTATCTTTAGTGACATTGCGCCACTTGATGCAGCTGTAACCGTGAGTGAATTTCGATGACCATTCATCGTTACC
This sequence comes from Bacteroides sp., assembly GCA_014801945.1. GTDB lineage: Bacteria > Bacteroidota > Bacteroidia > Bacteroidales > Muribaculaceae > Duncaniella. The sequence goes on from JAAVDF010000023.1 coordinate 136,263, forward strand.
GGTCCATGTGGCTTTAGTCTGACCGTCGAGTGCATCCATAAACTGTGCACGTTTGTCGTTTTTATTGTTACCCCACGGGTCATTTATGTCAAAATGCACGTCATTATCATCGAAGGCATCGACAAATGTAGTTTTACAGCGTGCATTGCCCCAGCCTTTTGTCCCTACACCGGTTTTGTAGAGGCTTTCCATCGCACCGTTGACAAATGCCTTGACATAGAAGTTTGTTCCTGCTGAGCTTTGGGCTTTTGCACCATCCTGTACCAACGGCCAGACAATCTCCTTGCANGTATTATTGTCCGCGAGAAAGATGTGTCGCCAGTCAGAAGCCAAGGGATATTTACCGCAGTCGATCACTTTCCTTGAATACTCGTAAGCTTCCTGATAGTGATTCTCGCCGATCCATTCCTGAGCGTTGAGATAGAGACGTGCAAGGATCATCCATGCAGCTGCCTTATCGACACGGGCATAGACATTCATACCGGGTTCAGCCAACACCTCGTCACTACTTCCTTCACCGATGACTGATTTCAGTTCAGCCTCGACAAATTGCCAGACTTCCTTACGTGTACGCTGGACGGGAAGCTCCTTGACACCGACATTTTCATCTATGACGGGGACNTTGCCATAGAGATCACACAGCATCAGGTAGGTATATGCGCGGATCAGACGGGCTTCCGCACGCATGGTCAGATAGTCACGAGACATTTGTTCCCACACACCGTAGCCTTTGATGCTACTTTCGGTCGAAGCGCGAAGGAATTCGTTACAATACGCACCTGCCATATACAGACGTTGGTAGCATCCGGTCAGTACCTCACAGTTTGATGCATCATAGGTGAGATTGAGGCATTGACGCAGACCGCGGGACGTCGAGTGCATGAGCATATTGTCTGAGGTCTGTTCCTGAAGGTAGAACAGTATGCGGACATATCCCGAATAACCCTCGTCAAAATTCTGGAGGTCACGATCGCCACCATCTCCTCCCTTCTGACCTGTAAGAATCAGTGAGGCATAGCATTTGGCAAGTACACCCAGATATCCGTCGCGGGATGAATAGACTTGTGCGTTGACCAGCGAATTGTCGTCGAGTGGCATTGTGTCGAGATCGCTGACGCAAGAAGTAGCTCCTATCAGTACGGAACNGGTCACAATTGCTGACTGTAATATTTTCTTGAAAAGTTTCATAGCTTCTATTCTGATTTTTAGGAAGAATGGTTGATATTAGAAATTAAGATTCACACCGACACTGAATGTTCGCGGGCGAGGATAAATNTTCTTGTCGATACCGGAATAAATTTCAGGGTCAAGCCCTGAATAGTGGGTGAAGGTACACACATTGTTTACTGCAGCAGTGAGGCGTAGGCGGCTGGTAGAGTTCCATAGNCGTGGGAATGTATAGCCGAGGGTGATATTGTCAATACGGAAGAAAGANCCGTNTTCAAGCCAGAGGTCAGAGGCAAACTGCTCCGTGTCAAAACCGGTTTCGACTGTCGAACGCATGAGATTATTGAAGTAGCCCTGATCACTGTAGGCTGATGAGAGATGCTGATTGGCCTTGACATAATTATAGACATAGTTGCCAAACATTCCGTGGGCCGCTACGTTGAGTTCCCAGTTCTTATAGTGGACTTGTGTGTTGAAGCCGAGGAGGGAAGAGGGGAGAGCCCCATGTTTATTGACGAAACGGGTCTCTGTGGTACCGATTGATCCGTCGGGCTGTACATACTTTCCCTCCAATGGTTTTCCATTCTCGTCGTAAGCCTGTTTTGCAAGATAATACGTGTAAGGGGTCTCACCTACCATGAAGACTTGCGAGTATTTGCGTGAGTTGAGGTTACCTGTTTCGACGAATGATTCTTTTGAATCAACAACGTTGAGTTTAGTTATCTTTGATTTCTGCCATGTATAGTTGACTCCGATTGTCCATTCCCAGTCACGGGTGCTGACGGGTACGAAATTTGCAGCGATTTCGATTCCCTCATTATTCATTGAACCGATATTGGTGAAAATCACAGGGGAGTAGTTGACACCGGAAGGAACTGTGATATTGTTAAGGAGATCCTTTGTGTGGCGGCGGTAATAGTCTATTGAGCCAAAGATACGGTTGTTTAGGAAACCATAGTCTATACCATAGTTCCACGTCGTGGTGGTCTCCCACTTAATATCGCGGTCGTAGCCGTTTGGACGGTAAGTTTGATACCATTCATCGCCGAATTGNTACATTGATTCCGGATAGCTGACGGTGTATGTCGTCATCCATGGATAGTCATTGTCAATGTTCTGCTGTCCGGTCTGGCCATAGCTTGCACGGAGTTTGAGATCGCTTATGATATCCTGCTCGGCCATGAAGGCTTCGTTAATGACACGCCATGCGATGGCAACCGAAGGAAAGTANCCCCAACGNTTTTCCTTTGCAAAACGTGAGGATGCGTCCGCACGAAATGTAGCAGTAAGAAGAAAACGATTGTCAAAACTGTAATTCAGACGNCCGTACCATGAGAGAAGGTAGTGTTCGCTCTCGCTATGGGTTGGAGTGGAGAAGTCGTTCCCTTTGTGATCTTGATTGATTCCGTTACTCTTATTCCACGAGTGCTGCCAACTGTATCCTGCCATTGCATTCAAGTCATGTTTACCCCAATTATGCCCATAATTCAGGAAGAATTCGAGGGTGTAGTCACGGCGATCGGTAACCTTATTTTCTTTCAAGCCACGGCCGTCTTTCTGATTGCCTGTGTACATCATACCTGCAAGGTCCGGAACGGAACGGTCATAACNTTTNTGATAGTAGTCATAACCGAGATTAAGATTGACTTTGAGATCTTCAAATCCATGGATTTTATAGCCGATTTGTGCACTTCCAAGTGAGCGGGTGAGCTTTGAGAGTCGGTCATCAAGTTCAAGCTGGGCAAGGGGGTTGTCGGTCTGGATCGCCATAGGTGCTCCTCCGTTGGTCCAGATAAAATATCCAAGGCCGGGATCNGTCGAGGCTGTAGGACTCCCGGTTTTCGGTGAACGGGTTGCATCAAAGATAAGTGCATTGCCGACAACTCCATTTTCAATGGAATTATCGCGAGAATGTGAAATATTGGCGTTAAGATTCAGATTGAGATGCTTGTCAAGAAGTTCAGGAGTGAGTGAAATTGCACCCGTGTAGCGTTGATAACGGTTGGTCTTNATGATGCCTTCCTGATTTGTGTAACCAAGAGATACGCGATAAGGGGTATGCAGTTTCGAGACCTTTCCATTGACGGAAATATTATGATCAGTACCGATGGCAGTGCGGTAGATTTCGTCCTGCCAGTCGGTGTTTGCATCTCCGAGTACNGCATCCTTAGGCACACCATTTATCGAATACACGATATCACGATATTCGTCCGCGCTAAGAACGTCGATTCTTTTTGCGGTATGGCTGACGGTAAAATTTCCTGANTAGTCGATATGGACGCCATCAGTGCCGCGCTTAGTCGTGATGACNATCACACCGTTGGATGCGCGTGAACCGTAGATCGCGGTTGCTGAAGCATCTTTAAGTATATTGAACGATGCAATNTCCATAGGGTTGATGTCATTGATGTCTGCATCTGCCAGCGGCACCCCATCAAGTACGATTAACGGTGAATTGGATGCTGAAAGAGATGAACCGGTGCGGATGCGCATGGTAGCATTGCTACCCGGTGCACCACCTTGTGTGACAACATTGACACCCGGAATACGTCCGATAAGCGCATCCTGAGGAGTGATTGCCGCACCTCTGTTTAGATTATCGGGTTTAATGGCGATAACAGCACCGGTTGCATCCGATTTTTTCACGCTTCCATAGCCTATAACGATTATATCATTAAGAATCTCGGCATTAGTAGTGAGAATGATTCCGGTTTTCAGGGTCGGAGAGTTGGCTTTGACAGTTGTGGTGTTGCAGCCGACATAACTGATGATGAGTTCGCTTGAAAGCGATGGTACGTTTAGGGTAAAACCGCCGTTGATGTCTGTGGCAGTTCCGACTTTAGTCCCTTTCAGAATTACAGAAGCACCGATGATCGGTTCATGCTGCTCATCGACTACAAGTCCNGTNACTGTGACCTGTGCCCATGCGATAGCGGCTGAGCATATAAAAATGATAGCCGCCAAAACGCGCATCGTAGAGTTGCATTGTGTCATTNTGGTTGAGATTTTAGGTAGTGGTAAGTTAATAAATTTCTACCTTGCAAAGTTAAAATCTCAATTTCATCCAATTTGCTGATTTATATGTTTAGTATTTAAAAAAGTAAGCTTAATTTAAGGGTTAGAATATTGTAATACAAATGTTTAATGCGCGAGGGTGATGCTCAAAATGTAAATTGTGACACAAGCGCCTCAAATTGAANTATCACAGTTAAGGACGGATACTTTTGACTTTTTCCACGAATTCAGTCTTAGGTACACAGGCATTGTTACGCATTCGTTGACGGTAGTTATAGACAGTCTGTGGTGAATAGTTGAGAAATGCGGCAATCTTGGTGCTGTCAGTGATACCGAGACGGACCAGTGCGTAGATCCTGAGTTCGGGTGTCAGTAGTTCACCTTCTGACGGAGTGATGCGTGCTTCCGGGACAAGAAGATCGTTGAAGCGAGTGACAAAGTTGGGATATAGATTTAAAAAGATAGCGTCAAATTCTCTCAAAAATGATTTCATTGAAAGTTCGGGAGGTGCTTTCGCCAATGCTTTCTCGGCTTCGGCAGTTTTACGCACTTTTAGAAGTTGCAAGACGGATTTACGGTATTTCTCCGTTTGCTCAATATATTCCGAACAGAGATTGAACAAGTAACCAAGATATTTTATCTTGATTCTGTTGGCTTCCATTAGCTGTTGGTTGAGATCTGCAAGATTCTCATTGAGTTGGGTCATCTCCTCGCGGCCCTTTTGTAGTCTGGCGTTGGAATCATCCATCAGTCTGTGTTGCTTCTTTAGATCTGCATTGCGTTTGCGGATGATCATCAGAGCTACAATTAGGATTAAAGCGAGAATAGAGACGACAACTATTGTAATTGTCTGGTTACGTGTGTTCTGGTATGATTGACTTATATAGGCGGAGTTGATGATAGGGATGAGGTCGGCTATTTGATTGAGACGGGCACGGGCGTGAGAGCGATCGATATCGTTGATTGTCTGGTGTATATAGCTGAAGGCTCGTTCATGATCTCCGTTGGCATTGAGGATTGAAGCGAGGTTCTGGAGTGCTGTATAGTTGCGTATGCCTTTCCGTATATCGTCGATTGAAGCGAGTGCGAGGGCTTCAACCGCTTCATCATTGCGACCGAGCATTAAGTAAGTGTCACCGAGCACTCCGTACCACATTGATGGGTTGTCAAGTGTGTCAGTCGAAAATTTATTGATGAAATTATTGTAGAGTTCAAGTGCTTTTTCAGGATGACCAGTCAGCTTGAAAGACTCTGCCTGATTGACTACCCGTCCCCACTCGCTTGTATCGAACATCATTACAGAATCCCTGTAAGCAAGTTGTTTAGCCTTGTATTCCTCCGCTTCAGGAAGTAGGAGGCTGTTTTCAAGAAGGGAAATGTAGAGTGATGTGAAGCGATTGTAATATCTGACAGGATTTACGTCGCGTGCCTGTTGTGGAAGGGCTGTGAGTATAGCCAGACTTTCCTGATACATACCCATACCCTTTAGTCCCTCCGCTTCCATTATTTTAGCGTGCCATTTCAGGGTATCGATGCCAAGCCGCTCAGCAATATCGCTGGCTTCGCGTGAAAGAATGACGGTGGTATCCATGTTATAGCGGCGATATTCGCGGAAAAGTTGCTGTGTGAGGTCGAATTTCTCACGGAGATCAACCGTTGCCTTCTGACGGTTGCGCAGGCGGTGGATTCGTTGCATCTTTTCTGCTTCATACTGTGGTGACCGTGATAGCTCACGGTCAAGGACACGTAGTAGAGAATCGGAACGATGACTCCAACGAGCCGCATTAACAGTATCTGCCACTGTCAGTAGGGTGACAACGGCAAGAAGTCTAACAAGGATTTCTGACAATGAAGGAAATTTCATGGTCGGTGCTTAGGAAGATATGAGCGACTTAAAGATAGATCAGTTGATTATTCTTNAATCCTCAAGATAGTAGATGATGGTGGAGACGACGCGTACCTTCTTGATAAATGGTGTGGAGGAGTCGCTGTCCTCGATTGAGAACTGGCCTTGTGATGCGGTCTTGATCTTTCCTACACGGCTGTCGCTGTCGGCGGCGAACTGATCGGCGGCGGCACGTGCGTTTTTGGTTGCCTCGGCTATCATTTCGGGTTTGATNGCGTTAAGACCGGTGAACTGATAGTTGATATATGAATTGGAGAAAGCTATTCCCTCCTTGAGCAGTTCGGACTGGCGGTTGAGCAGTTCGCGCACCTTCTGCACTTTCTTGGTGGTGACAGTCACGGTGCAGTTGATTGAATAATTATAGGCAAAAGAGTCCGAACGGTAGCGGTTAGACGTAGCGTCGTACGTGTCCGGTGGATTAACGGAGATTTCATCCTCACTAATTCCGTTGGATGTGAGGAATTTGACAATTACAGCATTATTGGAGCTGACGTTGTTATAGAGAATCTGGAGATCGTTTCCTGCAAGGGAATATGTGATGGGCCAAGTGACAAGATCGGCGGGTACTTCGCGTTCGGCGAGACCGCGCACTGTGACTTCCCTGTCTCGGAAAGCGATGTTGTCAATACCGGCTTTAAGTACGAAGCCGAGGATGACCATGCCGACTGCTATAAGCCCGGCGGAGATGACGGATGATTTCATATTCTTATGGTTTTAATTATATGAGTAGAATACAAATTTAGACATATTTGTTGAATCAAGCTATGGATGAAATGAGAATTTTTGGCTGAAAATTTATAAATTTGTAGTCCCAAATCAAAAAAACGAGTCATCTCTGAAAAATTTATATAACTAACACTCACATGGCAAAGAAGATAGTTGAGACGCCCCTGATGAGGCAGTATATGGCAATGAAGGAGAAGCATCCCGATGCAATTCTTCTCTTCCGTGTAGGTGACTTTTACGAGACTTTTTCAGAGGATGCGATAGCCGCATCGGAGATTCTGGGCATTACGTTGACGCGCCGCGCCAACGGATCGGCACAGTATGTCGAGCTTGCCGGATTCCCACACCATGCGCTCGATACCTATCTCCCGAAGCTTGTCAGGGCCGGTAAGCGTGTGGCCATCTGCGAGCAGCTTGAAGANCCGAAGACCACGAAGAAACTTGTCAAGCGNGGCATTACGGAGCTTGTCACTCCGGGAGTCTCGATCAACGATACGCTGCTCAACAACCGTGAGAATAACTTTCTTGCAGCACTCAATTTTACGAAGCAAAATGTCGGNGTGGCTTTCCTTGACATATCGACGGGTGAATTTCTTGCCGCCGAAGGATCGGTGGATTATATCGAAAAACTTCTGGCGAATTTCGCACCGAAGGAGGTGCTTGTGGAACGGGGAAAGAAGAAGCTNATAGAAGAAAGTTTTGCCGAGCATTACCTTGCCTTNGAGCTTGATGACTGGGTGTTCACTGACGATGCGGCTATGGATCGTCTGCTCAAGCAATTCGAGACAAATTCACTGAAAGGNTTCGGCATCAACGCCATGCCGGCTGCCGTGGTTGCCGCCGGTGCTATCCTTCACTATCTCGACATCACTCAGCATACACAGATTTCACACATAACATCGATTGCNCGTGTGGAGGAGGAGAAGGCTGTGAGGCTTGACCGCTTTACCGTGCGNAATCTCGAACTCGTCAACTCCATGAGTGAGGACGGTAAGAGCCTGCTTGATGTCATAGACCGCACGGTAAGCCCGATGGGTGCGCGTCTGCTCCGCAGATGGGTGCTTTTCCCGCTGAAGGATGCAAGGGAGATCAACCGTCGCCTCGACATAGTGGAATATTTCTTCCGCGAGCCTGATGACCGCGATGCGCTGAAGGATGCCCTTGCACAGATCGGTGATCTCGAACGCCTGATAGCCAAAGTGTCGGCCGGACGCGTGAACCCCCGTGAACTTGTGCAGCTACGTCATGCATTAGCCATGATCGAACCGATCAAGCGTATATGTCTCGAATCAGGTCAGCCTGCACTTGTGACCATAGGCGAGCAGTTGAATCCATGCACCGGAATTGCCGAGAGGATCGGACGTGAGATCCTGCCNGATCCGCCTACTGCACTCAACCGTGGACCTGTGATAAGCGAAGGGGTCGATGCGGAACTTGACGAACTCCGCGAGATCGCCTATAAAGGAAAAGATTACCTGTTGCAACTGCAGCAGCGCGAAAGTGCCCTGACAGGCATCCCGTCACTGAAAGTTGCATATAATAATGTGTTCGGNTATTATATAGAGGTGACGAATACCCATCGTGACAAAGTGCCGCCGGAATGGATACGCAAACANACTCTTGTCAATGCCGAACGATACATCACACAGGAGCTTAAAGAATATGAGGAAAAGATACTCGGTGCGCAGGACAAGATTGCGATCATCGAGCAGCGCATTTATTCAGCACTCGTCCATGACCTNTGTGCGTATATCCCTGCAATTCTCCTCGATGCTCAGATGATAGCGCGGCTGGATGTGTTCAACTCGTTCACGCGTATAGCTCTCGATAACCGTTACAATCGTCCGGTGGTGGATGATTCGCTCGAACTTTCAATAGTGGAAGGCCGTCATCCGGTAATCGAAAAGGAACTTCCACCGGGTGAGCCATACATCACGAACACTGTAAACCTGTCCAACGGCGGGACACAGATCATGATGATCACCGGCCCGAACATGTCGGGTAAGTCGGCATTGCTCCGCCAGACAGCTCTCAATGTGCTGCTTGCGCAGATCGGTTCGTTCGTGGCTGCTGAAAGCGCACGGATAGGTGTGGTGGATAAGATATTCACGCGTGTTGGTGCGAGTGACAATATCTCGCTCGGTGAATCCACGTTCATGGTCGAAATGAATGAGGCGGCGTCGATACTCAACAATATGAGTGANCGTTCACTCATTCTTTTTGACGAACTTGGCCGAGGAACCTCCACTTACGACGGTATTTCGATAGCGTGGGCCATTGTCGAGCATATCCATGAGCATGGCAAGGCTCATCCGAAGACTCTTTTCGCTACTCATTACCATGAGCTTAACGAAATGGAGAAAAGTTTCGGAAGGGTTGTCAATTTCAACGTGTCCGTGCGGGAGATCGATGGTAAGGTGGTGTTCCTGCGCAAGCTTGCACGCGGTGGCAGTGAGCATAGTTTCGGCATACATGTGGCAAANCTTGCCGGTATGCCGCAGTCGATAGTGAAGCGTGCCGATGAGGTGCTTGCCCATCTTGAAAAGGTGAATCGTGAGAGTGACGAGCAGGTGGCCAAGAATCTTTCAGGTGTGGCAGATGTTTCCGAAGGTGTACAGCTTTCGTTCTTCCAGCTCGACGATCCGGTTCTCGCACAGCTCCGCGACGAGATTCTTGATATTGACATCAATAATCTCACACCGATGGCAGCTTTGAATAAGCTTCACGATATCAAGACCATCCTTACAGGAAAGTAATGTCCGGAAGCTTTCGGGGCATATAATTAATATATGATTTGTAGGGACTAATTAATAATGATTTGTAGGGACGCGGCGTGCCGCGTATGCCGAATTGAATAGTTATAGCCTATTTTTTCAGGCTAATGTATTTCATTCGGCATACGCGGCACGCCGCGTCCCTACAAGTTATTCGTAGTTGCTATGCAATCAAGTGTATCCGCTTATTCGTAACGGATGGCTTCGATGGGGTCGAGGTTNGAGGCTTTCATGGCGGGTACCCAGCCGAAGAAGATGCCTGTGAATGTGCAGACCGCGAAGCTAAGGATGATTGATGTGGCAAGGATTGATGTTGGCCAGCCTGCGAGGATCGTTACAAGCCATGTCGCGCCACAGCCTACAACCACACCGATCAATCCGCCGGTGACGGATATGATGATGGCTTCGATGAGAAATTGCAGCAGTATGTCGATACCACGGGCACCGATGCTCATGCGCAGACCGATCTCGCGCGTACGTTCCGTCACGGAGACATACATCATATTCATGATGCCGATACCACCTACGAGCAGTGAGATGAATGCGATACAGGTCAGNAGGACGGTCATCATGTCGGAAGTCGAGTTCATCATCTCGCTCAATTCCTGCTGCGAACGGATATCGAAATTATTCTCATCGTCCGCTCCAAGGCGATGATTGGTGCGCAGGAGTTCTGTGATTTCCTCTGTGGCGTCAGGAGTCATCTCCTCCGAGAGGGCCGATGCTACTATCTGTCCGAGATAATCGACGGCAAGAATACGCTTCATGACAGTAGTGTAAGGAGCGATCACCACGTCGTCCTGATCCATACCCATAGAGTTAGTACCTTTACTTTTAAGGACACCGACAATGGTGAAGGGGATCTTGCCGAATCGTACCACCTTACCGATCGGATTCTCTCCGTTGGGGAAGAGGTTATCGACGACGGTTTTACCTACCACGCAGACCTTGGCGGCGGACTTGATGTCGGCCTCGGTAAACATTTCGCCATCCTCCACGGAGAGTTTGCGGATGTCGAGGTATTCAGGTGTGACACCATAGATGCTTGAAGGCCAGTTGTTGTTGCCATAGACCATCTGCGCGGAGCTTGTGACGACCGGACTGACGGCCGAGAGATAGGCTGTGCCATCACGCAGAGTTTCATAATCGGCAATCTTGAGTGTCTGCATGTCATCGGCACTCTGGCGGACGCCGCCACGCTGCATATTGCCGGGATGGATCATGATCATGTTTGATCCCATCTCGGAGATCTGAGCCTTGATGCTCTCTTTAGAGCCCTGACCGATGGCAAGCATACAGATGACGGCTGCGATACCGATGATGATACCGAGCATGGTCAGGATGGCCCTCAGCTTGTTGCGGTTGAGCGCACGCAAGGCAATTTTGAGTAGATTGAAAAAATTCATGGTTTCAGTCGTCGTTTTCGGGGAGAGAATCAAGCATTTCCTGTGCGGACGCAGGTGCTTCGTTGTATGTATCGGATATAATTTTGCCGTCGCGGAGCACGATGTTGCGCGAGGAGTAAGCCGCGAGTTCCGGATTGTGGGTCACGAAGATGATGGTACGACCACGTGCATAAAGCTGCTGGAAGAGTACGAGCACGCTGAACGAGGTGCGTGTGTCGAGGTTACCGGTAGCTTCATCGGCAAGAATAATGACGGGATCATTGACAAGTGCGCGTGCGATCGCTACGCGCTGCTGCTGGCCACCGCTCATCTGATTGCTCTTGTGATTGAGGCGTTCGCCGAGACCTACGGCAATGAGGGCATTGATGGCGCGTTCACGGCGTTCCTTGGCAGTGACGGTGGAGTTATATAGCAAGGGCAGTTCGACATTCTCTATGGCCGATGTCTTTGGCAGGAGATTGTAGTTCTGGAACACGAAACCGATCTTGCGGTTACGCAGACGGGCACGGTCATTCTTGCTCATTTCGCGGACGCTCACACCGTCGAGTATATAATCGCCGGATGTNGGGGTGTCAAGACAGCCAAGAGTGTTGAGGAGGGTGGATTTACCTGAGCCTGACGTACCCATGATGGTCACGAATTCCCCTTCGCGGATGGTGAACGAGACTCCACGCAGCGCGTGGACAGTCTCGCCACCGACCTTGAAGTCACGGCGGAGATCGCGGACTTTGATGATTTCACGCTTTTCCATACGCTTACTTTTTATTACCGCCGGGACGCTTGGGCTGGAATGGGCTCTGGCCTCCTTGCGGGGCATTGTCATCACCCGTTGACTCCACGGAATATTCGACAGCAACCTTTGTGCCGGGTTCAAGACCTGAAATCACACGGTAATTCACTCCGTCGGATGCTCCGACCGTGATAAACACTGGTGTGAGCGTGTTGTCCTTGACCACCCAGACGCGTTTCTTGTCAGGATCGGAAGGATCATTGTAAGGCTGCGTATCGGCATCTGCCGGGAGAGCGGGAAGNTTTTTAGCATCGGGATAGCTGTGGGGGATGAAACGGGTAGCCTTGGCGGGTACAAGAGTCACGTCCGATTCATTAAGCATNTAGATGGTGAGATTGGCCGTGAGACCGGGGATGAGTTTATGATCCTCATTGTTGGCTGATACAAGCACCTCGTAGGTCACGACATTACTTTCAGTGGTCGGGCTGATACGTTTTTGGGTCACTGTTCCGTGAAACACTTCATCGGGATAAGCATCGACTGTAAATGTTACCTGCTGTCCCTCCTTGACGCGGCCTATGTCAGCTTCATCGACATTTGCCACCACGCGCATGTGGTCAAGGTCAGCGATNGTGAAGAGATTGGCTACCGTCATGCTTGATACGACCGTCTGACCGACCTCTACATCGCGCGAGATGACTATGCCGTCGATCGGTGAATAGATTTCGGCATAAGTGAGGTTCTTGGCNGCCCTTACGCGGTCAGCTACTGATTTCTCATAGCTGGTCTTTGCCACTTCATAGTCGCGGCGGGTGGTATCGAACTCATAGTCGGANATGAGTTTTTTGTCATGGAGAGATTTGTCACGTTCGTAATTGGTCTTTGCGTAGTCGTAGCTTGCCTTTGCGCTTTTGACGTTGGCTTCGGCGGATGTGAGTTCGCTCTGAAGGAGCACCTTGTCAATTTCGGCTATGAGCTGACCCTTCTTGACCTCGGAGTTGAAATCGACGAGTATGTTGTCGATTATACCTGTTACCTGTGTGCCGACATCTACCGATGTTACTGATTCGAGAGTACCGGTTGCGGTGACGGTCTCGCTGATAGAACCTTTTGTGACATCCTCGGTCACGAGACGGATGGACGGCTTCTTGCCGCATGATGTGAGTGCAAGCAGCACNATGGTTGCCGGAAGAAGGATGGATTTGAGTGAGATATGCATTGGGGGTGGATTATTTTGTGTTCAANTTATTGATATATTATGTCAGTGGAGCNGCGTTCATAGCGTTACATCTCCCGTGCGGAGAAATTCCACCATCTTGCGGGCGAGAACCGACATGTACTTGGCCTGAAGAAGNTCGCGTTGAGCTTCGACAACGGCCGAATGGCTCTGCAGNAGTTCGGTAGGCTCAACGTAGCCNACCTTGAATTTTTCGTTGGCGAGTTCATCGCTCAGCTTGGCTGATTTCAGACTCTGGAGACCAGCTGTGTAGCGCATACGCGATGATTCCATGTCGATATACCATGATTCGAGTGTCTGCGCCACTTCAATCCGGCGTGCCTCGGTGTCGAGCTGACTTGAGAGTTTGTTGACCTTGGCCTGTGCCACGGCAGTCTTGGTTGTCTTACGGTCAAAGATGGGCACGGAGACTGAGAGGCCTATGTTCTCATTGAAGCCTTGTTTCATCTGTGTACCCCAACCACCGGTGGAGTTAGAGTAGTAACCGGTGCCTACTCCTGCGCCGAGACTCAATTGCGGATAGCCGGATGATCGGGCCGCCTTGATNTCCTCGTCGGCCATCTCGGTCGAGAGTTCGTTGTAGCGAAGTAGNGCGTCAGTCGAAAGCGCGAGCTGATAGCTCTCGTCGATCGGCGGGAGAGAGGCGGTGACTTCATCTTCGGTGAAGTCGCATGGACGGACATCAATGTCGGTGTCGATGCCGAGTTCAAGAAGCTTCTTGAGTTGCAGCCGTGCGGAATTGAGCTGGGCTGTGGCGGAAACAACGTTGTAGCTGTCCTGTTCGGCCTGTGTTTCGAGCTGCTGATAGTCAACGAGCGAGATTTTACCTGATTCCATCATCTGACGTGCACGATCGGCCTGAGCACGGCTGACTTCGGCCAGTTCGGAGTTGACNGCTATGGTTTCCTTGCAGTAGAGTATGTTGATGTAGGTGGAAAGAAGCTCGGTGCGGATGTTGCGCATGACATTGTCGGATGCATAGCGTGAACGTTCGACATCTGTCTGACTGCGGCGGATGTCGCTCTCACGGCGTCCGCCGTCCCAGAGAGTCCATGACGCATTGAGATTGTAAGAACTCGTGTAGGCATTGCTGTTCCCTTTTGCCCACGGTGCATTGGAGTAGCCCTGATTAGTACCGAAATCGAGAGAGGGTTGCCACTGGCCGCGTGCCTTTTCGAGAGAAATAGCTGCTGTCTCTTCAGAAAGTTGTGACTGGCGGAGTGAAATGTTATTGGCACGGGCATATTCGACGCAGTCTGAATAACTCCATTGTGATGGAGTCTCGTCGGCATAAGCCACGATCCCGGACAAGGATAAAGTCAAAACAATAGATTTTAGTCCTGAATAATAAGACATAATGGATTGAGGTTGATTGTATTTGAATGGAGTACCATTGGCATTTGGCTACTCCGGATTAGTTCAAAAGAATATGAAGCCCGAACAGGGAGCTTACGCAGGAAAATCCATTTATAAAACCGGACTAAAGGNAGGATGGTTTATGAAAATCCGTAAATAGCAGTTATTTACGGATAAAAGGAAAGGAATCTTCGATAAAACGGCAAGATCGCTATGGCCGTATGTAACTGAGAAAGGAAAAGGAGAGAGGATGAATGAGTAAGTGAGTGAGGGAGAGATAGATAATCAGATGAAAAACTTATTTATTATTTAGATCTCAATTGCTATTTAATCACGCAATAATTATCTCGGACCTCGGCCACCACCGAAACCACCACGACCGGGACCGCCGGGGCCGCCGGGGCCACGCTGCATGAAGTCGCCATTGCCTTGAGGTTCATTGCCCTTACCGAAGGAGTTGAAACGGTAGCTAAGTGTCACCATGAAGTAGCGGTTGAGTGAATTGTACTCTACGTCATCGATATAGTTGGCGGTAACGTTACGGCTGATATTGTTGCGTTGGTTGAGGAGGTCATAGACCTTGATGGCAAGTGTGAGAGCCTTGCTGCGGAGGAACTGCTGCGAGAGTGTGGCATTCCACATCCATGTACGTGTATCGTAGCCCGATGCATAACCGGATGTCGCGGAGTAGTTGATATCAGTCTGCAATGTCAGACCCCAAGGCGTATAGTACGTTCCGTCAAAACGTCCGCCATAGCTGTGGACGGTCTGGTTCGCATTTTTCTGCACACTGTTGTGAGTGGTCTGGAGACCATAGAAGGGACGCAGTTCGATTTCAAAATTATCGGGACGATAGGTGATTGCAGGACTCTCGCGGAGATTGAATGAGAGAGAGTTGTTGCGAGTTCCGTTGTTGAAACCGACATTGTGGTTGATATTTCCGAAAATATGGTTGGAGACGCTCCAGAGTTTGTTGCGCAGAGGCATGGAGAACATGTTCATGAGTCGTGCGTTCCATACGCCGTTGACATTGACATATTCAGTCAGACGCGAACCGTATTGGTCAAATGTGGTCTTGGATATGATGGAATTCTGAGTTACCTGACCGTCGAGCATGAGCATGATCGAACGCTGGGAATCCATATTGAAGTCCTGAAAGCGAAGGTTGAAGTTGTGGCTGAACGAGGGATCAAGGTTGGGATTACCCTGAATCTTGTTCGTGGGATTTGAGATATCAAGCACAGGCTGCAACTGACTCATGGACGGTTGTGATGACTGACCGCGGTAGTTGGCCTGAAGCGACGTGCGCTTCGAGAACTTGTAGCGGTAGCGGAGGAATGGAGAGTAGTTAGTGACCCAACGGCTTATATTCTTGTCGGAATTGTCAAGATAGATGGATTTTGACATCTGGGGTACAAGGGCAAAGCCGACTTCAAAGTTCATTTTTGCACTCGTCTTCTGATAGCCGAGGCGAATGTTCTGATTGAAGTAGTTGTTGCGGTAACGGTTGGAGTATTCAGGATCAGGTTCNTCGCCGACGGGAGGAAGAATGTCGAGTTCATAATCGTCAGGTATATTATATACGAGTTTGTCGGCATTGTTCCAGCGGTAGTTGGCTCGATAACNGAAAGTAATGAAGTTGCCGTTTGCCACGTTGCCGATNGGTTCTTTCCATGTGAAGTTACCCATCACCTGATTGCTCCAAGTGTGGTTGTCGNTATATTGGTTGAGGAGNTCGGCTTCATCTTCGGTGTTGTCGGGATCTTCCTCCATGATATAGCGGATGAAGTCGTTGATCGATGTCTCCTTTTCGATCACGTTAGAGAAGNNGTACNGCCCNGTGATCGAGAATGAACGNCCACGATGCTGCTTGAAGTTGTGAGAATATATGAGACGGCCACCNGCCTCGTAGGAATTACCACGGCTGAAGCTTGTCGCAGTATTGTCACTGACCTTATCCATATCATTGTTGTAGTATGAGGTCAGNTCGTTATCATTAGATTTGTTNTGNTTGAACGAGAAATTGGGNCGGAATTCAAGGGTGTTGAACGAGTCCGGTTTCCAGAGCACNCGGAAGTCNCCACGGAAGTTGTTGCCGCGGTCGCGGGTAGCTTTCCGGATTTTTGAGTAGGTAGAGTTATNCTCGAAAAGGTATTGACGGTCCTGACGTGTGGTAGAGTTTGCATCTGTGTTGCTCCACATGATGTCACCGCCAANGCGGATGATTTCNTCCTTGCCGACGTTGAAGTTNAGACCGAGTGCGCGCGATTCGGTGATGCCTCGGTTACCTCCGAAGCGACGGAANCGGTTACCGTTGCTGTCGGTAAAGCCAAGNTGATTGGTGTTGTTGAAATTGCCGAGAAGAGTCAGCTGATTGCCGTNCCAGAANCGGTTGACATTGAANGCNCCCATGTAACGGTCATCCGTACCATAGCCGCCCTCNGCTGTGCCGAACCATCCCTGATTCATGCCTTTCTTGAATGTAAGNTTGATGACNGTCTCGTCTTCTCCGTCATCCACNCCTGTCAGACGGGCCATNTCGCTCTTGCGATCGACNACCTGAAGTTTATCGACCATATTGGCGGGAAGGTTCTTGGANGCTACCTGCGGGTCATCGCTGAAGAATTCCTTACCGTCNATGAGNATTTTGGAGACTGTCTTACCGTTGGCTGTGATAGCACCNTCAGTGCCGACTTCGACTCCGGGGAGACGTTTGAGAAGNTCCTCGACCACGGCATTAGGCTGAGTGTGGTAGGAGTCGGCATTGTACTCCACTGTATCCTCCATCACCTTGATCGGAGTCTTTACAGCGACGACGCTTACCTCGCCGAGAAGATGGGATGCCTCCTTGATGCGGAGTTCGCCAAGACGGAGGTTGGAGTTTCCTACGGTGACCGGTTTGTCAAGATCAGCGTAGCCGATATAACTTACGGTAAGTATATATTTACCGGGTTTGATGCCTGAAAGAGTGAATTTGCCATCAATGTCGGTCGTGACACCTGCAACGAAGGCACTGTCCTTGGCGGCGAGAAGCTTGACAGCGGCTTCCATCATTGGTTCGCCAGAATCGATATCCTTTATGATACCGGTGACGTTGGCGGCACTCAGGGCCGCTGAACATAGTGTAAAAAGCAGAAATGTGAGTAGGGTGAGAGAACGGGTGAAACGTGTCATGTCGTTTTTAATCAATCTTAAGCTTTAGCGTGAGTGAATGTTTTAAAGATTACTCATTTGTGACTGTAAAAGTAGCCAAAAGTTTAATCTGTAAGGGCAGCTATTCTACTTATGGCAGGCTTTCGCCGATAAATCGGATATAATAGGTTTAATGTTAAAATATGTGTATCGGCGGCATGCCCGGCACGGTGGATAAAATAAGCAGACGACCCGAATGTCGGATCGTCTGCCTGATATGGTTATTGATGGAAAAATTATTCCGAAACAACCTCGAAGGGGATTTCCACCTTAACGTCGCGGTGGAGGTTGATGGTTGCAGTGTAGTTGCCCACTTCCTTGACGGGATCAAGAGTGATGAGCTTGCGGTCGATGTTGTGACCGAGCTTTTCGAGGGCTTCTGCGATCTGGATTGCGTTGACTGAACCGAAGATAGTGCCGGTTGAAGAAGTCTTAGCACCGATTGTGAGCTTAACGTCCTTGAGAGCAGCTGCAGCAGCTTCTGCGTCAGCCTTGATGCGAGCGAGCTTGTGGGCGCGCTGACGCTGGTTTTCAGCGAGAACTTTAAGAGCTGATTCGGTGGCAATCACTGCTTTGCCGGTAGGGATAAGGTAGTTGCGGCCATATCCGTTCTTGACTTCGACTACATCGTCTTTGTAGCCAAGGTTGGCGATGTCTTCTTTGAGAATGATCTTCATAATTGCGGATAGCTTTTAAAGTTATTTCATCAAGTCGGTAACGTAGGGGAGGAGTGCGAGGTGACGGGCACGCTTAACGGCCTGAGCCACACGACGCTGGAACTTCAGAGAAGTACCGGTGATACGACGGGGAAGGATCTTGCCCTGTTCGTTGAGGAACTTTTTGAGGAATTCGGGATCCTTATAGTCGATGTATTTGATACCGCTTCTCTTGAAACGGCAATATTTTTTCTTCTTTACATCTACCGACAGGGGAGTGAGGTAGCGGATTTCAGATGCTTGTGCCATGATTTAGTTCTCCTTTACTTCTTCAGTTACTGTGGTTGTTGCTTTAGCGCGGTTGCTGCGACGCTTTTCTGCGTATTCGGCAGCATACTTGTCGAGACGGAACACGAGGAAGCGGAGTACGCGTTCGTCGCGGCGGAATGCAGTCTCAAGTTTCTTAACGATGGTGGGATCGCCATCAAACTCCACGAGTGAGTAGAAGCCGGTAGATTTCTTCTGAATGGGATAAGCGAGCTTGCGAAGGCCCCAGATCTCTTCGTTTACGATTGATGCACCGTTGTCGGTGAGCACCTTCTCGAATTTTTCTACCGCTTCCTTCATCTGCTGGTCAGACAAAACGGGAGTTAAAATGAAAACGGTTTCGTAGTGATTCATTTTACTTTGAATGATTATTTTGATTGGTGTTTGATTAGTCCCGGATTTTGGCCGGGCACACTTTTTCGGCTGCAAAGGTAGAAATTTTATTCGACCCGACAAAATTTTATCGTGATTATTTCAGATACCAAACACGGCATCGCACTGAAACTACAAATTTTTCATCTATTGGATCGCTACAGTTTACGTGTGAGCATGAGGCGCGCACTGAGCGATGAGGACTTGACATGCGGATAGTCACGGTAGTGTGTGGAGCGCAGGAAATGATCCAGATATAGGGTGAGGTATGTCTTTGGCATCAGACGTAGGTCCGTATGCACGGTAGTGACGCAAAATGACGCGACGCTTTTATCACCCATAGCGTTAAGGGTGCGGTAATCTACAGTGGAGAGGTCGGTGTTACGCGCATAGCCTTTCCATGTAAACAATCGGTAAAACTCATTGGAGACGGATATGTCCCATTTTCCACGGTTAAAATTTACATTGGCGCCGGATTTCAGGGAGAAACCGTTGGCGAGGTTGTAGTTACGGTCATCCACCTGATAGTAGTCCGACAAAACCGCGCCGAGCAGCACGGCGTTGACATGAGCGTAGGCATCAATCACACACTTGCGTCGCTCGATGTCACGGAAAAATACGCCTGTACCCACGCTGGCCGGTACGCCGAGTTTATAGGGCACACCACCGCCCTTGATTGAATCCGAATCGTAAAAATCAAAGTGCTGGAACAAACCTAAACTGAGATGAATGTCATTCTCTTCAAGAAATTCGCGTGCAAGCAAACGGCCCTTGATCTCAAGATGCTGCAAGAACGGCTGTCGCTGCATGACTTGCATGGAGGCCCGTACATTAAAATAGTCGTAGGGCTGGAAGCTTTTTATCTCAAAGCGGTCGCCATACTCGATATTAAGCTCCATCTCGCCACCGACATAAACCTTGTTTCCGTCATGACGGTAGTCCAGCACTCCGGCACCCGCGCCAAGTTCCACCGCGAGATTAGGCGTACCGAACATTTTTCCCGGTGTCGATCGGTGACGCCATGCGTTGCCGGTCAATATACGTGTGAGCCCACGCATCGGCGACACGATGAAAGTGGCCAATTCACGTCCGAATCGGTCCATGCCACACGTGCGGTCATCAATAAATGCATCTGATGCCCTAAAACAGATCTCGCCGATACACATACCGCCTATGGGTGTTGCGATAATGTCGTTTGTCGATGGGTATTCGCATTCCATGAAGAGTTCCCACATCGCGCTGCCGGCTATTGCGAACAGACCGGATTTCCAGTAATTGTAGCCGTTTGAGCGGGCGATATTATAGTAAAGATTGCCGTTGTAGGGATGCAGAAACATGTTGGTGTTGAGTCTGTCATTGTCCCATTTGAACCCATGTTTGAAGTTTTGGCCCATGGTATGGAGGCTTATATATGACCAGTCGCCATGCTCGACATAGCGGTCATAAGCCCATAATCCTATATTGAAGCCCACTACTTCTCCCGCGGATCGCCAGAAATGCTCACGGCCATAGTAAGCGATATCGGCTGAATCCGGTGCTATCGGACGAGTCGCATACAGACGCACGGGCATCTGGGCTGATGTCCGGCTCATAAAGGCTGAAGAAGCCATAACAATCATTAATAATACTGTCCTGAGCCTCATAGGATAAATAGTACGTGATGAAACGATGTTGTTTTTATGGATTTAATGACGAATGTTTGCCGATCGATTTATCCGTCATATTTTATCCACGGATGTCTGCTGGAGATATGAATCAGAAATCAACGGTCAGACGGACGTTGAGCTGACGGCGAGTGAGATAGTTGGGGACGGCATACTGGATATCGTTTACATCGGTGACCCAGTAATAGGATGCGACGTTGGCGATGTCGAGCAGGTTGAACACATCGAATCCGAGCCATACACTCTTGAAGTGACGCTTGAATCCGTCGCGGCTCTCACCTTCCTTGAGTGGGGAGAGAAGTGCGTAGGAGAGCCCGATATCCACGCGCTTGTAAGGCGGCATGCGGAAGTAAGCTTTGTCGCGGCTCGAACGTGGAGCTGTGGCAGGTAATCCGTCCATGAATATGCCGCGAAGCGCGAATTTGAGCTTGGGGAATTTCGGGAAATAATCCGTGAAGAAGAGACCGAGACTATAGGTGCGGTCAGTCGGACGGGGCACCTTGACCCCTTTGATCGTCTCGCTGGTTTTCATGAGCGAAAGGCTGATCCAAGAGTCGCTTCCGGGGACGAACTGTCCGAAGAGTTTCATGTCGATACCTGTCGCAAAGCCTGAACTTTCGTTAAGTCCGGAATAGACGATCTTCAGGTTGTCTATCTCGTAGGGGACGAGGTCGGATAGAGCTTTGTAGTAAATCTCTCCTGAGAGTTTGAATGGTCGGTTGAGTGCGCGGAAGGTATAGTCAGTTCCCGCGATCAGGTGGAAACTGCGCTGCGACTTGATGTCGGTGTTCAGCTCGATGGTCTGATTGCCCTGTGCATCGCTGACGGGCATTCGGTATTCCTTGTAGAATGGGCTTTGGTAATAGAGTCCGGTGGCGAAACGTAGAGCCCAAGAGGGAGCTTTCTCAGGAATGAATCCGAGAGTGATACGCGGACTCAGAAGAAGTTCCTTGTTGAAACTCCAGTAGGAGAGACGCAGTCCTGCATTAAGGGTCAGGAAGCCCGCGGAGGTATTGATCTTCCACGCGTCCTGCGCGAAGGCGGAGAAGCGTGTGGATGACAGGTCATGGTGCGAAGCGAGGTTATAGATTACTCGTAGGTTCACCCCGTCGGACGGGAGAGAAAATCCGGCAGAGTCACGAAGTTCCCATTCACGGCTGCGGTCCATGATGTTTTCACCCTGCACGTTGAGTCCGTAAGTCAGTGTATGGCGAGGGTTGATGGCAGTCTCGCCACGCAAAGCGAGGGAGAGTACGGAGGCTTTGAGTCGGTTACGGGCATGCTCGTGGTAACGCCCGACTCCAAGCTCACCACCGACATTGGAATTGCCGGCCTGATCAAGCCAGTATTCGCCCGAAATATCGTAGGCCACGAGCTCGTCCGTAAGATAGGCTGAACCTGTAAGGCTAAGAGACGTGGAGCGCGAGGGACGGTAGTCAAGCGAGACCGCACCGAAATATGTCTCGAAGCGATCCTTTTCATGTCCGTCAAAATATACGGTAAATTGCTTTGCGTCGGTCGTTGTGCCGAAGGTCGTAGTGCGGTTTGTGGGAGTGAAGCGGTAATGGTTGAGGGCTATGTTACCGAGGAAGGACAATTTGAATTTCGGTGACATCTGCCAGTTGATGTTGGTCTGATAGTCAAAAAAGGTAGGATCATATTCACCCTTGGTGTCCATTGAGCTGAGCAGGGATGAATTTCGCTTGTAGCGGACACCGTGGAGCTGTGAGAATTTTTTTGATCCCTGACCGAGAGAGAGCGATGCTCCCATAAGACTGGCTGATACAGAGCCTTCGAATGCTTCCGGCTGACGGTAGGTGATATCGAGTACGGATGACATCTTATCGCCATATTCTGCAGGGAAACCGCCGGTTGAGAAGCCGATTGCACCGACAAGATCGGGGTTGATCACGCTGAGTCCTTCCTGCTGTCCGGATGACACGAGGAGAGGACGGTAAACCTCGATCCCGTTGATATATACGGAATTTTCATCGTATGAACCTCCTCGTACGGAGTATTGCGATGACATTTCGTTTGATCCCTGCACTCCGGCCATTGTGGTTATGAGCGATTCGACACTTCCGCCGGAAGCATCAGGATTTTTTCGAAGTTCGGAGGCGTCGATTGTGGCGATAGAACCGGTCTGCTTTTTTAGTTCTGTCACTTCGACCTGCTGGAGCATTTCGGTAGTGAGCTGGAGACGCATGTTGAGTGTCACGTCGCCTGACGCATCGATCAGACGTCGTGTCTCCTCACGGAAACCGATGCAGGAAAAATGTACGGTAATGGTGTCGGCCGCAGGACACGAAAGCGAGTAGTCACCCTCAAGACCTGAAGTGACGCCTATGGCCGTGCCGGCTATACGCACGGTTGCAAATTCAACCGGATCACCGTTGTTGTCGGTGATTTTACCATGAATTTTCACCTGTGAGTGACCTATAAGGGCAAGCAGGGGTGAAAGGAAGAGGATGAGCAGTGTATGGCGTTGGCGTTTGCCTTGCATGATTTCAGACTATGTTGCTGGTTTACAGATATATTCTTATATAATAACTCCGCTATGTCATAGTGAATAAATTCCGGGTTGTATGGCCAGCGTAAGCGCAGACTCTATAACTGAATTGCGACTGACATAGCATCATTCTCATATAAGTAATAACGCCGACGTTGGGTGAAAATTGTACTGAATAGCAGTCTATAGGATCATGCAGATGAAATGTTAATGTTTGGTCATCAGGATGGTCAGAGCGGTAGGAGTATAGGGGCGGATTCTACAGTGCAATCCGGAGTTATCTCTGCAAGATCATTCAGGTAGGCAGTGAAACTTCCGGCTTTGGTAAAATCATCAGGCGTTTCGAGATCAGTAGGGATCGCAAATCCGATAGGGGCGAAGAGTATGATGCCGTTGAAGGATGTCGTCGAGTGTACTTCTGTGGAAAAGGGAATGACGGACGGCTGTAATTGATGGTCTGTCGGAGAGTAAGTGACGATGCAGTTGCGATATGCCTTTCCGTTCAGGATAGCTGCATGGGCGCGGACTGAAATTATATCGGTCATCTTGTCAACGGAGTTTTACGGTCTGCTGACCCTTACGTGCGGCTACGTTGTCATTACGGCCACGGGTACGAACCACAGAGATCGAGTCAAGATATGAAACGTTGCCCTTTGACGGTGAGAAATGGATTGAACCATAGACGGAAGTGGCAACTTTTGCCGAATCGAGGACAAGTGTGAGTGATTTCTTGCCTTCCGATCCCTGATTCAGGGTGACGTATTCAGCTGTTCCGTCGTTGTAAGATACAGCGATGGTTATGAAGAGAGGTGTGCGTGGATTGACCGGACGCGCTGAAACTGTGTAACGGTCACCCCGTTCCCAGTTTTTGTCAGTATTGAAGTTGAATGTCAGGAATTCAGAGGGTAGATCGGTAGTGTTACGGACAACAGTCGGGCCGTTCCAGAGGTTGATTGAGTCACCGTCGAGGCTGACGGTGTTGAGGCGGTTGGAACTTTTTCCTCCCGCTTTCTCAGCCTCCGCTATTCGATCCTCAAGGATACTCACGGTCTTGTCATAAACCTTGATGTAGGCCTCAAGATGATTACCGTACCAATAAAGTGAGGTGTCGAGCTGCTGGGTGGTAATACCGTGACGCATACATATTGACTGGAGGAAAGTCTGCTTTGCAGAGTCAGTCCGGAATGCCGAACTCTTGGCATCCACCACCGCTTCGCCGGTATGTATGTCAGCCATGATCTCGGCCATTTTTCCTTCGGAAATGACGTAGCCGGGAGTCTTGCTACAGGCGGCAAGAAGCATGATTGTGGCGATGGCTGGCAGCAGACGGCGCATAGTGACGGATTGAAGTCTGTGATTTACTTAATAGGAATTATGCCGGAATCGGAGTGACCCCGGTCTGTCCGATGGCGGTGTGGATCATGATCTCTCGGGGAGTTCCGCAAGAGCTTTGGGCGAGAGGATGTAGCGGTGATAGAAGATGATCAGGACAATTATGCCGCATGATATGGCTGCATCGGCAATGTTGAAGATAGGCTGGAAG
The DNA here is from genome assembly GCA_014801945.1 of Bacteroides sp. GTDB lineage: Bacteria > Bacteroidota > Bacteroidia > Bacteroidales > Muribaculaceae > Duncaniella. Next base: position 160,843 of record JAAVDF010000023.1, read on the forward strand.
AAAAGGAACTGCTGTCCACCGACGAGGGGTAGCCACGACGGCCATACGAAACTGAACAGCGGGAAGTAAAGCATATCGACGACACGTCCGAGAAATAGCGGAGCATAACCGCCTCCCTCAGGGAAGAGGGTAGCCAACTGCGGGGGCATAGGGTTGTTGAACATCACGCCGTAGAAAACACAGTCGAAGATGTTGCCCGCAGCTCCGGCTGTGATGAAGGCGAGACATACGAGATAGCCGCGCGGGATGGTGCGCAGAGCATAGATCTTGGCCATGTACCAGATGAGTGCTCCGACAGCGATGATACGGAAGATAGTCAGTGCGAGCTTGCTTCCGAGTTCCATCCCGAAGGCCATACCGTTGTTCTCGATGAAGTAGAGGTGAAACCAAGGGAAGATTTTCAGGTCTTCACCGAGATAGAAGTGGGTCTTGATCCATATTTTTGAAGCCTGATCAATGATCACCACTATCATTACAATAAAAAAGAGTAGTGTAGCTTTGCTACGCATTTTTCTTGTGGATTTTTTAGGAATGCTCTTCAGAAAGCGTGCTTAATTCTTGTTCTGCGACTTTTTGGCTTCGACGCTGCGCGTGGCGTGGGGGACGGCGCGCAGACGCTCCTTGGGGATAAGTTCACCGGTCACGCAGCAGATGCCGTATGTCCTGTTCTCGATACGGATAAGAGCGTTCTGAAGATGTTGGATAAACGATTTCTGACGCTGTGCGAGCTGGCCGGCTTCTTCCTTGGAGAGGGTGGCTGCACCCTCTTCAAGGATTTTGAACGTCGGTGATGTGTCGGCAGTGTCGTTGCCGTCGGTATTGTTGATGAGTGAGCGGAGGGAATCATATTCCTTCTGCGCCTTTTCGAGTTTCTGGAGGATCAGCTCCTTGAATTCTTGGAGTTCCTCGTCGGAATAACGGGTTTTATCGCTCATAGCAATGATGGACGTTGGAATTAGAGGTTTTAGGAATTTTATTATTATCCGCTTGGGGGATAAGGAGAGAGGGATTCCTCTCTCCTCTTATGCCAGCGAGATTTTTACTTTAGCGGTGATATCGTCCATGTTCAGATCCTCGACACCGTCTTCTCCATCGGCAATGGGTGCGACTTCGAGCGAGGTGGCAAGTACCTGACGGGAGATATAGTCGGCGAAATCACGGATAGCGTCGTCAGTTGCCTCGCCGGGAGCGAAGGTAAGGGCGATACGGTCGGTGATGTCGTAGTTGCGTGACTTGCGTATGTTCTGAATACGGTTGACGATATCGCGGGCGATACCTTCACGGCGAAGTTCGGGAGTGACAGTGACGTCGAGTGCGATCGTGAGCGATCCGTCGTTGGCCACGAGCCATCCGGGGATGTCCTCCGATATGATCTCGACGTCTGCGAGATCCACTTCGGCAGGAGTGCCGTTGAGATCGAATGAGAGTTTACCGTCACGTTCGAGCGCAGCGATGGATTTGGCATCGAGATTCTTGATGATCTCGGCTGCGGCCTTCATCTGCTTACCGAATTTCGGACCGAGTTTCTTGAAGTCGGGTTTTACGCTCTTGACGAGTATGCCCTCATCGTTGCCGACGATCTTCAGATCCTTGACATTGATTTCGCTCTTGACGAGTTCCTTGATGGCTTCAAGGGCAGCACGGCGCGAGTCATCAGCTACAGGGATCATGATTGTCTGAAGCGGCTGGCGCACCTTGAGGTTGACCTTACGGCGAAGTGCGAGTGCCATCGAAGTGATGTCCTGCGCGAGTTTCTGACGCTCTTCAAGCGCGGGATCAATGAGCGCGGGATCGACTACCGGGAAACGGTCAAGGTGGACTGATTCGGTCGAGCCTGTGAGGTCACGGTAGAGGCGGTCGGCATAGAACGGTGCGAATGGAGCCATGAGACGGCTGACCGTCTCCAGACAAGTGTAGAGTGTCTGATATGCAGCGAGCTTATCAGTGGTCATCTCGCCTCCCCAGAAACGTTTGCGGTTGAGACGAACATACCAGTTAGAGAGGTTGTCACCGACGAAATCACCTATGGCACGGGCGGCGCGGGTGGGTTCGTAGTCATCGAGAGCGGCGGTCACTTCCTTGATGAGTGAGTTGAGGAGCGAGAGTATCCAGCGGTCGATTTCGGGACGCTCGCTGACAGGCACCTGCGGAGTCGCGGGATCAAATCCATCGACATTGGCATAGAGCGCGAAGAAGCTGTATGTATTATATAAGGTGGAGAAGAGCTTGCGCGAGGTTTCGAGCACGCCTTTCTCGTCATATTTGAGGTTGTCCCAAGGTGCGGAGTTGGAGATCATGTACCAACGGACGGGATCTGCGCCATACTGGCTGATCTGACCGAAGGGATCGACGGCGTTGCCGAGACGCTTGGACATCTTGTTGCCATACTTGTCAAGGACGAGGCCGTTGGAGATGACTGTCTTGTATGAGATGGAGTCAAACACCATGCCAGCGATAGCGTGGAGGGTGAAGAACCATCCGCGTGTCTGATCGACACCTTCGGCAATGAAGTCGGCAGGATAGACTTCGCGCTTGTCAAATGCCTCCTTGTTCTCGAAAGGATAGTGGATCTGGGCATAAGGCATTGAACCGGAGTCGAACCACACGTCGATGAGGTCTTTCTCGCGGTGCATGGGTTTGCCTGAGGGTGATACGAGCACGATATCATCCACGTAGGGACGGTGGAGATCGATTTTTTCGTAGTTGACTTTGTCGAAGTTACCCGGTTCGAAACCGGCTTTGCGGTAGGGATTCTCAGTCATGAAACCGGCTTCGACGGCACGGTCGATCTCGTTGAAAAGCTGCTCGACGGATGAGATGCAGATTTCCTCCTTGGCATCTTCGGTGCGCCAGATGGGGAGGGGTGTTCCCCAGTAGCGGCTGCGCGAGAGATTCCAGTCCTGAAGATTTTCGAGCCATTTGCCGAAACGTCCGCTACCGGTGGATGCGGGTTTCCACTTGATACCTTCGTTGAGCTCCATGAGTCGCTCACGCACGGCAGTAGTCTTGATGAACCATGAATCGAGCGGATAGTAGAGCACGGGCTTATCTGTGCGCCAGCAGTGAGGATAGTTGTGGGTATGCTTCTCGATCTTGAATACTTTGTCGGTAGCTTTGAGCTCCATGCAGATCTTCACGTCAAGCGTCTCGGTCTCGTCAGTTGCGGCGGGATCGTAAGCGTTCTTGACATACTGACCCTCCCAAGGCTTGTAGGCTTCGACATCGACCATTGTCTCAACGAATTTCGGATCGAGATCTGAAAGGAGATAGAAACGGCCTGTCAGATCGACCATCGGGCGGATATTACCGTCGCGGTCGATAAGGTGAAGCGGGGGAATGTTGTTCTGACGCGACACACGAAGGTCATCGGCACCAAACGTTCCGGCGATGTGGACGATACCGGTACCGTCCTCTGTGGTAACGTAGTCACCGGGGATCACACGGAAAGCACCCTCGCCGGGGTTGACCCACGGAAGGAGCTGTTCGTAGTCGATGCCGACGAGGTCGAGACCCTTGACTTGAGCCACGACTTCGTAGGGGATGAGTTTGTCACCCTTTGAATAACTGTCGAGCGGCAGATCTTTGGCTTTGGCATTGAAGAGCGAACCCATGAGGGCATCGGCAGCCACCACGGTGATCGGTTTGCCTGAATATGGATTGTAGGTGCGGACGATGTTGTAGGTAATGTCCGGGCCTACGGCAAGTGCAGTGTTTGAGGGAAGAGTCCAAGGCGTAGTGGTCCACGCGAGGAAATAGGGTGTGCCCCAGCGGAAAAGCAGATCGCGGTAGGGAGCGAGCGAGGGATTATAGTTGTCGAGGATGCGGAATTGAGCCACGCATGTCGTATCCTTCACGTCGCGGTAGCAACCGGGCTGGTTGAGCTCGTGAGAGCTGAGACCCGTACCGGCAGCGGGCGAGTAGGGCTGGATGGTGTAACCCTTGTAGAGGTAGCCTTTCTCGTAGAGCTGGCCGAGAAGCCACCATACGGTCTCGATGTAGCGGTTGTCGTAGGTGATATAGGCGTTGGGCATATCGACCCAGTAGCCCATGCGGCGGGTGAGGTCCTCCCATTCGCCGGTATATTTCATTACTTCGCGGCGGCAGGCGGCATTATACTCATCGACCGAGATCTTCTTGCCGATATCCTCCTTGGTGATTCCGAGATTCTTTTCGACTCCGAGCTCGACGGGGAGACCGTGGGTGTCCCAGCCGGCTTTGCGCTTGACCTGATAGCCTTGCATGGTCTTGTAGCGGCAGAAAATGTCCTTGATTGTACGGGCGAGTACGTGGTGGATACCGGGTTTGCCGTTGGCCGAAGGAGGACCTTCGAAGAATACAAACGAGGGGCAACCCTCACGTTCGGACATCGTGCGGGCAAACACATCTTCATTCCCCCACTTTTCAAGGATGGAATCATTGATTTCAGGCAGCTTCAGGCCGCTGTATTCAGGGAATCTCTTTGACATTTCGAGACGGGATTTTTATATGTAATTATATGTTTGGCTAAAATTTTTGCAAAAGTAGTAAATATTTCGCAAAAAACCTAAGAGCGTGATGATTCCTCGGTTTTTACCACTTGTTGTAGTGCACGTTTTCAGCCTTGTATTTATCTTTGGGAGCCTGCGGTCCGGTGGGGTAGCCGAGCATAACGACGCTGAGGGGCACCACGGAGTCGGGGATGGCCATGAGATTGCGGACGAGTTCGACACGTTCGGAGATCGGGTAGCATCCACACCATACTGCGCCGAGCCCTACGGCATGGGCGGCAAGGAGGATGTTTTCAGTCGCAGCCGAGCAGTCCTGCACCCAGTAGTCCTTACCCTCGCCGGGGAGTTGGTTGGTGAGGTCGCCGCAGACCACGATGGCCGCTTGCGCCTTGGCTGCGGGACGCCAGTTGCCTTGAGCGAGGCTGTCGAGGGTGGGGCGTTCGTTGATTACTATGAATCGCCACGGCTGCGAGTTGCGGGCGGTCGGAGCTGCCATACTGGCACGCAGGAGTGTGTCGATGGTGGCTTCGGAGATGGGTGTGTCGGTGTAGTCGCGCACACTTGTGCGGGTCATGATGTTTTCGATGGCTGCATCAGTAGAGGATGCTCCTGACTGCGCTGATTCGGAGTTTCCGCATGAGCTGAGACCCATGACCATGCCGAGGACGGCTGTCGCTGCGAGTGAGTGTAATGCTTTCATTATGATTGATGATTGGGTGTTGTTTTTTGTTATTTCGACAGATTGTAAGGAGAGTCAGAGGCGATCCACACGTATGATCACCGGACGGGTCCCGTCGGGGCAGGCAAGGAGTGTGGTGGAGTGGTCGAGCGGCGGATCGCACGGATCGGTCACGACTGCCGCACATATCAGTTCCCACAGTCGGGGACAGAAGTCGGCCGGACAGACCGAACCGGCGGCAAAGGTGTATTCATCGCCTGACTTGAATAGACGGCAAGGGCCGGCATCGGGATCGTCGAGATAGAGGGCCTGCAGGTCGAGGTGACATTCGCGCCGCAGCACTGTCACCCGGCATGTGGTTGCAATCCAGTTGACTCCTTGATGCTTGGCAGAGGGTCCGGATACGGATGGCTGACCGCTCCCGGAGGGAGCAGCGGGGATAAGCGCGGAGGCGGGGATGGCGTTGAGGCCGATGGCACCAGCCGCGAGTGAGGCTATCTTACAGAAATATCTACGGTCCATTGTCAGGACAAAGGTAGGAAATTCGAGGATAAGTTTTGTGTTTGCAAGTTGAAATTTAGGCTAAAAAAGTGTAAAATAATTTTCGTTTGACGGAAAAATGACTTAAATTTGCACTCACAAAATTCATTCATACATCAATGCGACAGTAGCTCAGTTGGTAGAGCATCAGCTTCCCAAGCTGAGGGTCGCGGGTTCGAGCCCCGTTTGTCGCTCCTCTGAAAAATCAGGTGATTAGCCGAATGCTGGTTGCCTGATTTTTTTGTTTGCATGGCCGGGGCGCAATTTATTGTGAAATTATTTACTGAAAAGCCCCGCATATAACACATTTTTCATTATCTTTGCGGTGGATTGATCAGTGGAGGCGAGGAGTTGCCCAAGATGATCGATCCATCACATTTTTGATAAAAAGGTGTTATTGAAATTTTATCTTCTTAGTTCAAACTTGGCCGTCTGACACTGCACGAAGATGAGATTGGCAATAGCACCTGCATCGGTAGCTTATATCCTGTCGTGACTGACAGTCTATATAGCCCTATCGGTGTGGGGCTATTGTTTTATCCGTGCAGTAGGTAAGCCAAGACCTGAACTAAGGGTAAAACAAGATACATTCCTCACACCTTTTTTATGTCTATACCTTAAATATCTCAATGGAGGATGAGGGAAAATGATAAAAAATGGAAAATAAAGTATATTTGATTCAATTCCAGTACGATGGTAAAGAGCATTCAATCTATGATATATCGAATGCAGATTTTACTCGTGAGACACCAATAAATAAAAATTGGATGGGGATGATGATAGATAATTACCTTACGATTAATGATCTCCATATTCAAGGCGGAAAAGTGACAAATGCTCGTCTTATAGGAGATGGTGATGTTTGTTTTAAGGTTGATGATTTTTCTGAATTATGATTTTTCAGCAAATGCTATATAAAAAAAGTGTGACGTAATTTATCCATGTGAATAAACTCAGCTTTCATGGTTTCCTCAGTTAGCATGAGATTCTATCTTGACTGGTGAAACCATCGAAATTTGTCAAGAATCCTACTAAAAAACAATCAATTTAATGATTGTTTCTGTAATGGTTCTGGTATAGTATGATAGGAAGTAGTTACTGCTAACATAAGATCATTTAATTATAAAATAATATTTATGAAAACATATATTTTAGATACAGTAAACAGGTTGAAACGCTACAGTAGATCTTTAGATGTTAAGACTGATTTCTGCAATAAAACTTGGTGGGCTTTTAATGATGCTGGAGAGAAAACAATCTATATACTACAGGAAGACGGTAGTCTCTATGTGACGGGAAACGGTCGGGGAATAAGAGGATCATGGGATTATATTCATGCTAATAAAACAATAATTTTTAGTTATAACGATGTTGTTTTGATGTTTCATCCTGAATTTATGGATGAAAATCTACTTTGTCTTAATTTAGATGGGACAAATGAATATGCTTTTTTTATAGAAGAAAAAAACAGAGATAGTTTTACCCCAAAGACTTTTCGTCAATTAGTCTTATATTTTGAAGAAAAAGAGAGGCATGAATTGAAGATCGCTGAAGAGAAAAGACAAAAGGAGGAATTGGAACAGCAACGTCGTAAAGCCTGTGATATAGAATCTGAAAAACGAAGGCAGTATGAACGTGATCAGGAGGCTAAGGAGGAGTATGTTAATTATTTACGCGCGAAAGACAATGAAAAAAGAAAGGAGGCGGAAGCATTAAAAGGAAGGATATGTATAAGTGGTTGTATTACTTTTATTCTTGCAGTTGTTTTAAGTTGTTCTATCGGTTTTATAAGTATGCTTATATTATATAATTACATATTACCTTATATGCGATCTACAGGATTGATATGGGTTATTATTGTAGCTATTATGACTGTTGGAATTCCATCTGCATCGGTATTCTTTGCCATATTCTATATTGTTGGTATGATAGATGATATTAGATTAAGAAAATATAAAGCTCAACATCCTCAAGATCCTCTGATAAAATATCTTTGATCTGTGAATATTTAGAATAATTTCTGTGATATTGATCAAAGAAAGTTTAATCTTAATCTTTAAAATTATATCAGTAATATCTTTCGAAGAAATACTTGGTTTCCAGTGGATTCGCACTTCGGGAGATTTGATACTTGATCCAAAGTTGCCTGTTGAGGCATGATATAAACGCTATGCTGGAGGTATTGACGGAAGAGGAATTAGATCACTATCTTTCACTCCATGAAGAAGAAGCAGAAATGAGGTTTACGGATTACAAAAATAGGGATGGTAAAAATTTTTCATAAAGGAATGTTTGCCTTTTCAATAAGGGTGGTATCTTAAATCGTAAGTAAACATCAACAGTAGAATCTCAACCAAAATATAAGTTATGGAAGTAATTAAATATACTATAAGCAAGATAAAATATTTTACGAATATACGACTATTCATTAAATCTCTATCAGTAGCAAAAAGCTCCCTTGGACAGCAATTTTCCTGATCCATTAGCGATACGGAAACTATAGTCCTCGGAGTGATGAATTTAATGAAATTTTCTTATATTTGCGCTGTATAACCTTGTATATAAACACCAAATTTATAATAGCCGGATCATGGAACGAATAATTGAAGAAACGGTCATCATGATTGTGAATTATTTCGACTCGGTAAAGTGGAAATATGAAGTAAAGGAAGAAGAGGATATGATTATTTTCGAAACCGATTATCGAGGTGAAAATGAATATGTTCGAATCCGAGTCATAGTGTTTAAATGGCAAAAACGAAATTATCACGTCTGGTGCTATTCTAATACGACTATACCGAAGGAGCATATCATGAAAGGATTACAAGCGGTAAATCAATACAATTCAAGAGCGGTTTACATAAGTGTTTTTCTAAATCAAGAAAATGGGGATATTATATTTCGGAGACATCATGAGAGTAATGAGGCTATTCCTGAAGCTGATTTCATTGATTGTTTTGCAACTGTCGTTAATGCGGCGGACTGTGATACGGCTCAGATTTTCAAAAATACTCTTAAATTATGAAGAATGAAGATCGGCAAGATTTTTGACTGCACCACGGAATAATCAAGTTTAACACAGATTTGAATTTAATGATCAAGGAAAAGATTAATAGAATCCGGACGTTTAAAGGAACGATGTGGAAATTATTGTCGGCCTTATTGTTGTTTACTGCTTGTCAGAATGATAGAGCGGTAAATAATAGAATCTCCGAATTTTTTGGAGATAATAATGCTGTAACACATCTTGCATCTCATCCAAATGGCTATTATATTTCGATTTTAAAGACAGATGATTTATGTATATGGCGTTTACAACGGGGTGATAGTATAGACCGCTATCTTGCATTGCTTCCATTGACAGGTGAAAAGGTGGATGAAGTGACTGAAATTCCAACGAAAACAGAGCTTACGGGAGAATTTGGTGATAGCTTCTTTATGGACGTCAACTTTGACGGAGAACCTGATTTTATAGTGCCATATATTGGGTATGACCACACGCTGTTTGCATGTTATGACTTGGTTAACGGTAATCGATATGAACCGTGTATTGGGTTTCTTTCTCCTATGAATGAAGANCCTTTTGTCAATTTTGTTGATGGAAGAGGNGCGAAGACTGAATTCGACTATGAGAATAAAAGCATACATATCTGNANTCAACTTGGCTGCTGCACTATACTCGAAATTTGGGCTAATCAGGTAGATACGATAAGGAGACGTCCATACCCAATCAAAATAACAAAGCGGATTGAGACANACTATTATATTGATACAATGGAAGTTGCGACATACGAATTGAAAGGAGATTCATTGCTGGAAACATCACGTAAAATCGAAAAATGGTAGGAGGAGAATTCTGTTGAGTAAGATTGTTAAAATATCANTCGCGTTCTTATGCGTGATGATCCTTTTNATAGGGGTGAGCTATGCATTGGTNCTTNCCAATTCGAGAGGACGCGTCTATGATTCTGTTGATGAGATACCACACAGGAGTTACGGTTTGCTTCTCGGCACTTCTCCGATCACTCCTTGGGGTGGTCATAACTATTATTTTGACAGACGGATAGATGCTACAGTCAATCTGTTTAATAACAAGAANATCGACAAGATCATTGCAAGCGGTGGCGACTATAGGAGTCAGGGAGAGTATGGATGCGATGANTTGGCGTCCATGCGTGATTCATTAGTGAAAAGAGGAGTCCCGGTGGATGCCATCATATTGGATTATCAGGGGACGCGCACTCGAAACTCTATAATCAAGACACGAGAAATAACAGACAGCGTGACAATAATATCTCAGAAATATCANAACGAACGTGCCCTGTATATTGCTGATCATTATAGTCTGAATGCTATAGCCTATAATGCCAAAATGCCACAAACCTTGAAATTCAAAGTAAAAAATCTTGCAAGAGAATCCCTTGCAAGGGTGAAGATGTTGTGGGAGTTAGCCANAGATTAGGGTAGGAGAGGAAGTTTATTGTAAGTGGTCTCGGATAAAAACAGCCGGATGCTTATTTGGGAGTTTGATCAGACGGAGTGTTAATTACCCGGCAAAATGAGGCTGGCTATTGTGTAACTGACTAAGTTTTACTAATTTTGCGTTAATTTTGGCGCAATATCGGATCGTCCATGCACACAGGACGGTNAAATGATGTTGCAAAGGACTTGAAATTATCAATCCGATCCGTACAACTTCTGTTTATTTATGCGATTTACCGATATATTACTNTCNGCCGCGTTGCTGACAGCAGGATGTTGTCTGCCCACGGCCTGTGACCGNAAACCGGCATCCNCACCGATCTCTGNAATAGAGGAGGGNTTCATGACACCTCCCGACAGCATNGGTGTGGCAGCCAACTGGTGGGTCAGCGAGGATCTTTCGCTTGAAAATGTTGTCGATGACTTNACGTCGATGAAAAANGCCGGTGTCACCCGCGTCATAATCTGTTTCGATGTACGNGATGACTCAGTCATGGATAGCGAACACTGGTGGCAAATACTCCATCAGGCTCTGAAGACGGCAGGCGACCTCGACATAGAGGTCGGAATCTCCAACCTTCCCGGACGCGGCCATAATATCAAGCCCGAACAGTCCATGCGACGNATAGTCTCGGCATGGACGGTGGTCGAGGGNCCCGGTATGCAGACCATCGACCTGCCTGAGATCGAGGGTGAATATCAGGATGTGGCTGTGGTGGCCTATCCGCTCTTTGAACACGAGAGCTATTCTCAGACATGGACTCTGAAAAANAATGCGGGACTTCCGCTATCGACCAAACTGGAACTCGACACCACGGTGACGGTGCGCAGCATTGAGGTGAATGTCGATACACCCATGCGTACGGAAGGAATAGTCAGCATCAAGGACAACGGTGAATGGAAGGAAGCGAGACGCTTCGACATCGACCGCTCGAATNTCGGATCGGTTGACGGTATTCCGGTCATAATCTCGCTCCCTGAAAGTGAGGTGAGCGAGGTGCTTTTCGAGGTGGCCGAACCGGGAGCGGGTGAGATCGAGGTCACACTCTCGGAGCAGCCCAAGGTGGAGCGCATAGCCGAAAAGCAATTGGTCAGAATGGGCAGGGCCTACGACTACAGTGCNTGGNACGANCAGCCGGNCTACNCGACATCTGACTGGACTGTCGATACAAAGAATGTAATAGTCATTACTCCTGACATCTATGACGGAGAGCTTGATCCGGGAGTAAAGCAGGGGCGGNTTGAGAAGGATGTCCCTCCCGGCCGGTGGGTAATTGCCCGCATAGCCATGACTCCGGTAAGTACCGAAGCTTTATCGCATACTGTGGCCGACGGCGGAATGGCCTTCGACAAGATGAACAAGGATAATCTTCAGAAGCAGGTCAACGGTTACATGAAGGAGATCCTGCGTCGTATTCCCGCCGAGGACCGCAAGACTTTCCGTATGATCGTCGATGACAGCTACGATGCCGACGGTCAGAACTGGACTGATAATATGACGGATGAGTTCTATAGCCNTTACGGCTATTCNCCTATGCTATTCATGCCCGTGTTCAGGGGNATCACAGTCGGAAGCAATGATATCTCCGAGCGTTTCCTCTGGGATCTCCGCAGGATTGTGGCCGACATGGTGGCTACGGAGTATATNGGCGGTCTTAGGGAAAGTGCCCATGACAATGGCCTCCGGCTTCTGCTGAAGAGCAATGGCCGTGGCGGACGATCGGGCGACTTCCTGCTCTCAGCCGGCCAGAGCGATGAGATCGCGGGCGATAGCCGGAGNGTGGATGGATCAGGTGTCATNAATAATCGTATCTTGGCATCAGGCGGNCATATCTATGGCANGGACAGGATATGGTCCGAGGTNGGTGCCGCCGCTGTCATGCAGTCAGGTCTGCACAGCAATGTGGATAAGAAGCGGGCCGACCGTCTTTTGGCNGAGGGTGTCAATGCTCCGATCCTTGATCTTGTCAGCGTCAGAGGTGATTCCCTGACCGCTTCCTGTGCAGCGGGATTGGCCGATAGCACAGGTGTAGCTATAGATTATCTGCGNCGTTGCGGCTATCTGCTCCAGCAGGGTCGATATGTGGCGGACGTGGCCTATTTCAAGGGCGAGGATGTCCCAACGACCGTCACCGGCGGTAACCCCGTCCTCCCTGCGGGATATTCGTTTGATTTTATCAATGCTGACGTGTTGAAGAATCATGCCCGCGTGAAGAACGGACGACTTGTGCTTGACAGCGGTATGGAATACAGTGTGCTCATGCTGCCGAACCGGACTATCCGTCCGGAGATGATCGAGCGTATAGAACAGCTTGTGAAGGATGGTCTGACCGTGGTCGGTCATGCGCCCGAACGTTCGCCGAGTCTCGCCCACTACCCGTTGGCTCATGCGACCGTGATCGAGACAGCTTCGCGTATGTGGAGTCCCGATGGCAAGGTCAATAAAGTCGGCAAAGGCAAGGTGTGGAATGCAGACACCGATATGTCTGAGGTGATGGCGGATCTGAATATTGTTCCGGATCTCTCCGTCGGCGAAGGCGAAAGTATGCCGCTGTTCACGCATCGCCGTCTCGGCGATGCGGAGATCTACTTTATCTCCAATCCAAGTGCTGAAAGACTGTCGATCAATCCCACGTTCAGAGTGAAATCCGGCATGATGCCGCAATTGTGGAATGCGGTTGACGGTTCGGTCCGCAGCATCGAGCAGTTCACTCCGGCAGCTACAGGCGAAGGTGTCACAGTCCCTGTTGTTCTTGATCCTTCGGAGAGCGTGTTTGTCGTTTTCCGTAAAAAGGCATAAATTTCAAGTCCTCAGGGATAAAACGGGTTATTAATACCCACAAAAAGATTCTTGATATATGACTCAACAACGCGCTCAGTTTGCTACACGTCTCGGCGTGATTGCGACGACAGTCGGTTCGGCTGTCGGACTCGGTAACATCTGGCGATTTCCTTTCGAAGCCGGAGTTCATGGCGGCGGAGCGTTTCTCCTGATAGATCTCTTCTTTATATTTATAATAGGTGTGCCCGTAGTGTGTGCGGAGTTCATCATAGGCCGTCACACGGGGCTTAACGTGCGCGGAGCATTCCGTAAGCTTGCTCCGGGACGTCCGTGGGGCATTGTCGGTTATCTCGGACTGCTTGCATCCATCCTGATCCTTAGTTTCTACTCGGTGGTGGCCGGTTGGACGCTTGAATATATATGGCAGTCACTCAATAGTTTCGGTGGAGTGACTTCGGTGGAGGGGCTTCACGGACAGTTTGACAGTTTCGCCACTTCTGATTGGCGACCGGCAATGTGGACCATCGTATTCTTGGCCATTAACTATCTTATCCTTGCGCGTGGGGTGCAGAAAGGCATTGAGAAGATGTCCAATATAATGATGCCGCTGCTGTTTGTCATACTGGTAGTGTTCTGTATCAATTCGCTGCGTATGCCTGCTGCAGCTGAGGGTCTTACATTCCTTTTCAAGCCGGATTTCTCACAGGTGACCCCGTCTGTGATGCTTGGGGCTATGGGGCAGGCATTTTTCTCGCTTAGTCTCGGACTTGGCTGCCTGATCACCTATTCAAGCTATTTCAAGAAAGAAACACCCTTGTTGAGGACAGCCGGGATCATGGCATGGCTTGACACGATGGTTGCAATTCTTGCCGGAGTCATCATATTTCCGGCAGTGTTCACCTTCGGGATGGAACCAGCCGCCGGTCCGAAGCTCGTGTTCGAGATACTTCCGTCAATCTTCATGCACATGCCGGGATCAATGATGTGGTCAGTGTTGTTTTTCATCCTTCTTTTCCTTGCGTCACTGTCATCAACCATATCCATGAGCGAGATCACGATTGCTTACATGACGGATGAATACGGATTTTCGCGCCGTAGGGCAACTGCATATAATATAGGTGTGGCCATGCTTCTCGGTTCAGTGTGCGCTCTCTCGTTCGGCTCGCTGTCAGGATGGACTGTATGCGGACTCACGGTGTTCAATCTTTTCGACTATGTATCGTCCAACATCATCCTGCCTGTCGGCGGTATGATCATATCGATTTTTGTAGGGTGGGTGCTTGACCGCACGGTCGTGACATCCGAACTGATGACTCCCGGCAGTGGTGTAAAGCCGTGGATGGTGAAAGCAGTTGTCATCTGTCTGCGCTACATCGCCCCCACGTGTATCGGACTGGTGTTTGTGTGCGGTCTGGGTCTGTGGTAGCAGATGTGGTCCGGAGGGGGATCGACTGCATGTAAAAGTCGGTTACATTTAAGAAAGTCGGCTCTTTATAGCTGATTATTGGAAAATTATTGTTAAGTTTGTGGAAACAATGTACCCGTCAAGCGGGTTAGTTATTTGGAACATACTTTCCCGGACTAATCATCGATTCTCCCCCATGAAAAAAAAGATCCTCAACATTATCAAGAACGATCCTTGGCTTGAACCATACAGCGATGCGATCGTAGGTCGTCATGCCGACGCACTTGCGAAAGAAGCTGAACTCTGTGTGCCTGATGGCACACTCGACACGTTTGCCAACGCACATAACTTTTTCGGACTCCACCGTCTGCCTGACGGCGGATGGGTGTTCCGCGAATGGGCACCCAATGCTACAGCCATTACTCTCATCGGCGACTTCTCGAAGTGGAAGCAGATGAAAAAATATGCCCTCAAACCGAAGAAAAACGGTGTGTGGGAAATCAAACTCAAACCGACCGACATGCATCATGGCGACCTCTATAAGATGATGGTCAGCTGGGACGGCGGAGCAGGGGAGCGCATCCCGGCCTACGCTACCCGTGTGGTGCAGGATGAGAATACCAAGGTGTTCTCAGCTCAGGTATGGTCACCCGAACCTTACAAATGGAAGGTTCGCCGCTTCCGTCCCGACACCCGTCCGCTCCTTATCTACGAATGCCATATAGGCATGGCTCAGGAGAGAGAGGGGATAGGTACATATACCGAATTCCGTGACGAGATCCTCCCGCGTATTGCAGCCGACGGCTACAATGCCATTCAGATCATGGCTATTCAGGAACATCCCTATTACGGATCGTTCGGCTATCACGTATCCAGTTTCTACGCACCCTCAAGCCGTTTCGGTACACCGGAGGAACTGAAGAGTCTCATTGACCGTGCTCATGAGCTTGGCATTGCCGTCATCATGGATATTGTCCACTCTCATGCTGTCAAGAATGAGGTGGAGGGTCTCGGACGCCTTGACGGAAGCTATGACCAGTACTTCTACGGTGACGGCCGCCGCGAACATCCGGCATGGGATTCACTGTGTTTTGACTACGGCAAGAACGATGTGATCAACTTCCTGCTCTCAAACTGCAAATACTGGCTTCAGGAATTCCACTTCGATGGTTTCCGTTTCGACGGTGTTACCTCGATGCTCTATTACAACCACGGTCTCGGACAGGCATTCGGTGGATATGACGACTATTACAACGGCGGTCAGGACACGAATGCGATCACATATCTCACGCTTGCCAATAAGCTTATCCATCAGATCAATTCCAATGCCATAACCATTGCGGAGGAGATGAGCGGTATGCCCGGCCTCGCAGTTCCTGTCAAGGATGGCGGTATCGGATTCGATTACCGTATGGCCATGGGTATTCCCGATTACTGGATCAAGATCCTCAAGGAAAAGAAGGACGAGGAGTGGCATCCAACCTCAATCTTCTGGGAACTGACCAACCGTCGTGCGGATGAAAAGACCATTTCCTACGTCGAGAGCCATGATCAGGCACTCGTCGGTGATAAGACGGTGATCTTCCGTTTGATTGACAAGGAAATGTATTGGCACATGATGAAGGATGACGATAACATGATCGTTGCGCGCGGTATGGCCCTCCACAAGATGATACGTCTTGTCACGGCTTCCACTATCAACGGTGGCTATCTCAACTTCATGGGTAATGAATTCGGTCATCCGGAGTGGATCGACTTCCCGCGTGAAGGAAATGGCTGGAGCTATAAGTATGCCCGCCGCCAGTGGAGTCTGGTGGATAGGAAAGATTTGAAGTACGAGCTCCTGAACGCATTTGACAATGCAATGGTTCATCTCCTTTCAAGTGTCTATAATTTTCAGGCACTCCCTGTGGTGAAACTTTGGGAGAAGGACGATGATCAGGTGCTCGCCTATATGCGCGGTGATCTCGCTTTCGTGTTCAACTTCAATCCGTCGGAGGCATTTACCGGTTACGGCATCCTCGCTCCCGCAGGTGAGTATGATGTGGTTCTTTCCACTGATAATCCCGATTTCGGTGGCTACGGTAACATTGACGAATCTATCAGCCATCTCACTCAGTCTGATCCGCTTTTCGCACCGTCCGGCAAAGAGTGGTTGCGACTCTACCTGCCTCCGCGTTCAGCCCAAGTGCTCCGTCTGCGCCGTACCCAGCCTAAGAAAACCACGAAGTCTAAGGCTGAAAGTACAAAGAAAGACTGATTGAACTGATCATTAATAAATAATCGAAATATAATTCCCTGCATATTTCAGTGAGCGGAGAGCTGTTTGCTGACTGAGTATGCAGGGTAATCTTTATTATTGGAAAATGAAATCTAATTATCCAACTGTTGCTTTGGTCGTGACTACTTTTAACTCCTCCAAAGCATTGAAATGCATGTTAGAAAGCATCCTCCGCCAAGAGGTTTTTCCTGATGAGATCGTTATTGCAGACGATGGCTCAACAGATGACAGTTTAAAACTAATAGATACGTTTAGGGGGGTAAATTCAAGGGTATAGTTAAGCATATCTGGCAGAAAACAAGGGATACAGGCGTAGTAAAATCCTGAATAAAGCTATTTTGGCATCGCAGTCAGATTATATCATCACAATCGATAACGATGTCATTCTTCACCCAAAGTTTATTACCGATCATAAGAAAAATGCACGTAAGGGATATTTTGTTGCGGGACGCAGAAGCTATATCACAGAGGATTATGCCGTAAAGATAAAAGAAGGAAGAGCCACACGTCTCCCCGGTTTCTTTTCCGGTAATTTAAAAAGAAGGTTTTCATCATTAAGGATTCCTTTGCTTAGCTGTCTTTTTTATGGACATCATAGAAATTCGACACGTCAGCTGATGGGGAGTAATATGGCTTTTTGGAAATCGGATTTTATTAGCGTTAACGGTTTTGAGGAAGAATTTATAGGTTGGGGCAGTGAGGATCGGGAATTTTGTTTACGCATGATGAATTGTGGAGTTAGACGTCGTACACTTGTATTCAGTGCCATACAATTTCATTTGGATCATCCGGTAAGAAGTGTGCATGATAATCTGCAAGCAAACCGTCAAATCTTTCTTAAAGCGAAATCATCAAAGAAAGTCAGGGCTAATACTGGAATTGATCAGTATGAATGAAGAAACTGACTAAAATTAAAACGAGTGAGTCAAAATAGATAAATCACACCGGTTGTAGGCCTGCGTAAGTCCTACAACCGGTGTGATTCTGATATATCGTTTTTTTAATTTCTTACTCCCAAGTGAGGAGTCTGAAGATCGAATGCGTTACTTGATCANTACGTCCTTATTAGTTCCCGTATAGAGGATCTTTTCGGCATCCGGTGAAGTGAATGTGCAGTTGGTAAAGGTNGCGTCGTTGACATTGTTTATCTTGAGCGCAGGACCTTGCTCTGTCGAGATCTTTACATTATCGAAGCGGATATCTGTTGATTCTGAAATCAGACCTCCGTTTTTNGCCGTGAATATCGAATTGGTAAGTTTGACGTTTTCGATATGCATTTCGGGAAGGCCGTTGAACTTGACTGACATTCCTGAGTCGAACGACGATACACCGTTGATGGTGATATTACGGAATTGGGGAGTAGTCTCATCAACCGGTGGAATGGTGGTGGGGGCGTTCTTGACCCAGTAGTAGAGGTCGAAAAGCAAACCTTCCTCACGGATATTGAACATGTTGACGTTGTCGATAAAAATATTCTCGACGACACCTCCGCGTCCACGAGTGCTCTTGAAGCGAAGGCCGACATCAGTACCGATGAACTGGCAGTCGGTCACAGAGACATTGTTGACTCCACCCGACATTTCACTGCCGACAACGAATCCGCCGTGACCTTGGAATACCCGGCAATCCTTGACAATGACATTTTCAGTCGGCATTCCGCGTTTACGTCCGTCCTCATCCTTTCCGGATTTGATACAGATGGCATCGTCACCAACATCGAGAGTAGTACGATAAATTATGACATTTTTGCATGATTCCACNTCAAGGCCGTCGCCATTCATGGCATATTCGGGATTTTTGATATAAACACCGTCAATGATGAGGTTTTCACACATCAGNGGGTGGAGATTCCATGCGGGAGAGTTCTGAAACAACACTCCTTGGAGAAANACATTCTTGCAACNGGTGAATTTGAGCATTACCGGACGGAGGAAATTTTTGATTTTTTCCGCCTCCTCCTTTGACAGTTTCTTGAGTTCGTCATGACTCAGCTTACCGCCTTCAATATATTCCTCGCTGGGATACCATGCATAGTCATCCTTCACGATTCCTCCTGATTTCACAAGGCTTTTCCACTGTCCGGGAGTCATCTTGTCGCGTTTGACGGCACGCCATGCGGCACCGTTGCCGTCGATAACGCCGTCACCCGTGATAGCGATATTTTCAAGATTCTCACCGTTGATTGGNGAGATTGCGCGGTATGCCTCGTAGCCTTCATAGACGGTATAGACCACGGGATANAGGTCACGGTCGGGAGAGAAAAGCAACAGCGCACCCCCTGCGAGATGGAGATTGATATTGGACTTGAAAGTGATAGGCCCTGTCAGCCATACTCCTGCNGGAACGTTGAGCGTACCGCCACCCTTCGAGGCGAGTGCGTCAATAGCCTTTGCGAAAGCCTCGGTATTGAGGGTCTTACCGTCGGATACAGCTCCGAAATCAGTGATTGAAACTTCTCGGTCGGGGAATGTGGGACGGTTGATGACAGGCATTTCAAACGGGAGTCCCTCGTAAAGATGGCTGTAGGCTGACTCCGTGGCACTAAAGGCCACACTGCTGCCCATGATAAGCCCTAACATTGCAGAAAGTAATCTCATGGTGGATCAGATTCTTGAATTTTAGTTGATAGTGAAATTTGAATATTTATCCAAAATTACATAAAAAGTCTCAAACCGGCATAAATAGTTCTGATTTTTATCTCTGANTCCACATTAATATGCAGATTGGCTGTATGGTATTNCATGGAAGTAACGAATGAAAACAATGANANCGNTAGGNGTGAAGGTTGATTGCGATTTGCTTTATTCGAGGCATTTGATTACTTTTGCAGTATATTGTTTCAACTCCATAAATCACAAGAAACCATGTCAACTGAAAAAGTTATCACCCCCGCTGAAGCACGTGAGTGGGTCGAGAGCCGTGAATGGGCCAACGGATGGAATGTCAATGCAGATGAGACGGTCGATGCCGTTGAGTTTGCNACCCAGTATCACCGTAACAAGGATCTTTGGGACAAGCTCTTCAAATTCCTTGCCGAACATGATCCCATGACCCTTGAACCGGGTAAGATCGAGATTGAAAAAGGTCGCGTGTGGATCAATGTNCCTGAAGAATATACTCCCAAGTCGATCGAGGATACAAGAACCGAGAATCACCGTAAGTTCATCGACCTGCAATATACGTTTGTCGGTGACGAGCTCTATGGTCTCGCTGACCCCGACAAGGTGACNCCCACAATGGAATATGATCCCGTGAAGGACCGTACATTCTATCGCCTTGATGCTCCCGCCTCATACGTTCCNGCCGGTCCTGACCGCTTCTTCCTCTATTTCCCGAAAGATCTGCACCAGCCTTCAGTACGCACATCCGAGAATCCCGGCCNGTCGCGTAAGCTCGTCGGTAAGATCGAATATGCCGAGTAATTTATAGAAAATAATTTCTGACACCCGATGTCAGATATGACCGATCCGGATGCCGCGTATGCTCCGGATCGGTTTTAAAATCAAGTAGNAGTANAATTATGGAAAACCGCGAAATCGAGGCCCGGCTTGCGCAGAAAGGAATCAAACCTACCGCCAACCGTATCATAGTCTATAGGGAGCTTTTGGCAACAGACAGACCTGTCAGCCTGTCGGATATGGAAGACATAGTGCCTACGCTTGATAAATCGAGTATTTTCCGTACGCTCACATTGTTTCTCGAACATCATCTGCTCCATTCCATAGAGGACGGAAGCGGGTCGATAAAATATGAGTTGTGTGGNGGTGGCGATGACTGTTCGATTGACGACATGCACGTACATTTCTATTGCACGGAGTGTCATCGTACATTCTGTTTCGAGTCAATCAGGATTCCGGCAGTCGGACTCCCGGATGGTTTCGAGGCTACNGGGGTGAATTATATGGTCAAGGGGACCTGTCCCGATTGCAGCAGGAAATAGGTGGTGAAATCTGTAGCNATCTCTGGGGGGTATAGNGAAAANCTGATCTTATCGGCATTTTTGCAAGCAGGTTGCAAAAGGCTTTCGGTATCTTTGCAGCATAAAAATGAAAAAAGATACATATTACTATGGAAAAGAAACATGATCACATACATTACGGGCAAGAGAAAGAACATGACTGCTCGTGTCACTCGGAAGAGCATNCATCCTGCTGTGAGGACAAATGTTGTGAGAGTAAATGCTGTGATGNCAAATCACATGAATNTCATGAATGCAATGACCACGATGGTTGCGGNTGTGGCTGCGGATGTCATGGNGGAGATCATTCTGCCGGAAAGTCACCTTTCCTCTGGCCCGGAATCTCTTTCGCTCTGCTTATCGCAGGCATCATTATGAATCATCTTGCCATCGGGTGGTTCACTATTCCGGTGGTCAATCTGCTNTGGTTTNTNATCGCCTTCCTNCCGGTAGGNCTTCCGGTCATAAAGGAGGGTTGGNAAGCCATGCTGGCNAAGGACTATTTCAGTGAATTNACACTGATGATCGTGGCAAGCATCGGAGCGTTCTGCATCGGTGAGTATCCGGAAGCTGTAGCCGTAATGCTTTTCTATACTGTCGGTGAGATCTTTCAGCATAGGGCNGTGGATAAGGCCACTCGTAATATCAGTCAGCTCCTTGATGTCAGACCGGAGAGAGCCACCGTCATCCGTGANGGTGAAACNGTAGAGATGGCTCCNCAGGATGTCGTNCCCGGTGAGATTATAGAGGTAAAACCCGGTGGACGTGTCCCGCTTGACGGTGAGCTTCTTGACGCGGAAGCTCTCTTTGACACTTCTGCGTTGACCGGCGAAAGTATGCCGCGATCCATTGCCAAGGANGGTGAAGTGCTTGCCGGAATGATTGCCGACGGTCANCCTGTCAGAATCCGTGTCAACCGTCCATACGGTCAGAGTGCGCTTGCCCGTATCCTTAATCTTGTCAAGGAGGCTTCGGGCCGAAAAGCCCCGACCGAACTCTTTATCCGCCGTTTCGCCCGAATTTATACCCCGGTTGTCATACTGCTTGCCTTCCTGATCGTAGCAGTTCCTGCGATAGTCGGTGCTACCGGCCATTTTGACTACGTTTTTTCCGANTGGCTTTACAGAGGATTGGTATTCCTTGTGATTTCATGTCCGTGTGCATTGGTNATCAGTGTTCCNTTGGGTTATTTTGCCGGTATCGGAGCCGCCTCGCGTGCAGGTGTGCTTGTCAAGGGAGGNAACTATCTTGAAGCACTCGCCAAGGTNGATGNNGTGGCCTTCGATAAGACAGGAACTCTGACAACAGGCCGTTTCGAGGTCAGTGAGATTGACATCCAAGGAGTGGATCGTGACACTTTCCTAAGCTACATTTTGTCTCTTGAAAAAGGNAGTACACATCCCATAGCGAAGGCTGTTTCCGTCTATGCCGCTGCCAACGGTGGCCGGGAGCTTGCCGTAACAGGCATGAAAGAAATTTCCGGTCAGGGAGTTGAAGCTACTATTGACGGAAAGACTGTGGCTGTAGGNAATATGCGCCTTATGGANAGCAGGAATATCGCTGTTCCCGAAAATCTCGGTAAGTCATCGGCCACACTTGTTATATGTGCGGTGGATGGTCATTATTGCGGATATCTCTCNCTTGCCGATGCTGTGAAACCGGANGCTCAGCTGGCTGTGCAACGCTTGAAAGATCTNGGCGTGACTGATGTCTATATGCTGTCGGGCGACCGTAAGGAGGTCGTGGCGGACTATGCAGCCCGACTCGGAATCAANCATGCGCTCGGCGCACTCATGCCNGAAGACAAGGCTCAGCATATCAGCGATCTCATACATTCGCAAGNNCGTAATGTGGCATTCGTCGGCGANGGCATGAATGATGCACCCGTCCTCGCCNTGAGCACGGTCGGAGTAGCAATGGGTGGACTCGGATCGGATGCGGCGGTGGAGAGTGCGGATGTCGTCGTGCAGACGGATCAACCTTCCAAAGTCGCTACAGCTATCCGTATAGCCCGTACTACCGCAACAGTCGTGCGTGAGAATATCATCGGAGCGATAAGCATAAAGGTGATAGTCCTTGTTGCCGGTGCATTAGGATATGCTTCGCTTTGGGGAGCGGTGTTCGCCGATGTCGGTGTGGCTCTCCTTGCGGTGCTCAACTCNTTACGGATACTTTANATGAAACATCGAGCCTGACAGTTGCGTTATATATANTGTATGAGTAAGGTTATAAAAAATAATTTCCCGGTTTCGGGGATGAGTTGTGCGGCATGTGCGGCGAGGGTCGAGAAGGTGCTCAACGGATGTCAAGGAGTAAGGACAGCCGGAGTGAACTTCGCGGCTTCCACCGCNAATGTCGAATATGACAGCGACACCTGTACCCCTGAAATTTTNCAGCAGATNGTACGNGATGCCGGATATGATCTGATTCTCGACAGTTCGGCTGATGCTCTTGAAAAGGAACAGGCCGAAAGGTATCATGCGCTNCGTCAGCGCACGCTTTGNGCCGTGATACTTTCACTGCCGGTGGTAATAATCGGTATGTTTTTCATGAATATGCCGTATGCCAACATCATAATGTTNCTGCTATCCACTCCTGTTGTTTTCTGGCTTGGACGGCAGTTCTTCATAGGAGCATGGCGACAGTTGCGCCACCGGACGGCGAATATGGATACGCTTGTGGCGTTGAGCACCGGTATTGCATGGTTGTTCAGTGTGGCCAATATGCTGTTNCCNGACTACTGGATGTCGAAAGGGATTCATCCGCATGTCTATTTCGAGGCTTCGGCTGTCATAATCGCTTTTATCCTAATAGGCCGTNTGCTTGAAAGTAAAGCTAAGGGCAATACCTCTTCGGCCATAAGGAAGCTCATGGGTTTGCAGCCAAAAACCGTGACTGTAGTTGATGCCGANGGCTCAACGCGAGTGGTAGCCATAGAGAGCATCGNCCCCGGTGATATAGTCATGGTACGTCCCGGTGAGAGNATTGCGGTTGACGGTGTGGTGACTGACGGAAACTCGTTTGTCGATGAATCCATGCTNAGCGGTGAGCCNATCCCCGTCGAGAAGCAAAGTGGNGGGANGGTGTATGCCGGTACTATAAACGGCACGGGAACATTCCGTTANAGGGCNGATAAAGTTGGNAGTGATACACTTCTCTCGAAAATCATACGCATGGTGCAGGATGCACAGGGTAGCAAAGCTCCCGTTCAGCAGCTTGTCGATAAGATTGCAGCTGTGTTTGTGCCTGTCATAATTTCGATAGCTATCCTTTCGTTCGTCGTATGGATGGTTGCCGACGGTACCGGAGGTTTCTCACACGGATTGCTTGCTGCGGTGACTGTGCTCATAATCGCNTGTCCGTGTGCGCTGGGACTCGCCACCCCTACAGCTATTATGGTCGGTATCGGCAAGGGGGCTGAACTCGGCATACTGATCAAGGATGCGGAATCACTGGAGATCGCTCCAANGATAACTGCGGTAGTGCTTGACAAGACAGGCACTCTGACTGCCGGACATCCGACAGTNGGGAAGATCGTTCGTTTCAGGTCGCTACCTCAGTCAGATGCTATACTCCATTCGCTTGAACTTGCATCGGAGCATCCCTTGGCNCGCGCCATTACAGACCATTTCAACGAAATCCCTGCAGTCACAATTTCAGAATTTGAGAGTGTGACTGGTCGTGGAGTCAAAGGCAAGGTAGATGGCAGGACTTACTATGCCGGAAATCGAAAATTTATCGAAGAAAGCGNTATTGNCATCTCTCCCGCNGCNATCGGGCAGGAGAACCGGCTGACGGCAGATGCCAATTCGGTTGTATGGTTTGCGGATGANGAGGGTGTGATCTCCCTGATCGGTATTTCCGATCCTGTCAAGCCGACATCACCGGAGGCAGTGTCTGAACTCGAACGGATGGGTATAGAGGTCTATATGCTTACGGGTGATAACAGGCAGACTGCTGAAGCTGTGGCAAAAAAAGCCGGTATCCGTCANTGCGTGGCTGAGGTACTTCCGCAGGATAAGGCTTCATTCGTCGAGNAACTCCGGAAAGACGGTAAGAAAGTGGCGATGGTCGGCGACGGAATCAACGACAGTGCNGCCCTTGCGGTCGCTGATCTCAGCATAGCGATGGGTACTGGCAGTGACATTGCGATTGAGGTNGCCAAGATGACCATTATATCTGCTGATCTCGCAAAAATTCCGGTAGCATTCAGGCTTGCCGGAATGACGGTTAGGACCATACGTCAGAATCTTTTCTGGGCATTCATATATAATATAATAGGTGTGCCTGTGGCTGCAGGTGTGCTCTATCCTGTGTGCGGCTTCCTGCTCAATCCCATGATAGCCGGCGCGGCGATGGCTTTCAGNAGTGTAAGTGTCGTCACCAACAGTCTGCTTCTCAAACGTAAACGTCTGCAAGTATCNTCNTNCGGNGCGACGAGGGTNACGGAAACCGAACCCACNACGGCNGTAGATATTATTGACGTAGCGATCTCAGACAGAGNCACTGACGGCGGTGANATGAATGATGAGATTACATTACAAAACAATAAATCAAAAACAATTATGAAACAGGAATTTAAGGTAGAAGGAATGGCATGCAGCCATTGTTCGGGCAGAGTCGATGCGGCAATCCGCGCGCTCCCCGGTGTTACGGACGTGAAAGTTGATCTTGCATCCGGTAAGGCGACTGTTGAGGGCGAAGTCAGTCCTGCAACGGTTATAGAGGCCGTCGGTAAAGCCGGATATGAGGCTACCGAGTGTTGAAAATGGTTTTCATACGAGTAAAAGAAGAAGTGTCAAAATAGACAAAACGTTTTAATTTTGACACTTCTTCTTTTCTGTCAGATTGTGTNCGGCAGAGATCTATGAAATTGGTAGGCGAAACCATATTTTGTATAACGGAATTTCTCATAAATAAGCTAAATTTGCAACGTGATGTGATGGGGAGTGGTCAGACTATGANCTCTCCTTGCTCACGNTACAAAAATNTAAATTGCAATCTAAACAGTATGACAAAAAGNCTGCTTTTCCTCACACTGACTTTAATCACAGTTTTTATGGCACAATCACAGACNAAAATCAAACAGACTGCCGGACGCGATGCGCTCGGAGAATTTGCTCCGAAATTTGCAGAACTTAATGATGATGTCCTTTTCGGAGAGGTGTGGAGTCGCACGGACAAACTTCCGTTGCGCGACAGGAGTATCGTCACCGTTACCGCNCTCGTCAGCAGCGGTATCATTGACTCCTCGCTGACCTATCATCTTCAGGAAGCCAAAAAGAATGGAGTGACCCGCACGGAGATTGCCGAGATCCTGACTCAAGTNGCCTTTTATGCCGGTTGGCCTAAAGCTTGGGGTGCGTTCCGNCAGGCAAAGGAGGTCTGGACTGATGATTCAGCTGCTGCTGACGAGCGTGCCGCTTTCGAGAAAGAGATGATCTTCCCGATCGGTGAGCCAAATACNGCATACGCAAAATACTTCATCGGTAACAGCTATCTTGCATGTGTGTCCGATTCGCAAGTCCCGGTATTCAATGTGACGTTTGANCCTCGCTGCCGCAACAACTGGCATATCCACAAGGCAAGCTCCGGCGGAGGTCAGATGCTCGTAGGCGTTGCCGGTCGCGGATGGTATCAGGAAGAAGGCAAACCNGCTGTCGAAATTCTTCCCGGCACTGTCATTCATATCCCCGCCAATGTGAAGCACTGGCATGGAGCATCGGCTGACGGTTGGTTCGCTCATCTCGCATTTGAAGTTCCGGGTGAGAATACTGAAAATGTATGGCTCGAACCGGTTACCGATGAGGAATATGACAAGCTTTAAGGATTAGGAATACACACCTGAGATACATGGCTGTGTCAGAATGATAAATTGCGGGGTGTAGAGCCTGCGCTTGCGCTGGCCGAAATTTAAGGCAATGTGATGATCCGCTAATTACGGCGTAGAATTCGGCGAGCGCAAGCGCAGTCCCTACNACCGAGTTGNTTTTGATATGGCCTCTTGCTTTCCAATGCCTTTGGATCGGGTAGGAGTGGCTGANGGAAGGCTTCAGCAACCGCTGTGACTAACGAAAAAATTTACGGCTTGATTTGCATAATCGCCCCAAGGCTGTTAACTTTGCAATAAAATAAGTACGAGAATGTTAATCATAGGCATAGCAGGTGGCACCGGTTCAGGCAAGACTACCGTAGTAAATAAAATTATCAACAGCCTCCCCGCAGGGGAAGTGGCGGTGCTTCCGCAGGATTCTTATTACAAGGATTCGAGCCATGTACCGGTCGAGGAACGCAGCAAGATCAATTTCGATGAACCTGCTGCCATAGAGTGGACTCTGCTCGTCGATCATCTCAAGAAACTCAAAGAGGGCCGTTCCATAGAGATGCCGACNTATTCCTATCTGACNTGTACGCGACAGGANGAGACTGTCACAGTCAATCCACGCGAGGTTGTGATTGTCGAGGGCATTCTCGTTTTGACCGATCCGGTGTTGCGTGAGATGATGGATGTCAAGGTGTTTGTCGATGCTGATGCCGATGACAGNTTGATACGTGTCATAGCCCGTGACTGCGTCGAGCGCGGACGCACGCCCATGATGGTTCTCAATCGTTATCAGGAGGTGCTCAAGCCCATGCATGAGATGTACATTGAACCCTCCAAGCGTTTCGCTGACCTGATAGTCCCGCAGGGAGGAAGCAATGTCGTTGCNATACAGCTGCTCACCGACTATATCGAGTCGCGTCTGCGCCGTTCATCAAATTAAATGATGTGATTATGGAAGAAATGAATATTGATCANCCTGCGGTGCAACCGGAAAGCGGCGTNGTGGAGNCTGTGCGTGACTANCCTGTAGGTACACCTGAAAAAATGGTGCTCCGTACGGATAACCTCGTGAAGAAATACGGCAAGCGCACTGTGGCCAACCATGTGTCCATCAATGTGACCCAAGGAGAGATCGTCGGACTGCTCGGNCCTAACGGAGCGGGAAAGACCACCACGTTCTACATGACAGTGGGACTGATCACACCTAACGAGGGTCAGATATTCCTGAACGACTTAAATATCACGAAATATCCTGTNTATAAGCGTGCGCAGAACGGCATCGGTTATCTTGCGCAGGAACCGAGTGTGTTCCGCAAGCTTTCTGTCGAGAACAATATCAAGGCNGTGCTTCAGATGACCAATACTTCGGCTGAGTATCAGCGTGACAAGCTTGAAAGTCTAATAGCTGAATTCAGTCTTGAAAAGGTGCGTCACAATCTCGGTGACCAGCTTTCAGGTGGTGAACGNCGCCGAACGGAGATAGCGCGCTGTCTGGCCATCGACCCGAAATTCATAATGCTCGATGAGCCGTTTGCCGGTGTCGATCCTATTGCCGTCGAGGATATTCAGTCTGTGGTCTATCACCTTAAAGAGAAGAATATCGGTATTCTCATCACTGACCANAATGCACAGGAAACACTGCGAATCACCGACCGCGCATATCTGCTTTTCGAAGGTAAGATNCTCTTTCAGGGAACGTCCGAGGAACTGGCGGAGAACCCNACTGTCCGTGAGAAGTATCTCGGCCGNGACTTTATGTTCTACCGTAAGAAATTCGATTACCCCGACGATAAAAAGTGACACAGCAGGGGGAACGCANATTTAATGAAAAATGACGATGTGTCCTGACACANCATCATAAATTTTGTGACCTCGGAGGGTTTTTGTAAATTTGCAAAGTGTGATAAGCCTCCTTGCGATATTATGATACACATACCTGTCATAATGTACCGTGGCCTTTTGATAGGCATTCTTGTATCGGCTCCTATGGGGCCGATAGGGATGTTGTGTATCCAGCGCACACTTAACCGAGGACGCTGGCCTGCTTTCGCCACGGGGGTCGGAGCAGCANTGAGTGACTTGATCTACTGTCTGCTCACCGGGCTTGGATTGTCGTTCGTGACGGATTTCATACAGTCTCATCAAAGNATCCTTCAGGTCATAGGATCAGTGGTGCTGATGGTTTATGCCGCCTATCTGTTCATATCCAATCCTTCGAGGGTNTTNCAGCCGGTTGCCATGCATCACAACAGTTACTGGAAAGATTTCGGCACCGGNTTTCTGTTCACATTCTCGAATCCTCTCATCCTTTTCTTCATCATAGGTCTCTTTGCCCGCTTCAATTTCCTTGCACCGGAATTTATGGCCTATCATTATGTGGCCGGTTACCTGTCNATATTNATTGGAGCTATACTCTGGTGGTTCGGGGTGACTTATTTTGTNAATAAGGTGCGCCGTCATTTCAACATCAGATCCATGTGGCTGCTCAACCGCATTCTTGCAGGTATCATACTCGTNATGGGAGCGGTAGGGTTTATCACGGGACTCAATGATCTGCTCTTCTAAAATTAATCTTACTTCTCTTCTAANAAATCCTTAGTTTTCCGGTTATGTCAAACTTTCTTACTGTCCCTCTGATCGCTGATCTCGATTTTCTCAATACGGATGCCGTTTTCAATCGTCTTGAGTCATCCGGTATGCGTCATAATATAGATGAACTTAACTGGAAGGAGGAATATCCTTATCATCCGCTGACCACGTTTACTATCGCACATTCNGCAAAATATATNTATGTCAATTTTTTTGTGAGATGTAATTTTCTCCGTGCGATGAATTTCGAGAATAACTCGCCNGTCTGTGAGGATTCGTGCGTNATGTTTTATGTCAAGCGTCGTGGCGAGGATGAATATTTTTGTTTTGAATTCAATTGNATAGGTACTGTGAATGCGTCACGACGTGTTTCCGGNGATCAGTCCGTTCAGATGAATGATGAGGAAATCTCGAAGATNTCNGTGCTTCCTTCATGCGGTAAGCGTCCTTTCCGTGAGATCGAGGGTCTCTTCACATGGGATCTTCTTGTGGCCATTCCTCTNGATCTGTTNGGAGTGGAGTATGACGGAGAGCCTGTNGAGCTTGAGGGTAACTTCTTTAAGTGTGCGTCCGGAACATCGNTGCCTCATTTCCTCAGCTGGTCACCTGTGGTGTCGTCACATCCGGATTTCAATCGGCCCGAATCATTTGGCCGGATCATACTTGAATGAATCNTTATTCAGAAGTCGGGGGGACAGTCCTGCGGGCAGTGGCGGTGGCCCGTTGNTGGAAAAAATGAGCNAATGATACCTGAAAACTGACTTTTTTACAAAATATCTGCTGAAATNTAGCAAAAATTTTGCAGATTCATTTAAAAACTATACCTTTGTAGTGAAAACGTGTGATTTTCTATCAATCTGTCGCTTATTGGGGCAGTTTGTAACTTTTAATTCATAGTATAAAAACAACATATTTTCCCAATTTCCAAAGGTATGAATGCAGTAGCAGTAATCGACGAACTGAAACGTCGTTTCCCCAATGAGCCGGAATATATTCAGGCAGTGGAGGAGGTTCTCACCTCAATTGAAGATGTCTATAATGAAAATCCCGAATTTGAACGCTACAACCTTATCGAGCGTCTCTGTATTCCCGACAGAATTTTCGCTTTCCGNGTGTCGTGGGTAGATGACAAGGGTAAGGTTCACAATAANATGGGCTATCGTGTGCAGCACAACAATGCCATCGGCCCGTACAAGGGTGGTATCCGTTTCCACTCATCTGTAAATCTCTCGATNCTCAAGTTCCTTGCTTTCGAACAGACATTCAAAAACTCACTCACCACACTCGCAATGGGTGGTGCCAAGGGTGGTAGCGACTTCTCTCCCCGTGGAAAGAGCGACATGGAAGTAATGCGTTTCTGTCAGGCTTTCATTCAGGAACTCTGGCGTCAGATCGGTCCTGACACTGACGTCCCCGCAGGTGATATAGGTGTAGGCGGTCGTGAAGTCGGCTACATGTTCGGTGAGTATAAGAAAATGGCCCGTGAGTTTACAGGTACATTCACCGGTAAGGGNATCGAGTTCGGCGGTTCGCTCATCCGTCCCGAAGCCACTGGCTACGGCAACGTATATTTCCTTCTCGAAATGCTCAAGACCCGTGGTATTGACATCAAGGATAAGCGCGTGGCTATTTCAGGTTCAGGTAACGTTGCGACTTACACTGCCGAGAAGCTTCTCTCACTTGGTGCGAAAGTCGTATCTATGAGCGATAGCGACGGTTCGATCTATGTCCCCGACGGTATTACCCGCGAACAGCTCGATTATATTTTCAAGCTCAAGAATATCTATCGNGGCCGTATCCGCGAATTTGCTGAGGAATATGAATGTCAGTATTTCGAGGGTGAGCGTCCTTGGCATCATGTCGCATGTGACATCGCCATGCCTTCTGCTACTCAGAATGAGATCGACGGTGATGACGCACGTGCTCTTATCGCCAACGGTTGCATCGCAGTCAGCGAGGGNGCGAACATGCCTTCTACTCCCGAAGCTATCCGCGAATTCCAGAAAGCCCGTATTCTCTATGCTCCCGGTAAGGCTGCAAACGCAGGTGGTGTTTCTGTTTCAGGTCTTGAAATGGCGCAGAACTCACAGAAACTTTCTTGGACCTCTGAGGAAGTTGACAAGAAGCTCAAGGAGATTATGGCCGAGATCCACAAGCAGTGCGTTAAATACGGAACTGAAGAGGACGGTTACATCAACTATGTTCGCGGCGCGAACGTCGCTGGTTTCATGAAGGTAGCCCGTGCGATGATGGCACAGGGTATCCTCTAAACCATTCAGGAATTTACTCTTTTCAGCTATACATTATAATATTATTTTAAAGCTCTAAGCTTTTAAGCAAAAATCCCCTGCTTGGCTGTGAAGCCGTGCAGGGGATTGCTTTGATACTGTGTCAAAATCAATAAATTCCGAGTCGATTTTAGTATTGTGAGATTCCGATAATATTTTTCNTATTACTGTCCGCTAAAAATTTTATTNNGNCNNAATAAAATTTTTAGCGGACAGTAATAANATTTAATTCAAAAGACNGTTAATATACNAATNAGAATTTACCGAAGCATTGATTTATGGACACCAAAATGNCATTCAAGAACTGGCTCCCATTGTTAGGACTGACTTGTGCGGCTTTTATATTCAACACATCCGAGTTTATCCCAATCGGATTACTTAGCGACATTGCTGAAGATTTTTCTACTACGGAGGCTCATGCCGG
>JAAVDF010000024.1 GCA_014801945.1 Bacteroides sp.
ATATCGACTTCTTCGCCTACATGACACTTGAACAAGGTGCGCTGAGCGGTAAGTACGGCACAGCTAATCCAATGCCTGAAGGTAGCGGACGTGCAGCGACATACAATCCTATACTTCCAAAACTTGACAATCTGATTGCAGCAATGCGCGAAATCGGAGAATCNCATAATGCAACNGTTTCTCAGGTTGCAATAGCGTATGCAATAAACAAGGGTACATACCCGATTATCGGCGTCACCAAACCACGCCATGTAGAGGAGGCGGCCGNAGCTGCGNAGATCAGACTGANCGCAGANGAAATTCAACTTCTTGAAAAACTNGGTGCNGAAACCGGAGTGGACACCAAAGGTTCGTGGGAGAACCACATGAACTAAACACCATCTATCTTCAAAATATAGACTGTGCTCATTTTGAACTGCACNCCAAAAGTTTTNTGTTCAACTTTTGGAGTGCAGTTCATTTTGATTGGAAGTCACTAATTATNTAGTTTNATCGGTGNGTGGTGATNGGNTAGAAATAAATAGAGAGCTAAATCATTGTGATTTAGCTCTCTATTTGAGTTGCCTTGGAAGGATTCGAACCCTCACAGGCGGAACCAGAATCCGACGTGCTACCATTACACCACAAGGCAATTTTTGTTGTTTTGTCATCAGGAGTGGCGTTGTTTCCTTTTGACAGTGCAAAGGTAGGGGTAATTTCTGAACCCACCAAATTTTTTGGCAAGTTTTTTTCAAAAAAATCAAAAATTGATCATTTTTTATCAATTTTGGCCAAATAGTGGAGGGCAGTAATATATAATAAGGTGTAAACTGATGATGGNAACAAGGTGATAGTTAGACTTGATTGTAAGATTATATCTAATCTTAGACGTATTTTTCTCAAACAAATTATTAATTTTGCATCCGTAAGCTAATAATGCATCATAATCCTACATTTTCCAAATCCGTCTCCATCTATGCGAGTACTATTTTATATGATTATTTTGATGGTTGCGTCGGCCTGTTCGGTCGGTAACAGCTATCGCAATGAGCTTGATCGCGCTCAGGAGGAATTGATGAATGCTCCCGAACGTGCATTGGAGCGTCTTACCGTCATGGATGTTTCGGAGATAGATGATTCTGCCTCGATGGCCAAATGGGCTTTGCTCTATTCAGAGGCTTTGTACAGAAACAGACTCGTCGCCCCGTCAGATACGATAGTGAATATAGCTATTGATTATTATAGCCGTCATTACGATGAAGCGGCTTTGCATAGGGCTGAGTCATTGCGTCACGACCTTATGGCTGCCGGAGACGAAAGGGGAGTGGATCGGACTCTCTCGGCGCAGTATCTACAGAAAGTCAGGGAATACACCTTATATAAGGAGCGGATCGTGCGGCAACGTGTGATATATTGCTCAGTCATACTTCTNCTGCTTGCCGGATCAGTGATTATATGGCTTATCGGCCGATTGAAAATACGCCGTGCTGAGACGGAAGCATTGTTGGCAGAGGCTTCATCGCTCCGTGCGATTGAAAGTGACAACTCNATTCTTAGGAGTGCGGTCAATGATCTTTTTGGTACTCGTTTTGCTTTGATTGACCGGTTGTGCAATACCTATTATGAGTCGCAGGGAACAAAAGCGGAGAAGAACGCTATTGTCAGTCAGGTAAAAACNGAGATTGAGGCGTTGCGGGCAGATGCCTCNACGTTCAGTTCGCTTGAAAAACTTGCCAATACCGGCCGGAACGGCATGGTCGATCTGCTTCGTGAGGCTATGCCTGAGATCAAATCTGATGAATATGCATTGGCCGTATATCTGGCTTGCGGTTTTTCAAACAGAGCTATCGCNCTTTTGCTGGAGGAAAAGATCGAAACGATTTATAAGAGGAAGTCTCGTCTAAAAGCCAAGATTGCGACTTTGCCCAAGGACTATTCATTGCATTTAGGCNCGATTTTTACCGATGGTCAGAAAAATTAAGAATATTGGATGGTAATATGTTTATAAACAGNGTGTTATAATATGNTGTGTCAGATGAGAAATTAGGCGGATCAGAATCGGAATAGGTAACTTTGCATAAGTAATCCAATCTAAAAAAGCTTATGTCAAAAGTTCGTTATTCCATCTTCATGTTTGCATCCTCATTGATTGCAACGGCTCAGTCAACAGACACAATTCCAACCGACAGTCTGACACGTGCATTAGACGAAATAGTGGTGACGGCTGATCAACCGACAACACGGCTTGTCGGAAACACGCTTGTATCCATAATTCCGGGTACACCTCTCGCAGATCTCGGCAATGCTCTCGATGTCCTCGATCAATTACCGATGATAAGTGTGGCTGATGGTGCGGTAACTGTNAGTGGGAAAGGTGCGCCCCTGATCTACATAGACAATCGTCCCGCTGATGATAGTTTTGATCTGCGTTCGTTACGAAGCCGTAACATACGTAGGGTAGAGCTGATACTCAATCCCGGTGCCGAGTATGCCGGGGCAACGGGTGCGGTATTGAAAATTACAACCCGTCGTCTGTTTGTCGAGGGACTGACTCTTGAAGATGAGACTCAAGGTAAGATAGCACGTTCCGCTACAGGCTATGAATTATTGACCCTCCGTTATTTTTTGAAAAACGGTAGTGAGTTCTTTGCGACGGGATTAGCTGCACACAACAATAATATAATGCGAGGAAATACCGTAAATACCCTACAGTATGATGGACACCCTGCAATTATCGGTAGCTCACAGGATTCCAAATCACCCTCAAATAATGTCAGCGCGAAGTTCGGATTCAATAAATCAAGCGGAGTCCGCTCATTTGGAGCATACTACAGAGTACTGCACGAAAACGGGAATTTCCTTACGCGTGGATCAGAGTGGCTTGACGATGAATTGCCTGTCGGACGTGATATTTCCAACCGCANTATAGCGACCAATCATTATGGGCAGATATATTACGACAACATGTTTTCTGACAAATTCCATCTGCATTTCGATGGAACGTTTGTCAACCGTAACAGTCATGCCGCACGGCTGACGGCCTATGCTGATCAGAATATCCATCCGGATGTCGCAGCTACTGAAAAAAGACATGCATTGCTGTATGGTGGACGAGTCACGGCATCATATCCTTTATCGGCCGGTAAGCTTACAGTAGGATCGGAGGATTCCTATACCTCCACNCGCCTTGACTACCGGATGCTGAATGAGGCGATAGGTAGCTACATCCCATCATCACTTTCCGATGTATCGCAGACTTCTGTCGCCGGTTTTGCGAGTTATAACCGTAGGTTCGGACGCTTAGATATTTCAGCAGGTCTNCGCTANGAATACAAAAACTTTACTTATCGGCTTGATGGAAAGAAAGATCATGATTTATCAAGAAAGGACAATCTCCTTACCCCTGACATATCCGTGACCTATGGACTGAATGACAACGCTACGTCCATGATATCACTTGCCTATAAAAGTTTTACAGAACTTCCTTCGTATTCTCAATTGACAGGTGGACTGAACTATACGGGCAGNCATGAAATCGAGGGTGGAAATCCGGCATTACGTGACGGACGCAGCCACCAACTGACGCTTATGGGAATGGCTGGTGACTTCATTCTTCAGGCAGTGTTCCGCCGTTCGCTTGATTCCTATGGTTTTATCAAGCGGGTCTATCCGGCGGATGATCTTCAACTTATTTTCCAACCGATCAATTTCAATGTCTCCTGTGCATGGTTATATTTTGTCTGGCAAAGAAATATCAGGAATTGGCAACCGTCTGTCACTCTCGGATCAATGCCTCAATGGCTGAAAATAGCCGGAGAAAGATATGACACGCCGATTTTTGAATGGTACTTTGACAATACCTTCAGGCTGCCGTTCAATATGACAGCAATCGTGAATGTCTATGGAAAGACAGCCGGCTATATGCAGACACAGCGTTTTTCATCGAAACCTTTCATGATGGATGCTTCCGTTCAGAAATCGTTTCTGAACAGATCACTCAATGTGAAGCTCTCGGCCAACAATATATTCAACAGCCACAGGGACGGATGGTGGCTGAAGAGCTACGGAGTCGGGGTTAAAAAGAGTCAGAGTTATGACAGCCGTTTTATAGCCCTTACATTGAGCTATACGTTCCAACCGAGAAAAACGGGATATAAGGGAGAGGAGGCTGCATCGTCAGAGGCGAAACGTCTGTAGCCACAGATATGCTGCTTCTTTTAAGACAGGATCAAGACACGATAGTTGCGACTATTTTCCGCGGGCCACCGTAATCACGAAATTCACATAGATATATTCCTTGCCATATTCCGGTGTTGAGATGGCCTCCTGACAACGGAATGGTGAGTGAGGGACCTACGAGGACCGATTTGGCATGTGACGGCATGTCATCCGGTCCTTCGTCCGTGTGCAGATAGAAGGGTGCATTTTCAGGTACGAGGCGGTCAAAAATGGCGTTGAGGTCATGACGCACGTCAGGATCAGCATTTTCGTTTATAGCTAAGGCGGCTGACGTGTGTTTGATCATCAGATTGAGCAGTCCGCATTCAGGGAGAGTGGGGAGCTGTCTCATGACCTCACCGGTGATCAGATGGATGCCTCGCGGATAAGCCCGGAGAGTAAATTCGATTTGTTGTACCATGATTTTAATTGATTTTTGTTGATAAGGATGATACGGCCCATGGGCTGTCGGAAACATATCGGACAATGGTAGGAACCGCTGTGCAAAGTTACTAAATCTCACTTGAAATGTCCTAAACGCAGGTTGTTTCAAAAATTCCGTTAAGCGGAGCGATACAAAAGGCCACTTGATTGTTAGATAGATAGAACATTAAATAAAAGATTAGATTATGGTCGCACTCAATATTCCTTTGGTCACGTGGTGCGTGATAGCTTTCGCAATGGTCACGCTGGTTGTTGTAAGGCTTTTCTATAAAGCATATCATGAGTCTGTCCGTCACGGGCATCTATTTGAAATCGGTAACGAACAAGAGGAATTATTTGTCACCGGTGACAGGATTCCGAATAGAGATAATGTCCGTTATGACGATGAGGATTGATCAGCAGCTGACGCCGCAGCCGGTAGGTATCTGCCAATGCTCGTGTGGAGAGAGCCATTCGCTGAAAGAAGTGTGCATGTTCCTATCCGAATACTCCGCATGGCTTCTCGGCAGCGGAGCGACATGTATCAGGCTCGAACGCAACATCAAGCGCATGGCACAGGCTATGGGCTGCGAGGTTGTGATGACCATATTGCCGCGTCATATCCATCTCACCGTTTGTCTCCCTGACCGATCCGACAGCTATACTTACATCATAGCTACGCATTCCATGCCCATCAGTTTCAATATCAATACCCGGCTGAGCCGCCTTAGCTGGGGTATAGCCGACGGTAAGATCAGCTTTACGGAGGCAAAGGAGAAATTTGATGAGATCATAAAAACTCCGCCGACCGACAGATATCTGGTACTTCTGCTTGCCTCATGTGCCAATGCGTCGTTCTGCCGTCTGTTTACGGGCGACTGGCAGGCCGTAGCGATAGTGTTTCTTTCGACGATGGCCGGTTTTTATCTCAAGCAGATTCTTTGCGAGCATAAGGTGGATGTGCGGCTTGTATTTATCATCTGTGCTTTCGTGTCGTCAGTGCTTGGCTCGACTGCCGCTCTTTTCGGATTCGGGGCTACTCCCGAAATTGCAGTCGGCACGAGTGTGCTCTATCTTGTTCCCGGTATTCCGTTCCTGAATTCATTCAGCGACATGCTTGCAGGACATTATATATGTGCGTTCAGCCGATGTATGCATGCCATAATCCTCACTTGTTGTCTTTCACTTGGATTGTGTGTGGGGATGTTGCTTATGAATATCAGTATGTTTTAAAAAAGACTTTATCCACGTTTCATCATGTTGATCGAATTCTTACAGGATGCTTTTTTCGCTGCTATTGCCGCCATAGGTTTTGCCGCCATCAGCAATCCGCCCAAACAGGCATATTTTTATTGTGCGCTTATCGCAGCCATCGGTCACTCGGCACGCTTTCTGATGATGCATCAGGCTCTTCTCGGTATGCACATAGTCATAGCNAGTACGCTTGCCGCACTGATAATCGGCATTTTGGCTGTATTACTGTCACCGATCGCCAAGACTCCGGCTGAGACCTGCCTTTTCCCGTCTCTACTTCCGATGATACCGGGTATCTATGCTTATAAGACTTTCGGCGGACTGGTCATGTGTCTGTATCACGGCCACGAGGGTGAGTTTGAACATTATTTCTATCTTTTTGCGAGCAACGGACTTACATGTCTGTTCATACTGCTCGGTATGGTGGTCGGAGCGACTGCGCCAATCTTCCTTTTTAAGAATATTTCATTTCAGGCCACGCGTTAGAGACCGCTTACGGATAATTATAGAGGGGAGCATTTCAGATAGCTGAAGTGCTCCCCTTGATGTTATGGAATGAATTTTAACTCCGGATCAGTCAAGAGTTTTCTTTGGGTAGAGTGATTCCCACCAAGAATCGTCGTCCTGAAGATATTTTGCGAACCATGCGAAGATTGTGTCCTGCCATTGCTTACGTTTGTTGAATTCCGTAATCTGATGGTTTGCATCCTTGACGGCTACAAATGCTGTCTCACGTCCGAGGAGTTTGAGAGCGGTATAAATCTGGATACTTTCTCCGAAAGGCACGTTGGTGTCTGAATCACCGTGGAGGAATAGGATAGGGGTGTGGATCTTGTCAGCATTATAGAGAGGACTTTGCTTGACATAAAGTTCCGAATGGCTCCACGGATAGCTGTCGGCCATGCTTACCTCGCTGTAGGAATAGCCCCAGTAACCTTCNCCCCAATAGCTTGTGTGGTCACTAATACCTGCGTGGGAGATGGCTGCTGCAAAAATATCTGTCTGCGTCTGGAGATACTGGGTCATGAAGCCTCCGTAGGAAGCTCCGATGCAGCCGATCTTTGACTCATCGACCCACGGATGTGNTGCCGTGAACTGCTTTACACCTTCGATGATATCCTCNGCGACGCCCTGACCGGCTGTGTTGACATGACGTGAGGCAAATTCCTGTCCGAAGCCTGTGCTTCCGCTCGGATTGATCACGAGCACCACATAACCGTTGGCTGCATACACGTGGTGAGGATAGCGGCCTTCAAACGTGCGGCTGGTCGGGTTGCATCCGCCATAGTAGTTGACGATCATAGGATATTTACGTGACGGGTCGAAGTCGGGCGGCAGTATGTAGCGGCCACAGATGCTGTCGCCACGCGATGATTTGAATATCCACGGTTTGCATTCACCTATCCGGATGTCTTTCAGGCGTTCGGCACTCAGATCTTCTATGAGGTTCTGACGCTGTGTCTTGGTGTTGAGTGAGTATAACCGGTCGGAATTCGATGCTCCCTGACCAAAGTAGATGAGNGAGGGAGCGGTGTCAGCGAGAGAGAAGGATGANACATATTCCTCATTGGCTTTCAGATCCTCGATCTTCCCGCTGACCGGATCGATACGGTAGAGCGAGCGGCAGTCACGGTTCTCGCCGATGAAATAGATATGACCGTCGGTACGGCTCCATTTGTATTCTTCTACGGCAGGATCAAAGTCGCGTGTGAGAGGTTTGATGTCACCGCTTACAACATCGAGGACGTAAAGCTGTGTGTCATACATGCTTGGTGTGAGTCCGTCGGGTAGATTGCGGCCGATTCCTCCATAGGCTTCGGGTGATCCGGACAGAGCTACCTTAGTCCCGTCGGGCGACAGCAACGCACCCGCGTGAAAACCGTCTTTGTCGATGAGGCAACGGGTTGAATTATCGGTAAGNTCCATGAGGTAGAGCGAATTGAGTGCCGTAGGGCGTTCCCCCATGCGCGTTTCGGATACTTGAAACAACAGTTTCGTGCCGTCGTCCGAAAGGTTGAAAGGTCTGATGTTCCGGTTACCGAAAGTCAATGGAGTGGAGAGGCCGGTAGCGAAATCCATTTTTGCAAGTGTCCAGCGGTCACGCCATCCGGGTTGACGGTCCTCCGGATTGATGATTTCGTAGAGATCGGAGCTTTTTTCTTTAGGACCTTCTTGGATTTTCGTGTAGATCATGAAATCCTCAGTCGGGGAGATTATGAAATAATTACTTGGCAGGTCGGTAGCTACGACATTTTCAGTGCCGTCGGCAGGGTTGAGGGTGACGAGTTCACGGCGGTTGCCTTCGTCAAGGCGCGTGAAGTACAGGAGGTCACTTTTAGGCATCCATTTCAAGGATTCGCTGCGCTTTGCAAGGATCTGCTTGCCGGAGGGATCGCTGACGACGTAAGAATATGAGTTTGAACCGCCGTCGTGGGTCGTGGTGTAGGCACGCAACATGTATTTGCCACTCGGAGAGAGTGACGCGGAGCCGAACCGTCGGCCTGTCATTACGTCGGTGAGAGTGTAGCGGCGTGGAGTGTCCTGATTGAGTTTCACGAGTTCCGGACGGTCGGTGTCGATGCTCACTCTGACAGAATCGGCTGAGTTTCCGTCAGTAAGACATTTGAGGGTGATGTGGTGTGTGGCGGGTGTCAGTACGAGCTTTTCACCGTCCAATTTCTTTCCGTCAAGATAAATTTCACGATTCTTTACGCCATCGACGTTGAGTGAAGCTGTGAGGTAACGCTCATTGTCGATTGTGAAATCGAGGAGGTGGAGCGCATGTGAATCGGATGTCAGCACTATGTCTCCTTGGACTGGGTTACCTTTACGGGCACTCTCTATAGAGACCGGGGTCGAGAGCAAGGATTTTGTATCAAATTTCTTGGAATTGACATCTACACTGTCGATCATCACGGGGATATTCAGGGAATAAGGTCCCGCATATCGGAAGGAAGTGATATTGATTTTTTCAGCACCGGCGTTCATTGACAGAAACGCGAGTGCCGCTAATGGTAATGCACGCAAATTCATGGGATAAAATTATTTAATGCAAAGGTAGTGAAAATATTTTAGTGTATCATTCCACAAATAATGATAAAGGTGATAAAACGCGTGGAGCGATTTACCGGATGGACTGCCGAGTGGTGAGCATTTGTAATGCTGGGGAAATATTAGTAATTTTACAGCCGTCTATCATTTTGAATCAAACATGACGGAGATATGAATCAACGTGAGAAGGAGATCTATAGAGTGACGCTGATCGGCACGGCGGTGAATGCAGTGCTGATAGTGTTGAAATTCATAGCCGGTATTGTCGGACGGAGTTCGGCAATGGTTGCGGATGCCGTCCATTCTCTCAGCGATTTCATTACCGATGTGATTGTGCTGATCTTTGTAAAGATCGCCGGGAAGCCTCGTGACAAAGGGCATGAGTATGGTCATGGCAAGTTTGAGACTCTCGCAACTCTGATAATAGGATTGATTCTCTCGATTGCCGGTATAGCTCTTATGGTCAATGGTATAGAGAAGGTGATCCATAGCCTTGGCGGTGGNGTGCTTCCACAACCTACGCCAATAGCCCTGATAATAGCATTGTTTTCGATCGGATCGAAGGAGTGGCTTTATCGTTTCACGCTGAAGAGAGGACGCGAGGTGAACTCACAGGCCGTGATAGCGAATGCATGGCATCACAGGAGCGATGCTGTCTCGTCCGTCGGTACGCTTATCGGTATTGCGGGAGCGATGTTTCTCGGTGAACGCTGGAGGATTCTCGATCCGATTGCTGCGATTGTGGTTAGCGTGTTCATTATCAAGAGCGGTTATGACATCATGCGCCCCTGNATAGATGAACTGCTTGAGGCNTCGCTNCCTGAAGAGCAGGAGAGGGAGATAATGAGGCTTATCAAGTCAGTGCCGGGAATCATCAATGTCCATAATTTCCGTTCGCGCCGCATAGGCAATGAGATNGCCGTTGATTTCCATGCTGCGATGGACGGGAGTCAGTCGCTGTTCGAGGCTCATGCAAAGGCTTCGATGGCCGAGAAGGNTATCAGGGATAAGTTCGGAGAAGGCTCAATCATAAATGTCCACATGGAACCGCTAAAGTGCTCATAATAAAAAATCGAATCTATGTACCGTTAAAAATCCGGACTTACACAGATTCGATTTTTTAGGTTTGGGATCGTGCGGTCAACTCATGGCTGACACGCTACGGTTTTCCTTTTCTTCCCTGACAGTACGNCGTAAGACNTTGCGGATAGTCTTCCATTTAGGGAAGAATGCCCACGGACGCATTGGCCCGTAGCTTACCACGATAACGGTCAATGATATGAGGGCTATGATCAGCAGCCATCCATAGATTTCCTTCATGGATACGATCAGGGCTTGGGTCTGNACCATACCGTAGAGTTGTCCGAANGGGGTGTGCAGGGTGTCAGGATTGAAATCCGTGAGGGATGCTCCCAGCAAAGAGGCATTTTTGGCCATGGTGTGNCGCAGAAATTCACCGATTACCGCCGGACCGAGGGTAGCTCCCATGACAGCACCCGTGAATCCGTTGATGGTAAGTGCCTGAGGAAATACCTGAAAGGGGAGACCGCTCTGCACGATAGATGTGAGGAAGACGATGGATATGATCACCGAGGCTGCTCCGCGGAAGAACAGTGGGATGAACAGCATTTCTTTTTCCACGCCATAATCNATCAGAAAGTAAAAATAACCGAGATACACGCTGACGAGGGCAAAGGCGATCGCTGTCATGGTCTTGTATCTCCATTTGCGCAGTGCAAAGGTGAGGTAGGTCAGACCACATCCGGCAATGATTCCGGCAAATACATACCAGTTGAGGTCAATGAGGTTNGTNTCATCGAATCCGAGTATATTNGCGGCATAGCTGTGCTCGAACACATGTTCGGTCGCAACAAGCGTAAAGAATACGAGATAGACAGCTGTCGCGCGGATGACGTTGCGGTTCGTCATGGCACGGAATGATATATAGGGATGGTGAAGGAATGATGCGCGCCACAGATTGATGGCGAGACACAAGAATCCTACAGCTGTCGCACCCCTGATCTCCGATGCCTCCCACCAGTCATAAAAATTGCCATAGACACAGATGAATGTGAAACACATCATGAATCCGGTCCATAGAACAGCACCGAGCCAGTCTATGCCCAAAAGCGGAATGAACATCGGTCCTCTGACCGGCCGCACGAGCACCATGACCAACA
Source organism: Bacteroides sp. (assembly GCA_014801945.1). Classification (GTDB taxonomy): domain Bacteria; phylum Bacteroidota; class Bacteroidia; order Bacteroidales; family Muribaculaceae; genus Duncaniella. Next base: position 11,106 of record JAAVDF010000024.1, read on the forward strand.
GCATCATGAATGCAAGCATACCGATCATGATCCAGTGCATAGACTCCCACTGCGAGAAGAAGGCCGTATATACAGTGGCGATTCCGCTAAGCTGGATGGCACTGTCAACCAAAAGATAGACATAACAGAAGAAAACTGACATGTCGCGCACGGGGGTGAGCCACAGCTGTATGGTAGAATTGCAGGCAAGCGTGGCCTGCATCCTGAACCATCCGGCGATCAGGCAGGTGATGACGAGTACAGGGACAGAATCGGTGTGGGCACAGATGAGGTTGGCTATGATCAATACAGCTCCTGTGACAAGCAGCTGCGTNCGGTTGGAAAAGCGGAACTTTATGCGGAACATGACCGCAAAGTTTATGGACAGGCCAATGATGGAGGCGTAGCCCGCCATGAGGATATCCTCCTGCATGAGGGCTGTCGTCCCGACCATATCGGATGCAGCTGCGAGATAGAGGCCACCTGAAAACTGGATTATAATCACAAAAAGGATGAACAGCCACGGTTTCAGTCGGCGTGGGACAAAATTCGGGACGTCGGGAATGTCAAACGGCCCTTGTGGAGAATGCCAGTCAGCCATATCAGTATTTCACTTCACACTCGACGTTCATTCCGGCTCGGAGACGAGACATGATGTCGGCATCATTGCTGCTTGAAAATTCAATCCTGACAGGTATGCGCTGACGTACCTTGACAAAGTTTCCGGCTGAATTGTCCTGAGGCATGATTGAAAGCGATGCTCCGGTTGCTTTGGAAATGGCCTGCACGGTGCCGTTGAGAATCACGTCAGGGATTGCATCGACTTTTATTTCAACTTCGCTTCCGGGATGGATGTGCTGCAGCTGGGTTTCCTTGTAATTGGCGGTGACCCATACGTCGGCTGAATCGACTATGTCAAGCAAGGTCTGTCCGGGTTGGACGAGCTGNCCGTCGCGGATCTCCTTGCGTGAGGCATATCCGTCGCAGGGAGCTGTGATGATGCAGTATGANAGGTTTAGCTCGGCTGTTTCGAGCAGGGCTTTGGCCAGTTCTATCCCGGCTTCGTTCTGCGAGATGCGCTGACGTGTCTCGGCTACGACCGACGAGGTGGCCGAACGCTGGCGGGCGAGCATTTCATAGCGGGCTTTTTTCGCCTCATAGTCGGTTTTGGCGGCATCATATTGCTGACGNGTCACGGCTTCCTGCTCCAGCAGTTTCTGATAGCGGTGGAAATCGGTGGCGGCCATGTCCATGACGACTTTGGCCTCAGCGATTGTGGCTTCNGTCACGGCTACGTTGGCGGAGGCTACACCTACACTTCTGTCGGCTACTTCACGGCCTGCAAGTGCATTCTGATAATCGGCACGTGCTTGAGCGACGCGCAGACGCATGTCAGCATCGTCGATTATCACGAGCGTATCGCCCTTCCTGACAGGTTCGTACTCATTGAAGCGGATCTCCCTGATGTAACCTTGGACACGGCTGTTGACGGGGACTATCTGCTGTTGGATCTGTGCGTTGTCTGTAAATTCCACGTTCCCAAGGTGGATGAATTTGCCGCACACCCACAAGGCTGCTATGGCTATGACAATTATGGAGGCTATGTAGGAGAGGATCTTTTTACTGCGGTGGTTCATATCTTTCCTGATGTGAATAAGAGTTTGTAATAATAATAGATGATNTTGATGCGAGCGTTGACGAGACCNTGTTCGGCATCAAGCTTTGAGTTGGCGGCATCAAGCATGTCNGTGATGAGAGCCATGTCGGCAGAGTAGCGTGTGGCGGTCGTGTTGTAGTTACGCTCGGCGAGCTCCACGCTTTTTTCCTGNGTCTTCAGCTCCTCGTAAGCTTCGAGATAGCGTATGTAGTCNGCCCGGACGCCGAGACTGATATTTTCACGCGTGGCATCGAGCTGCTCGATGGCATGACGTGTGGCCGCACGGCTTTTGGACAGNGANTGATTGTTTTTGAAGAGCGACGATAGATTATAGTTTATGCCTACACCTACATACCAGTAGCTCAGATTGCGGTTGATGGGAGGAACTTCGACAAGGATAGGGCCGTCGATCGTCCATGCCGCCTGCAGGCCGATTTTCGGTAGGCGTTCACTCTTGACGAGTGATTCGGCTTTACGGCTCATATCGACGCCTGAACGGGCAAGCTTGAGGGCGGGAGCGTTGGCGGCNGCCTCCTGTTGCCACCAGTTTTCACCTGCGGTCGGNAAGGAGCGTGCAAGTATGGTGGAGTCGGGGAGGACTTCCGTGCCGTCGGGCAGTCCGGCTGTTACCGCCAGATTGCGGTTAAGGATGTCAATGGTATTGTTGATCTTCACTAACTGGAGTTCAAGATTGGAAACCAACAGTTCGTAGCGCGTGATGTCGTTGCGCAATGCNACGCCCTGTTCGTAGCGGGCCTTCATGTCCTCAAGGACTTTCCGGGCCTGTGAGATGTTATTTTCAATGACTGACCGGAGGTTGCCGCATTTGTAGATGTCAAGATAGAAACCTGTAAGCTGAAAGCGGATGTTGTCGCGCTGAAGTTCGGTGGCATAACGTGCTGCTGTGGATTTCAGTTCGGCAAGTTCAATGCCCGTGGTGACGGCACCTCCGGTATANACAGGTTGGGTGATGTTGACTGACAGACCGTTGCCGAAATGCGGAATGGGTGCNTTCTGATAGTCTGACAGATTGCGTTTTGTGGTGAATCCGTCGCCGATATAGCTGAATGAAAGAGAGGCATTGATGTCGGGAAGACGTCCGTTACGGGCCACATTGATTTCNTTCAGTGCTTCTTCCTCGGCACTGAANGAGGGGCGGAGCTGAATACTGTTTGTCTCTGCGAACTCAAACAGGTCTTCGATGGTCATGACCTGTCTCTTCTGTCCGTAGGCACGCACTCCACCGCTCAGCAAGGTCACGACAAGCAACCCTGTGAGCAATCGATGATTGTTCATAAGAGAAATTTGTAGAATAAAATGTGTGAGATTGGGGTGGATTTCAGTCAGCNTCGTATGAAATAAAGGGGGNTNCGAGCTGACTGCACGCGATTACAGGCGTGAATGAACCGGAGCTGTACTCTTCCAGTTTTCAAGATAACCCCAGTTCATCACAACCGGGGTGGACTGTGTGACTATACGTGTTTTGTCGATCATTTGCTGTGCAATTCTTTGTGAACTGCGCTGCAAAGTTACAAAAAAATCTTAAAATAAGGGNTTGCCTATGCGGCTAATTTTTAGTCGTGATCGTTGTGGTGTGACACTATATTGCTGATACATAGAGCTATAAATTTACAATACGGTATCTGATTTATCAGAGAGATCCGTAGTCTCAATTCTCAGTCTCACAGGGTGACGGCAAGGGGTGAGACTTGTCTCAATATTCTCAATCTCATATTAGATGAGACTGGTGATAGTGGAGAAGTGGGTCATTTTTATGTAAATAATTACACAAAAGTGTATAGGTGGTTAANTAATTATTTAGTATATTTGCGGAAAATTTCAGTTATGAAACTAATANGATCTNTATCCACCACACTGCTTCTNCTGATTTTTACGGTGACACCGCTATCGGCCAAGAAGAAAACTGACTATCCGCGTGCGGAAATCAAGGTTGAGTACAATTATCATAAAAAATCTCTTCGAGGGAGTGACGGTGTGATTGAAAGGGACATTCCTTTCATATTGCTTGCCAATTCCGTGCAGAGTAAGTTCTACTGTCCCAGCACGGAGTTCAAAGATTCTCTGCTTTCGACTCCATCCGGAAGAGCGAAGGAGAAAGAAATGTTCAACGCTGCCGTGCGTGCTTATAGCCAAAACAAGGATATGAGTGCTATGGATGGCGTGAGTTACAAGACTTTTATATATGTGATCAAAGATAGGGTCAATGCTGTATCTACAGTTTACGACAAGGCCGGATTAGCAGACTATGGTTATTATTCAGAGCCATTTTCAGAATTGGAGTGGAGTATCATGGAGGATAGTACCAAGACCGTTATGGGCTACGAATGCATAAAGGCTGCCGCTGATTATCACGGTAGAACATGGAGTGTCTGGTTCGCGCCTGAGATACCTGTGCAGGATGGACCGTGGAAATTCTGCGGATTGCCCGGACTGATACTCGAAGCTTGCGAACCGAGCGGCCAGCATCATTTCATCGCTACCGGTATCGAGACGTCCGACAAGGAGATCACACCGGTCTATAGCGCAAAAGAGCATGGCAGGATGGGCCGTCGAGAGATGCTGAAAGGCTATCGTAATTCTATTGAAAACAGTATGGCGATTTTCAAGGCGCAGACCGGCTATGACCTTGGTGTCAAGGATGCACCCGTTACGGAGGAAACGCGTAAATATGATTTCCTTGAAACGGACTATCATTAATCGGCGGGTATAATCGAGATTATTATAAAAATAAATACAATTATGAGCAGAGCATTTTTAATTTCAGTCCTGACGGTCTTTTCTCTTGCATTGGCGTGGGCTGACGAGAAGCCTAATGCGAATCTGAAAGTGCAGTATGACAAAATCAGCAACTACCATAACACAGAGACGGGTGAACCTATTCAGAGCGTGAATAAATTCATACTGCAAGTCGCACCATCGATGTCATATTTCTATGATCCGCAGACCTATTATATCGATTCGCTTGAGCATGATCCTAACGGTAAGGCTCTTTTACGACAGATAGAGGAGGATTCATATAAAGAATACCAGCGGACGAAAACTGATCCGTTCGAGTATCTTAAAAAACTTGGTATGCTCCGGAATCAACGCTATAAATGCCTGAAGGATTTCAATGCGGGAATGATTACGGTCTGGGATTCGGACATGGGTGACAAGTATCGCTACCCGGTGGAAATCGAGGATCTTCAGTGGGATCTGACAGATTCCGTAAAGACCGTGTTGGGCTACGAATGTCAGCTTGCAACCGCCGTCTATCATGGCCGCCGGTGGTACGTGTGGTTTGCTCCGGAGATTGCTGTTCAGGACGGACCTTGGCAACTTTGCGGTCTGCCTGGACTGATCATGGAGGCTGCTGCGGACGATGATAGCTACCGCTTTGTCGCTACGGGCTTGCAGAGTTGCGACGAGCCGCTGAAAGATCCGTATGAGGATGACAAGTATTTCATCACTAAACGGATACCGTTTCTTAAAATGAAGGACTATTCACAAAGAAACCGTTCGGCCAAGATCAGTGCCATGACCGGAGGTAAGGTCAATCTGAAGGGTGGAGCGGACTATAAGGGTACGGATGATTTCCTTGAAACAGATTATCACGAATGAAAAGGATTCTGACACATCTATGGATGCTTTCGGTCACGCTCGGAGGTATGGCTGAGGTGAATGTGGGCGGTAAAGTCATTGAAAAACCTGATGATGAACCGTTGGCAGGTGCTACAGTCATTGTCCGTGGAGCTGACGGAAAGATCAAAAAGTTTGCTTCGACGAAATCCGACGGTGGTTTCACGATGTCGCTTCCGGACGATGTTGTGACCGGTTTCCGTCTGGAGGTGTCGATGATGGGTTTCGGGAAGCGGTCACTTGCTTTGGACAGTCTGTCGTTTCCGGTAACTGTCTATCTCGAACCGGCTACCACCATGCTGAAGGAGGTGACGGTCAAGGCTGACCGCATACGTGAACAGGGGGACACGATCACATATAGTGTCAGTGGTTTCGCGCAGGAGCAGGACAGGTCGATAGGTGACGTGCTCAAGCGTATGCCCGGAATCAACGTCGAGAAGTCGGGCAAGATCCAGTATCAGGGCGAGGATATCAACAAATTCTACATCGAAGGATCGGATCTCCTCGGCGGCAAATACGGTATAGCCACCAATGGCATCAGCCATGAGGATGTCGGGGCTGTGGAAGTGATGGAGAATCACCAGCCTATGCAGGTGCTTGCAGGAATCTCGTTTTCCGACAAGGCCGCCATAAATCTCAAGCTTAAAAACAAGGCGAAAGCCACGTGGTCGTTTCACGGCGATGCTGCCGGAGGCTACAGCAGCCAGCCCGAAGGCGCGCTGTGGGACGGCGAACTGTTTGCTATGGCTGCCATGCCTGATTTTCAGAATATCACTACCATCAAGACCAATAATACCGGCGAGGATCTGACAAGTCACACCACTGACTTCTTTGCCTCGCGCAGAGGGACGGATCTCAGCCGCTCGATAAGTGTGTCGCTCCCCGGAGTCCCTGATCTGAGCCGTAAGCGCACGCTTTTCAACCGCTCGGTGCTTGTATCCACCAATAATCTCTATAAAGCGGGACGCGGAGAGTTCAGGGCGCAGATGGACTATTCGTTCAACCGTGTGATGGCCACAGCCGCCAACGTCACGACCTATTTCCTCGACGGCGGAGACCGCATAGTGGCGGAGGACCGTAGCGGTGTGGATCGTTCGCATTCGCTTTCCGGAAAGTTTATCTACGAGCTTAATCAGCGGAGGACTTTCATCAACAATACGCTGCAAACTGAGATGGACTGGGATAACGTTAGCCTCGGAATGACCGGCACGCTCCCCAACAGCCAGTCGGCTTCACTGCCGGATTATTTCGTGAGAAACAATTTCAAAATGATCAGACGGTTCAAGTCCAATCAGCTGGTGACTATCCTGAGCACCAATGAATGGGAGTCGGAACCGGAGACACTAAGGGTGAAGATCAACGGCGGAGGGCTGCGCCAACATATAGGCAACCATGCTTTCACCACCAACGAGAGTGCATCCTACGCATTCATCATCAAGGGTGTGACCGTCAGTCTCGAAGGTGGACTCAATGGCTATCTCCGAACCATGAAGTCAGAGCTGTCGGGGAGCGGACTGCCGGCTCTGCCTGACTTGGACGGCACTCATGATTTCCATAACCTGATCCACACTAATTCGCTGACGCTCTATGCCACGCCGAAGTTTGAATACTGGGTGAGGCGCGTCAACCTTACCCTCGACGCTCCGTTGAAGTTCAGCCACTACGCGTTTGACAATGCCATAGCCAATCGTGACGAGATCTATTTCTCTCCGTCGCTAAGTCTCAACTGGAAGCCTGACAATAAACTGGAGTTCACGCTGCGCGGAGGCAGTAACCGATCGCCGATGGAGCTCGGCATGATTCAGCCGAACCCCGTGCTGACCGACTACCGTTCGCTGCGTAGCGGTGTGGATGATTTCTACAATCTGACCTCGCAGAGAGTGTCGGGACAGGTGGCGTATAAGCATACTCGTTATGGCATCTTCGGCAATGCTTCTGTCATGCAATCGTGGTCCAACAGACCCTACACCATGATCCAGCAGCTCTACGGTGACTACGTTACCTATGCTTACTCATCGGCCAAAAGCGACAGCCGGATGCTGATGGCTAACGGAAGCGTGGGCAAGACGCTTGATTTCATGCGCGGAAGCCTTAACCTGCACGGTTCGTTCAGCCGTCAGGAGTCAAGGATGATATCGCTCTACGACGGTGTGGCAGCGAATACCGGAAACGGCGGGGTCAATTCGGTCAACACCGGGTGGTCCGCAGGAGCTAAGATAAGCGGGACGCCTGCCGGATGGCTGAGTTTCGACTACAGTGTGGGGGTCTCGGCCGCCCGCCTGACGATGAACGGCATTAAGTCATCGTGGCTCGGAAGTATGGAGAATGAACTTCTGCTCAACGTCATGCCACATAAGAAATGGGAGTGGCATATATGCGGAGAGCATTACCGCAACGAACTCACCGAGGGTCACTATAAGACCGTGGTGCTTCTCGACACAAGACTGATATACAAACTGACCAAGCGCGTTGAGTTCTCAGGCCGTCTGAACAATGTGCTCAATCATAAAAGTTACAATTACACGACATTCAATCAGCTGACATCGTTCGAGAGCCGCCGTCAGCTCCGCGGACGCGAAGTGCTGATTTCCGTCTCGCTAAGGAAGTAGGAGAGTTTGATCAGTGCGCCTCGTATGTGGGGAGTCTCTGTCTCAACTCTCAGTCTCACGGATGAGGCAGAGGATTGAGACAGTCTCAAAAATCTCATTCTCATTGATAATTAGAAAAAACATATCATAAACAATTACAGAAATGAAGCGAAGAATATTGACATTTGTCTCGTGTGTGATAGCCACTGCAGCCATAGCGCAGCAGAAGGCCGATATCCTTGTCAGCTACGATGTCAGAGCGAAGAACTGGGCGACGGACACAGTTGCATCCTCACACATGAGCCTGCTGGCCAATTCGCAGGAAGCGAAGTATTTCAACGATCTCAGTCTCTGGTCCGACTCGCTGTCATCGACCCCCGAAGGCAAGAAGCAGCTCCAGCAGATCATCATGGCTGCCTGCATGACGCAGACTCCGGGTGGCGGTGTCACGATCGATTTGCGTAAAGGCCCTGTGAAGAATATCCATACTTACGTTTTCAGCAACCTTGCCGACAATCAGTTGAAATATTATGGAAAATTCGGTGAGGATCAGTGCTATTACGAAGAGCCGCTTGATGAAATGAATTGGGAGATCTGTGACTCGACCGCGACAATACTGGGCTACGAGTGCGTAGCGGCTCATACCGACTATCACGGACGCCGCTGGACTGCATGGTTCACTCCCGAAATCCCAGTATCATTCGGACCTTGGAAATTCCACGGACTGCCGGGCCTGATACTCAAAGCTGAGGCTGATCCGGGGTTTGAGTATATCGCCACCGGAATTGAAAAGACCGACCGCGCGATGACACCGATGTATTCCCCCGACACATATCAGAAAGTCAAGCGTAAGAAAGCCCTCTCGGATCACGAATATTTCCTGAACAACCGCGAGGCGATCATCAGGGCTAAACACAATAACGTGAAGTTTGAATATAATTACACCGATCGCCCGAAATACAATCCAGCCGTCTATGCTATCGAGCCGGATTACGCCGACAAGTCAGGAAAGTGACACGCTTCCCCCGCGCTGCAAATGCCGGAAAGAGCCTGTTGATGATAAGCGACCGTGTCGCAATCAAAATGCGGCTGACATCAATTCATGAAAAAAACCGGAGCATGATCTGTTGGGATCACACTCCGGTTTTCTTTTAGTATTATATCCGGAAGCTGTCCGATGTGTTATGACGGATCAGCTGTCAGTTAGATAGTGCTTTATATTACTTAACTTCCTCGAATTCTACGTCATCGACGTGGCCTTCGCCGGGGTTACCTGCCTGTGAAGCACCGGGGGTAGGACCTGCCTGTGAGCCGGCTGCCTGCTGGGCGTTGAGGATCTCCTGCTGGATAGCTCCGAAGACGCTCTGGATTTCGTTGATGGCGGGATCGATGGCTGCGACGTCCTGAGCCTTGTGAGCTTCCTTGAGCTTGTTGAGGGCGTTGTCGATCTGAGCCTTCTTGTCGGCAGGGATCTTGTCGCCGAGTTCCTGAAGCTGCTTTTCGGTCTGGAAGATCACGGTGTCGGCGTGGTTGAGCTTGTCGATCTTCTCCTTCTCCTTGGCGTCGGCTGCAGCGTTGGCTTCTGCTTCCTTCTTCATACGCTCGATTTCTGCGTCGGTCAGGCCGCTTGAAGCTTCGATACGGATGCTCTGCTCCTTGCCGGTCGCCTTATCCTTGGCCGATACGTTGAGGATACCGTTGGCATCGACTTCGAAGGTGACTTCGATCTGAGGTATGCCACGGGGAGCGGGTGCGATGCCGTCGAGGTGGAACTTACCGAGGGTCTTGTCATCCTTGGCCATGGGGCGTTCACCCTGAAGAACGTGGATTTCAACTGAGGGCTGGTTGTCAGCTGCGGTTGAGAATGTCTCGCTCTTACGGGTAGGAATGGTAGTGTTGGCTTCGATCATCTTGGTCATCACGCCACCGAGGGTCTCGATACCGATTGACAGAGGCACAACGTCGAGAAGAAGCACGTCCTTGACATCACCTGAGAGGACACCGCCCTGAATTGCTGCGCCGACGGCTACTACCTCGTCAGGGTTGACGCCCTTTGAGGGAGCTTTGCCGAAGAACTTCTCGACAACCTGCTGGATGGCGGGGATACGGGTCGAACCACCTACGAGGATCACTTCGTCGATGTCCTTTGCAGTCATGCCGGCATCCTTGAGGGCCTGCTCACAGGGCTTGATTGTGGCCTGAATGAGCTTGTCGGCGAGCTGCTCGAACTGTGAACGGGTGAGGGTCTTGACGAGGTGCTTAGGACCGGTTGCAGTAGCTGTGATGTAGGGGAGGTTGATTTCAGTCGAAGTGGTCGATGAAAGTTCAATCTTTGCCTTCTCGGCAGCTTCCTTGAGACGCTGGAGGGCCATAGGATCCTTGCGGAGGTCGATGCCTTCCTCCTTCTCGAATTCGTTGGCGAGCCAGTCGATGATCACGTGGTCGAAGTCATCACCACCGAGGTGAGTGTCACCGTTGGTGGCCTTCACTTCAAACACGCCGTCGCCGAGTTCGAGGATAGAGATATCGAATGTACCGCCACCGAGGTCAAACACGGCGATTTTCTGATCCTTGTCAGACTTGTCGAGGCCGTAGGCAAGGGCAGCTGCGGTAGGCTCGTTGACGATACGTTTTACTGTAAGACCTGCGATCTCGCCGGCCTCCTTGGTGGCCTGACGCTGAGAGTCGTTGAAGTAGGCAGGAACGGTGATGACGGCTTCAGTGACGCTCTGTCCGAGGTAATCCTCGGCTGTTTTCTTCATCTTCTGAAGGATCATCGCAGAGATTTCCTGCGGGGTGTATTCACGACCGTCGATATCGACACGGGGTGTGTTGTTGTCGCTGCGGACCACCTTGTAAGGTACGCGGTCGATTTCTTTCTCAACCTGATCGTAAGTCTCACCCATGAAACGCTTGATCGAGTTGATGGTACGTTTAGGATTTGTGATAGCCTGACGCTTGGCGGGGTCACCTACCTTACGCTCGCCGCCATCTACAAATGCTACGATTGAAGGAGTGGTGTTACGTCCTTCGCTGTTAGGAATGACAACGGGGTCGTTGCCTTCGAGGACTGAAACGCATGAATTTGTGGTTCCAAGGTCAATACCGATAATTTTTCCCATAATGAGTTAGAATTTTTATATTTTTATGTTTAAGTTATTAATATCTCTTGAGGCCGGGGATTGGTGTGGGAGGACTTCCGACGGTTTCCACTGTCCGGAGCTCTCTGCCCGACGTTCATAAAAGTAACAAATTTTGTGCCAAAATTGTTGAATGGGTTCTAACTCTCTTTTTATCAAATTTTTGTGAAAATATGTGTAACTGACAGAATGACTGACACGTCATGTCAGAAACGGCAGAGTGGCCGTTGTGCCGACATGACGTGTCAGAGGTGGAATGTGAGACAATTATAAATCCACTGCCCTTTCTGCTATTACCGTAGGGGTGGGGACTATGTGCACTACATATATAATTAACGTTAGATTTGTCTAAATGGAATGCTTATTTGAATGGGATGTTTATTAAGATGGATATAAAAAATATGTGCAGTTATCGGGATTATATAAATTATATATGTAGTTGTTAGAATATAGAGTTGTTGTTGTTCCGTATGTGGTGTGGCGGGGGGATTGCGGTTTGTGTCAGAGGAGCTCTATGCCGGCTTCGGCACATTTGCTGATCTGTTCCTCCGGCCATATCGAAGCCTGAACCTCGCCGATGTGGGCTTTGTGAAGCAGGAACATGCACAGGCGGCTCTGTCCGATGCCTCCGCCGATGGAGTAGGGCAGACGGCCTTCGACGAGCATCCGGTGGAAGGGGAGCTGAAGGCGGTCGGTGCATCCGCGGACCTCAAGCTGCTCGACGAGCGATTCGGGGCTGACTCGTATGCCCATCGAGGAGATCTCGAAGGGGATGTCGAGCACGGGATTCCAGAGGATTATGTCGCCGTTGAGGCCGTGGTAGCCGTCCTCGTTGAGCGAGATCCAGTCGTCGTAGTCAGGCGATCGGCCGTCGTGGGGTTCGCCGCCGTTGATTGGCGCGCCGATGCCTATAAGGAATATCGCGCCGAATTCCTTGGCTGCGAGGGCTTCGCGCTCGCGGGGGGTCTTGTCGGGGTAACGCTCGGCGAGTTCCTCGGCATGGATGAAGGTGATGTCGGAGGGGAGTACGGGGGTGATGTGGGGGAAACGCTCGAACACGAGTTGCTCCACTTCGAGGAGTGTGCGGTAGATGGTGCGGACTGTCTCCTTGAGATAGGCGAGTGTACGATCCTCCTTGCGGATGCTCTTTTCCCAGTCCCATTGATCGACGTAGAGTGAGTGGATATTGTCGAGATCCTCGAAAGTGCGGATGGCGTTCATGTCGGTGTAGAGGCCGTAGCCGGGGGCGATGTCATACGCTCCGAGTTTGTAACGCTTCCATTTGGCCAGCGAGTGGACCACTTCGGCGGTGCGTCCGCCCATGGCGTCGATCTTGAACGAGACGGCTTCCTCCACGCCGTTGAGGTTGTCGTTGAGACCTGTGCCTGTCAGCAGGAAGAGGGGGGCGGTGACGCGGCGCAGTTTGAGCTCGCGGGCAAAGATGGTCTGGAAGGCATCCTTGACCATTTTGATGGCCACTTCGGTGGTTTCGGGGAGGAGCTTACGGTGATATTTTGAGGGGATGATGAGGGGCATGATGAGTGATTTTTGATGTAAAGCTATGCTTATTTTTGGCAAAGGTAAAGTTAAATATTGACATCTGCAAGCAAAATGCCGTAAAAAGCAAAATTTTTCTTTCAAAACGATAGTCGTGCGCTCTTTCGTGTGACTTTTATCAAGCGTCGGGACGGAGTTTGAAAAAATAGTGTCCGCAGGAGGATAATTGAGGTCCGAGGATGATAATTAGAAATAAATAAATTATATTTGCAGTAGGAAAACCAGTCATTTCAAGCATACATGACACCTGAACAAGATATTGACAAGGCTGTGGCCGTCCTCCGGGAGGGTGGTCTCATCCTTTATCCGACCGACACGGTGTGGGGCATAGGCTGTGATGCCACTGATCCGGCTGCCGTGCGCCGGGTGTTTGCGGTGAAGCGCAGGGCCGATTCAAAGGCTCTGATCACGCTCGTGGCCGATGTGGATTCGCTTGCGGCACATACGTCAGTGGATCGTGAGACGGCTTCGCGGATGTCCGCGGAGGCTGCTGACGGACGTCCGACCACGGTGATCTATCCCGGCGGACGCTCTCTCGCCCCGGAGCTGCTGGCCGACGACGGAAGCGTCGGGATGCGCCTTACGCGTGAGGCTGTCTCCTCGGCTCTCTGCCGGGGATTGGGCCGTCCGTTGGTCTCGACTTCGGCCAACATAAGCGGTGAGCCTGCTCCGGCGGTGTTTAAGGAGATCACGCGGGAGATCCTCGATGCGGTGGATTATGTCGTCGAGGCCCGCAGGGACGATGAGTCACGTTCGTTGCCCTCGCGGGTGGTGAAGATTGAGTCTGACGGCTCGGTGAGGGTGATCAGGGAATAGGCTTCACCCATGCCATGCGGTATGGGCCTGCATTATGAATCAAGGCTCTGTCTCAAAATCTCAGTCTCACGGTTGAGGCGATGAGGTGAGACTGTCTCACGCGTGAGATTGTTGTCCGGTGAGATTGAGACGGTGAGATTCGGCATTGTCATTGCGGTTTTGCAGCCGGATTCGGCATTGTCATCGGGCCTACGCGCCACGCCGCGTCCCGACAGTTATCTGAACTTTTAAAACTCTAAATTCTGAACTATAATGAAGAGGCGCATTGCGTATGTCGTGGCTGACTATCTCTCGACCATTGTCGGGGTGATGGTCTTTACGGTCGTGCGCTTCGCGTTTATCCCCGACCTGCGTGAACGATTTTCGGGCTTATGGCGGTTTTTCTTCACTCCGGGACTCAAACTCACCATGGCTCTCTTCCCGCTTTTCATGCTCGGTATCTATTACCTGTCGGGCTATTATGCCAATGTCCGTGTCAAGTCACGCATGACCGAGTTTCTATCGACAGGAGCGTGTGTGGCCGTCGGGTCGGTGTGTTTCTTTATGGTGGTGCTGCTCAACGATGTGCTGCCCCGACGGGTGCTCAACTATGAGATCCTGCTCGTGTTTTTCGGCTGTCTGTTCGTACCCGTCTATCTCACGCGCTTTTGCCTGACCACCTATTATATATCGTGCCGCCGCAGGGAGGGCATGGAGCGCGTGGCCGTCATTACGGATGAGGCTACGGATGTCGGCGAGATCGCGTCGGCCATACGCCGCAGTGGCATGGAGCTTGGCGGTGTGGTGCGTCTGCCGGCCGGTATGGAGCGCGGGGATGGTGACGGTGATGAGCCGTTTCCGGATCGTCTCCGCCGTCAGCTCGGAGGGCTGGAGGCCGATTCATTCGCTGTCGCGCTTACGTCCGAGAGGGCTTCGCTCTTCCTCGGTGTCCTCGGCGGCCTCTATCCCCTCGACCGTCCGATCTATGTGAAGCCCGACGATTACACCATGCTCGTCTCCAAGGTGACGTATGACAATCTTCTCTCCGAGCCTCTGATGGACGTCTCGCGCTCACCGCTGCCCGATTCGCTCATGTCCATGAAGCGTGCGGCCGATGTCTGCTGCGCCCTTGCAGGGCTGCTGATTGTCTCGCCGGTCATAGCGGTGCTCGGAGTGATGGTCAAGGCCGGATCGGAAGGACCGGTGTTCTATTCGCAGGAGCGTGTGGGCTACCACCGCAAGCCGTTCCGCATCTATAAGCTGCGCACCATGACGGTGGATGCCGAGAAGGATGGCCCTGCGCTGTCGGCCGACGATGATCCGCGCGTCACGCCTGTCGGACGTTTCATGCGTAAGTATCGCCTCGACGAGCTTCCCAATCTCTGGAACGTGCTCCGGGGCGACATGTCGCTCGTCGGGCCCCGTCCGGAGCGCGAATATTATCTCTCGCAGTTGCGCGAACGTGCGCCTTACAGCGCGCTGCTTCATCAGGTGCGTCCCGGACTCACGTCGCTCGGCATGGTGAAGTTCGGCTATGCCTCCTCGATCGACGACATGCTGCTGCGCCTGAAGTACGATCTGCTCTACATTCAGAATATATCCCTCTCGCTTGACCTCAAGGTGGTGTTCTACACCGTCCGGACTATCCTGAGAGGAGAGGGGAAGTGACCGCTGATCCCTCCCCGCTATCAATATAGAGATGTGCATATTAACTGACAACTATCAACGGAAGATATATCAATGACTACCACCACAGTCCTCAATAACTTCGGTCACCGCTGCAACGATGCCTTCATGGCACTGCTCGTGTGGCGCGAACGCCACATAAAGGAAAAGACCTTCGTCATCATCCTCGCGCTCGTCGTGGGTATCGTGGCCGGAGTGGCGGCTCTCGTGCTCAAGACGCTGATCCATCTGATAAGCACCACGCTCACGTCGAGCATCAACATCGACGGCGGAAGCTACCTCTATCTGATCTATCCGCTCATAGGTATTTTCCTCACGGTGCTCTACGTGAAGTACGTCGTCCGCGATAACATCTCCCACGGTGTCACCCGCGTGCTCTACGCCATATCGCAGAACAAGTCGAGGCTTAAACGCCACAACATGTACACCTCCGTCATCGCCAGCTCCATCACCATCGGTTTCGGCGGATCGGTCGGAGCGGAGGGTCCGATCGTCTATACCGGAGCGGCCATAGGGTCGAATCTCGGAAGGGCGTTCCGCATGTCGCCCCGCATCCTCATGATCCTCGTCGGCTGCGGCGCGGCGGCAGGTATAGCCGGCATCTTCAAAGCCCCGATAGCCGGTATGCTTTTCACGCTTGAAGTCCTGATGCTCGACCTCACGACGGTCTCCGTCATGCCGCTCCTCATCTCGTCCATCACTGCGGCCACGGTGGCCTACGTGTTCACGGGCTACGACGTCGAATTCTTCTTCGTGCAGAGCGAGCCGTTCGTCACCGGGCGCATCCCCTTCGTCATCCTGCTCGGCCTCTTCCTCGGCTTCGTGTCGCTCTATTTCACCCGTTCGATGAACATGATGGAGGGAGTGTTCCGCCGGTTGGGGACACCGTGGAAAAAGGTGCTCGTCGGCGGTGGCATAGTGGCTCTGCTCGTGTTCCTTTTCCCTCCGCTCTATGGCGAGGGCTACACCTCGATCACCGGTCTGCTCGGAGGCGACCCGGAATCGATCGTCAACAGCTCCATCTTCTACAAGGACCGCGACTCCGTGTGGTGGATTCTCGGCTTCATCGCCGCTCTGGTGCTCCTGAAATCATTTGCCACCGCCTCGACCAACGGCGGCGGAGGCTGCGGCGGCACGTTTGCCCCCTCGCTCTACGTCGGTTGCATGGCGGGCTTCTTCTTCGCCTATTTCATAAACACGGTGTTCGGCTACGACCTCTCCACCAAGAATTTCGCCCTCATGGGCATGGCCGGAGTGATGTCGGGTGTGATGCACGCGCCCCTGATGGGCATCTTCCTCACCGCCGAGCTCACCGGAGGCTACGATCTTTTCCTCCCGCTGCTCATAGTCTCGGCCATATCCTATGGCACTATCAAGTTCTTCGAGCCTTACAGCATCTACACGATGCGTCTCGCCCACGAGGGTAAGCTCATCACCCACCATAAGGACAAGGCCGTGCTGACGCTGCTGAAGATCGACAACGTCATCGAGACGGATTTCGTGTCCGTCAACCCCGGAATGAATCTCAAGGAGATGGTCAATGCCATTTCGCGTTCCTCGCGCAATCTTTTTCCCGTCATCGACGCGCAGGGATCGCTCCTCGGAGTGGTGCTCCTCGATGAGATACGCAACATAATGTTCCGCCCCGATCTCTACAAGCGCATGTATGTCCATCAGTTCATGTCGCTCCCTCCGGCTGTCATAGATGTCAGTCAGAGCATGGAAAGCGTCATGAATGCCTTTGACGATACTGGCGCATGGAATCTCCCCGTGGTCGAAAACGGCCGCTACGTCGGCTTCGTGTCCAAATCCAAGATCTTCAACTCCTACCGCCGCGTCCTCCGCCACTATTCCGAAGATTGACAGATTAAAGGGCACGGATGTAATTGAACACGAATGGTTTGTAGGGACGCGGCGTGCCGCGTATGCCCGATGGACATGCCGGAAATGAATTGTCTCAAAATCTCAATCTCACGTGGATGGCGGTCTCAATGAGACTGTCTCACCTATGACGCGTCATTTTTGAGATTGAGATTTTGAGACAGTTTATTTCCAAATGCGTTCATTTCCGCATGTTTGTTTCCGGCAGGTTCATTTCCGCACGTTCATTTGGCATACGCGGCACGCCGCGTCCCTACAAACCATTTGGGTGGAGGGAATTGCCGATGCGGGTGGTGTGGCTGATGCGATCGCATTAAAATGCGATCCTACCGGAGGTATTATCTATACTCTATACTTTAACCTCTATACTCCTTACTACTACTGCACTTCCTTGACCATTCGGTAGGCGGTGGCTCGGCTGACGCCGATTTCAGAGGCGATCTGGTCGGCTGTCATGCCTTGCTGTTTGAGTTCGCGTACCTGCTGCATCCTGTCAGTGCGCACGGTGGCCGCGCGTCCTCCTTCAGGGCGGCGTTCGGCCAGATGGGTTGCCTCCAGTCCCGTCCCGATGGAGCGGAAACCGATGAAATTCTCATAGACCTTGCCGAGCTGACACACGAGCACATTCTCACCGTCATAGACCTGCTCGCAGTTACGCTGCTTGATCTGCTTGATGTAACGCACATCCTTGCCGCAGTTGCTCTCGCCGATCGCAAAGGCCGAATCGGCAAAATTGATGAGCATTTTGGATCCCTGCAGGTCATTGCGCGTCAGCGGATTGCAGAGCGAACGCTTGGGCGTGTGAGCGAGCAGCAATATGCTCATTCCGCGCTTCTTTTTCAGGGCTACGAGCCGTTTCATCAGCGGCATGGCATCAGCGGCAGTCTCAGTGCCCGAAGCCATGAAGGTGATGTTGTCGATGATCAGCACACGGCTGCGGCAGGCGTCGAGATGGAGTTCGAGATCGCTTATGAGCTGGTCGGCAAACTCCTTTGAGGCAATTCCGTTGGTGTCGTCGGTAGAATCCATGTCGTAATAGAGTTCCACGCGGTTGAAGCGCGGGCTGAAATCGTAATACACCTTCCTTGTCTCGTCCTCCGGGTGAGGCGCGGAGTAGCGGCGGCCAAACTGGGCTATGCTCAGCTCGAAATCGGCATAGACGACCGGTTGAGCCATCGTCTCCGGCTTCAGTTCCGGGAGCGAGGTGTCACAGTAGCTTCCGTTGGAGACCATATCGGCTATCTGCACGGCCAGCAGCGACTTGCCGACGTTGGTATCGGCAAAGAGGATGCAGATCTCACCCTCATACCATAGCGGACCGCACAACTGTTTCTGATCCATCGTGGCCGAGGCGAAATCAGCCCAGTTTGTACCGCTCCACATACGTGTGATCGACGGCTTCGGCAGAGTAGCGTCCATGATCGCGCCGATCAGTTTAGGTGCAGATCCCCTGCGGACATCAGTCGCGTCATCCGTAGGGTCGCATTCCAATGCGACAGCGTCGGGCATGGCTGTATCCACTGCTTCAGCTGTGGGGACGGGTTTTGCCTTACGGCCACGCTTGGTGGGTGTCGTCGGGTCGGGTAGATTGTCGGTGGATAGATCCTTGGCAGAGTCAAGCCGTTTGAGGGCTTGGAGCTCGGCCTCTATGCCGGCGTTTAAATCAACCGGAGCGTTTGCGGCTGCATCAGCCATAATTCCGCGCAGAGAGCGGGGAACAGGAAGCTTCTTCCCACTTTTAGAAGTGAGGGAGACGACGCGTTTAGCTTTCTTGCGTACATCAGTCATAATATGTTCGGGGCGGAGAGGGATAGAGAGAGTTAGTAATAAGAGAGAGTGTGTGTTGGTGAAGGGTTGTGGTGGTTCTTTTTACTCTCCGCAGTGCAAAGTTACGTCTCTGCTCCCCCCGAAAAGGTGCGATAATGAAAAACGCAGGGTCACATTTCAAACCCGACCGCATCATGTGCCGGCAATGAATGTGCCGGAAATGGGCGTGCCGGAAATGAATTGTCTCAAATG
This sequence comes from Bacteroides sp., assembly GCA_014801945.1. Classification (GTDB taxonomy): domain Bacteria; phylum Bacteroidota; class Bacteroidia; order Bacteroidales; family Muribaculaceae; genus Duncaniella. The sequence goes on from JAAVDF010000024.1 coordinate 30,047, forward strand.
GTTTGTAGGGACGCGGCGTGCCGCGTATGCCAAATGGACGTGCCGGAAATGGACGTGCCGGAAATGGATGCGTCGGAAACGGGCGTGCCGGAAATGGACGTGCCGGAAATGAACGTGCCGGAAATGGATGTGCCGGAAATGGGAAATTCCAATAAACGTTTCGGATTGAATTTGTTGGACATCTTCGATGCCCTCAATTGCTGATACGACAATTACCCCGCACCTCCCTCGCTGTCGGCTGACAAAAATTTCCCTACGGTCAATTTTTATCGCCTCCGCTCGGTCGTGGCGGGGCTATGACTGTATCACCGCTTCGCGGTTTGACTATCCGGGTGCGCACTACTGTTCGGTCGTGGCGGGGCTATGATTGCACCATCGCTTCGCGGTTTGACTATCCGGGTGCGCACTACTGCTCGGTCGTGGCGGGGCTATGATTGCATCACCGCTTCGCGGTTTGACTATCCGGGTGAGCATCACCGCTTCGCGTTTATGCGCAAAGCTCCACTATTGTCTCAAATCTCAATCTCACGTGGATGGCGGTCTCAATGAGACTGTCTCACCCATGACGCGTCATTTTTGAGATTGAGATTTTGAGACAGTTCATTCCCAGATGCGTTCATTAACGGCATGTTCATCGGGCGCGTTCATTTCCGCATGTCCATCGGGCATACGCGGCACGCCGCGTCCCTACAAATCATTTGAGACGGGTCGTTTCCGTATTTTCATTACCGCGCGTTCATTTCCGGCACGTTCATCGGGCATACGCGGCACGCCGCGTCCCTACAAACCATTTGAGACGGTTCGTTTCCGGTATGGTCGTTTCCGGCATTTTCATTACCGCACGTTCATCGGGCATACGCGGCACGCCGCGTCCGTACAAACCATTTGAGACGGTTCATTCCCGGCATTTTCGTTTCCGTGCGTTCATTTGGAAACCATTGGTTATGCTCGTTATATCACTATCTTGCCTGAATTGCGTTCCTTGATGATGCCGTGGCGGAAGGCATAGAGGAGCTCGGTCAGCTCGTCTATCTGGCTTTGGAGGATCTTGCCCTTGTCGGTGTCGCGCACTCGGATACGCTGCGACGTCTGCTCGACCATCTTGGTGGAGCGCACGATGTCAGTGCCGCTGCGTATGGCCTCCTCCTCGGAGATGAAAGGCTCGTGCTCGACGAGCTCGAAGTTGCTGCTGTGGTAGATCAGCGTATAGCCCGCGATACCGGTGGTCTTGTGGTAAGCCTTGGCAAAGCCTCCGTCGATCACCATCAGTTTACCGTTGGCACGGATCGGACTCTCGCCTTTCTGCGTGCGCACCGGGACGTGGCCGTTGATGATGTGACGCTGCGTGCCCTCCACGCCAAACTCATCGAGGATCATGTCGCAGACTTCCTCGTTCTGGCGCAGGGTGTAGTAATGGCCCTTCTCCTCGCGGTGAGCTTCGGGATCTTTGATGAAATAGCGTTCGAAGGTGGTCATCTTGCTCTTGTCGAACAGGGGAGAGTCGGGCCCGCACCACAGATACCAATAATAGTCGCGCGCGTAGTCCTTCTCCTCGGCGGGTGTATCGTCGTTGAACGCCGAGCGCAGCAGCATCCCGATCTGGTGGAACAGCTCGCGTCCGCGATACTTGCGGCCATTGACCGTCACGTCCTTCAGCGAGCCGTCGGCATTGAGCGGCATGGAGGCGTGGAAGAGGAGGTTGGAATTGTAGATGCCATACATGCAGCCGTGGCTGAAGAGGCAGGATATGTGGCGTTTGAGTCCCGTGCTGACGGTGAAGGAGTGGTGGAGCTTGGCCATCAGCTCCTTTTCCTCGGCGGTGAGGGCGTAGGGGTCGGCGGGGTCGATGGTGGGGAAGTTGGTGTCGGTCATCGGATAGACCTTGCCGTCGATCTCCACAGTGCCCTTCGAGTGGTCGATGCGGTGGAGCAGCCGGCGGTCGTCCATGGCCCATTCGGGGTGTTTCTGCGTCATAGCCCCTTCGAGCTTGAACTGGATTACGGCGATGGCCTTGTGCATCTGCGCCATCAGGCGGAGTGTCTTTTCAGGGTGCTCCGTCTGCTCGGCATCCACCTTTGGGGCGAACTCCGTGCAGGGATCGTCGGCGTAGGTCTCCATTGCCATCGTGGCGAGGGGGAGGAGGTTGATCCCGTAGCCGTCCTCAAGGGTCGTGAGGTTGGCGTAGCGGAGCGAGACGCGCACGACGTTGGCTATGCAGCAGTCGTTGCCGGCGGCCGCGCCCATCCAAAGCATGTCGTGGTTGCCCCACTGGATGTCCCAGTTGCCGTAGTGACAGAGGGTGTCCATGATCAGGTGTGCGCCCGGACCGCGGTCATAGACGTCGCCGAGGATATGGAGCTGGTCGATGCTCAGCTTCTGGATCACGTTGCACATGGCTATGATGAAGGCGTCGGCCTGACCGGTGGAGATGATGGTCTCGATGATGCGGTTGAAGTAGGCCTGCTTGTCATACTCGCCGCGCTCCTCGTGGAGCAGCTCCTCTATAATATAGGCGAACTCCTTGGGGAGTGCCTTGCGGACTTTCGAGCGGGTGTATTTCGACGATACGCTCTGACACACCTTGATGAGCTGATGGAGGGTGATGTTGTAGAAATCCTCCATGTTCTCCTCGGTGGAGCGTATGATCTGCATCTTCTCTTCGGGATAGTAGATGAGGGCGCAGAGCTGGCGGATCTCGTTCTCGCGCATGGAAGTCCCGTAGATGTCGGTCACTTTACGCTTGATGTTGCCCGATGCGTTCTTGAGTATGTGGCGGAAGGCTTCGTGCTCGCCGTGGAGGTCGGCCACGAAATGCTCCGTCCCCTTGGGGAGGTTGAGGATGGCTTCAAGATTTATGATCTCGGTGCTTGCCGAGCTTATGTCGGGAAACGTCTGGGCGAGGAGTTCGAGGATTCGGCGGTCGTTTTCGGCCTGCTCTGTCGTGACCTTGGTATCTATGGGTGACATGGTATCGAAGATTTGTTATTTCAGGCAAAATTAAAAATAAATTCCTAATTGCGGAGCATCGTGGGCCACAAAATTCGCTCCGGAGGCTTTTTGACGGCAAGAATCATAATTTTTACAAGTTTTAAGCGACTAAATTTGGGTGAGAATGTTAAAATCATTAATTTTACCACCGAATTTACAATCTTTTAACTTATTTGCCTTAAATACCTGAAACTTATAATAGTACGAATTATATGGTAAATTTTTCACTTGAAGGAAAGGTTGCCCTCGTGACAGGCGCGGCCTATGGAATCGGACTTGCAATCGCTCAGGCTTTCGCCGAGGCAGGTGCGAAAATCGTGTTTAACTGTTCACGTCAGGAAACAGTCGATCGTGGTCTCAAAGCTTACAAGGAACTTGGCATCGACGCAAAGGGCTATCTCTGCGACGTGACCGACGAGGAGGCTGTCAAAGCTATGGTCGCTGACATCGAGGCTACTGTAGGCACAATCGACATCCTTGTCAACAATGCCGGTATCATCAAGCGCATCCCCATGGAGCAGATGGATGTCGAGGACTTCCGCCGCGTGGTCGATGTCGATCTCATCGCCCCCTACATCTGCGCGAAGGCCGTGATCCCCGGAATGATCAAGAAAGGCCACGGCAAGATCATCAATATCTGCTCGATGATGAGCGAGCTCGGCCGCGAGACCGTCAGCGCATACGCCGCCGCGAAGGGTGGCCTGAAGATGCTCACCCGCAACATCTGTTCGGAGTATGGCGAGCACAACATCCAGTGTAACGGTATCGGTCCGGGCTACATCGCCACCGAGCAGACCGCACCCCTCCGCGAGCTCCAGCCCGACGGCAGCCGTCACCCCTTCGATCAGTTCATCATCTCCAAGACTCCCGCAGCCCGCTGGGGCACTCCGGAGGATCTCATGGGTCCCGCAGTGTTCCTCGCATCGGATGCGTCGGACTTCGTCAACGGTCACGTACTCTATGTCGATGGCGGTATCCTCGCCTATATCGGCAAGCAGCCTAAATAAAAAAGTTTAAAAGTTTAAAAGTTTAAAGGTTTAGATCATGCCTTAACTGGTTGATACTATCATGGATTTTAGTTTTGAGCGACTGGTCGTTTGGCAGAAATCGAGGGTGCTTGTTAAAGAAATTTACAGACTCTCAACTTCATTTCCACATGAAGAAAAATTCGGCCTTATTGATCAGCTCCGTCGGGCGGCGGTCTCTGTATCGTCGAATCTTGCTGAAGGATCAGGCCGGATGTCGGCCAAGGAAAAAATCCATTTCTGCGAAATTGCCTACGGTTCGCTCATGGAAGTGATGTGCCAGTTGCTACTTGCGTATGATCTTTCACTGCTACCCGGTACTGAACTGACAAGGCTCAGACCTCTGATCGAAGAAATCGGTCGGCTTATAAGCCTCTATCGCCGGTCGCTGGTGGCTTCATTCCAATAGCAGAAGGTATTTGCTAAACTCTTAAACCCCTTTTAAACTCTTAAACCAAAATGAAAAGGTGCAACTAAATGGAACAAGTCTTTGCTTATATCATCTCGCTCGGAGCAGCGGTGATGATGCCCATAATCTTCCTCATACTCGGCCTCTGTATCGGCCTCGGCTTCAACAAGTCGCTGATGAGCGGTCTGAAGGTGGGCGTGGGTTTCATCGGTCTCGGCATTGTCACGGCTCTGCTCACCGACTCGATGTCTGACCCCCTCAAGACCATCACCGATCTCTATCACCTTCAGCTCAAGGTCTTCGACATGGGTTGGCCGGCAGCCGCATCCGTGGCCTACAACACTGCGGTCGGAGCTTTCATCATCCCGGTCTGCCTCGGTGTCAACATCTTGCTGCTTCTCGTCAAGGGCACGCGCACGGTGAACATCGACCTCTGGAACTACTGGCACTTCGCGTTTATCGGCGGCGTGGTCTATTTCGCCACCGAATCCATCGCGTGGGGCTTCTTTGCCGCTATCATCTGCTATATCATCACCCTTGTGATAGCCGACGTGACCGCCCCCAAGTTTCAGGAGTTCTATCACGATGTCGATGGCATCAGCATCCCGCAGCCTTTCTGCGCCGGCTTCGTTCCGTTCGCATGGGGTATCAACGCCGTCCTTGACCGCATCCCCGGCATGAGCCGTCTGGAGATCGATGCCGAAGGACTCAAGAAGAAGTTCGGTATAGCCGGCGAGCCCCTCTTCCTCGGAATCATCGTGGGCATAGTCATTGGCTGCCTGCAGTTTGACTCGTGGGACGCTATCGTCAGCAACATCCCCAAGATCCTCATGCTCGGTGTCAAGATGGGAGCTGTGATGGAGCTTATCCCGCGTGTGACGGTGCTTTTCATCGAGGGTCTCAAGCCCATTTCGGAAGCCACCCGCACCATGATCGCACGTAAGTTCAAGGGTGCTGAAGGACTGTCGATCGGCATGAGCCCGGCACTTGTGATCGGCCATCCGACCACTCTCGTGGCCTCGATCATCCTTATCCCCGTCACCCTCATCATCGCGGTCATCCTGCCCGGCAACGCCTTCCTCCCGCTGGCTTCGCTCGCCGGAATGTTCTATATCTTCCCCTTGGTGCTCCCTTACACCAAAGGCAGTGTGCTGAAGACGCTTATCGTCGGTCTCGTGGTGCTCGTGCTCGCGCTCTATCTCGTCACATGGATGGCCCCCGACTTCACCAAGGCCGCTCACGAGGTGGCTGCAGCCCATCCCGATGACAAGGCCGTGCAAGTCCCGACAGACTTCCTCGCCGGTTCGCTCGACTTCGCCGGAAGTCCGCTCGGCGCAGCCATCTACTGGTGCATCGAAGGGTTCAAGTCGATCAGCCTCTACATCGGTGCGGCGATCCTTACGGTCTTCACCGTATGTCTCGTCTATTGGAACCGTCTGCGCATGATCCGTCTCGAACGCAACCGACCCTCATCAAGCCACATTACAGATTAAAAAAGAATCGACACATCCCTTTTATGAAAAAAATATTAACAGCAATAGCCCTCATGGGCATTTCACTTTCAGCCATGGCACAGACCGACTATTCAATCCTCCGTGCATGTCACCCCGACGACGTGAAGCATTATGATACCAAGCAGCTCCGCTCACACTTCATGATGCCCAAGGTCATGGAAGAGAATAAGATCAACCTTACCTATTCGATGTATGACCGCCTCATCTACGGCGGCGTGATCCCCGTCGGGAAGGAAATCGTGCTTGAGACCATCGATCCCCTCAAGGCCAACTACTTCCTCGAACGCCGCGAGCTCGGTGTGATCAACATCGGTGGTGACGGCATCGTAACCGTCGATGGCAAGGAGTATGAGCTCCACTTCAAGGATGCTCTCTATGTCGGCCGCGGCAAGCAGAACGTCACCTTCCGCAGCAAGGACAACGCTAACCCTGCCAAGTTCTACCTCAACTCGACTCCCGCCCACAAGGAGTACAAGACGCAGCTCATCACCATCGACGGCCGCAAGGGCTCTATCAAGGCCAACTCGTTCGCTGCCGGAAAGATGGAGGAGAGCAATGACCGCGTGATCAATCAGCTCATCGTGTCCAACGTGCTCGAAGAAGGTCCCTGCCAGCTTCAGATGGGTCTCACCGAGCTCAAACCCGGTAGCGTATGGAACACAATGCCCGCCCATACTCACGACCGTCGCGTCGAGGCTTACTTCTATTTCAACGTCCCCGAAGGCAACGCTATCTGCCACTTCATGGGCGAGCCGCAGGAGAACCGCGTCATCTGGCTTCACAACGAACAGGCCGTGATGTCGCCCGAATGGTCCATCCACGCAGCCGCAGGTACGTCAAACTACATGTTCATCTGGGGCATGGGAGGCGAGAACCTCGACTATGGCGACATGGACAAGGTGACATATCTCGAAATGCGGTAACCCTCTTTCTTCATTCATCACAATAACATCAACAATCGATTTTTAACCAACTTATAATCACAATCTATCATGAAAGTCGTTACTTTAGGCGAAATTATGCTTCGTCTTTCACCCGAAGGGTGTCATCGTTTTGTGCAGGTCGATAACTTCGACGTAATCTGGGGTGGCGGTGAGGCCAACGTAGCTGTCAGCTGTGCCAACTACGGTCTTGACGCATACTTCGTGTCAAAACTTCCCAAGCACGAGATCGGTCAGGCTGCTGTCAATGCCCTCCGTCGTTACGGTGTCCACACCGAGCACATCGCACGTGGCGGTGACCGCGTAGGCATCTACTACTGCGAGACCGGTGCTTCAATGCGTCCCTCAAAGGTTATCTATGACCGCGCTCACTCTGCCATCTCTGAGGCTGATCCCGAAGATTTCGACTTCGACGCTATCATGGAAGGTGCTGACTGGTTCCACTGGAGCGGCATCACTCCCGCCATCAGCGACAAGGCTGCCGAACTTACCCGTCTTGCCTGCGAGGCTGCAAAGCGTCACGGCGTGACTGTTTCCGTTGACCTCAACTTCCGCAAGAAACTCTGGACAAAGGAGAAGGCTCAGTCAATCATGCGTCCCCTCATGCAGTATGTCGATGTATGTATCGGCAACGAGGAAGATGCAGAACTCTGCCTCGGCTTCAAGCCTGATGCCGACGTTGAAGGCGGCGAGACCAACGCCGAGGGCTACAAGGGCATCTTCAAGGCTATGGCCAAGGAGTTTGACTTCAAGTATGTGATCTCAACCCTCCGTGAATCATTCTCCGCTACTCACAACGGCTGGAAGGCCATGATCTACAACGGCGAGGAATTCTACGAGTCAAAGCGTTACGACATCAACCCCATCATCGACCGTGTAGGTGGCGGCGACTCATTCTCAGGCGGTATCATCTACGGCCTTCTCACCATGCCCAATCAGGGTGAGGCTCTCGAATTTGCCGTTGCAGCATCTGCCCTCAAGCAGACCATCCCCGGTGACTTCAACCTCGTTACCGTAGAGGAAGTGAAGGCTCTCGCAGGCGGTAGCGCAAACGGCCGCGTGCAGCGTTAAGCCTATCGGTCCGGATATTTGTCTCAACGCCTTGTCTCAACTATTGTCTCACTCCCGCGCTTTGCCGTGAGATGAGATTTTGAGACAGTCCGCAGGGAATGAGATTTTGAGATTTCCTTTCCGTCGGTGAGACTTTGAGACACTGTAATCAAAAAAATCTCAATGACTTTATGATCGCCCTCCGTATGTTTTTTCAGAAATGTATAGAGGGCGATTATTGTCTTTGAGCATCATCTCGAAAGTCGCGTCGGCAAGCGCGGTCGCTCCAAAGCCGGAACATCAATATAGGGCGGATTTTTATCACGGATTTTTGCCGGTTTGGATAATTCTTGGATAATAGGGAAAATTTGAGTAATTTTGCAAGTCTAAAAATAAAGGAAACAACATGGGATTCTTCAATTTCTTCTCACGCGAAAAGAAAGAGACTCTTGACAAGGGTCTTGAAAAAACACAACGTGGCCTCTTCGACCGTCTGTCGCACGCCATTGCGGGCAAATCGACCATCGATGATGAAGTGCTCGACAATCTGGAGGAGGTTTTCGTGACTTCCGATGTCGGCGTCGATACCACGCTGCGCATCATTGACCGCATTCAGAAGCGTGTGGCGAGAGACAAGTATGTCGGCTCGTCGGAGCTCAACCGTCTGCTCTGCGAGGAAATCGCCGATATGCTCGCCGAGAAGAGCGAGGAGTCCTCGATGGATGATTTCACCGTCCCCGCCTCTCATCATCCCCACGTCATCATGGTGGTCGGTGTCAACGGTGTAGGAAAGACCACCACCATCGGCAAGATGGCCGCCCAGTTCAAGAAAGCCGGCAATAAGGTGGTGCTCGGCGCAGCCGATACATTCCGTGCGGCCGCCATCGAGCAGCTTGAGGAGTGGGGCAGGCGTGCGGGTGTGCCCGTCATCAAGCAGAAGCTTGGTGCCGATCCCGCCTCCGTGGCATTTGACACGCTCCAGAGTGCAATTGCGAGCAATGCCGACGTGGTGATCATCGATACCGCCGGACGTCTCCACAACAAGAAGGGACTGATGGACGAGCTCACAAAGGTTAAGAACGTGATGCAGAAACTCGTCCCCGAAGCTCCGCATGAAGTCCTCCTCGTCCTCGACGGCTCGACAGGACAGAACGCCTTCGAACAGGCCAAACAGTTCGTGGCCGCCACGCAGGTCAACGAGCTCGCGATCACCAAGCTCGACGGCACAGCCAAGGGTGGGGTGGTCATCGGCATCAGTGACCAGTTCAAGATCCCTGTCAAGTACATCGGTCTCGGCGAGGGAATCGAGGATCTTCAGGTGTTTCACCGTAAAGAATTTGTCCAGTCACTTTTCGGTGAGAAGTAGGGTTGAGAAGCCCCTCAGGCGAAAAGTAAGAGCATATTACAATCACACAACACGGCCGTAATCAAGGCCAGCTGATCAATAATGCAAAAGAAAATTGCAGTCATAACGCTTGGTTGCTCGAAAAACCTCGTGGATTCGGAGCGTCTGATGAAGATGCTCGCCGATGTCGGCTATGAAGTGACCGACGCTGCCTCGGAGGAGTTCATCGACAGCGAAGGCGAGAAAATAGTGGTGGTCAACACCTGCGGCTTCATCGGCGATGCCAAGGAGGAATCCGTCAACGAGATCCTCGGATGGTGCGAGGCCAAGAACGAGGGCGCGATCGATGCACTCTACGTGATGGGTTGCCTCTCGCAGCGTTACTCCGAGGAACTTCCGGCCGAGATTCCGGAAGTGGATAAGTGGTATGGAAAGACCGACTGGGCAGGGCTTGTCAGCGAGCTTGCACACCGTGCGCCCGGAAGTGCTCCCTACGACCGCATCCTCACCACTCCGCGTCATCATGCCTATCTGAAGATAGCCGAAGGCTGTAACCGCTTCTGCTCCTTCTGTGCCATCCCGCTCATCACCGGCCGCTACAAATCCCGCCCCGTGGAGGAAATTGTGGCGGAAGTCCGTATGCTCATCGGCCGTGGAGTCAGGGAGTTCAACGTCATAGCGCAGGATCTCACCAATTACGGCAAGGATCTTTACGGCAAGGTCGAGATCGCGCGCCTGATCGACGAGATAGCAGCCGTCGAGGGTGTGGAGTGGATACGTCTCCACTACGCCTATCCCAAGGACTTCCCGATGGAGCTCCTCGACGTTATGGCACGTCATGACAATGTCTGCAAATACCTCGACATAGCCCTCCAGCACGTGTCAGACCCCGTGCTTGCCAATATGCGCCGCCACATCACCGGCAACGAGACCCGCGCACTTCTCGCGGAGATCCGCCGCAGAGTCCCCGGCATCCACATACGCACCACGCTCATGGTCGGTTTCCCCGGCGAGGGCGAGGCCGAATTTGCCGAGCTGATGGACTTTGTGAAGGAGCAACGGTTCGAGCGCATGGGTGCGTTCGCCTATTGCGAGGAGGAGGACACCTTTGGAGCGAAGAATTTCACCGACGATATTCCCGACGACGTAAAGCAGTCAAGGCTCGAACGCCTCATGGCCGTGCAGGAGGAAATCTCATTGGCCATTCAGGAATCAAAGGTCGGACAGACGCTCCGGGTGGTCATCGACCGCGAGGAACCGGAATTTTACATCGGCCGCACCGAGTTCGACTCTCCCGAAGTCGATCCGGAGGTATTGATCAAAAAGACCATGCCGCTGGAGCGTGGCGAATTTTACAATGTCAGAATCACCTCGGCACTCCCGTTTGAACTGATGGCTGAGCCGGTTAGCGATAAAGTCTCATGAAGATACCCGGACTGACGAGAGACGCTGTCAACGCCTGTCTGCTGCACCGCATCCCTTTTGCTCTGTTTGCCCTTCCCGGCAGGGATGATTTCCGTTTCCAAGCTTCCCCGGTCGGGAAGTCGGGGCGTTCGGAGGCATTTGCCGACCCGGAAGCGGACTGCTTTTTCATCAACTTCTTTGACAACGACGAGCCTTATACCGCCGGAGTCCCCTTCACGATGGATGAGGAAGCCCTGCTAAACTACTGTGACGGAGAAATCGCTCCGCAGCCCTCTGCCGAGATCCGTCCGCGCATTTCACCCACCTTCCGTGTCAGCTACCACGACGCTTTCGCCCGTATCATCCCCCGCTTGAAGGTCGAGGGGGGCAAGGTGGTGCTTTCGCGCCATCGGACCATCCTTACCTATAAATCGCCCGTGGATGTGGCCGAAGAATTTTTCTCGCTGACCGACACTACTTTCCGCTATCTTGCCTACACGCCTGAGACCGGCCTTTGGATCGGATCGACCCCTGAACTCCTGCTTGAAAGCGACAGCCTCTCGCGCGAAGTCCGCACGATGGCTCTTGCGGGAACACGTCAGGCCGATGACGACACGCCGTGGGACGACAAGAACATCTACGAGCAGGCGATCGTCACCGATTTCATTGCCGAGACATTGAAGAAAGAGGGTCTTGACGTGAGCATCGACGACATTTCCGAACGCAAGTTTATAAACATCAAGCATCTATGCACCGAGATCACCGCCCGTGGGGCTGACGATATCCCCGCGCTGCTTTCGGAGCTAAGCCCGACTCCGGCAGTGGCAGGCCATCCGCGCGAGACAGCCCTTGAGGAGATCAGCCGCTACGAGACTCACCGCCGCAACTGCTACGGCGGATATGTCGGTGTCAGGATCGGGGGCGACTATCATGCATACGTCAATCTCCGCTGCTGCTTCATGGCCTCGGTGTTATATAAAGGTGGTGGACGCGAATGGCTGTGCAATCTCTACGCCGGAGGAGGCATAGTCGCCGCCTCAAAGGAGGAGGACGAATGGAACGAGACCGGAGCTAAGACTGAGGCACTCGCCACCATCCTTCTCGGCAAGGACGGCGGGAAAGGCATCGAAGGCTCGGCCGTCAATTCCTCGACAGTCCGCTTCAACGATACTCCTATCCCTTTTTAGATCCGGGTAAGTAAATTTGTCAAATCCACCACTCATCAGCTACTCCTCCACTGCTTTAAAGAAACATAAATAGAATGAAGAAAGGTTCACCCACGCTCATCATAGTCATAGCCGTAGTCCTTGTGGCTATAATGTCGCTGCTGCCGCTCTCGAAGTGGACAGGTGGGCGCGTCAAGGATTTCAGCCTTATCAGTGACATTGTCAGGGAGGCGGCCATCATGCAGGAAAATGCCTCCGGTGAGGGCAGTGAGGAGATTGATCCCGCGCTCCTTCAGGCCGAGCAGGAAAATGAGACCGGTGAGACGAGTGAGACGAGACTGAGATCCGGCCTTAACGGTGAGATTGAGACTGAGACAGCCGATCGGCACATCGACACCATCATCTCGCCCGTCAGGCCATCGCGTGTCGGTGACCTCGTGCGTGTCGAGGACTACACCACGGCTTCCACAGGCTTTGCCAATCTCAGGGCCGCTATCGGTAGCGGGAAGCTTGCCCGTATAGCCGTCGTGGGGGACAGTTATATCGAAGGCGACATCTTCACGCAGGATCTCCGCGCACTGTTTCAGGACACCTACGGAGGTGAAGGCGTCGGTTATGTCAACATGCACACCGACTTCCCCGGTTTCCGCCGTTCGGTCAAGCAGAGCGGGTCGGGGTGGAAGACATTCATGGCCAACAAGAAGGCCGAGCGCAGATATATCGACATCGCCGAGCAGTATGCCGTTCCGTCAGGCACAGCTACATCGGTCTATGAGGGCACGAAGCAGAACTCCCACACCGCATCGTGGTCACGCTCCCAATTTCTGTTTATTTCACCCGACGATATCACAATCAGTGTTAAAACTGACGATTCAGAGTGGGAAGAGCGCAATATTGCAGGCTCACCGTCCGTTCAATCACTGGAGATTACCGGTCAGGTATCCCGCTTCGGCATAAAGACATCGGCAGCCTCGCTTATCGGACTTGGCGTGTGGCTCGACGGCGTGTCGGGCGTCAGCGTCGATTGTATGTCGTCGAGAGGCTTTTCGGGCATAACCCTTAAAAAAGTCAGTCCCGAACTCTCCCACGAGATGGCCCGCTTCGTTGACTATGATCTCATAATCCTCGAATTCGGCATCAATGCCATGAGTGCCAAGCAGAAGAACTACAGCAACTACTGCACCCACATGGTCGAGGTCATCAACCATATCCGTCTCTGCTATCCGCAGGCCGACATCATGCTGATGGGTGTCGGTGACAGAGGGCAGAAGATAGGGTCGCAGGTTAAGTCTATGCCCACCGGCCAAGCCATGATCAGCGCACAGCGTGATGCTGCCCGCCGTGCCCACTGCCTGTTCTGGGACACTCGTGAGGCAATGGGCGGAGAGGACGCCGTGGTTCAGTGGAGCTCCTCCGGTCTGATCAACAAGGACTATATCCACCTTACCCATAAGGGTGGGGCACGGTTGGCCCGTGAACTGTTTAATGCTATTCAAAAAGACTTGCAATGAGATTCTACCATAAATTCATTCTTCTCATGGCCGCTTGCGGTCTTTCCGCGCCGCTGATCGGACAGATACGTGTCCCTGATCAGGTGGTCGAGGAGACCGATGAGGACGGCGATGACAACGATCGTGCCGTAAGGGAAGGCATCGTCGTCATCCCTGATGAGGCCGATGACATCGACATTCCTATCCCGCGCTTCATCAAGACCGCCGCCAACCATATCATCCTGAATGGTGCCGACTGGGGTAAATTGCGCAAGGCATTCGAGCAGAGCAATCAGTCTCCGGTCTCGATAGTCCACATAGGCGACAGCCATATTCAGGCCGATTTCAGCACCGCCACAGTCCGCGAGCTCCTGCAGTATGATTTCGGCAACGCCGGACGCGGTCTCATTGCCCCGTTCAAGATCTGCGGGACTAACCAGCCAACCGACTACCTGTTTCAAAGCAACAATTCGTGGAAGACGGTCAAGCTGATGAACAATTCGTGGATTCAGACCGTCGGTTTCACCGGCACATCCATCCGTCCCGCAAGCCCGACCAGCGAGATTTGCGTCGGGACGTGTGGTGAGGAGGACTACAATCCATTCACCTCAGTCACCCTCTTCCACAACGGACGCCTTACCGTCAAGGATGTCACTGACAAGGAGGGCAACGCCATCCATTTCCGTGCCATCCCGTCGCGTGACTATACTCAGATAATCCTATCCGAGCTTCACACTGTTGTGAATGTGAAATTCACCTCTGCGGGTGACCTAACGCTCTATGGAGCCAGCCTTTCCGGTGATCGTCCCGGTGTGTTCTACCACGCCATCGGAAACAACGGTGCCACCTATGACTCCTATAATCGCATCGGGACAGTAGGTCTGGGCATAACACCTCTGCAGCCTAATCTGGTGATAGTCTCGTTGGGCACTAACGAGGCGTTTGGCCGACAGGACATTCTCGGATTCAAAAACTCTATCCACACACTTGTCGGCAACATCCGCCGGGCCAATCCGGACGCGCTCGTGCTTCTTACCACCCCTATGGAATGTCACCGCAGCGTGGTCACTACAAGCAAGAAGCGTGTCAAGAGGAAAGGCAAGAAGGGCTACCGGACGGTCACGACCCACAATAAGACCTACGCCGTTAACCCCAACATCGCTCCTCTGCGCAAAGCCATACTGGACTACGGAAAGTCCAACGGTATCGCCGTCTATGACTGGTATGAGGTGGCAGGCGGTGCAGGCGCGAGCACTTCGTGGATAAGTTCAGATCTATTTGCCAAGGACCGTGTCCATCACAGCCGTCAGGGCTACAGTCTCAACGGCCGTCTGCTCTACGACGCCCTTATGGATGCCGTCCGGAATCCTGAGCTTGCAGCAGAGGCTGCCGAATGACCTCTTTCCATCATGGGACACATAAATAAAAACATAGTCAAACTTCTCATTATCTTAATTTAAAATTGGAAGCCTTAACCGAATTTTTCAGCGGACTTGCATCAAGGTTCACAGCCATGCTTGAATCGGTCAGCATCGATGTCGATAAGATAGCCGACATCCTGCGCTATGATCCGACGCAGCCCTTGCTGTTCAACACGGGACTTTTCATGCTGCTTTTTGCAGTCTTCATGGTCCTCTTCTGGATGGTCAGAGGGGTGAGGGTGCTGAAGATGACCCTTGTCATTCTGTTCTCGCTTTATTTCTACTATAAATCTTCCGGTCTCTGCTGTCTGATCCTCCTCGGAGTCTGTGTCAGCGACTATCTTCTCGGCCTGTTGATGCAACGGGCTTCTGATCGTGGCAACGTAGGGGTCAAGCGGTTGATCGTGGCGGCCAATGTGCTTGTTAACGTCGGGATGCTTGCCTACTTCAAGTATTTCAAGCTTATCATTGACACGCTGTCTGACTTCACGACGCTCGACATAAGTGTGGAGTCGCTTCTCCTCCCTGCCGGTATCTCCTTTTTCACATTCCGGTCCATCAGCTACATCGTCGATCTGTACAGAGGTGAGATCCGTGCGTGCCGCAACCTGTTCAACTACATTTTTTTCCTGACCTTCTTTCCGCCCCTCCTTGCCGGTCCGGTGGTCAGAGCCAAGCAATTCATGCCGCAGATCGAAGCCAATCCTGTTGCGACCAAAGCCATGACCTCCGAGGGTATCTATCTCATCATTCTCGGCCTTATTAAAAAGGTGGTGATCGCGGACTTCATCAGCGGTAATTTCGTGGATCGAGTCTTTGACAATCCTTCGCTTTACAGCGGATTCGAGAATCTTATGGCCACGTTTGGCTTTACCGTTCAGCTCTATTGCGACTTTTCGGGCTACAGCGACATGGCCATCGGCATAGCCCTCCTGATGGGCTACCGTTTCCTTGAAAACTTCAATGCTCCCTTCAAGGCGCAGAATCCCACTGAATTCTGGCATCGCTGGCACATCTCGCTCTCGACATGGCTGCGTGACTACATCTATATTCCTCTCGGTGGCAACCGCTGTTCGCGCCCGCGGATGTACTTCAACCAGTTTGCCACTATGGTCATCGGAGGTCTGTGGCATGGAGCTTCGTGGATGTATGTGATCTGGGGTGCTATTCATGGCGGTCTGCTTGTGGTCCATAAGATGGTGCGCAGATTGTTTCCCGTCCCTGCCGCCCGTCCTGTCGTCACTGAGGCCGGCGAGGTGGTGATGGTGGCCTCTGATCCATCTTCATCATGGTTCTCACCGCTTGTCAGGGGATTCAACATGATTCTGACCTTCGTCATCATAGCCCTGACATTCATGTTCTTCCGGGCACCCTCTATGGCCGATGTGGGCATGATGTGGCATCAGATCCTCTTTGATTTCCACTTGTCGGTAGCTCCGCAGTTCATCGAGAGTTACCTCACCATCGTGCTCCTGATCGTCGGGGCTTATCTCATCCATGTCGCGCCGTCGGCCATCACTTCGCGCCCGCGACAGCTTTTCGAGGCTGCTCCCTCGATCGTTCAGGCGATAATACTTGCAGCGGTGATCATCCTCGTCATTCAGGTTCGCCAGAGCGACATCGTCCCCTTCATCTATCTGCAATATTGACACTCATTTTCGACCGCATTACTGACGGCTCTTTCCATGATCATCGGAGAGGGCCGTCAGTCATTTCATGCCCAAGGCTTTGCTGCCGCACGGATTCATTTTCAGCCATTTTAATGTCGAGAGGGTAATTTATGTAAATTTAATGGTGAATCTTTAAAAAAAATCCTTAACTTTGGCTCATATTAATCCTAAACAATTAAAATTATAATTGTCATGCTAAGACCCGAAGATCTTGAACTCCTGAAAAACAAAGGAATAAGCGAGGCTGAAGTTGAATCGCAGCTCCAACGCTTCGTGACCGGTTTCCCCTATCTGAAAATCAGTGATGCAGCCCGCGTGGGTGCAGGAATTTTCCGCCTCGACGACGAAGAAATCGCCGCTGCGCTTGACCGCTGGAAAGAATATCTCGCACATGGCGGTGAAGTCTGCAAATTTGTCCCTGCTTCCGGAGCTGCTTCCCGCATGTTCAAGGCATTGTTTGAATATGTCGATGGTGGTACGGACGAGCTTAAAGAGGGCACTCCTGTGGCTCAGCTTATCGGTCAGATTGACAAGCTTCCCTTCCTTCCCGAACTCCGTGAGACCGTTGAGAAGCTCTATGGCAAGTCGCTTGACGAACTCATCGCTACAGGTCGCAACCGCGACATTATCGCGGCTATCGTGAATCCAGAAGGCATGAACTACGGCGCCCTACCGAAAGGTCTGCTTAAATTCCATACTTATCCCGAAGGCTCACGCACTCCGATCGAGGAGCATCTTACCGAAGGCGCACAGACAGCCGCCAATTCCAAGGGCGTGGTGAATCTCCATTTCACAGTTTCGGCCAACCACCGCAAGCTCTTCGAGGAGAAACTCTCCGAAGTCATTCCAGAGACCGAGAAGCGCATGGGTGTGAAATTCAACGTGAGCATGAGCGAGCAGAAACCATCGACCGATACCATTGCCGTCAACCCTGACAATACTCCCTTCATCGAGGACGGTCATCTTCTGTTCCGTCCCGGTGGTCACGGTGCGCTCATTCAGAATCTCAACGACATTGAATCAGCCGTCGTGTTCATCAAGAATATCGATAATGTAGTTCCTGATTCGAAGCGTGGCGACACTGTCCGTTTCAAAGAAGTGCTCGGTGGTCTGCTCCTTCAGGTTCATGACCAGATCGAGGAAGATCTCATTGCCATTGATGAGAAGCTCTACACCGCAGACGACATCAAGCGTATGCTCGACTATCTGAACAACGTCCTCAATGTCCGCGATGCCAAGCTTGAAGGCATGGACGACGACAGCGTTGTGGCATATATCCGCGAGAAACTCAACCGTCCCCTCCGTGTCTGCGGCATGGTGCGCAACGAGGGTGAACCCGGCGGCGGTCCGTTTATCGCCTATAACCCCGATGGCTCTACTTCTCCGCAGATCCTCGAAAGCAATCAGGTCGATCCCAAGAACGAGGACTACATGAAGATGATGGCGACTGCTACCCACTTCAATCCGGTGGATCTCGTATGCTACATCAAGGACATCCACGGCAAGAAGTTCGATCTTCCCAATTACGTTGATCCCGCCACTGGCTTCATCTCGTCCAAGTCAAGCCACGGCAAGGAACTTCGTGCGATGGAGCTTCCCGGCCTTTGGAACGGAGCTATGAGTGACTGGAACACCGTATTTGTCGAAGTCCCCATCTCTACGTTCAATCCCGTCAAGACTGTCAACGATCTTCTTCGTCCCGCCCATCAGCAGTAAATCTCATCACTGACGTGGGCTGTCTCAGTCTCGCGTTTGTCTCATACCTGTATCAGTCTCATTCTCTCCCTTTATTCTGTGAGATGAGACTGATACAGTGTTTTTATAACCACTGTAATTACATTTTTTCATCCTCTCCTCGGTCATCTTCCTCTCAGGATTGTTATATAAGAAAAGAACGCAACGCTGATCCAAGCTGTTAGTAGAATGTGTCTGGATCAGTCTGAAGTTTTATTCAGGTAGTATAAGGAAAAAACGTCATCACAATGAGCAAGAGAGATGAGATAAAGAAAATATGGACGGAGTGCTTTAAAGATCCGCGTGAATATGTCGAAATGTTTTTCGATCAGGTCTATCGTGACGATGAAGCCATGATGCTCACCGATCAGTCCGGCACGCCCGTCAGCAGTCTGCTTCTGCAGAATTACCGCATGTCGTTCCACGGTGAGGAGCCGTCCGTCAGCTATATAGCCGGTGCGGCAACCCGTCGTTCAAAGCGCGGACAGGGCTACATGTCGCGTCTTATGGTCGATGCCCTCAGGGAGTCGGCAAGGCGTGGCGACATGCTTTGTTCCCTCATTCCTGCTGATGAAGCTCTCTTTTTCTTCTATCGCCGTTATGGATTCTCGACCGTCTTCTACACCAAGGAACAGCGTTTCACCGCGTTCCATTCCTTTCAGGTAAAAGGCGAGTATCACCATGTCGATAATGAGATGAGCGATGAGGTCTGGTGTGCCTTTGACCGCTTCCAGCATAAGCGCAGATGCTATGTGCTTCATTCGCGCCGTGATTTCTATAATATTCTTGCCGACCTCAAGTCCGATGGAGGTGACTTCGTGGTCATGGCCAAAGATGATGAGGACAAGGGTAGCGAGATCGTGTCCATGGCATGGGCGCGTAGGGAAGGGGATCTCCTTCTTGTGACCGACGTGATGGGCGAGGACTCGGATGCCCGCCTCGCAGCTCTCAGGCAGCTCCGCGGACTCAACGGCGACACTCCGGTACTGCTCTACGGCCATCCGGACGATTCGATGGGCGGACGTCTGATGCCTCGTGGCATGGGGCGTTTTGTCAACGTCGGCAAGGCTCTCTCGATCATTGCTAAGGCCGATCCTAAGTTCCGTTCACGCATAAAGGTGAGCGACGATTTGCTCCCTGAATATAATTCCCATACCTTTGTGGTGGAAAACGGCTGTTGCGAAATCGACGATGACTATACCGGCCAGCTTGACCTTGATGTGAAGATAGATGTCTTTGCAGATATCGTCTTCAGTTCCTCGGCCATCGGAGCGATAGTCCGTTTCCCGTCCGTAAGGCCAATGATCAGTCTCATGCTCGATTGAGACATGAGATTCTCAGATGAGACGCCTCCTGCGTGAGAATGAGATTCTGAGATTTGTCGTTAACCACCACTTATTAAATTTGAAAATTTATGATCATCAATTCAGCCCGCTTTGTAATATCCAATTCCACCGTCGGTAAATGCCCGACAGATGCCCGTCATGAGTATGCCTTCATAGGCCGAAGCAATGTCGGTAAGTCCTCACTTATAAATATGCTCACCGGCCATAAAGGTCTTGCCAAGACATCCTCCACGCCCGGTAAGACTCTGTTGATAAATCACTTCCTCGTCAACGACCAGTGGTATATTGTGGACCTTCCGGGCTATGGATTCGCCCTTCGCGGAAAGTCGCAGCGCGAGGCTCTCGAAAAGATGATCAAAGGCTACATCCTTAACCGTCAGGAGATGACCAATCTGTTCGTGCTGATCGACTCGCGTCATAAACCGATGAAAATCGACCTCGAATTCTTCAACTGGCTCGGTGAAAACGGTGTGCCATTCGCAATTGTCTTTACCAAGCTCGACAAACTGGGCTCACAGGTGGGCAAACGCAATGTCGAGGAATATTGCAAGATCCTTCTTGAGACATGGGAGGAACTACCGCCTATTTTCCTGACCTCAAGCGAGACCCGACGTGGACGCGACGAACTTCTTGACTATATTGAGCAGCTCAACCGTCTCCCCGTGGGCAACGCCGAGGACGAAAAGGAGTAATGCAAGCTTACACCGCTCGTCTATCGTAATTATATTGAAGTGACCGCGAACCCAACCGCCTTTAGGAATGTTATAGTAATATAACACAAACGCTAATTTATCAATATTATGGAAAAGAACGATAAACAGATCAAGAAGGATGAGCAGTACCGTGGAGTCGATGTCAATGTCGCTGACAACGGAAAGGTCGATCCCAAGCTCGTTGAGCAGGAGACCAAAGAGCTCAACAACAATCCGCGCAATAACGATATGTAAATCGCCCGGAAGTCATTCACACACAAGCCAAAGTTTTTACATTCAGTCGCTGATCGGCATTAGCCTTTCGGCGGCTGAATGCGTTTATATGTCTGCATTTTGATGATCGCTTTTGAATCGTCTCCCTGATCCCACTATTGATCCGCGTGTGCATGACTACATTTTATTACGAGCCTTTTATTATGGGCACGGTTGATGGAGATTTATTCTCTCTCCTGCGTGTGATTTTATTGTTTTTTAGTATTCCGCATGGTAGTTGTGTCTTGCGGTTTTGTGATAAAATTCGTAACTTTGTAAGTTGAGAGACCGTAAAATAATCTCTGCCTACGCTCATGAAAAGTAGAATTGTCACAGCCATCTGCGCATTAGCTTCAACACTCTCGCTTGCCGCCACTGACCTCTATTGGCAGGGTGGGACGAGGAGCGTCATATCCGTTGCTCCTCAATCTGCGAGCGGACTTGATGAAGTGTGTGTGGCCGATGGATTGAATGGCGTGAGCGTCAGCGTGACCGCTTCGGGCAGCTCCGACGTCAAGTGGTATCGGTATTCCAACCTTGGAGGAGCCTATGCCGAGGAAGTGGCTGCGGTTTATTCCGACGGTCGTTCCACGCTCTCAAATCCTCAGTCTGACATGGGCTATATTGTTGAGACACCTTCCGGACGCTACTCTTTCTGGCTTATAGATTATTCTGCACATCCTTTCTCTGTGGCCTCCGTTGCTGAATCCACTGAAAAGGACTGTAATTTCACAACGCTTGACGTGGTCGGGCAGGGTGACGAACTTGTTTACTACGGCATTAATGGCCGCCGTTTCACTCTTGACCGTGAGATACAGCTGTCTTACACCACTCTCATGCCCGCTCAGGAGGAGATAGCTTTCATTGAGGTGAACCGTGAGGAGTCTCTTCCGGCTCTCAATTCACCCCTGCGTGTGTCGGCACCGCTCTGTCCGACAGATTTTATAATCAAAGGCGACCGTTTCCTCCGGGCGTGGGGCGATGAGGTCGAATATACCTCCCCGGTCATAGAGCCGTATGCCGTGGCCACGGTCACCTCCGCTACCCAGAGCGAACGCAATGTTGAGAATGAAGTTAATCCTTCCGGTGGCAGTGGCTCGCTCGGTGGCTCAGCCCCATGCGAGGTCAGTTTTGTGGCCGCTGTGACTGACGGCGCGCTTTTTCGTGAATGGCAGATTTCCCGCTATCAGGACTTCGAGGATGTCAACCTCCGCATACAGGAATTGAACTTTGACTATACTTTTACCGAAGAAGGTAACATCTATGTCAGGTTTATGTGTGCCAACGCCGATGGCAGCTGTGAGGCCTATGGTGATGTCTATACCATTTCCATCGGTGCATCCTCGCTCAGATGTCCCAACGCTTTCTCGCCCAATGGCGACGGTGTGAATGATGAGTGGCGTGTAAGCTATTCAAGCATCGTAAGCTTTGAATGCCATATTTTTGACCGTTATGGTCACCGTATGGCCACTCTTTCCGATCCTTCGCAGGGTTGGGATGGAAAATACAACGGCAAAGCCGTTCCCACCGGAGCATATTACTACGTCATAAAGGCTAAAGGTGCTGACGGTAAGGCTTATGATCTTTCCGGTGATATCAATATCGTCAATTATAAACAATAAATAAGGCCGGGCGACCCTTCCGGCTCTGAAATCTATCTCATAACCCTAATTTTATAACCATAACTTCTGAAAATAATGAAAATCTACCATAAATCCATTATATGCTCGGTGGCGGCTGTTGCGGTTGCCGCATTTTTTGCATCTACCGGCGATGTGCTTGCACTCACTCCTCCGTCCGAAGTCCCTGCTGCTTCTGCAGGCGAGTATTCCGAGGTCGTAAATCCTGTGATTCCCAAATCCATGCACTTTGCCGGTGTCAAGGTTGATCTTGACCGTACGGACCGCTGGGAGCGTCTGGATCGTGAACTCACATCAATGGCCTATACTCACGGCAACACCCTCCTCGCCCTCAAACGTGCCAACCGCTATTTCCCGGTACTCGCACCCATTCTGAAAAAGAACGGCGTACCCGACGACATGATCTATCTTGCCGTGATCGAAAGCACGCTCAATCCGCGTGCGCTTTCGCCGGCCAAAGCCGGAGGCCTGTGGCAGTTCATGCCATCGACAGGTAAGGACTACGGACTTGAAGTCAATGATTATGTGGATGAGCGTTACGATCCGGTAAAAGCTACCGAGGCTGCATGCCGCTACCTGAAAAATGCCTACGCCAAGTACGGAAACTGGGAGTCTGTCGCTGCGAGCTACAACGGTGGCATGGCACGCATAAGCAATGAACTTGACGCGCAGCAGGTCGATACGGCTTATGATCTCTATCTTGCCGACGAGACCATGCGCTACATGTTCCGTCTGCTTGCCATGAAAATCATAATGGAGAATCCCAAGGAATTTGGTTTCCATCTGACATCCGATCAGCTTTATCAGCCGCTTGAATACCGTGAGGTGACCGTTTCGACTCCCGTCGAGGACTGGCCCACATGGGCGAAGCAGCAGGGTATAGATTTCATGACTCTCCGCGAGCACAATCCGTGGATACGTGCTAAATCACTTCCCAACAAGACCGGAAAGACTTACACCGTCAAGATTCCAACGAAAGATTCGCTGTCGCGTTCCCATCAGAAAAAATCGGTCTATAACCGAGCGTGGGTGACCGACTGATCCCCAGTCCCATAAACACACACAATGAACAACAATACATATAATCATCAGCAAAATCAAGCTCTCACACCGTTTTCCCGTAGTAAATTGTCCGTTCAGGGTGCGAGAGTTCATAATCTGAAAAATATAGATGTTGATATTCCGCACAACACCCTAACGGTCATAACCGGACTCAGTGGCAGTGGAAAATCATCTCTGGCCTTCGACACGATTTTTGCCGAAGGTCAGCGACGCTACATAGAGACCTTTTCGGCCTATGCCCGCAATATGCTCGGAAATCTTGAGCGTCCTGACGTGGATAACATCACCGGCCTCAGCCCCGTCATAGCTATCGAGCAGAAAACCATCAATAAGAATCCGCGAAGCACCATAGGCACGACAACCGAGGTCTATGACTTCCTCCGTCTGCTTTATGCCAGAGCCGGAACGGCTGTCAGCTATGTGACGGGTGAACCGATGGTGAAATATACGCGTGAGCAGATCGTCAACCTGATCCTTGAAAAATTCAATGGCCGTAAGGTCTATATACTGGCACCCCTTATCAAGAACAGAAAGGGTCATTACAAGGAACTTTTCGAGCAGCTGCGCAAGAAAGGTTTCCTGACCGTACGTGTGGATGGTGAATTGCGTGATCTGACGCTCAACATGATGGTGGATCGTTACAAGAACCATGACATTGAGCTTGTCATTGACCGTCTGAAAGTCTCGGATAAGGACATGAGCCGCTTGGAGGCCACCGTGCAGGATGCTCTCCGTCAGGGCGATAAACAGGTGATGGTCTATGATGTCGATGCCGACAAGGTGACCTACTTTTCGCAGGCACTCATGGATGCCGCCAGCGGTATTTCCTATCGTGAGCCTGCTCCTCATAATTTCTCGTTCAATTCGCCCCTCGGTGCTTGTCCATGCTGCAAGGGACTTGGCTACGTCAATATCGTTGACCGTGCCAAGATCATTCCCAATCCTGCACTTTCAATCCACGAAGGTGCTATCCTGCCCTTAGGTAAATATCGCAATGCCATGATATTCTGGCAGATCGATGCCATTTGCAAGAAATATGGCTGCACGGTGAAAACCCCGGTTGAAAAGCTCCCGGAGGAAGCCATGCATGAAATCCTCAACGGCACTTCTGAACGTCTTGTGATCGAGAACGACACTATGGCTACCTATAATTATTTCCAGACCTATGACGGTCTTGTGAAATACATTGAGATGCAGCAGTCCGACGAATCTTCGGCCGCCGCCAAGAAGTGGAGTGAGGGTTTCTTCTCGCGTGGTGTCTGTCCCGAATGCAACGGCGACAGGCTCAACCGTGAGGCTCTTCATTTCTTTGTTGACGGTAAGAACATAGCGGAACTCTGCCGTATGGACATCGCGGATCTTTATGAGTGGTCCAAGAATGTCGAAAGCCGTTTGTCCCCGACTCAGGCTGTCATAGCTCACGAAATTATGAAAGAGATACGAAGCCGACTGAAATTCCTTATCGATGTGGGTCTCGATTATCTCCAGCTCAATCGTGCGTCTGCCACACTCTCAGGTGGTGAGAGTCAGCGTATCCGTCTGGCCACCCAGCTTGGCAGTCAGCTCGTCAATGTGCTCTATATCCTCGACGAGCCTTCCATCGGTTTGCATCAGCGTGACAACAGGCGTCTGATCGACTCGCTCAAACAGCTCCGCGACGCTTCAAACTCCATACTCGTTGTCGAGCATGACAGGGACATAATGCTTGAGGCCGACCATGTGATCGATATCGGTCCTAAGGCCGGACGCAAGGGTGGGGAAGTGGTGTTCAGCGGTTCGCCTGAAGAGATGCTTGCGACCGATACTCTTACGGCACGCTATCTCAGCGGAAAGGATATGATCCCTTGGCAGTCATCTCCACGTAAAGGTAGCGGAAAGAAGCTGGTGCTTCGTGGGGCTAAGGGAAATAATCTCCGGAATGTCACTCTTACGCTTCCGCTCGGTAAACTCATCTGTGTCTCCGGTGTATCTGGTAGTGGTAAGTCATCCCTTGTCAATGCCACACTTCAGCCTATTTTAAGTCAGAAGTTTTACAGATCCCACACCGCTCCTCTTCCTTACGACAAGATTGAGGGTCTTGAGCATATAGATAAGGTGGTGACTGTTGATCAGTCGCCGCTTGGACGTTCACCTCGTTCCAATCCCGCTACATATACTGGGGTGTTCACGGCCATACGCGATCTCTATGCGTCTCTCTCTGAAGCGAAGATCCGAGGCTACCGGCCGGGACGCTTCTCGTTTAACGTGGCCGGAGGTCGATGTGAGACATGTGCGGGCAACGGCTATAAGACTATCGAGATGAATTTCCTGCCGGATGTGCTTGTGCCGTGTGAGACTTGCGGCGGTAAGCGTTACAACCGTGAGACACTCGAAGTACGTTTCAAAGGCAAATCCATTGCAGACGTGCTTGACATGACCATAAATCAGGCAGTGGAATTTTTCAGTGGAGTTCCGGCGATTATCAACAAGATAAAGGTTCTTCAGGACATCGGTCTCGGCTATATCAAACTCGGACAGCCGTCATCAACGCTTTCCGGAGGTGAGAACCAGCGAGTGAAACTTGCAACAGAGCTGTCACGTCGTGACACCGGTAACACACTTTTCATCCTTGACGAACCTACCACCGGTCTGCACTTTGACGACATCCGTGTGCTCCTCAATGTCCTCAACCGATTGGTTGACAAAGGTAATACAGTCCTTGTGATCGAGCACAACATGGATGTGATCTGTTCAGCAGATCACATCATAGACATGGGACCCGGAGGTGGCAAGAATGGCGGTCACATCATCTCGACCGGTACACCTCTCCAGATAGCGAAGGCTGATTCACCGACAGCTGCCTTTGTCCGTGAGACCCTTGAACAGCAAGGTGTCGATTTCAAGTCCGTCAAGAAGTGATTCCGGACAATCAAATTTTGTGCGTATGGGATGATTAAAATCAAATACACCGCTGACCGATTGATCAGTCAGCGGTGTATTTGATTTTCTATGAAGTTAAGTTTCTAATCCCGGATGCTTACAGGTTAGCGTGGAAATCAGACCTATCCTTTGAGGGACGGTTGGCTTTGCCACTCTGCTTATCCATGCGCTTTCCGTCTCGGCCCTTGGCCATATCCTTATGGCCCTGACCTTTCTTCATCATAGGCTGATCAACATAACTGTTCTCAAGGAACTGGACATACTGATCAGGCGTAAGGATTGATTTTACTTTGGCGAGATAGTCGCGTTTACGCTCGGCAAACTGCTTGCGCATAGCTTGCTTATCCTCTTTGCCAATCTGTTTGGACTTGTTCTGCTTGTCGGCGGATTTTGCATCTTTTGACGGTTTGAGGGCTTGAAGTTCTGCCTGCTGCTTTTCTGTGAGGTTGAGTCCTGCAAACGGATTATATTTAGGGGCGTCTTTCTTGTCACAACTTTTAGAACACTCGGTGTTAGCTTTTTTCGAGCAAGTACCGTCGGTAGTCTGTGCAAAAGCCGAAACGCCTGTCATGGAGGCTATGATTAAAGCCATGCTTAAAAGTGTCTTTTTCATAATCGTAAATAATTTATGTGTGTATATTTATTATGTCTTTGTCTGAAATATATTATATAGACAATTGCCGTAAAGAAAGGTTTAAATCTATATCGTTGGATTTAACAATCTTTGAGTCAATAAGTTAAATCTTGTTAGTGCAGCGGCGTAATGAGTGAGAGAGGAGAATGGGACAGGGGAATCCTCAGGGCGGACACCCCTGTCATGTCTATAGTAATCTTAATGGAAACTCGTGCAGTTCTTTATGGGGCTGAATTATTTCCGTGCATTAGCCTTTGTCCTACTCATGCGGTTCTTGGCCTTATGACTTTTCCCATTCTTGAAAGACTTACCTCCATGATGCTTGGACATCTTGCCTTTGTGAGCCATCATCTTTTGTCCATTATTGAGATAATTATTTTCAAGATACTTGACGTATTGTTCGGGAGTAAGGATGGATTTTACTTTAGCAAGATAGTTCTGACGGTTTTCCTTACGCTGTTCCATCTGCTTTTTGCGCATATCCTTGCGCTCAGCGGCTGTAAGCTTTTTCGTTGAATCCTTCTCTTTATTGGAGAGATCCTTCTTATTTTCATCCTTCTTCTGTCGGTTTTCTTTTGACGGTCTCAAAGCTTTAAGATCAGCTTGCTGTTTCTCGGTGAGGCTGAGTCCTTCGAAAGGATTATATCGGGGAGCCTTTTTGCGATCCATCTTCTTAGTGGATTCGGTCGTGGCTTTTTCAGTAGCTGTCTTGTCCTGTGCAGTTGCAGTGAAAGCGGTCATCGAGCCGATGAGGATTGCAAGAGTGAAAACGATTTTCTTCATAATTGTAATAATTTAAAATGGAGAGTTAATATTTTTAATTGTCGAAATTTTTTCGTTGTTGTATTGGTAAGACTTGCATTACTGTCAATGGTTTAAGACCGATTTTATATTTAACATACATTGAGTCAATGGTTAAAATGATTTATCTGAATGATTAGACTGTAAGATTTAACGATATAAAACACGTTCCGGTCGAATTTAACTTGAATTTTAGAGGGGAATTTATTAAATTTGCACGTTAAAAGCATTTTAATATAACCGATTGACAATGAATAATACAAGCAAATTTATAGCACTCTCTCTCTCAGTCCTTCTCGCATCATGTGGTGGCGGAAACAAATGGCATCTTAATGGAACCATCACCGGCCTTTCGGATGATGACATGGTGGTGCTTGAAGGTAACAATCAGGGTTATTGGTATCCGATGGATACGATCAAAGTCTCCTCAAGCGGATCATATTCCTACAGTCATGAGGCACAGGGCTATCCTGACATCTATCGTCTGCGCGTAGGTGATAAATCCGTTTATTTCCCCATTGACAGTATTGAGACAGTCACTCTCTCGGCTGAAGCTCCTGATATCGATACCCGCTATACGCTCTCCGGATCTCCGCAGGCTGCAAATCTTGTGCGTGTGGATAGCCTTATCGTTGCTGCGGCGAAGGATGGCGCGGCTTCGGCCACTGCGAATGCTGACCTCAAACGTCAGCTCGGACAGATGATCGTCGCAGATCCTGCCGGTATTGTCACCTATTATATTATAAATAAGAGTGTGGCCGGTAAGCCCCTTTTTAATCCGGCTGTTAAGGATGATCTGAAAATGATTGGTGCTGTGGCCAATGCTTTCAATGAGCGTCGTCCCGAAGATCCGCGTACTGGCTACCTCCGTCGTCTCTTCCTGTCCAACCGTACCAAAAGCCCGTCACAACCGGAGAATACGAACTTGCCTGTTGCGAATGAAGTCCGCGCGTTTGACATCAGACTTTTTGACAACACCGGCAAGGAGCATTCGCTTCTCGATGTAACCTCCAAGGGTAATGTGGTCATACTTAATTTCACCGCCTACACTGCTGACGGTTCTCCTGCATTCAACATGGCTCTCAACAAGATATATGAAAAATATCACTCACAGGGCCTTGAAATCTTCCAAGTTTCACTTGATAACGATGAATATGCATGGAAGCAGACAGCCAAGAATCTTCCTTGGATCACTGTGTTCAATGGTCCTAATGATGGTGACAAGGCTATCCGTGACTACAACGTCGGTTCACTTCCCGCCATATTTATTTTTGATAGGAATGGTGATGTGGTGGATCGTGTGACAGACATGGCATCTCTTGAATCAGCAGTCAGCCGTCGCATGTGAGATCGCGTTAATGAGGGTTCGCTATGGATATGATTATTTCTGATATCCATCAATGCGACTCGCTTGCCGATTAGATAATTCTCGTAAACTGACGTGAAAACTTTCTATAGGATTCTGCGGTTTGTGCTCGTATCTGTGCTCGTGCTGCCTTTGGCAGTACCGCTGATCCTATATGTCTTGCTCTCCTTACCTTCCGTACAGAAATCAATCGCACATCGTGCCGAGCATGAGCTTACCGCTCTGCTCGGCACTGATGTGCATTTGGGCGGTGTTACCGTAGCTCCGTTTAACCGCATAGTGCTGACTGATGTGTCAGTCAATGATCCTTTTGGTCGTGAGGCTCTCCGGCTCAATCATCTTGGAGCAGGTGTGAGTATATGGGAAAGTTTATGGACCAGACGCCCGGTAATATCTTACGTTGAACTCATAGATCTTAACCTTGCGATATATAAACCTACGCAGGACGCACCCTTGAACATACAGCCGATTATCGAGCGGTTTAAGTCAGATGGAAAAAACGGTCCTTCAACCTTTGACCTTGCGGTAAATCTGGTGGTTATCCGTCGCAGTAAAATGAGTTACGACGTTCTTGATGCTGCTCCTGCGGATTCCGGACATTTTGATCGGAATCATGTTCTGGTGACAGGATTGAGGGCCGACCTGAGTGCCCCGGAGATATCCAATGATAAGTTGTATGTGGATATTAAACGTCTCGGAGCGTCCGAACGTTCCGGATTGAAACTACGCGAGCTGACAGCCACGGTATTTGCGGATACGGCGGATATGGATGTGAGTAATTTTATGGTTGAGCTCGGAAATTCCCGCATAGCTTTCAATGATTTTACCATAGCTTCACCTCTTGGAAAGAATTTTGCCGTTACAGACTTGCTGCACTCATCCCTTGAGACACTTCCGGATACTTATATCATGTTTTCGGATCTCAGTCCCTTTGTCAATGGGCTGGCTGACATCAATGAGCGTGTCGATATAGAATTTGAGATAGGGGGTCATGCCGACAGTCTGCTTCTTCATAGATTCATGCTTGAAATGCATGAAGGAGATACGCGTTTCAGTGCCCACGGTGTGATTCGTGATCTTACCCGTGGAAAGGATTCGGTCGCAGTTGATCTCCGGCGGGTGAATCTTGTGGTTAATGTCCCGTCTTTACTTGCTGTCCTTGCTTCACCATCAAATCCCTTCCATTCTCACAGTAAGGGTCTTTCATCACTCAAGGCTCTCGGAAATATTGATCTTCTTGGCGATCTGGCCTTTACACCGGGAAGTCTTGATTTCAACGGATCACTTGATTCAGAGTGCGGGAATATAGATATTGATTGTGGAGTGTATCGTCCCCGGCCTAAGAGCCCGTTGCGTATCGACGGACGTGCCAGCACTGTTTCTTTTGACCCGTCCGCCTTGTCACCGCAACTTGCTCGTCTTACCAAGATCGCTTTTGACATTCATGGAGATGTGACTGTCGTGAAGCCGAATGATATCTCCGGCGAGGTGCATATCGTTGTGCCGGAGGTGGAATGGAACGGCTATGAATTTACGGATATTTCAGCCAACGCAGTATTTTTAGGCAGCAGGTTTGAGATGGATGCGTCCTCTTCGTCCCCGTATCTTGATTTTACTCTAAACGGAGGAGCGGAATTTAAGGGTGACCATCCATTGAATGAATTTTATGCGGATATCCGTAATTTTTCCCTCACGCCTTTCATAAGCAAAGGGGCTATGCGTGACTATAAGCTTGCATGTGATATTGACGTATCTGTCTCAGGCCGTAATCCGGACACTATGACCGGTTGGGTCAAGGTAGGGGATATCGTGCTGAATGGTCCTGACGATAAGACTTTGCGTATCCCTTATGCCGAACTTGAGGCTGCCGGTGGAGATTCCATACGTTCGGTCACGTTGCGCACGCCGCAGGCCGATGCCGATCTGAAAGGTGTTTTCAGTCTCAAGACCATCGGTAAGGACATATCCCAGATCATATCATCAGTTTATCCGGCTCTTATCCCTCAGGTTGAGAGTGAATTGAATCCGATCGACTGCAAACTCGACATTAAGATAAAGGAAGATACAAGCCTTTCACGCTTTTTCAAACTCCCGGTCGATTTCATATATCCTGTGACGTTAAGTTCAACGGCTAAGGGTGGTGATAATCCTATGCTCGGACTGTCCGTGGATATGCCTTTCCTAAGAAATAAGGATAAACTTATCGAGGAAAGCAATGTATCGTTGCTGATTGACGGTAAGGAGCGAGAGATGCACTTTACAGCCCATACATCTGTCCCGACAAAGGACGGAATGCTTGACCTCGACATATTCTCACAGGGAGTGCCAGATTCATTGCTGACCGATATTTCATGGGTAGTCGATAGGAAAAATGAATTTAAAGGTAATCTGAATTTTTCTACGTCGTTCAGTCGTGACGAGGATAATGCGTCATTGCTGACCGATATAGCGATCAACTCCTCGCGTATGGTCTTCAATGATTCAGCATGGACCGTCAATCCTGCCACAATCAATATTGCCCCCGGCAGAATAGAGGTGAATAATTTTAGTGGTGGACGTGGTGGGCAGTCCATAAGTATAAATGGAGTGGCATCAACTGATTCAACCGATCTACTTGTGCTGAAGCTCAAGGATATAGATCTGGATTATATTTTCGAAAGTCTTAATCTGAGCGATGCCGTGCAGTTCGGTGGTCGTGCCACAGGTGATTTCTATGGATTGACATTGCTCTCGCCGCAACCTATTCTTTATACCCCCCGGTTGAATGTCAAAGGATTGAAATATAACCGATGTGTGATGGGCGATGGTGAGATTCGCTCCCGCTGGGACAATCCGAGCAAAAGTATCATGATCAACGCGACGATTACCCAGCCGGAAAGTGGCGACGCATCCCTTGTGGATGGTTACATCAGACCTACTACCGAAGAACTTGATTTTAAATTCTCGGCTAATAATGCTCCGGTGGGATTTATGGCTCCGTTCATGTCCGCGTTCACTTCCAAGGTGTCAGGCTCGGTGTCGGGCGACGCTCATCTCTACGGAACTTTCAAGAATATAGATATGTCCGGTGATATTTTCGTCAAGGATCTATCTCTGAAGCTTGATTTTACCAATGTCACATATACGGCTACTGACAGCGTTCACATTCGTCCCGGACGTATAGAGTTCAACGATATAAAACTTACTGACCGATACGGCAAGCAGGCATCATTGAGCGGATATGTGGCACACAACTATTTCCATGATGCATCCTTCCAGTTCCGGGTTACTGATGCAAAGGATTTCCTCGTTTATGACATAAAGGAGAATCAGACGGATGATCCGTGGTATGGTAAAATTTTTGGAAACGGAGGTGCGACTGTGACCGGTCTTCCCGGAAAAGTTGATATAGACGTGGATATGTCAACTGCTGCAGATTCACGTTTCACGTTTGTGCTTAGCGATTCGGAGCAAGCGGTGGATTATAATTTCATCACTCTGCGTGACCGCGACAAAGGCAGGAAAGACTCCATCGCTGCCCTTGACCCCACTCCATTGGTGATCCGTCAACTGAAGGAACGCATCAAGCATGAAGAGGAGGGAGCCCCGTCAGTCTATACGATGACTTTTAAGGTCGGAATAACTCCTAATGCCACTATCAATCTGCTTATGGATCCTGTCGGCGGTGACAAGATCACGGCTTACGGTAGTGGTAATCTACGCATGACGTATTCTTCTGACGGTGATCTGCGGATGTATGGTGAATACACGATCAATCGCGGGGACTACAACTTCACTCTTCAGGATATAATCATCAAGGAGTTCAACATCCGTGAGGGAAGCCGCATCACTTTCCTCGGTGATCCATACGCGGCTCAGCTTGACATCACGGCCTCCTATACAGTCAACGCTAATCTTAGCGATCTTGACGAATCATTCCTTGAGGACCGTGAACTGAACCGCACGAATGTGCGTGTTGATGCGCTTATGTTTGTCCGCGGTGACATCCGTCAGCCTGACATAACATTTGATCTTGAATTTCCAAGTCTGACGCAGGACATCTACCGTAAAGTCAGATCCATTGTCTCGACAGAGGATATGATGAATCGTCAGATAATCTATCTACTTGCGCTCAATAAGTTCTATACCCCTGACTATATGACAGGTACGCATGGCAATGAGTTGGTGTCAGTCGCATCTTCCACGCTCTCGTCCCGTTTGGGATCCATGCTCGGTCAGCTTAGTGATAACTGGAGTATCGCTCCGGCCATCCGTAGTGACCGTGGTGACTTCTCGGATGTTGAGGTCGATGTGGCCTTGTCCAGCAATCTGCTTAACAATCGTCTGCTTTTCAACGGTAATCTTGGCTATCGTGACAAATCGCTTAACAATAATAGTTTCATAGGTGATTTTGACATCCGTTATCTGCTCAATCGTTCCGGATCGGTACAGCTGAAGGCTTATAACCGTTACAATGATCAGAATTACTATCTAAAAAGCGCGCTGACCACTCAGGGTGTGGGAATTGTGTTTAAACGGGATTTTGATAATCTGTTTTCATTCTTCCGAAGAAAATCCAGAAATAAGACAGGGGAAAGCAAGACCACCAAGGAAGATGGAGAGGCCACATCAGTCAAAACTGATAGTGTGCCGGAAAAACGGAAGCGAATCTCTGCCGACAGTATTTTTGAAAGCAGGAGTGCTGAAAAATAATGCGGCCAAGTGAAAAAAATAGCTTTCGGACTGTAACGTTCCGGCTATCTCTTACGTCTATTATATAATTATGCCGGATCTCTCCACCCGGATAGAAACAAATCAATTAAACTATCAATATCACTCGTTATGAGAAAAAGTATCGTATCTCTGGCACTGATCGCCGCTTCCGCGATGGGAGCTGCGGCAGCCCCGCTATGGCTGCGTAATGTAGCTATTTCTCCTGACGGCTCGACAATTGCTTTTACCTATAAGGGAAACATCTATACTGTTCCCGTAAAGGGGGGAGAGGCTCGTCAGCTGACTTCGGGCAGTAGTTATAACACGACTCCGGTATGGAGTCCGGATGGATCTAAGATCGCTTTCGGAAGTGATCGTGAAGGTTCTATGGACGTTTTCGTGGTCAATAGTCGTGGAGGTGTCCCCAAACGTCTCACCACTAATTCTGGTAATGAGACGCCTCTGACTTTCAAGGACAATAACCACGTACTGTTCACCACCTCTGTTCTTCCTGCACCCGGAGCGGCTCAGGCCGGTTTCACCCAGCAGGTCTATAGTGTGGATCTTGAAGGCCACCGTCCTGAGATGTTCGTATCACTCACCATGCCTTCAATGAGCATCGGTCGTGACGGTCGTGTGCTTTATCATGACAAGAAGGGTGTGGAGAATATATGGCGTAAGCATGAACGCTCATCTGGCACTTCTGATATCTGGCTCATGGATAAAGGTAAGCATACCAAACTTACTGATTTCAACGGCCATGATCTGAACCCTGTGTGGGCTCCCGATGGATCATTTTATTTCGTAAGTGAGGAGGATGGGACACTCAATATCTACAAACGTTCCATTGACGGTAAGCAGAAAAAGCAGCTTACGTCGTTCACCACCCATCCCGTGCGCTCGCTTTCCGCTTCGAATAATGGCACTCTCGCCTTCAGCTGGGATGGTGAGATCTATACCATGAATGAGAATGGCAAGCCGCAGAAAGTCAATGTTGAGATCATCACCGATGAATATGCCTCGCCGTTGGAGAAATCACTCCGTCGTTCGGGTGCTTCGAGCATAGCGGTGTCGCCCGACGGTGAATCCGTGGCCTTCATTCTCCGTGGCGATGTCTATGTAACTTCAACCGAGTATAACACGACGCGCCGTATCACCGACACCCCCGCGCAGGAACGCGCCGTCGATTTCGCTCCTGATGGCCGCAGTCTTGTTTATGACAGCGATCGTGACGGTATCTGGCAACTCTTTACTACTGAAATCAAAGATCCGTCCGAGAAATCCATCCTCTATGCGACTGAGCTTGTCGAAAAACCGCTCTATAAGAGTGATAAGCCCGCATTTTTCCCTGACTACAGTCCCGATGGAAAGAAAGTTGCTTTCCTTGAGGATCGTACGACGCTTAGGATTCTCGATCTGAAGAGCAAGAAAGTCACCACCGCACTCGATGGTAAGTATAATTACAGCTATCAGGATGGTGATGTCGGCTTTGAGTGGGGTCCTGACAGCAATTGGCTTCTTATCGACTATATAGGTGTCGGCGGATGGAACAACTCAGATATCGCGCTTGTCAAGGCTGATGGTAGTGAGGTGATCAATCTCACTGAGAGTGGCTACAGCAACGGTAACCCCCAATGGGTATTGGACGGTAAGGCTGTTGCCTACACCACCGGCAAGTATGGCTACAAGAGCCACGGAAGCTGGGGCAACGAGAGCGACGTGCTTCTAATGTTCCTTGACGGTGAGGCTTATGACCGCTTCAACATGACGGAGGAGGAAATCAAGCTTGCCGAAAAAGCTGAAAAGGAAAAGAAGGACAGTGACAACAAGGACAAGGCCGACAAGAAAGATTCTAAAAAGGATTCAAAGAAAGGCAAAAAGGATGGCAAGGATAAGGCAGATGGAGATAAGGATGAGAAAGCTGACAAGAAGAAAGATGATGTCAAGCCTCTCACGTTTGAACTTGCTGACCGCCGTCACCGCCTGAGCCGTCTTACCGGTTCGTCATCGAAACTCGGTGCTTACTACGTGTCGCCGAAGGCCGACAAACTCTATTATGTAGCTTCAAGTCCCGACGGACGTTCGCTCTACGAACGTGATCTCAAGGAGGGCGATACTAAAATTCTTGCAAAAGGCCTTAGTGCATGGGGCATGACTCCTGACAAGGATGGCAAGAATATCTTCGTCATGGATCGCAGTGGTATCAAGAAAGTCAATCTTGCATCCGGTAAGCAGGAGCCTGTCTCATTCGAGGCTGAATACACTCATCGCCCTTCTGATGAACGCAATTATATCTACAGTCACATGTGGCGTCAGGTGCTCGACAAGTTCTATGACAAGAATCTCCACGGTGTGGATTGGGCCAAGTATCGTGACGAGTATGGTAAATTCCTCCCTTACATCAACAACAACTACGACTTTGCCATCCTCCTGAGCGAGATCCTCGGTGAGCTTAATGCCTCGCATACAGGAGGTGGTTATCGTCCCTACGGCAAAGCCATGTCAACCTCAAGTCTCGGTGCTTTCTATGATGAAAGCTACAAGGGCGATGGTCTGAAAGTAGCCGAAGTCATCCAGCGCGGTCCTCTGTCTGCCAAAAGTGTAGGTATAGAGCCGGGTGATATTATCCTTGCCATCAATGACTCTGTTATTCTTGCCGGTCAGGATTATTTCCCTCTGCTTGAAGGAAAGTCAAAGGT
Organism: Bacteroides sp.; assembly: GCA_014801945.1. GTDB lineage: Bacteria > Bacteroidota > Bacteroidia > Bacteroidales > Muribaculaceae > Duncaniella. The sequence goes on from JAAVDF010000024.1 coordinate 66,328, forward strand.
CAAACTTGACGTGAAGAAGCGCAACGGTGACAAGAAAACCGTCTATGCAAAGGCCACAAATCAAGGCAATATCCGCTCGCTTCTCTATGACCGTTGGGTAGAGCGTAATGAGCATATCGTTGACAGTGTTTCGGGCGGCCGTATCGGTTACGTTCATGTCGAAGGCATGGATGGTGCAAGCTTCAGCGAAGTCTATGACCGTCTGCTCGGCAAGTTCCGCAATTGTGACGCAGTGGTTGTTGATACCCGTCATAATGGTGGCGGATGGCTTCATAACGACCTTGCGCTTCTTCTCGGAGGTAAGGAATATGTACGCTTCAGTCCTCGCGGACAGTATATAGGTACCGAGCCATTCTCTCAGTGGACCAAACCGTCGGTAATGCTCGTCGATGAGAGCAACTACAGTGATGCCCACGGATCGCCTTACGTCTATCAGACATTGAAGATCGGAGACGTTGTCGGAGCTCCTGTCCCCGGAACAATGACAGCCGTATGGTGGGAGACACAGATTGATCCTACTCTTTTCTTTGGTATTCCTCAGGTGACATCGCTTGATATCAACGGTGAGGTACTTGAGAATAAGCAGCTCAATCCAGATGTCCTTATCTACAACACTCCCGAAAATGTACTCAACGGTGTAGATGATCAGCTCATCGGCGCAACCAAACATCTCATGAAAAAGACCGCTAAAAAGTAACGGTACGACGCCAACTGACAAAAAGGCATCAATAATTGACCTTACGAAATTATGGTCAATTATTGATGCCTTTTTTGTTGCATATATTCCATTAAAAATGTGCTTTGTGTGTGCTTTTGTTGCTTATTGTAAAAAAATAAACCCCTTAAAACTCAATGAGTTAAAAGGGTTTTTGTGTACCTCGGAGGGGAATCGAACCCCTATCTGAAAATTAGGAATTTCCCATTCTATCCGTTGAACTACCAAGGCTGATATCGGAATGTGTAGTGCAAAGTTAAGAATTTTTGTAGAATCTGCAAAAATTAAGATTTAAGATTGTTTTTTCTCTGCACTGATACAAAGAGATTGGAAGGGATGTTATCCGTATGTCCTGTATTTTGTCCGTAAGTTAATTAGCGATGGGGAAGCGGATAGTAAAGCGGGTGAGATTATCGGATGACGTACGGAGGGAAAATTTACATCCATGTTTGTGCAGGACTTCACTTACGAAGATAAGTCCTATTCCGTGGCCGTTGACTTTTGTCGAGAAGAATGGACTGAAAAGCATTTTCTCAGTCTCTTCGGATATACCGCGTCCATTGTCCGTTATGGTGAGTGTCGGAGGGTGTGGGGCAGTGGTGACTGTGATGCATCCGTCATTCCCGATACTTTCCGCAGAATTCTTTACGATGTTGATGAGCACCTGCTCCATAAGCACCGGATCTATCCTGACATTTACGGGTCTGTCAGACAACTCGAAATTTATCTTGATATTCCGACCTGTGCAGAGGCTTTCGAGCATAATGCGCCAGTGGCTTATTTCAGCGTTGAGATCAGTGGCCATCAGATTGGCTTCAGGAATCTTGACTACATTGGCATAGGAGGTAATGAAACTGCTCATAGCGTCACAGCGGTTTTCGCAGACACTGATCACCTCAAGCAGATCGGCATTCTCGTCAGGGTTTTCCTCAAGGACAGCACCTGCGGTCGTGAGCATGGCCCTGACACCGGCCATCGTATTGTTGACCTCATGAGCTATCACACGTATGACCTTCTCGTAACTCTTCTTCTCGGCCTTCATCACTTCATCCGTAAGTTTCTCTATAAGGATGAACGGATGGGCGAATCCCTGATTCATGAACGAGAGGCGGGAGCAGCGATAGATCATCGAGTCATTGAGACGCACTGTCATCGTCTCACCCTGCGCGAGGGAGCGCAGCGTCCGTCCGAGCTGTGTGTCGAGACTCTTGAGCGGCGTACCTTCTATCTTAGAGCCGCCGGTAAATTCAAGATAGGTTGAAGCCGATGGATTGGCACTGACCACGGTATCCTTGGTGTCAAGGATAAGTATTCCCATCGGCGATACATTGATAAGCAGATCGAGAAAATGATTCTGTTCACGCAGATGAAGCCGTTCGTTTTTAAGCGACTGCATCATCTTGTTGAACATATCGATTATTCTGTCGGCCTCCTGCTGATGGACATGTGTCAGACGACTGCTGAAATCTTGTGCCCGCAACAGATCAAAACCGTTGGTGATACTGCCGAGAGGTTTCATGACCTTCACATAGAACACCACCATGAGCAGCAACGCAAGTCCACATCCAGTACGGGTCACCCAGATGAGCGTAGGATCTCCGTCAGACGGTATCAGGAAAGTGGTGGCCACCGAAGCAGCCAGCACCATCATTATAAGTACGAATATCCATTTCAGTTTCATAGCTTGATGCCATATTTTTCAATGCGGCGGTAGAGGGCCTGCCGGCTTATGCCCAGCAGTGCTGCCGTACGCGACAGATTACCACCTGACCGGGCGAGTGCCGTCTCGATAGCGGAGCGTTCGTTGGATTCAAGTGTGGTTGTGGCAGCGGGCTGGCCTCCTGACGGAGCGTCACCGGTATATTGTGCTCTGAAATCACGCTCTCCGAGACTTTTCGATGTGCTCACGAGAAGAGTGCGTTCAACGAGATTCTTCAGCTCACGGATATTGCCGGGATAGGGCAGGGACTGAAGGAATGCGATGGCATCAGGCGTGATTTCAGGCCGTTCGGTGCCACAGATGTCGCAGTGGCGGCCGACGATATGGTCAACGAGCAGCGGAATGTCCTCCTTGCGCTCACGGAGTGGCGGAAGGGTCACGGTGATGAGGTTGATCCTGTAGAAAAGATCCTCGCGGAAAGTACGCTCACGCACCATAGCCGGAAGATCGGCATTGGTCGCGCAGACCACACGCACATCGCAGCGACGCGGAGTGCTGTCGCCAAGCATTTCGTATGTATGCTCCTGAAGCACACGCAGCAGCTTCACCTGACAGTTGAAATCCAGATCACCGATCTCGTCAAGAAAGATCGTACCGCCGTCCGACATTCCGAAGCGGCCTTCGCGGTCGGCTATCGCACCGGTGAAAGCACCCTTCTTGTGACCGAACATCTCGCTCTCGAAGAGTGACGACGATATGCCTCCAAGATTCACCTTGACCATCGGTCCGCTGCGGCGATGTGAATTGCGGTGGATGGCCTCGGCAATCAATTCCTTGCCCGTACCGTTCTCACCCATAATGAGTACAGGAGCATCCGTCGCGGCGATACGTTCGATGGTGTTCAGTATGTTGAGCAGAGCTGGAGAACGGCCGATAATAAATGAACGGTCAAACTTACCTTTCTCTTCAATGACGGTATCCGGTTTGTTGATCTCAAGGGCGACATTTATGCGCTGGAGCAGCGCGGCGTTGTCCCACGGTTTGGTGATGAAGTCAAAAGCACCTGCCTGAACACCTTCGACAGCAAGGGGAATGCTCCCCCAAGCCGTCATGAGTATGACCGGGAGCTGGGGCTGGAACACTTTGATCTGTTTAAGCAGTATCAAACCTTCGTCGCCCGACGTGGCACGTGAGAAATTCATGTCCAGAAGGACCAGACGCGGAGTGTTGGTACGGATGAAATCCATAGCTTCCTTAGGTGTGGAAGCCACGGACACTTCATAGCCGTTACGTGTGAGTAATAGACGCAATGACAGTCTGATGCCTGCGTCATCATCTACAATTAGGATCATGATGCAAATATAAATAATATTTCAAGACGTAATAACAGGACATTATTAAAATTTAACTGTCACACCGTTTAAAGTGTAAAAAATATTCCCGCCCGCCGGTCTCGTCCGGACATCAGAAGATTAATTTTACCATTTATTCCTCCAAATGGTTTGAATTGATCAGTTCATAAAATGATATAAAAGTCAGGATGTGTTGGATGGAAGCTCTCATTGCCTGACGATCGCCTCGATATCGGCATCGATACCCTTACCGGTCACGAAATCCCACAGGGCTACGCTCCGGAGCTGATAATAGTAATTCCAGTAATAGTAGAGCTGATTGATGTAGTCCTGACGGCTCTGATCCTTGCTTGACTGGGAGTCGTTGAGGTCAAGAGTGGAAATTTTACCGACGAGGAAGGTCTCGACATTGGTGTCGTAGCGTCGCTGGGCTATGGTGTCGGCGCGCAGTGCGATGTCAAGCTGTCGCTGCTGGCTGTTGAATCGCTCCACGAGGATGAATATGTTCTGATCGAAATCCAACTGTTCCTTGCGGAGACGGCTGGTGACAACATCGCGGTTACTCTCGCTGACCTTGACTTTACCGTGACGCTTACCCCAATCGAGTATGGGGACTTTGAAGCCGATTTCCACCACCTGATTGTCTTTCAGGACATCGTAGGCCGGTCCGAACTTGTCGGCCGTGCCGGTGTAACCGATCTGTGCGAAAAGCGTGATCTGGCGGCGGTCACCCTTGGCCTGCGCTACGGCATAGTCGGCTTCGAGCTGACGGCGGCGGATATTTTTTGAAAAACTGTTGTTGGTATGAGCTTTCTCCAGCACATCCTCATAGCTTACGAAAGTGTAGGGGATCATCTCAGGAACAACGGGATCAAGATCTATTTCTTCCTCGATTCCGAGAAAGGCACGGAGCTGAAACATGTTGGAGCGATAGCTGATCTCACAGTCAGTGAAATTTGACTGTGCGTTGAGCAGGTTGAGTTCGAGCTGCAGCAGATCGTTTTTACTTATCTGACCCATCTCGCGCTTTGCCTTCGCCACGTCGTAAAGCTTCTCGGCGTTTGCGAGGTTCTGTGAGGCTATCCCGACATTCTCTTTGGCCATTAGAAGAGAGAAGTAATAGTTGATGGCTGTCAGCGCAACGTTCTCAGTCGCGCTGATGAACGCCGCCTTTGCCTCCTCGTAGCGCACAGGTTCGATGCGTCTGTTCCACTTGGTGTGGTTGACACCGAAAATGGGCTGGGAGAGTGTCAGGGCGATGGGCACGGACATGAAACGGTTGTAGCGCGGCGATTCGAGCTGCTTCAGATAGTCGAGCGACGTGTTGAGCGAGAGCGTACCGCCCGTCAGCCAGATATTCTGGTCAATCGAAATCTCACCGCTCATCTGCATGTAATTGTTGCGCACGAAGGTGTATGAACCGTCATCGAGCTGATAGGGACTGTAGCTTTTCTTATAGCTCGGAACAGTGGCGTTGAAATTGATTTCCGGCAGGAGGTCCGCGCGGTATGTGCGGTAGCTCCAGTAGGCGGTCCGGAGTTCGTTGAGAGCCACGGCGGCATCGACGCTGTTTGTGCGGGCTGTCAGGATGGCTTCCTCAAGGGTTATTTTGCGTGAGTCCTGCTCCGATGCGCCCGCAGTCACGGCGACTGCGAGCGAACCGGCGAGCATCAATTGTTTTATAATATTCATAAGATTCATGTACTGTATTCAGAGTTGCTTTATTCACCCATGAGAGCTCTTGCAGGAGCAATGTTCATGGCGCGGTTGGCCGGAATGAGTATGCCGAGGAAGATCATCAGAGCCATGAAGCCCCAAGAGATCGCTATGCAGCTGAAGAAGCGTGTCGGCTCGAAATAATCCCACGGATAGATTGCGTTCAGTTCGAAATGTGCGATCAGGTAGTCAAAGACCGCTGCCAAGGGGGTGACCAGAAGCAGGAGTAGCTCACCCTCGCCGATGACGCGGCGGAATATGTCACTGCGTGTTGCTCCGTTGGCCTTTCGGATGGCTATTTCGGGAATGCGCTGACTCGTGCGGAACCAGAAAGTGCCTAACAGACCGAGGAAGATGTTGAGTGCGAGAAATGCCGCTCCCGTAAAATAGGTACGCAGTTCAGATATGTTGTCACGCTGATGGATCTGACGGATATCATCGAACGACTGCACGGAGGCTATGTAATAGTTGCCTATACGGAAATGTCTGTCGGCATCCTTCATCAGGTTCTCAATGAAATCCTTGTCCATATTTTCGTGGACGCGTACCACCATTTCGTTGAAGAATGTATAGGAATCTTCCGGAACCGGCAACATCACTGATAGGGACCACGCAGCACTTCTGAAATCATCGTAACGTACCGGCTGGTAAGAGCCACGCATCACGAGAGTGTCACCATAATTACCTGTGGAAAATTCTTTGCCGATGAAATCCTTCATGCTTTCTATTCCGTATTGGCGTTGGAAAAGATTGTCGGAAATCAGGATTCCGTTGCGATCTTTAAGCAGTTCGGCCAATTGCTCCGGAGTCTCTCCGTCTGCACCGTAGATACGGAAAACGCGGGGAAAATCAGGAGAAACGCGTCGTAGGAGCGCCCAACCTTTGGCTGTATTGAATGTGTCACATTCCAAGTACATGCCTGAGTTTGAGCCGTTATACAGGTAAGAGTTCTGACCCATTGCCACACATTCCACTTCGGGCCGTTTTTCGAGTCGGTCAAGCATGGTATGCAGATCGTCATTGCGTTCCTGTGTTGTCCTGTCAGGGATATATTCCGGACTTTGCTCGTTAAGCTCGCTATAATTGATGAGATAGCAGTGTTCGGTATTGAATCCCCTCGGTTCGGAAATGATAGATATTTTTGTGTAGAGAAAGTCGGTAATGTACCACATCACCACACTCACAATGAGCAGTTCGATGGAGAGCCATACGTTTGTCTGCCATTCGTTGCCTATCTGTCGTAAGAGTTTACGTTTCATGAGGTAAGTATATATAGTTTTAGTTGCATTACCGTTTTCCGGAAATGGCGTTGACAATGTTGATTCTCGAAGCGTTCCATGACGGGATGCCTGCACTGAACAGATTGAGCAGGAAGCAGAATATAATAGCCCAGAGGAAGGTTGACCAATGGAAAAGCACGTCAAGTGAAAGCCCGCTTGCCGAGAGTGAAGCACCGTAGCCCGGAGAGAATATCGAGCCTCCCCACACGAAGGCGAACACGAGACTCATGGCGAGACCTATGAGACCGGCAATGACCGTTATGACAAGATTCTCAATGAAAATATCCCTGATGATGGTCGAACGTTTTGCTCCGAATGCCCTGCGGACACCGATCTCCTCGCGGCGTCGTTGGAGACGGCTGTGGGTCATGCTGCTGAGATTTATGGCGGGGACAATCAGCAGGATGAGATAGACGATGAGCCTTCTACGTCGTATATTTTCCATATCTGGTCCCATATTGGCCCACGGTGTTGCGGCGGCGACTTCCTGTGTGTAGGGACGGTCAAGAAGAATGAAATCCCAACCGTTGATTTTAGCCTCGTCGCCGAGTTTATCAAAAAGCATATTGTATTCCTCGCGTATGGCGGGAAAATCAGCAGGATCTTTTGCAAGAATGATTCCACTCAGCATTCCCATGTAGTCACTCCAAGATGACTTAACGGTATTGGTAGTGGTAAACGGTACCCAAAGTTCGGAATAGGCATTTGTTGCGAGATTACTGACATCCTTGACGACACCGCAGACCTTGTAAGGAGCATGATTGATGTCAAATTCCCTACCGATGACATCTGTCGAGCCGAAGAGTCTGCGTGCCACGGATTCCGATAAGACAGCTACCGGGATCGCGGAATCAAAATCAGCTTTGCTGAATGGTTTTCCGTTAATGAAGGTAAAATCCATTACTTTCCAGTAGCCGTCATCGACGCCACGACACTCCGCACCGAAAGCAGGTTTGCCGGGCACGGACAGGGAGGCCATCTCCTGATATACGTCGAATGCGGTCACGGCCTCCGGAGTTTTCATTTCGTAAAATGTAGCTTTGACCATATTGAAGCCCATTGCTCCGTTTGACGAATTGCCTTCGCCCCAGCTCTCATGGTGGATGGAAGCATATTTCTGCACGAGCCAGCGGTCGCGGTTACTTTCAGGTGCGAATGGTGCGGTCTGCACTTCAGTTATCATCACCACTATCATGATGAGGAATATGGCGAGTGCCGTGCCCGCAATGCTGACGGTGCTGACCATCGGTTGCTGGCGTATGGACAGCCATGCCTGTTTCAGATAATTTGTTTTCATTTGCAGAGAAATGTATTTCCGTTTTTAAGTATTGATGATTACATCACCTGACGACCGTCGAAGAAACGGATGATGCGGTCGGTCAGTTTGGCCTGTTCCTCATTGTGGGTCACCATCATGATTGTGCGGCCATCGTCCTTGTTGAGTGAGTGGAGGAGATCCATGACTTCGGCACCCATCTTGGAGTCGAGGTTACCGGTAGGTTCGTCGGCAAGTATGATTTCGGGATTTCCGACGATGGCGCGGGCAATGGCGACACGCTGACACTGACCGCCGGAGAGCTGCGATGGCATGTGGCGCATACGGTGACTCAGACCGACGCGATCGAGGACTTCGCGCACACGCTTTGAGCGTTCTGACGCACTCATGGAGCGGTAGATGAGGGGAAGCTCCACATTGTCGATGACGTTGAGCGAGTTGATCAGATGGAAGCTCTGGAACACGAATCCGAGTTTTGCGTTACGGAAAGCGGCGAGCTTGCTGTCACTCATCTTGCCGAGTGCTGTCCCGTCGATGCTGACTGTTCCGCTTGTCGGTGTGTCGAGAAGGCCGACAATGTTGAGCAGTGTCGATTTTCCGCAGCCCGACGGGCCCATTACGCTGACAAATTCGCCTTTCTCGATAGCGATATTCACATTTTCGAGTGCAAGAGTCTCGATTTCGTCTGTTCTATAGATCTTGTTGATTCCTTCAAGTTTGATGATTGACATAATGGTAGTTTTTTTAATGCATAATTCATAATGCATAATTCATGATTGATGCGTTCAGGGTAGCAATTCAGATGATTTATGCCTCAGGATTATGCGGGTTTATAAATTGTTTGTTTGATTTACGTTTTTTGAATGGTTATTGTATGGCATTGAAAAAAGTTATTCATCTTTCAGTGCATCCACGGGATTGATATTGGCAATCTTGACGGCGGGAATATAGATGCCTGCGATGGTGCAGATGAGCATGAGAGCGTAAATAACAAGTGAGATGACTGCGAAGTGGAAATTAAAGTCATCCGTCCACATAGGCACCATTGCCTGAAGCGTAAGCGTTGCGTTTTCCGACCAACCGCTGATCACATGGGCAAGTCCCTCATCCTTGATATAGAGCCAGTAGAAGAAACAGCCCAAGAGCCATGCAAGAGTAGTGATCAGCACTCCTTCGCCGATCATCTCGCGCAGGATAAATCCGCGTGAAGCTCCGAAAGTGCGCATCACGCCTGTTTCTTCGGATCTCTTGCGGGTCTGGAGATAGAATGTTCCGAACATGCAGAGGAGGATATTGACGAGAAAGAACACTGTGATGGAGGCTTGGATGAAACTCAGGTTTGTCATGTCGCGTGACATTTCTTTCTCCCTGTTGCGGTAGCTTATGAGCGAGTGAGTGTAGAGCGGACCTGATTTCAGATCGGTTGCGAGGACCGGACTGTAGTCCTCGATGAACTTATCGACATCGACACCTGATTTGAGGCGGAGCACGCCTTCAATACTCTCCATGTTCTCACGGTTGCCGATATTTTTGACCTTCCTCGTCTTATAGACGATGGGTGTCGTTCCGAAATCAGGACGATAGACACAGTCATTGACTACACCGACAATACGGCTTAATTTTTCAGGATTGGCTCTGGAATCCTTTTCTTCGAGATAGTGACCCATGACCGCCTCGTCACCGAAAATGTAGTGGGCGATGCTTTCGGAAACGATCAGGTCGCGCCCCGACATCGAAGGCTCTTCAAAGAGATCGTCGGTGGAACCGTAGGCATTTCTTATGCCGAAGGTTTTGAAAAAGTCGGTATTGGGCCAAAAATGTACGGTGTAATAGATAGCGTTTTTATCTTCCTTACCTGTAGGGACTGAATTGATCGAGACAGAACCTTGAAGGAAGGAGCTGTTGTTGACAAGGGTCGCTGCTTCGACACGGCTGTCGGAACGCGCACGGTCAAGTATGCGGTTGATGTGGGTGTAGATTTCTTCCGCGCTCTCACCGCCATCGCTGTCAGCGGTTTGATCAATAGGGTAGGTGCTGAATGTAAAGCTTACGAGATGATCAATCTCGTAACCCGGAGAGAGTGATCTTTTATAGGTATTTACGATGAAATCATCGAGCATAGCCCATCCGATGAGGGCCACAAGACACATTTCGATAAAGATCCAGCAATAGCGGCCTCGATGTGCTATTATATTTTTATAGATGAGTTTTAACATGACCGTGATCAGCGTTTGGAGTTAATGGATGAGATGATGGGCCGACGGAGTGAAAGACGGACCGGGATATAGGCTGAAAGCATATTGAGGATGAGACAGATAATGATGGTGGCGAGAAATATGACGGGTGAGAATATCATCTCGCCACTTACGCTGGCCGATGCATCCGTGCACTCCCACGACGGGATGAGGAGCTGAAGGAGCAGCGTGCGGCAGGTGAGAACCATAACCCATGCGATAATGAGGCCGATGAAGCCACCTATGAGTGTCAGGACAAAATTCTCAAACATCACCTGACCTGTGAGCTGGTTGCGCGTAGCTCCGAAACTGCGGCGGATACCGATTTCGGCAAGGCGGCGGTCCATCTGTCCGCTGATCATGCCGCTGATATTGATGGCAGGAATTATCAGCAGGACGGCGAGGATCAGGAGCAGGGGACGGATGAGCATCCAGAGGTTTAGGTCATCACCGTTCTGGGAGTGGGCGAGCACTCTCAGTGAGTGGCTTACGGGTGCGCTGCGGAGATCGATGACCCATCCGGCCGTATCGGCAGCGTTGGTGCGGCTTATTTTGTCGGTCAGCTCGGCACGGAATCTTTCGGCCTGAGCCTTGTCCTTGAATTTTAGAGGTATGGAATATGAACCGAGATAGTTGAACATTTCACCGTTGAGCAGATTGTCGCCCGGAGAGGTAAAGACCGTATATGGAACGAATACGTTTGCGTATGACATGAAGGCTATAGGATTACTGTCGCGGACAACGCCGATGACCTTGTATTTCTTATAGGTGACGGAGATTTCTTTATTGATCGCCTGCTCTGCGCTCCCGTACAGACGGTCGGCAAGAGAGGAATCTATGACGGCAACTTTCATTGCTACATCAGTCTCAGCTTCGTTGAACGGACGGCCTGCAATGAATTCGTAAGGATAGATGTTGAAGAATTCCGGATCGGCCGTGCGGCGTATCACACTGAAATCACCGCTGTTGTCGGCGGGTTGGATTAGTGATGTAGCGGCGTCGGTCAGCGTGACATGCTCGATGTTCTCTGAATCCTTGATGAACTGATGGAAGAAGGGGAGTCCGAGAGATCCCATGCCCATACTGTTGGTTTTCTCGTTTTGGATGGTGATATTGCTGATGTATTGGGTAGTGGCGCGGTTGTATTCCGGGTAGATCGGGGCAAGGTGGACATAATAGATGATTGCGAAAACCATGGTGAATCCTACCGCGAAGGCCACACCGCCGACNTAGAGCGACGTGAATGTCGGGTTGGCCCGTGATTCGACCCACAGNTGTCGGAGTGATGATTTGAGTTGCATTGTGTTGAGTGGGGTTGTTAGTGATAATGGAGATTATGGAGAATGAGATTTGGGAGAGANGTTATTTTACCTTGATGGTCGATACGTCGTTGAAACGTTTCATGTCATTGACTACCACNCNGTCACCGGGTTCGAGACCGTTGACGACTTCNACGAATTCAAAGTTGCTTTCGCCGAGACGGACTGTACGACGGACCAGCTCGTCGTCACCGTTGAACACGAAGAGTTCGTATGCACCCGGACCGGTGTAGTATGATCCGTTCTTGATTCGCTTCACATCCTCCATCACATCGCAGAGGATATAGACATCGGTTTTCAGNCCCGAACGCAGACGGGAGTTGGATTCATCGTCGAGGCGGACGGTNAAGGAGATGACACCGTTGCGCGATAGGGGAGTGACGTTGCTGACCATTCCGGGCAGACGCTCGCGTCCTATGCGGACAACGGCTTTCGAACCGACGCGGATACGGTCGCCGTAGGAGTCGGCAAGCTCACCTTCAACTTTGAAATTNCTGAGATCGGAGATGATGGCTATCTTCTCGCCCTCGGATATCTTTTGACCGATCTGGTCATTNATGAANGTGAGTGTGGCGCGGCGCGGTGCNCGNATCTGGGCATCGTTGAGGGTGCGGCTCATCTCACCGAGATTCTTGCTTGCTATGTTTATGTCGAGGTTCTTCACGTTGAGACCNGCGTCGGTCACTTTATGCTCGTTGGCGAGCTGCTGNNGCATCTGTTCGAGTTCGAGCTTACCGGTGTTGTAGGCGAGTTCGGCCTGACGGACACGGTCNCCTGTGCCCGAACCGAGGCTGTCGAGATAGCGTTCGTTGCGCAGCTCGACTTCGAGGCGGTTGACGGTCATTTCCTTAACCTTTACCTGCATGGTGAGATCGGAGATTTTGGTGTCGTTGCCNACTTTTTGCTGTTCGAGCTCGTAGCGTTTCATCTCTATCTGGTCCTTGAGTTTGTTCAGCTCAGTCTCGGTGCTCTGGAGGTCGAGGCGGAGGAGGGGAGTNCCGANATCCACGCTGTCGCCGGCNTTACAATAGACTTCGACGATGCGGGTGTTGATGGGCGANTTGATGATTTCTTCAAAAGCCGGCACGACGCTTCCNGAACCGGTGACCGTAGTTTCGATGGTTCCGTTATCGACGGTGGCTATCATGAGGTCGTCGCGGTTCACGCTTGTCCGCAGGCTGATCATAAGAACAATGATGATAATGATGGTGGCNCATACACCTATTATATAAGGTGTGAGTTTTTTGCGCATTGCTTTTTTGCGTTCGCCNGATGTCAGTTCTCTATCCATTTTTTTATTTGTATGTGATGTTATTGATATTTTTATAGTTTTACGCTATATGATATGCAAACAGCGTGCCAAACTTGTAATTTNTTGNTATTNAATANGTTGTTNAATTGNGTATTGTCCGCTATCGGACACTTTTGTCCGATTATGTCCAACTGTACGGCTTGCNATCACCCTCGCGGACATCTTTTCACGTATANGGCATAAACCTTTTTCNTTCGTGGGGTATTATATTTATATAATCTTCGTTGTAATAATTCTCACGTTTCATGTCAGCATCACAACCCATCACATTTGATAAAGTAATCCGTTTCATAGCCGGTTTGGCTNTTGTTGCNGCTATAGTCTGGCTTGTCAATATACTGAGCAANGTCCTGCTTCCGTTTTTTCTTGCCTGCCTNATCTCATATATTCTTGAGCCTATAGTAGAGTTCTGCATGACNCGTCTCCANATACGGTGGCGCATAGTGGCCATTTTTACNACCCTCATTTCAGTGGCCGGAATCATAGCGGGACTNGCATATCTGTTCGTGCCGTCCATAATCAGGGAGATTCATCAGCTNGGCGTAATGGTCAATGACTATTCCCGTCATGGCCAGCTACTTCCGTTTCTTCCCAAGGAGATTCATGACTATATAGTTGAGTATTTCGACGAGGATATGATGGAGAAACTTATGGAAAATCAGAAGTTCGAGACCCTCTTATCGACCGGATCATCCGTTGTCTCAGCCTCTCTGGAATTTCTGATCCATACACTCGAATGGTTTCTGACCTTCATCTATGTAATATTCATATTGCTTGATTATGAGCANATAATGCGCGGTTTCCGTTTGATNGTTCCGCCGAAATACAGGCCGATTGCGTTCAANATTGGCAATGACATCAAGAACAGTATGAACCGCTATTTTCGCGGGCAGGCCGTACTGGCTCTNTGCGCAGCAGTGTTCTACTGTATCGGATTTNCCTTGGTCGGCATACCGCTTTCCATTGTTCTCGGCATCTTGGTTGGCGTGCTCTANATGATCCCTTATTTCCAGTACATCACCTTGATCCCGGTCGCNTTTGTCTGTCTNGTATTTTCGATGGGGGGCGACGCCACATTCTGGACGCTTTTCGGTAAATGCTTGCTGGTCTATGCCATCAGTCAGACCATCTGCGACTATATTCTTACGCCTAAGATTATGGGTAAGGTCATGGGGCTTAATCCGGCCATCATCCTTCTATCGCTCTCGGTGTGGGGGACACTCCTCGGACTCATCGGTATGATTATAGCTCTTCCGCTCACCACACTTCTGATTGCCTATTACGAAGAATATGTAATTTTTCCGCATAACCAATCCAAGCTGCATACCGCCGTCTCGGCAAATGCGGGTAAAGATAAGGGAAAGAAATGAACGGATTGTGAATTGCAGCGATTGATCGGCAATCGCCCGATTTGGATAAAATATCCTTAGATTGTCGGGAGTAATAGGTTAGAAATTGGTCTATAATTCGGTATTTTCAAAAATAATGAAAATAATTTCATCAAAAATTTGCGTATTCCAACAAAAGCCCCTACCTTTGCACACGTCAAAAGGAAACAACCTCACGACAAAGATGATTAAGCGAAATCATCGAGATTGATTCCCGATAGACATAATGGAGAGATGGCAGAGTGGTCGATTGCGGCGGTCTTGAAAACCGTTGAGGGTCACACCTCCGGGGGTTCGAATCCCTCTCTCTCCGCTCGACCAAGAATTAACCCGCTGAATTTCAGCGGGTTTTCTTATGCCTTAAAATAAGTACCCAAAATTGGTATCTTCTCAGTCGTAGAGTTTCTGGATAATCGACATGCCACCCGCCTTTTTTGAGTGATATCAGTGGTTGTCAGGTAAGTTCCTGACTACTATTCTGAATATTGTTGAAAAAATCTTCTTAATTCTTGCTTTACTCTCCAAGATAGGCTATAAATTCGTCAGCGGTCATTATTTCCATCTTAGAGAAAGCTGTAAGCTTCTTACCTAAATCCTTGAACGATGCTCCTACATGATAAACGGTATCATCTATAATGAGGAAACGGTCGTGTGACCTGCGGAATGTCTTTACTTCAATCGGAGCGTACTGGGCATTGTGACGTTCCAGATCCTGATGCAGAGTCCTGCTGATGGATGGCGTAAATATCGTGGCTGACACTCCTGTGGCTCGCTTGTCGAGCTGCCGAAATACTGAATCGTCGATATAATTATCCACCATGACGATACGACTTTTGGCACTGCGTATGAGATCGCACATAAGGGTATAAGCATCGAATATCTGTCCGTCGAGGATTATTCCTTCTNTNGGTGGCAGCGATGTCCGAACAAAGAAATCCATTCGATTGCTCAGTTCTTTTATCTGAATATCATGTTCGGAAAGCCTATGATCAATCCGATTCTCCATATGCATCAACCGTTGATTGATACTGTAACCTCTAAGTAGATATTCCTTCAACACCTTATTAGCCCACTGACGGAATAAGGTTGCATTTCTGCTGTTTACCCTATATCCCACCGATAATATAGCATCAAGGTTATAATACTTTGTGGTATAGCGTTGGGTGCCATCGTTACCCATATGTTCCAAAATGGAACATGTGCTATTCTCCTCCAATTCACCTGATTTATAGATATTGGCGAGATGCTTTGTTATAGCCGGACGTTTAGTGCCGAACAAATCAGCGATCTGCTGCTGGGTAAGCCACACAGTCTCATTCTCCAGCCTGACTTCAAGCTTAACGGTTGAATCCGGTTGGTAAAGTATTATTNCATTGTCTTGCGATGATGGTGCAAGAGGTGTAGGGATATTCTCGTTCATGTTGCAAAATTAACAAAAATCCCTCATATCCTGAGTATAACAGTCAGAAAATCAGTCGAAACGACTCAATGCAATTACTTTGATGCCATGAAAGGATCTTGAATAAAAAATCCCCGGCTGTATCAAACATCGACCTTTATATCAGGGTTGACTTTCAGAAGAGCGTCGATAAATCCATCACGATCCTTGGGGGAGATCTCCAATGGTGCAAAAGATTTTAGAATTTTGCGGTCGGAGAATTTTATAGCTATTCTGTGGGTTGAGAGGGCGGGAGCTGACGCTATGCTGTGTATCTGTCGGATACTGTCAATTTTTACTATTGGAAACCAATGCCATCGAAATAAATACTTCACGCCAAACTCCTGTCCTCTAACCGNATATTTGGTTGTTGCGATAAGTATGGATATTAACACACTGATTGGGATTGAAAATAGGAGGCCCAAAACGTAGTCACCACTGAGCATACAACAAAGGATGAAGAATGGAATGATTGCATATATGTACCATCCTACCTCAGAGTTATAGTATTTCGTATTCATGTCGCAAATTTAACACTTTCTTCAGAATATCATTCATCTGCCTTATATTTTGTATGATAAATTCTGAAAATTAAAGCNCTTTCCTATATCTCGCACCATGCGTAAGGCATGACGATCAGATGGAATCGGCCGCACGACGGATTCGGTCGGAGAGATCGAGGAGTGCNTCCTTGAGTTGCTTGGCTTCCTCAGGTGTGAAACCTCCGGATCGACCGTTCCCGTCTATACCATCCATTTTGTGATATAGCCAAGAACTTGATTTGTCGAAATAGATGCGTGCCAATTCTCGCCAAGAGATTGAGCTGAATATATCAGCCATCCTCTTTTTCATATCTGTAATTACAGCTTTCGCCTGAAGTTCGGATTTTAAGTCAGAGTTTTTCATATTTTTACGGGAAGAATGTTTCTTTGCAGTACGAATTTTCATATTAAAACAACCGAAGGAATAAAAAAGTTATGACTACGAATTTTCGTAGTCATAACTTTATATCATATAATTTAACGTGGACTCAGCTGTTTAACTTTGCCAAGTCCACATTACATAGTGCACGATACACCTGCATTATTACTTTCCTCGGAGTTTCTTTTGCTCGGCTTCGAAGGTTTCGATGAAGTGGATTTCGACAGGGGAGAGTTGATATTGGGTGCGTTCGCGGAATTTCTCATACTCTGTGTCAGCTTTCAGTTTCGCCACTTCTGCCGATATGTTTCCTGCATGTGTGAGCAATTCTTTTCCTGACAGCGTTAGGAAGTCATCGAGTTTCTTGATCCAGTCTTTCATATACATCGGCACATGGCTCTTTGCCTGAAGTTCGGCAAAGTCAAGATAGAGGTTGACAATACGGTTGAGCATATCAACTTCCTCGTCCGAAAGATAATTCTTCGCAATCTCAGCCTCTTGTTTGGTCGGTAATGCACCGCGCCATGTAGTCAGACCCATAAAGTCATTCTCAGCATTGGCTCTGTCGTAAATCACTTCGGCGGCAGTGTGTCCGTGAGCGGCAAAGTGCATCTTATTCTGCACCGTCTTGAAGAAC
>JAAVDF010000025.1 GCA_014801945.1 Bacteroides sp.
AGCCAGCTGACCGGCTTGGAAGTTTCGAATGCATCGATGTATGACGGAACAACTGCCGTGGCCGAAGCTATGCTTATGGCAGTCAGCCATGCCCGTAATAAGAACCGTGTGCTTGTATCAGCTACTCTCAACCCCATCTATCGTGAGGTTATCGATACCTACGCTCACTATCATAGTGTGACAGTCGATACAGTTCCTGAAAAAGATGGTGTGACCGATATTGAAGCCATGCGCACGATGCTGGCTGACGGAGATGTGGCCGGAGTAATTGTCGCCACACCGAACTTCTACGGTATTCTTGAAGATTATACCGGCGTAGCCGATATGGTTCATGCGGCGAAAGCCCTTCTCATAATGACTGCTCCCGCATCAGCTCTCGGAGTGATCCGTACGCCGGGAGAGTGGGGGGCTGACATCGCAGCAGGTGAGGCGCAGTCGCTCGGTATGCCTCTCAATTTCGGAGGTCCATATCTCGGTTATATCTGCTCGACCAAAGCTCTGATCCGTAAGTTGCCCGGACGTATTGTCGGTGCTACGACCGATGCTGACGGCCAACGTGTGTTCGTGCTTACACTTCAAGCTCGCGAACAGCATATCCGCCGCGACAAAGCCACTTCCAACATCTGCTCGAATCAAGGATTGATGACTCTATATGCAGCCATATACCTCTCGCTTATGGGAGCGAAAGGTCTGCGTGAAGTAAACGAACTTTCATCAGCAGGTGCCCATTATCTTGCCAAGCGACTTGTTGAAAGCGGAGCGTTCGAGCTTAAATATCCCGACCGCCCCTTCCTCAATGAATTTGTCGTGCGTTTCAAGGGTGAGGTCAAGCTCGCCGATTTTGTGGAGGTCTGCAACTCATGCGGATGTCTCCCCGGAGTAATGATTTCCGATGACGAACTTCTCGTCTGTGTTACCGAAACACGCACCAAAGAGGAGATTGACCGCTATGCTTGGCGTGCTGAAACTTTTTCAAAAGCCACTTTGCCTTCGATGAATGTGGGCGACTTGGCCGATAATATGTCCAACTGATCAGATGTCCCGAAAACATGAATAAGAAATATTACGGAAAAGTAATTTTTGAGCTCTCGCGTCCGGGACGTCAGGGCTACAGTCTTCCCGCCAACGGTTGTGAGGATGCGCTTTCATCACTTCCATCCAATCTGCTCCGCGAGACAGCACCCGAACTTCCCGAAGTTGATGAGCTGACTACTGTCAGACACTACAATAACATGTCAACCAATAACTTCGGCGTCGATACTGGATTCTATCCCCTTGGATCATGTACGATGAAGTACAACCCTAAGATAAATGAGGAAATAGCGTCTCTGCCTGCATTCACGAGTCTGCATCCTTTCCAGCCGTCAGCAACGGTACAGGGAGTACTCGAAGCCTATTATACCCTCCAGACCATGTTGAGCGAGATAGGAGGCATGGCGGAATTTACGCTTAATCCCTACGCCGGAGCACACGGTGAGCTGACAGGTCTGATGGTTATCCGTGCCTATCACGAGAGCCGTGGTGACGACAAACGTACGAAAGTGATTGTTCCTGATTCTGCGCATGGTACTAATCCGGCTTCTGCAGCCGTAGCAGGGCTTAAAGTTGTCGAGGTCAAGAGTCTCCCTGACGGCACAGTGGATGTCGAAGCTCTTCGTGCGCTTCTTGACGACACCGTGGCTGCTGTCATGATGACAAACCCCAACACTGTCGGCATCTTCGAACATCATATTCCGGAAATTGCCGAGATGGTGCATGCATGTGGCGCACTCCTTTACTATGACGGAGCAAATCTTAATCCCCTGCTTGGCGTGGCTCGTCCCGGTGACATGGGATTTGATGTCATGCACATAAATCTCCATAAGACCTTCTCGACACCTCACGGTGGCGGTGGCCCCGGCTCAGGCCCGGTCGGTGTCCGTGCCGGCCTCGAACAATTCCTGCCGAATCCACGTGTGGTGAAGCACAAGCCTGACAGTGGTGATGCAATTTTCCATCTCGATTTCGGAACGGAAAAAGGCCCGCATGCACTCGGTCGTATTTCGGCATGGCTCGGAAACTTTGCGGTAGAGCTCCGTGCGCTTGCCTATATCCTTTCGCTCGGACGCGAAGGATTGAAGCTTGCTGGAACGTTGGCTACCCTCAACGCCAACTATATCAAAGAATCACTCCGTGATCTCTACGCTCTTCCGATTGATCGTGTGTGCAAGCACGAATTTGTCTTCGACGGACTGGCCGACAAGTCAACAGGCGTGACGACGCTCAATGTTGCAAAACGACTGCTTGATCACGGCTTCCATGCACCGACTATCTATTTCCCACTGCTCTTCCATGAATCACTCATGATAGAGCCAACGGAAACAGAAAGCAAGGAGACTCTTGATGAATTTATCGAAGTCATGCGCGACATTGCCCGTGAGGCAATCGAGACACCTGATGTGGTGAAAAATGCTCCGCTCGAAACACCGATCCGTAAGCCCGATGACACAGCCGCGGCTCTGAATCCGGTCGTTACTTTTTCAGCACTCTAATTCCATCATATATAATGGAAAGATCTGATTTACTTATTATCGGGGCTGGCCCCGGCGGCTATGAAACAGCCGTCGAGGCTGCTGCCCACGGTAAAACCGTTACGCTTATCGAAAGAGATCTTGCAGGCGGCACTTGTCTCAACCGCGGATGTATCCCGACCAAGGCTCTGTGTCGTTCAGCTGAAGCAGCAATGACGATTGCCGCTGCCGAAGAGTTCGGTCTGTCGTCGGTCACGGCAACTGTCGATTTCCCAGCTGTAATGGAACGGAAGAACCGCATAGTTTCAGAGCTTCGTGAGGGTGTCGGAACGCTGCTGAAAACTGTAAATGTCATCAAAGGAGAGGCGCGCTTCAAATCTCCATCAGTTGTTGAAGTTGACGGCATCGAATACACCGCTCCGGAAATCATTATCGCCACCGGCTCTGCACCGACTCTTCTACCTGTGGAGGGAAAAGAGCTTTGCATGACAAGTGACGAAATCCTCTCGCTCGAAAAACTTCCCGCATCGCTATGCGTGATCGGGGGCGGTGTGATCGGTATGGAATTTGCCTCCATATTTGCAGCATTTGGTGTTGAAGTGACCGTCGTAGAATACTGTAAGGAAATCCTTCCTCCTTTCGACGCTGAGATTGCAAAGCGTCTCAGAATGTCGCTTAAACGTCGTGGCATAAACGTCATCACCGGAGCGGAAGTGAAGTCAATAACTGAAGGTCCTGTTGTCCATTATTCGGTAAAAGGGAAGGAAAAGACGGTTGAGGCTGAGACTGTCCTGATGGCTGTTGGCCGTAAGCCTGTCATCCCTGAGGGGCTGGCTGATGCTGGGGTGGTCATTAACCGTGGAGCTGTCTGTGTCAACGACGATATGAGCGTCATTTTTGAAGAGGGTCGTGAGCCGTCGGATGTCAGGCTTTATGCCATCGGTGATGTCAACGGTAGATGTATGCTTGCACATGCTGCTGTGATGCATGGAAAGGTCGCATTAGGGTTGGCCCGCCTTACTGATGTTATTCCCTCCGCTGTCTTTACTTCTCCGGAATGCGCTATGGTAGGACTTACAGAAGAGAAATGTATTGAACTCGGACGTAATATCCGTATAGGTAAAGCTACTTTCCGTGCCAACGGTAAAGCTTTGGCAATGGGTGAGCCTGAAGGAGTGGCCAAAGTAATTGTCGATGCTGATACGGATGAGATTCTCGGTTGCCATATATGCGGGGCACATGCGGCTGATCTGGTTCAGGAAGTTGCTACTGCAATGCAGTCAGGGCTTAAATCATCGGCCATACGCTCTACAGTTCATGCTCACCCGACACTTGGAGAAGTCGTCCTCGCTGCAATGCCGGAATGAACGTAAAACTTGAATTTGTAATACGTTTAGATCATTTCAACAGAACAGATGAACCGATTCATTAATTGATAAAATCAATGAATCGGTTCGTCTGTTCTTGCAGTGTTATTCTCTTACTCGTCGTCGTGGGGGAAGAGTTTATCCTCACGGTCAAGATGGAAATCTTTTGTCAACAAAGCAATGAATTTTGAGATTTGCGTGATGGCATTCTGTGTCTCAGGGGAAATCTCCTTGCTCTGCAGACGCAGCATAAGCATACCGTAAAGGGCGTTGAAACATGTTTCGATCTCCCCTGTAGGGTTCTCACCGGCTTTGGCGCGAAGTTCGACGATGTAGGGGAGGGTTTTGTAAAACTCAGCGGTATATTCAGGGAAACGCGGGTCTTTGAGCAGCGCGAGATGCAAGTCCGTCAATTGAATTATGACATTCTTATTGAGCTGAAGGTGTCCGCTTTTCTGCACGTTTTCACGACGCATCATATCAATGAGCGATTCATACCATTCCAGCATCTCTTTTTCCTGAGCAGGCGCAAGATTGAACTTGTCAATGACGTTGGCCTTTATTTTGTCAAGATCCAAGTCATTGGCACGGATTATATCCTCGATCTGCCACATGTAAAGCAGATACTCCGCAATATTTTCTTTATTTTTTTGTGATGCGATATACATTGATGATTATAATTTTGTTCTGAATAAGTGACTATACAAAAATAACACATTCCGGCGTAAATTAGTGCACGGTTGCGTCAATATTTGTATTTTTGCATCAAAAATCAATCCAAATAAGTTTAATCATGCTCACTACCGATAAGCTCTCCTGTAATATTCTTGCCGATCTGCTCGTGGCTCATGGAATAAATCGAGCCGTCCTTTCACCGGGAAGCCGTAACGCTCCTTTAGTGATCGCCCTCACGCGAAGGGAAAGCCTGCAGACTTCTGTGGTAATTGATGAGCGGTCGGCAGCTTTCATCGCGCTCGGAATGGCTATTCAGAGTGGTGAACCTGTCGCATTGGTGTGTACGAGCGGTACGGCATTGCTCAATTACGCGCCTGCTGTGGCCGAGGCTTTTTATCGTGGTGTGCCCCTGATTGTTATTTCGGCCGACAGGCCGGAAGAATGGATCGATCAGGATGATTCGCAGACAATCTGGCAGCAGAATGCACTTGCCCCATACGTTAAACGTAGCTGTGACATTCCGGCTCATACTGATTTCAGCAATGGAGAGTGGGTATGTAACCGACTCATCAACGACCTGTTGCTTGAGGCCGTCAACGGTAGGAAGGGGCCTGTCCATATTAACATTCGTCTGGATGCTCCGCTCAGCCGCGTCAACGAATTTCAGCCTGACTGCAGTCGTATTGTACGCATGGTATCACCTTCTGTCGAACTGCCTACTGCTGAAGCCAGAAGAATAGGAGCGACAATAGCTTCTCCGCGAAAAGTCCTTATAATAGTTGGATTTCACGAACCCGACGAGAAGCTTAATCGTGCCCTTGCCAAACTTGCGGCTTTGCCTAATGTGGCGGTGATGACGGAGACCATAGCCAACCTTCACTCGCCCCTGTTTATCAGTCGTATTGATTCCACACTCTGCCGTCTTAAGGACGGTGAGCGTAGAGAGCTTGCCCCCGACGTTGTCATTACGGCGGGTGGGGCACTTGTCTCCCGTTTCGTAAAGGAGTGGATTCGTTCTCTCTCTGATGTTGAGCACTGGCATGTCGGTCTTTCGCATACGACCATTGATTGTTTCAAGCATCTCACGCTGCGCATCGAGATGCGTCCATCGGTATTCCTGCGCCAACTTGCTTCAGCACTTCAGATCTTCAAAGCTCAATCCGACTATGCTGCACGCTGGCGCAAGGTAATGGCTTATGCAGTGGAAGCGCATGATTCCTATATCACCGCCTCTCCGTGGTCAGACATGAAAGCATTCTCCTTTATTATTCCTCACATTCCCCCTCGGTGGAATCTGCACCTTTCAAACGGTACACCCATACGCTATGCGCAACTTATGGATTGTTCACGCATACACCGCTGTGACTGCAACCGGGGAGTCAGCGGTATTGACGGCTGTAGTTCTACCGCCTTGGGTGCATCCGTAGTCTATAAGGATACTACTTTGCTTATCACAGGCGACATGAGCTGTCAGTATGATCTCGCTGCTTTCTCGTCACAGCTTGTCAGCCCTAAGTTCAAGGTCATAGTCATCTGTAACGGTGGAGGAGGCATATTCCGTTTTATCTCATCGACATCATCACTTCCGGAACTGGAAGAATGCTTTGCTGTAGGCACACGTCTGCCTCTCCGACAGATAGCCGAGGGATACGGCTTCGCCTATCATGAGGCTCATGATCTTGCCGGATTGCAACGTGAATTTAAGGACTTCGTCGCTGTGGATGATGCACCTGCCTTATTGGCCGTATTTACTCCTGCAGAGGAATCGGCTGAAGTTTTGAAGCGATACTTTCAGCAGCAATAAGCGAATCAGGTTTCCCTATATCGATCCAGTTATAAGATGTATGCGGTATGAATCCTTTTATATATAAGGTGGAACATGAATCGGTGTAGAACGGAGTTATTGAAAATTTCGCTTCATTCGTATATTCTTCAAGGACTGCAAAAATCTCAGGATTTACTATATGGACTCCACCGAAAGCCAATCGTCGTACGGGCATTGAATTGATATCAGTAAAGGGCGATCGGATCTCACCGGTCCTGATATTCTCCCAACCGACCATCCTCATGTCAGGATTAAAAAGCAGATAGCGAGAAGTCGGACGCTCACCCACAAGCAGAGTGATCTGCGCATCCGATTCAATATGACTACGCAGCATTTCACTGATATCAAAATCTGTCAGGATGTCGGCATTATGAACCAGTATCGGTTCATCGCCCTGTAAAAATTCCCGTGCTTTCAGAAGGCCACCTCCTGTGTCAAGGAGACAATCGCTTTCATCGCTGATGATTATATTTACTCCGAAGTTGCTGTTTTCAGCAAGATAATTTCTGATGGCGTCGGCATGATGATGGATATTCACCACCATATCCCTGATACCGGCAGATTTGAGTTTTAGGATGACACGTTTCAGCATCGGTTCTCCACCGACTTCAACGAGTGCTTTAGGTTTCCTACGGGTAATATCGCCGAGACGCGTTCCAAGTCCGGCGGCAAAGATCATAGCTTTCATAGTGACTGATCTATATTCTGTTCACGGTGGATGAGATGAACTTTGACGTGGGGATATTTGGCTTTGATATGCTCAGCCATTTTTTGCGCACCATAGACGCTGCGGTGTTGTCCCCCTGTACATCCGAAATTGACTGAAAGAGAGGTAAAACCGCGACGGTCATAACATTCGACCGACGGATCTACCAATCCATAACAATTCTCAAGAAAACGGATGATCTCACCACGGCTTTCAAGGAAATCTATAACCGGTCTGTCAAGACCAGTTCTCGGCTTATATTCATCGTAACGTCCGGGGTTTTCCATGCCACGGCAGTCAAAGACAAAACCACCGCCATTGCCCGACATATCCTGCGGTATCCCTTTCTTATACGAGAAACTCATGACGGTTACGGTTAGTGAACTTTCATTCCGTCGCGTAGCAGACAGCAAAAGTTCGCTGGTTACCTTATTTATCATGCGTTCAAGTACTTCTGTCAAGTAGGGATATTCCGCAAAAGGTTCAGCTATTAAGGTTGAGAGATTACCGATAGCAAGCGGAATGCTTTTCAGGAAGTGGGGCTTGCGCTCGAATTTTCCTCTGAATCCGTAGGCCCCAAGCACTTGGAGATTACGGAGCAGTGAAAATTCACGAAGACGCAGACTGAATTTTTCAGGATCAATATCCACGTATCTTGATGCGCTGCAGATGTAGGTCTGAGTCAGCTCCTCACGCAATTCCACCGGAAAACCGGCACGGGCCTGAGTGATGAACGACACAAGATCGTATTCGGCCGGTCCGCGACGTCCTCCCTGAAAATCTATGAAATATGGCTGCCCATCCTTGATCATTACATTGCGTGACTGGAAATCACGATACATGAATGAACCGGAGGGATTTGCTGAAAGGCGTACAGCCATTTTGCGGAAATCCTCCTCCAATCGCGGTTCGCTATATGAAATACCGGTGGTGTTGAGAAAGCAATATTTGAAATAATTGAGATCCCAAAGGATGGCTTGGCTGTCAAATTCACTTACGGGATAGCATTTTGAAAAATCCAATCCCTCAGCTCCGGCATACTGAAAATCCGGCAGCAGTGAAATTGTCTTTTTCAGCAGCTCTATCGAAGAGCGTTCGTCAAATAGCAAACGGTCACCGAGATCTTCCTGCAAATAAGCCAATGAATCCTCACTGACTGCGAAGATCTCCGGGACAGGAAGTCCCTTGCTCCGGAAATGACGGGCAAGATAGATGAATGCATCGTTCTCCTCCTTGCTGCAGCCAATAACACCTACAACTGTAGGACAGCCTTTAAGACGGAAATACTGCCGGTTGCTTCCTGCGGGAGTAAGCCGTTCGACTTCGGAAGGGGAGACCCCAAACTTTTTTTCGTATAGATCCTTTAGCATTTTCAAATAACGTTTCGGCAAAAGTAGTCAAAATATCTAATTGAACCGTACAAGCGATGACAGCTTTTGCTTATTTTTATGAAAATATGTAACTTTGACACTCCTTTAGATAAGACATGGCTGAACTCACAAAAAACATATACCGTACTGTCCGCTCTCTTGATGAGCGAAAGACGCGCCGGAAGGAATGTGCATTCAAGGCTGAAGGTACGAAATGTGTGCTCGACACACTCGGTCACTTCACTCTGCGTAATCTTTTTGCTACACACGAATGGCTTGAAATGCATCAGCAATCCGTCAGGAAGCACTGTCATGGAGATGAACCGGTCAAAGTTACGCGCAATGACCTCTCAAGGATGTCAAGTCTTTCGACTCCTGCCGATGTCATCGCGGTCTATGATATCCCGGAACTGAAATTTGACCCCCAGTCGCTTTCAGGCCGTCTGATCCTTGCACTCGATACCATTCAGGACCCCGGTAATCTCGGAACAATTATCCGTGTTGCCGACTGGTTCGGCGTTCATGATATCCTGTGCAGTCAGGAGACGGCGGACTGCTTTTCACCGAAGGTCATACAATCGACGATGGGTTCAATTTCCCGTGTGAAACTTTACTATGGTTGTCTCCCTGAAATGATCCGTGCTGTCGGGGCGAAGAATGTCTATGGAACATTTCTCGATGGCGAGAATATCAGTAATGCAACCCTTGCTGACAAAGGTATAATTGTCATAGGCAATGAAGGCAAGGGCATATCTGCAGAAGTTGAGGCAACAGTCAGCGAACGCCTTCTCATACCTTCATATCCTGAAGGTCAGGAAACCGGTGAATCGCTCAACGCGGCCATTGCAACCGCAATCACTTTGGCTAAATTCAGAGGTGTCTGATCTATTTGGATCACTATCATTCATCCGAAACTCTATTTAAGAGAATGAAAGCTACAAAAACAGCATGGTTCTGCACAAGCTGCGGCGCACAAGCTCCGAAATGGCAAGGGAGATGTCCCGCCTGCGGAGAATGGAACACTATGGTGGAGGAAAAGATCGTCTCTGAAAAAAAATCAAAGACTCTTGCACCGTCTTCTCATAGTGGGCGACGGGCACGTCCGCAACTCATCCATGAGATCGAGATTGATGAAGAGCCACGCATAAAGATGCCGAGTGCCGAGCTCAACCGGGTGCTTGGAGGAGGAATGGTCGCCGGTAGTCTTGTACTCATAGGCGGAGAGCCCGGAATCGGTAAATCCACCCTTGTGCTTCAAAATATTTTATCCATCCGTTCGCGTCGAATTCTTTATGTGAGCGGTGAAGAAAGTGCACGTCAGTTGAAAATGAGGGCTGACCGGATAGGCCGTCCAAACGACAACGTATATATAGTATGTGAGACATCACTGCAGAATATCAAGGATCATATTGAAGAGGTTGATCCCGGTCTCGTCGTGATCGACTCCATTCAGACAATCGCGTCAGATGACATTGAGTCCGTTGCCGGAAGTGTCTCTCAGGTGCGCGAATGTGCGGCACAACTCCTGAAATATGCGAAGGAAACCGGAGTGCCGGTCATACTTATAGGACATATAACTAAAGAGGGTAGTATTGCAGGCCCGAAGGTACTCGAACATATTGTCGATGCAGTGCTTCAGTTTGAAGGTGACCGTCAAGGAATATACCGCATACTTCGTTCCATAAAGAACCGTTTCGGCTCTACGGCCGAACTCGGTATTTACGAAATGTGTCAGCGCGGCCTCCGTGAAGTGACCAATCCGTCTGAAATGTTTCTCTCGCAGAGCAGTGATGATCTTTCCGGAATCTCTATCGGAGTAACTATGGAAGGCATCAGGGCTTTTATGATCGAAGTGCAGGCACTTGTCAGCACTGCTGCCTACGGAACGCCGCAGAGATCCGTGACCGGATTTGACTCAAAGCGCATGAACATGCTCCTTGCTGTTCTTGAGAAACGTGTAGGTTTCAAACTCGCTGCAAAGGATGTCTTCCTTAATATTGCAGGCGGACTCAAAGTCAATGACCCGGCTCTCGACCTTGCGGTAATCTGTGCCATCCTGTCGTCCAATGTCGATATTACCATACCTAAACGCGTCTGCATGGCCGGTGAAGTCGGACTTTCTGGCGAGGTGCGACCCGTGACACGACTGGAGCAGCGCATGCGTGAGGCAGAAAAACTCGGCATGGAGACAATTATCATCCCACGCCATAACTTGAAAGGTGTGGATGTGTCTGGTCTTAATATCAAAATCATCGAAGTCGCCAAGGTTGAAGAGGCATTCCGCACGCTCTTTGCCTGAACGTTCAAGTATTATAGTTAGCGATGGGAATATTTCATTTCAAGCAGTTCAGCGTCGATGACAGTCGATGCGGCATGAAAATCGGGACTGATGCCGTGCTCCTCGGAGCATGGACTGCTACCGAACATGCGCGCACGATAGTGGATGCCGGTTGCGGATCCGGTGTCATATCTCTGATGATGGCTCAGCGTAGCAGGGCCGAAAAAATAATCGCTGTTGACATCAGTCATGAAGCATGTCTTGATGCCACGGATAATGCCTTCCGTTCACCGTGGAGCGAAAGGGTAGAGGTCGTGGAAAATGACGTGACGCAGTTTTTCCCGGTAGTATCACATCCGCTACTCATCATATCCAATCCTCCGTTTTTCAACGAGCAGCTTCATTCACCTGATGCGGATAGGGCTCTTGCCCGTCATGGTAATGATTTTACCGTTACGGAACTCATAGCAATTGCTGATCGTAATATCAACCATCCTGATGACTCTCTTGCATTCATAGCTCCGACTGGACGCACGGATGAAATTGAATTTCAACTTTCACTCCACAGATTGACCGTCGGGAGGATCTGTAAAGTCTTTTCGCGTGAAGGGAAGGAGTCGATACGCACATTGTGGCAGGTCTGGCGTGAATCCCCATCCGCGCCGTCATTGTGTCGTGACAGTCTCTATATCCGCGACAGCGACAATCAATTCAGTGAAGCTTACCGGAAGTTGACAACAGATTTCTATCTTGATAAATAAAATTCGTTGTATCAATAAAAAACTATTTACGTGGAAACTCATCCGCAAATATCTCCGTTTTCAGATCTTCGGTTCACTCCTGCGCAGCGCGTGGTAGTTCTCCTTGTGGCATTGTGTCTTTTCACTGTCATAGGCTCGGCTTTAGTCGGGATAGTGATGCGAAACGGTATCACAACACCGAGTCTCCGTATAGCTACCGTCTTGCAGGACTGCATCATCTTCATTCTTCCCGCTGTGATAAGTGCACTTCTTATAAGTCCTATGGCTGCGCGTTTCCTCGGAATTGACAGTGGATTCCGCCTTTCGCAACTCCTCCTCGCGGTGCTCGGGATGATAGCTTCAATACCGGCCATGAACGCACTCGTCAAATTCAACGAACAGCTCATCCTCCCGGAATCGCTTTCAGCTATCGAATCATGGATGCGTGCGGCTGAAGGACAGGCTCAGGAATCGGTAGGCATACTCCTTGGCCAATCAACTGTCGGCTCGCTGATAGTAAGTCTGCTGATAGTCGGTGTGCTGGCCGGTGTCAGTGAGGAACTGTTTTTTCGCGGGGCACTCCAGCGGATATTTATGAGCGGCAGGATGAACGTTCATGTGGCCATCTGGCTGACGGCTTTTGTGTTCAGCGCATTTCACCTTCAGTTTTTCGGTTTTCTCCCACGTCTGTTGCTCGGAGCATATTTCGGCTACCTGTTCTACTGGTCCAAATCTCTCTGGTTACCCATAGTCATGCACGTATTCAATAATTCTATGGTTGTCTGCGTGATGTGGCGAGAAAATTCGGTAGGGGAGATGGCTCGCCAAACCGAATCGCTTAACAATTGGGGGGCAGATTCGGCAATGCTGATAATTGATTCCATAATCTTTACTTCGTTCATCATGGTATGGCTTTATAAAAAGCGTACCGTCTGAGATGAATATTATACAATAGCATAAAATCAGATCAAATCACATATATTTCTTATGGCAAGAAAAAAGAAAGAATTACCACTCCTCAATGACGTCGAGATACTCGATGTCGCTGCTGAGGGAAACTCGATAGCCCGTGTGGATGATATGGTGGTGTTTGTGCCATTCGGCGCACCCGGCGATGTGGCCGATGTAAAAATCGACCGCAAGAAACGTAATTATGCCGAAGGACATATCGAAAAACTGACCAAACCGTCGCCAATACGTGTTGAGCCCCGATGCGAACATTTCACACTATGTGGTGGATGCCGATGGCAGCATCTCCCGTACGAATTTCAATTGAAATGTAAGCAGAAACAGGTTGAGGATGCTCTGCAGCGGATTGCCAAAATACCTTTTCCGGAACTTACGCCGATACTTGGCTCTGAAAACATCTGGGAATACCGTAATAAGATGGAATATACCTTCTCAAACAAGAAATGGCTGACATTTGACCAGCTTCGTTCCGGAGAAGAGTTCCCCGAACGCCGTGCGGCGGGATTCCATATTTCCGGTGCATTTGACAAGGTATTGGACATCAACCGTTGTCACCTTCAGGATGATCTCGGAAACCGCCTCCGTCTTTTCATCAAGCATTATGGCATGGAGCACGACTATAGCTTCTATGATCTCCGCGAGCAGCATGGACTGTTGCGTACGCTGATGATACGAATCGCCTCTACAGGCGAGGTGATGGCCGTCATGGTCTTTGGTGAGGATGACAAGGAGAAGATCTCGGAACTCATGAACGCCATTGCAGAGAAATTTCCTGAAATCACATCTCTGCTCTATGTTGTAAACACCAAAGTGAATGATACTATCGCTGATCAGGAAATCATTCTCTTCAAGGGTCGTGAATATATCGAAGAGGAGATGGAAGGACTGAAATTCAGAGTAGGGCCTAAGTCTTTCTATCAGACCAATTCCCGACAGGCTTACAGACTTTACAGCGTTGCCCGTGATTTTGCAAAGCTCAAGGGTGACGAACTCGTCTATGACCTCTACACCGGCACAGGCACTATCGCATGTTTCATCGCGCCTAAAGTCCGCCACGTAATCGGTATCGAATATGTCCCTGAAGCCATTGAGGATGCTAAGATTAATGCGGAAGTCAATCATCTCGGCAACACTGAATTCTATGCCGGAGATATGAAAAACGTGTTGACCGCAGATTTTATCGCTGCTCACGGTCGTCCCGATGTGATGATCGTCGATCCTCCGAGAGCCGGAATGCATGAGGATGTTGTAAAAGTAATCCTTGATGCAGCTCCTTCTCGCATTGTATATGTAAGCTGCAATCCGGCTACACAGGCACGGGATCTCGCGCTGTTACATGAAAAGTATGATATCGAAGCTGTACAGCCCGTTGACATGTTCCCTCATACGCAGCACGTTGAAAACGTTGTATCACTGACACTTAGATAAAATAAAAAAAGCGTCCGCTGCATCGCGCAGCATGACGCCCGAAATTATAATCATCAATTCTAATTATCGGTATTCGTTTTCTCAAACTCATTCTGTAAGAGACAAGGCGGTTGCACACAAACATAAGTGTGTGATCGCTTTATCTTTCAGATTGATAACAGCTTAAATTGATTTGGGATAGGAAAATTAGCGGTAATTTTTCATTTGATTCAGAAAAGGATAAGAATGATTATTCAATAAGATTTTTTTAGATAATAATAGGTTTAATGTTGTCAGCGATTCTGAGAAATATACTCTCTGTGACGCTTAAATTGTGGAGAGAGGGATCAAGATTTCAAATTAATCAGTTTTTGGTTTGAATCTTTTTAGGAACGGGGTTGATATTTGCAATTATGATCGGATTATCGTTAGTTTAGCTGAAGCTAAAAATATGATTCCTTGTTATGAAGTTGTGTGTTATTTCATTTTCACAGTGCAAAATTATAAAGAATTCAATTCACTGCCAAATGACTTAACTCTTATTGACCAAACTCCGGCATGATTTAACTATTCAGCACAAAATGCAATGAAATCCATGGAATTATTAACTTAAAATCTTAATAAATCTTCAAATGATTCAAAACATCATATCAGAGCACTTACAAACCGACCTAAGTCACCACCTATACTTGTCTCCTATAAATTGTCCCATAATCTCGATTATGTAAAATAATGTCTATCTTTTTTACATCGGCGGTAAATTTTTATCATTTCTCTCTTTCTCATATTTCCGTCTTGTGGATGCTGAGCCACCCTACTTCATTTTCACGGTCCGTATTATTTTCGGATATTATTAATGAAAAAGGATTCATATTCATGTTTTAGATCTGCACGCAAAAGATGATTCGGTGTAAAAATCAACTCTATTGTAGTGATCTGTTCTTGTGCTTGCCGGATTCTACGCTGGTAATTGGCCGATTTTCATATTGCCTTAAATTTCGGTCAGCACAAGCGTAGATCCTACAACCCGAAATTTATCCAGTCTGACACAGCCACATCCCGTCATTATGCTTTTTTCTTCTGAAGAAGCTTTTTGAGTTTGGCCGGAGTCAGATCTTCAGGATATTCTGAGAAATTAAGACGAAGTGTGCAGCCTTCACGATAACGGCTACATCCAAAAGCCGTCTTACCTTTTAATAGATGGCCTTGTCCACATACAGGACACTCGATTTGCTCAAATTTACGTGTGCGTGGCGCACGAGGTTTCGGTTTGTCAGGCTTAGCACTTACGCTACCATCTTTCTCACCCCCGTCATCAGATTTCTTCGGTGAATTATCCACAATAATTTTTGAACGGGAATTATCACTCAACACATTGATTACAATCTGATTAATCAGAATTTTCAGCTCCTGAATAAATTCTGCCGCCGAGTATTCGCCACGTTCGATCCTACGCAGTTTATTTTCCCAAAGTCCCGTCAGTTTAGCACTTTTAAGCAGCTCTTCATTTATGCTGTCAATCAGGTCGATACCGGCCTGAGAAGCCATGATTGACTTACGGTTGCGATGGATATACTTTCTCTTGAAAAGGGTCTCGATTATTGCCGCACGAGTCGATGGACGACCTATGCCATTCTCTTTCATTGCCTCACGAAGTTCCTCATCCTCAACCGTTTTACCAGCTGATTCCATAGCACGTAACAGCGTACCCTCCGTATAATACTTAGGCGGTTGAGTGGTACGTTTCTGCAAGGAAGGCTCATGCGGGCCGCTCTCTCCTACCGTAAAATCAGGTAGAATACGGTCATCGCTATTGTCTTCATCATTCTTGGATTCATCCGGAGCGGCATTGTCATACAATTTTCTCCAGCCCGGATCTTCGATTACCTTACCTGTAGCTTTGAAACCTGTCTTATCTACCTCTCCCATCACTGTCGTACTCAGGAATTTACAATCAGGATAAAAGGCAGCTATGAAACGGAGTGCTATAAGATGGTAAAGCTTACGTTCATGTCCTACAAGCACCGTCGGAGACTGTCCGGTAGGAATGATGGCATGGTGATCCGTTACCTTTGAATTGTCAAATACCTTCTTGCTTTTAGGTAGTTTCGATTCGAGCAAAGGTGATGTAAGCGACGCATACGGCGTCATGTTGCGCAATATGCCGGGCACCTTGCCATAGATATCATCAGAAAGATACGTCGTATCAACACGCGGATAAGTCGTCACCTTTTTCTCGTAAAGTGACTGTATGAGACGGAGAGTTTCGTCAGCGGTCCAACCCCATTTCTTATTACACTCAACCTGTAAGGATGTCAGGTCAAAGAGTCGTGGCGGAGCTTCCCTACCCTTCTTTTTCTGCACATCTGTGATGACCATCGGGAAAGCCTTTATCGCTTCAAGAGTCGATTCGGCCTCCTCAGGCGACTTAAAACGTCCGGCCGTTGCATTGAACACCGCACCTCTGTATAAAGTCTTGAGTTCCCAATAATCCTCCGGCTTGAAATTCTCGATCTCGAAGTGACGCTGCACTATAAGTGCCAGTGTCGGTGTCTGCACTCGTCCGATCGACAGTACATTGCCCGGAGATGAATATTTGAGCGAATAAAGACGTGTGGCATTCATTCCGAGAATCCAGTCTCCTATGGCACGCGAAAGCCCTGCATGATAGAGATTGTCAAAATCAGATTCGGGTTGCAGATGAGCAAAGCCCTCACGGATGGATTCATCCGTCAGCGATGAAATCCAAAGCCGTTTCACCGGACAATGGATCGATGCTTTCTGCATCACCCAACGCTGTATCAGTTCTCCTTCCTGGCCGGCATCACCGCAATTGATCACTTCATCAGCTTCAGCTATGAGATTCTCGATTACCTGAAACTGACGTTCAATTCCCTTATCCGGTATGACTTTTATACCGAAACGATGAGGAATCATGGGGAGCACACCGAGTGCCCACCGTTTCCAACGCTCTTCATAATCACCGGGTTCTTTAAGTGTACAAAGATGTCCGAAGGTCCAAGTGACTTTATAGTCCCCACCCTCGTAATAACCGTCACGGCGCACATCCGCGCCAAGTATCTGTGCTATATCCTTTGCTACACTGGGTTTCTCGGTGATACAGAGCTTCATTTGCGTTTCTTAGTTGCGATCTTTTTAGCGGTAGTCGTTGACTGTCCGCGTGCTGTGGTGAAAAGAAGCTGCACTCCGGCATCAGGTTTCGTTGCGGGAAAGTCGATTTCCAAAGGTATTTCGCCCTCATCCTCCCACTGGAAGTAACGGCGGAAATCAACGCCATCAATATCTGTAGCCTTCCATGATGCGCTATTGCCTACATACTGCACTTCGTCTATACGCGCCGAAGTGTGCGGACGGCCTTGCACACGCCCATAGACCCTCGTCAGGTCAGGACGATAGTCGATGCTATCCACAGTAAAGGTCAGCACATTATCTGAAGTACTGGTAAAATTCTTTACGACTTTTGCCGAGAGCGTCGTGCAAACGAATGCGGCAGATGCTATGAGTGTGACGATTCTTTTCATGATGAATGGTAATGCAAATTTAGTGAGAATTATTAATTTGAGCAAACTTTCTCTTCAGCTCAATGCTTGGAGAGATACTTTTCAAGAGTGCTTACAGAGGGGTTCACTGCTACGATCTTTCCCTGTGGATCAATGAGATAAGATGAAAAACCTGAATCAAGACGATAATTTGAGGAAAGATGGCGAGCCTTGGCATCAGAGATATGAAATTGTGTCGAGTTATCAAGATTATCCTTCTTCACGATTTCACGGAACAGATCGGGGTCAGCATCGGTGTTAACCGACAGAAGTGAGAAATCATGCTCCGGATTTGCATGGAGAAACCTGTCATACTCACCCGCAGCAATACGCGAGACCGCATTTGAGGAGTCCCAGAAATTGACCAGAACGTATTTTCCTCGGAGCTTATCGAGCGAAACATTTACAGAATCATTGGCAAGAAGCTCAATTTCCGGGGCCGTGTAGCCTTCATCGGCTTTGACGACACGATCTGAATAAGCCGCTATCAATGCAATCAGCGCGGCAAAAAATACTATATAAGTTAATGCTTTTTTCATGTCTATCTGCGTTGTAGAACTTTTATGGGCCTGAATTGCCCCATATTATTAAGACAACTCAGACCCATAAAAGTTCTACAACGCTCCTCTCTGATCATCAGAAAGGATAGCCTATGGCGAGATGGAATGCGAGTGATTTTTTGAATGATTCCATGTTGTAATATCCTCTCTTACCTGTATTATATGGAGCATGGATACCAATTCCGAGGTCACCGCGCAGGACAAGCATCGAGATATCGAAACGCAGGCCGACTCCGGTGCCGAGCGCGAGATCCTTAAAGAAGTTATTGGCTCTCAACTGACCTCCGGGTCGTTCCGGTTCATTTTTAATAGTCCAGACATTACCGGCATCGAGAAATGCCGCTCCGTGCAGCGGACCAAGTATCGGGAAACGATATTCACTGTTAGCAATAAAGGTGAATGTACCTGTCTGATCGAAATAACCATTGACCTGACTTGCCGGGGCGTGGTATGAACCGGGGCCTATCGACCGGACTGTAAATGCACGCACCGAGTTAGCACCACCACAATAGAACTGCTCGCTGTAAGGAACCTGTGACGAGTTCCCGTAGGCGTATGCTGCTCCGGTGCCTATACGGCTCACGAGCCAATGATCTCCGAAAAATTTCCGGCCATAGACAATCTGCGCGTAACCCTTGACAAACTGAGAGAAGGGTGTGTGGAACAATGTCTTCTCCCCTTTCTTTCCGCAAAGTTCATAGATGGACCAGAAAATATTGCCGGCTTCCTGAAGAGTAAACTGGACGTTGATGGTATTACTCTTGTTCATCGCACGGTCATAAACGAAACCATAGGACATCTGCGGGACATACTGGCTCTGGAAGCTTAGTGCAATGGCAGGATTAGCATTCATGATCGAATCAAAGACAGCCGTCGTGCGCTGAAGCTTATTGTAGGTCATCTTGAATAGTGTAAACGTATTCGAGATGTATCTCGACGATTGCCAATCGTAAGCTATACCGGCGTTGAACTGACTAAGTTTGAAATAATGGGGACGGTTTAGAAGATCAATGCCGAGCGATAGACGTGTCCAATTGACATTACGCCTCATACGCGGTATGACATTCGGCGCAAGTAAACGTGGAAAAGCAAGCGTTCCGTTGAGACCTACTTCGTAGGAATTAAAGACAGAATTATGTCGTCCGGAACCTGTCTGCCATTCGTATGAACCCGTAAGCGCAACAGTCAGCAACTCACCTCCACCGAAAAGATTGCGGTTGGTCAGGCCGAGACTTAGACCCGGCCCAAGATATGAATTGGATTTTGACGAAACATTAGCTTCGATGGATGCCTCCAACGGTCGGTCATAGGTACACTCGATCGTCACGTCAAGCAGATTTTCAGAAGTGTTCGTACTGTCACGCTCAACGTTGATTGTTATATCATTGAAAATTCCGAGACGTGCAAGACGTGTTTGAGTAGCGTTCATCTGACGGACAGAAAATGTCCGCCCCTCCTGAAATACTATACAAGACGGGATCAATCCTTTGCGCAGACGCGACGGCATATAGCGGATCAACGTGCCTCGTTGAGTCTCTGTCGTGTCAGGTACACCACCTGAACGGTTCTTATATATATAGGTAGTGATCTGTCCGGTCTTATACTTTGCAAGAGCCAAAGACGGAATATTATTGGCAATATCCAGCTTAATCGCAATACTACCGGGATTGATAGTACTGTCGGCGAGATACTGTATGTATTCCGGTCTGAAGAAATAATAACCGTGATTGCGGACAGCATTAGCGATATTTACGCGTAATGCCGACAAGGAATCAGTTGAATAACGCGAACCGACCTTAAAATATTTCGAGCGGTTGACGACGGAGTCGATCACATGAAAGAGAGGCACCGAATCCGGTAGCAATATCAGCGAGTCGATATTATAAGGATGTCCGGCGTTTATCTTATAAAGGATCGAGGCTTTTTTCTTGTTGCGTTTCTGCACAAGTTCATAACTGGCAGTACCCGAAAAATAGCCGTTATTGTCCAGCAGTTCTTCAAGCATGTGTGTACGCACCTCCGGGCGGACATCGCTCACGAGCACAGGAGTGGCAGCGAGTTTCTCATATATCCAGTGTTTCAGGCCCTTGGGAGGATTCGGCCAATTGTTATATACCCACAATCCGAGTGGAAACGGCACGCGGACAGATGCCGAGCCGAGCAATGAATTGTTCGGCTTGACCGAAACCGCTTCCGTGAGGGTCGAACGTACACCTGTCGGGAATTTCTCTTTATCAGGAGTTGTCACTTCTACCCCCTTGAGTCCTGTGTAAAGAATCTCGTCCTGTCCTATACGGCGTGTGGTGGAGCATCCTGCAAGCATAAGGCTTGCGACAACGTATATAAAAAGTTTCCTCATATATTATCTCTGGAGACTTAATTTATATTTCTTAATACTATATGGATAGTCACTTCTGTCAGTCCCTGCGGATACCAAAAAGTTCCCAAAGCGAATTGATTTTTCTCTTCAGCACAAAACCGACACCTGTCTGCGTGATCTCACCTTCAAGGATACTTTCATAGCCCGTGTGGCGGAAGATCCGGACATACATTGAGCCTGATTTGTTGAGCAGATATTCAAACGAGATATCGTTGATAAGATTCTGTGAGAAGTTTTCATCGGCATCTGAGTCTGTGTAATTACCTCCGACAATGATCTTGAAGCGATCATTGAAGAACGATTTGCTTACACGATAGCTGTAAGATGTCGTCGTAGAGGTATTACCACCGTATGTCTGGTCATACTGGTCAATACCGAACGAGATATCCACGCCACGGATATTATTCGCAGCCCATGAGTTGAGTCTGGATGTAAGGAACGAGTAGAGCTGATTGCCCGACAGATTTGCATTGCCCTTTGTGCCTGCTCCGGAATACACATTATAAAGGAGCATATTCATAGCCTGATTGGCTCGCTGCTCCGCAGACATTGATGAGAGTTCGTTCTGAACCGTTATATCATCGTCGGTCGAGAGATCAAACGCTACGTTCATATTGGCGAGTGTGTTGGTTATAGCAAGACTGACATCGAAGTTCACGAGTCGTGAGTTCTGTCCCTCCTGAGTGACATTGGCTTTAATCACATCAATGGCATGAATATTCAATGTAGGATTCATCATGTCACCGTTAAATGAAATGTATGACCCCTCCTGAAATGCGAAGTTCTTTTCGGACATGAAGGGAGGCGTATAGCGTACGAAACCGCTGTTGATATTTATACGTCCTGTCATACGTTCGCCGTTGAGTTCCGACATGGAGAATGTCACATTGCCCTGCGGCATGATCTGAGCTTTATTTGAACCGTTGGCGGAAAGATCGACATTGAATATTGCCCCCTCCATCAGATGCAGGTGTGCCTCAAGATCGAGCGACATTGAAGGTGTGACGAGCGAATCAGCCTTCACAACAACCGATGTGTCGTTGAACTGAACGAAATGAACCATATCCTCATCAGTCTGTGAGCTGAGGTTCTGCACACTTTCAGTCACGACATAGGTAACATTTGTACCTGTAAGCACACTTAGGTCAGCATTGACATCAAGGCGCGTCATGTCACCTTTAGCACTTGCATCAATATCAAGGAATGCCTTACCATAAACCTCCGAACCATTCTTCGCGCGGTTGCTGTTGACGATCTGTATATTATTTGCCTTGAGCGTAAGGTCAAGACCGAGATTCGCAAGATTGCGGGCATTGACTGTACCGTTCACATATAGAGGATTCTCATTGCAGCCCGTAACCGCGAAATCATTGAATGATACGATACCGCTGTCAACAGGGATCTTCTCATCCGAGAAGCGGAAAGGAGTGCCAAGCATCGTTACTTTGACTTCGGTTGTGTCAAAGTCAATGAACCCGTTGAAAACGGGGTGAGCCATATTGCCTGTAATTTCCATTTCACCGTTGAGCATACCTGACAGTTTGGCCATTCCCTGCGGAATGAATGGATTGACCACACGCAGCGGGAATTTGATCATTCGGAAATCAAGAAGGAAGGGATTTCCTGCAGTGCTGTCATTGAGCACACCATGAGCGGTTATGGTCTTTATGGAATCTACCATAAGGCTTACGTCGGCCATCAGCTTACCGCCGGGATTATTGGCCACATCGACAGCCAGATCAAAATCACCGACGCGATCGCGGCCATAAAAGAGATCCTTCAATCCAACACTTCCCTTTCCGGTCAGGACACCTGCATCATAGCTGATACGCATATCAGCGTTGAGATCACCCTTGATCGGAGGTGCGAACGGGTTGATAGCAAGCCAATCCTGTAGATGCACGTCGGAGATCTGAACGATCAGGTCGTCATATTTCAGGATACTGTCATTTGTCATACCGACTGAATCCACACCGGCAGGATGCTCTGTGAATATTTTGATGAAACTGTTATCGCCATGCAAGGCAAGGGATGCTTCGAGATGACGAGTACCAAGATTATAACTTATGAAATTATCCTTGTTGATTGTCCACGGTTTGTAGGCAATGGTGGGTTTGGTAGGAACAATCTTCACTGTCACTACGCTATCGACCAGCAGTGCGGTAAGGCCGAGATTAAATCCGTTCTCTCCTTTTATATTCTGCTGTTTCATGTAGGCGGAGAACCGGTTCGTGCCCACGAAACCATTGAGAGCGACATGAGCAAAATCATCAAACGTTCCGGGTCTATTATTGATATCGGCCTTATAGACAAGATAGGGTCCGTGCTGTATAGCATTGAATGTAATGGTGTCAATACGCGTGGTTCCGGTAGCAAATCTATAGATCTGCGTGTTGAGCCACAGGAGCGAGTCATTATGGACACCACCGATAACCTTTTTCATGTCAATGGCGGAGGACTCGCTAAGGAACTTAGCCGCAAGGTTATTCTGTCCCATTTCAAACAGCATATCGAATGGCGGCAATGCCTGATGCAGTCTATCCACATCGATACGCATACTGTCCATCTGGGTTACTGCCTCCTTCATTCCAGACGTAAGTCCGTTAATGAATGGGAAGAGTGTTAGCTGTGAATGGAGTTTTACATTCATATCGCCGTTGATGAGCGATCCGTCAAGCACGGAATCAGCCGAAACGAGTGTGAGGTTAACAGGCTGGGGAGACACTATGTCAAGTTCCGGAAGATTCCAAGTCAGATTGCTGACATCGGCTTTCGCATCTATGTCTGACGATACGACATTATAGTAGCCGGAAGTCGAGAGATCAAGACTTCCGCGGTTGACTGTCGGAGACAGGCCTAGAGCCTGCAGGTTGATATTTCTTACGTTAGTAGTCAGATTCCAGCACACGCTGTCACCGTCAATGCTTGCATCAAAACGTGCCGAAGCATCAGCGTCGTGATTATAACTGTCGAGAGACCCCTTTGCGTTACCGTCATGAAGAGTTGTGTTGAGCACAATATCGCGGTAAGTCTCCTTATTGTATCTGATACTGTCAAGCTTGACATTAGCATCAATTGTGGTATTCTTGCTGAGCGGATTGTAACCACGGCCATCGACGGTCAGAGATGCAGTCAGACGTTCCACTCCATACTCCGGCACAAATGCATCCACCGGGAAATTCCTTAAATTGAGTGTCGCATTGTATGATTCGGCTTTTGCCACCCATCGGCCTGCACCGGCAAGACGACCTCCCCCGGTTGTAAGAACGAGGTCACCTGCCACCTTACCGGGATAATAATCTACAGTGCCGTTGACAGCGAGAGCCGGAACTTTTTTGATCGGCAGGAAGGCAAATTGCTTGTCTGTAATAGTTGAGAGATTTCCGTCAAGGCTAAGCTGTCCACCGATCTTGTCAGGATCGAAAGCATCGCTGACCTCACCTTCAAGTGCGACATGTGCCAAACCGGGCATCCTCACATCAAAAGTATAGACATTCAGGAGTTTTGGTGTTCCCTCGATGTCAGCCGATACGGAAATCGGAGTCAGGGGTTTCAACATGCTTTTCATGTCAGGGAAAGCCATTGCGACCTCAGCCGGGTCAATAAGACCGGAAGCCTTGAGCATGAGCGGAAGATTTGGATCAGACATAAGGTCGCCCATACCCATCGATGCATTGACAAGCAGGGAAGATCGGAGTGTCTCGATCGAAAAATCTTTTGCGGACATTGCGTTACTGTCCATCTCAAACAGGCCGTCGGCGTGAAGCTGCAAACCGCTCCGCTCTAAACCGGAAAGTTCCTTCAGGGGAACGCGGATTGAGGTTCCTTTATTATAGAATGAATCAACCTCGATGCTGACATTGCTAACAGCTATGTATGACGGATCAAAGCCGGGAAGCGGTTTCACATCCTTCTGCGCATAAAGTCCTTCACGGGCAGTCAGGCGTAGGGTATCGGCGGTTATCGTCCACATTTCGGATTCAGGTGTGACAACCGTATCAGCAGCTACGGGCACAGTCTCCGTAACAAGTGGATAGATATATGCAGCTGAAACACTATCGACATGCAGACTCTGACCATAGATGCGTTTGGTAGCCATATCGAAATGCCCGTTGCGTAACTCCATCCGGTCAACGCTACAACCAAGACTGTCGATCATCGGCTGCATTGACATATCGTAAGTGAGATCAGTAATGGTTATCCGGTCAGCTTTCACATTCCAAGGTGTACCTTGTGCAGTGTCAACAGGAGTGGCTGTCGAGTCCTCAAGCATACGCAGTTTTACCCTTACACCATCGATATTGACAGTAGTAAGGTCAATATTACCCTCTTTAAGGATGATATCAGTAGCATTGATATCAGCGCGGGCTATATTGGCTCTGAGCCACATTATGGAATCATTATTGCCGAGCTGATAAAAGACACTGTCAAGTTCAGCACCACCGATCTCGATATTGCCTTTGAAGAGAGGACTCAACTTGACATCAACTGCAAGATGCGCCGATGTCAACATGGTATCTCCGTTAGCCTGAATGACAGTGGCGTCATCTACTTTCAGTTTGAGGGGGAAACCAAGTCGCAGTCTGCCGACTTCGATTTTCATGCCGGTGGATTTGCTCACCTGTTCGGTTGCAATCCTTACAGCAAAATCCTGCACGAAAGGAACGTAGAGGAGCACCGGTATTGCAATCAATAACAAGACGAGGCCAAGAATAGCCCAAAGGAAAATCCTCAGCAACTTTTTAGCTATGTTACGGCTCAAGGCACATCAATTTTTAAAGGTTAATATTTCAATTGCGATGAAAGGTAAGCCGAGATACAATTCCCTCCGGCCATACATATTTACTAACTGCAAATGTACGACAATTGTTCTAAAATAGCTATAAAAAGTTAAATATTCATAGAAGATGTAACACGCACACCGAGTATAATAGACTGATCAATGAGGATGAGTAGTCCGATGGGTGGATTATGGCAACTATATAATTTTTCATTACCTTTGCATCAGAATCAGTTCACAGATATAAATGGCTAAATCTAAATCAAGCGACCTATTGCGAATAGTTTGTTGGATGGGACTCGGCATAGGTGTAGTCCTGTTTGTCGGAGGAAGTTGCGTACTCTATTCAGACACTCTGATCGACTGGTGGAAACCGGTGACGGGCTGCGCGATTCTCGCCGTCATATCAGCCTTGATCTACGGTCACCGGTGGGAACGATTTACCTGTACAGATTTCTTCCTCATCAATTTCTGCATACAGGCTATCGTTGGCTTCTCGGTGCTTATCTTTGCATTTTTCAGTGTGAACTATTTCTTTTCAGATGACGACGCTGGGCATACGGAGAATGTGACCGTCGAACGCCGCTACCGTGAGACGCGTTACCGGACTAAGAGAATCGGGCGTCGTGTGGTGGGGCGTGGTACTCCATATTATGTTTATTTCATTGAAATCCGTTTTTCTGACGGCAGACTCAAATCTCATCAGGTCCCCAAAGGGAGATATGACCGTATCCATCAGGGAGACACTATATCACTGGAAGTAAGTAACGGGTTTCTGGATATTCCTGTCATCAAAACCCGACTTTCATCAAAGCCAAAGCAATGACTATCGACAAAGACTTCAGACTTTTGTGCGCACCGCTTCAGGGATTTACTGAAGCGGCATTCCGACATTTTCATGCCCAACTCTATCCGGCAATAGAGTCTGTAACATATTACACACCCTTCATCAGAATTGAAAAGGGCGAGATCCGCTCACGTGACATGCGCGAAGTCTGTTCCACACTCAATACCAATCATCATCTCATCCCTCAGATAATTTTCAAGGATACGACCGAATTTTCAAAGCTGACGGAGGAGCTGTATGGAAACGGTTATCGGGAGATTGATCTGAACATGGGTTGCCCCTTCGTCCCCCAAGTTCGCAAAGGTCGTGGTGCCGGTATAATTGGAAATCCTGCAGTATTCAAAGATATTTGCGGGATCATACGGTCAATGCCTGAGATCCGGTTTTCCATCAAGATGCGTGTCGGGATCTCTGCTCCCGACGAATGGCGTGCCCTCATTGCAGATATTAATTCTACGCCTTTGTGTCATGTCACCATTCATCCGCG
This sequence comes from Bacteroides sp., assembly GCA_014801945.1. Taxonomy (GTDB): domain Bacteria; phylum Bacteroidota; class Bacteroidia; order Bacteroidales; family Muribaculaceae; genus Duncaniella. The sequence goes on from JAAVDF010000025.1 coordinate 26,462, forward strand.
CACTGCTTCCCAGCAATACGGTGGGGAGTTACATTACGATCAGTTTGAGGAAATGCTCCATACATTTGAGCATCCCGTGGTCTTTAATGGTGATATCGAGAATCCGGATCAAATCGGACAGCTTCGTGAGCGTTATCCTGAATTAAGCGGGGTGATGATTGGCCGCGGTCTGCTGAAAAGACCATCAATAATAGCAGAATGGATTGAAAACCGCGAGTGGTCCCGCTCCGAACATATCGCAAAAATTCTGACACTTCACTCAATGATTGCAGATAATTACCGCAGCACTCTGACCGGAGGTGATACACAGATCCTATCTAAAATCAAACCCTTGTGGGAATATTTCGGAGAAGAATTTGACCGCAGGACAGTGAAGAAAATCATGAAAGCATCCACTCTCTCAAAATATGATGAAGCCGTAAGAAATCTAAGGTGAGAAAGACAACCGTTTAAATAAATAGTCTAAACAAATGGTTAATTACTAAATTTTGACTACTTTTGCACAAAAGTAACACTTAGCAATGAAAAACCTCATATTAAGAAGCATAACAGGCATAATCTACGTCGGTCTCATCTGTGCTGTCGTCCTTACAGGCGGTTGGTCCTACATCGTATTCTTCGGTCTGATAGCCATCCTCGCGCTTGAAGAATTTTACAATCTCACCAATGCCTCCACCGGTGGTGAAAATATGACCACACTGATCATAGATGTCGCAGGAGGGTTGATTATGTGCATAGGTCTCGGAATTGTAAATACCGGAGTGCTGACACCCTTCACCATGGCCGTGCTCGGCGGTACATTCTTCACAATCTATCTTCTGTATCTGATTGTTCGCCTCGTGATGCAACTCTACAATCAGGAAGCCTCTCCCCTCACCAACCTCGCTTATTCCTATATGGGACAGATGTACATAGCACTTCCGCTGGGTCTCATGTCCATGTTCTATACCCTTCCCAACGGCACTCATCTTCTCCTCGCCATGTTCATCATGATCTGGCTCAACGATACCGGCGCGTTCTGTGTCGGCTCGCTTCTCGGCAAGCACAAATTGTTTCCGAGAATATCACCCAACAAATCGTGGGAAGGATTCTTCGGAGGTGTATTTTTCGCCATCGCCTCAGCATTTGTATTCAAATACGGATTCCCCGATTACTTCAACAATATCTCACTTGTCGGACTCTGCGGCCTCGGTGCTGTTGTTGCGGGCTTCGCCACATGGGGTGATCTTGTGGAATCTCTGATCAAACGCACACTTGGCGTGAAGGATTCCGGAAAACTCCTCCCCGGTCATGGCGGCATTCTTGACCGTATTGATTCGCTACTGCTTGTCGTTCCTGCCTCTCTTCTCTATCTTACCGCCCTCCGTCTCTATTTCCAATAACAAGGAAATATTTGACCGGGCAATAGTCCTCTCTTCCGATCTATAGAGTATAAATTTAGTTTTCTATCATACTTACATTTTTAAGCTTTTAAACAGACATGAATAAACTTCTTTGCTTCGCATTTGCAGGAGCCGGATTGTTTGTAGCCTGTTCGACTGACAAGGCTCTGCAATCAACTGCAGATACAAATGATGATGTGATCCTCCACGCTTGGTCTTGGTCATTCGACACCATAGCAGCAAATATGAAAGACATAGCCGAAGCCGGCTATGCATACGTGCAGACCTCACCTGCCAACACTTGTTTTGTAGGCGAGGATGGAGGCATGGCTCTATTTTCGCAGCCGGGTGATACCGTAAAAGGAAAATGGTATTATTACTATCAGCCAACCGATTGGAAAATAGGAAACTATCTGCTCGGATCACGCGATCAGTTCAAATCGATGATGGACAGTGCGGCTAAGTATAATGTAAAGGTGATTGTAGATGTGCTCCCCAATCATACTGCTGTGGATCACACGGCTGTCCTTCCATCTCTTGACGAAGCTGTCGGCGGTCACGACAAGCTATTTCATGCTAACGGTTTCACACCGATTAGAGACTATAATGACCGTTATGAATGCACCACTGGCGAGATGGGCGGACTTCCGGACGTCAACACAGAGAATCCCGATTTCCAGCACTACTACATGACGTATGTCAACGATCTTCTGAGTCTCGGTGTCAAGGGTTTCCGCTACGATACAGCAAAACACATCGGTCTCCCGTCCGATCCGCTTGACAGTCTTGCAACGAGAAACAACTTCTGGGATGTGGCTACAGGCCGTGAAGATGTCAAGGGGCTTCGACTCGCTGTTCCGGCCGATTCACTTTTCATATACGGTGAAGTCCTTCAGGACAGAAATGTAAAGGAAACCGAATATGCCGAATACATGGATCTAACGGCAAGTGCCTACGGACACGCACTCCGCAACGTGCTCGGAAATTCGGATTTCAAAGCGGATTCTCTGCTAAACTGGCATCATCCCGTGGATGGAAAACACCTCGTGACATGGGTGGAATCACATGACACCTATGCCAACGAACATGAGTCAGCCGGCCTCACGGACGAACAGATCAGAATGGGATGGGTGTTCCTCACCGCACGCCAGAACGGTACTCCCCTCTTCTTCAGCCGCCCTGCCGGAAGCACTCGTGAGAATTACTGGGGAAATAACCGTGTCGGCGCACGCGGTAATGACGAATTCAAACATCCGGAAGTTGTGGCTGTAAATAAATTCCGACGCGACATGAAAGGACAGCCTGAAACCATCTCTGCTACGGACAATGGAGCTGTCATAGAGGTGTCTCGCGGAACTGCCGGAGCAGCCATTATCAATATCACCGGTGAAAATCAGACAGTCGAGAATCTTGCTACCTCCCTCCCTGACGGTGAGTTCACCGATGTTGTCAATGGAAACACATTCACTGTGACTGACGGACAGCTGAGCGGACAACTTGCTCCCTATACATCATATATTCTCTACGGAAAATAAAAAACACACATAAAACAAGAGCACAAGGCACTGATGGTAAACCCATTGGTGCCTTGTGAACTTTTAGACATATAAAATTGTTAGCAAAATAGTAATAAATTTATAAAAAAATAGTATATTTGCGCCATAACGCTAAGATATCAGGCATTCAATCAATAAAATCTACTTTTTGATAGCACTAAATACTATTAATACATTAATTCACAAAACAAATGAACACTGACATTATCGGTCTTAACGCAGGTCGCGTTTGGGCCGCCCTTAACGAAGCGGAAGCAGTCGGAACAAAGCAGCTTAAAAAGATTGCCAAACTCAAGAATGACAAGGAACTTTTCGCTGCTCTCGGCTGGCTCGCCCGTGAAGGAAAAATCAAGTTTGAAGAGAGTGAGGATAGCAAGGAACTGATCGTCTCTCTCGTACAGGAATAAAAGTACCCTCAAGGTTCATGAGGCGGATGTCAGATAAAAAAGAGTTACTCTTGATTATAACCTACATACACTCTCCTCAGATCCTCTCCCGTATCACTCCTGCCGATCCAATTTCCCGGCGGGAGATTTTTTGGTCAAAGCCAATCAAACACAAATCATTCTAACAAGTACAATAGCTCGAATATAATATACATGAATCCACTGTTCTCAATAATTACCGTTACCTACAACGCCGCCTCAACACTGCCGGCCACGTTGCGCAGTGTCGGCGAACAGACTTGTAAATTATATGAATATCTTGTCATTGACGGAGATTCTAAAGACGGGACAGCCGACCTTGCCAATGCTTCAGGTATAGATAATCTGACTGTGGTCTGTGAACCTGACCGTGGTCTCTATGATGCCATGAACAAGGGATTGGGACTGGCTAAGGGTGACTATGTAATTTTCCTGAATGCGGGTGACAGTTTCCACAGTCCCAATGTGCTCCAGCTCATTGCCGATGCTATTATGGAGAATGATTATCCCGGAATTGTCTATGGTCAGACCCAGATAGTCAATGCTGACCGCAAACGCATCGGAGACCGTCATCTGACTGCCCCGGCCATTCTTACGCTTGACAGTTTCAAGGAAGGAATGGTGGTCTGCCATCAGGCATTCATCGTGCTAAGGAAACTCGTTGACAATTACGACACACGCTATAAGTTTTCAGCTGATTTCGAGTGGTGTATCCGCTGCCTCCAACGCTCTCACCGTAATTGTTATATTGACCGAATACTGATAGACTATCTTTCGGAGGGAATCACCACTTCAAACCGTTGGAGCTCATTGTGGGAACGATTCAAGATCATGAGCTTCTATTTCGGCTTCTTCCCCACTCTCTATCGTCATGTCGGATTCTATTTCCGCAATATGCGTCGTAATAAAAACAATAAGTGATTGTCAATCCAATATGGATATATCGAATGACATGAAGCTACTTGCTTCCGGTGAATGGATGAACGGTTTTAGCGATGAGCTTTCTGTTAGGCTTACGGAATGTGAGGAGCTTTGTTTCACCTTAAATTCACTCCCGCCATCACGCAGCAATGACCGACGTGAAATCATCAGGAATCTCTTGGGAAATATCGGGGAGAATTTTGTACTCCACAGTCCATTCCATTGTGATTTCGGATGCAACATTCACATTGGAGAGCACTTCGTCGGTAACTTCAACCTTACCATTCTTGATGAAGCCGAGGTCAGAATCGGCAATAATGTGTTTATCGGTCCGAATACAACCCTCTGTACCATTATCCATGCCCTTGACTGGGAAAAACGGAACGAGGGAATAATGCGTGCGCTCCCCATCACTATCGGTGACAATGCATGGATCGCGGCCGATGTGACGATCCTGCCGGGAGTAACTGTTGGTGAGGGTGCTGTCATAGGTGCAGGCAGTGTTGTGACAAAGGATGTCGAAGCATCGACAGTCGTGGCCGGAAATCCCGCAAGGATGATAAAAAAGATTGAAGGACATCAGACGGAATCACATACATGATACGGGAGTCCAAGTCCTTCAATCAGTTAATTTTATTGTCAAATTTCATTATCGCACCTTTTCCATTGACTTCAGGATGTAAATTTGCAGTGTAAATCTCATTCTTACCTCTCCACATCCCACAGCTCAATGACTCTAAGACTCTCAATCCATTACCACAACCTTATCCATCCGACATCGGCTGATATTCCGGTCAGCATGGTGCTGATCGATTCTACTTCACACGATCAGGATTCTTCGCCACAAAGTCCTTCCATGATTTCGGACCTCCGGACGGGATTGGGCGCGATGACTCGTAATGATGGCATAATGCAGCGGCAAGAGCATCTGTCGCATCAAGTTCTATGTCAAGTTTATCGGCCGAGATGTTCAGGATTCGTCTGAGCATTTCGCGGACTTGTTCCTTACTTGCAGCACCGTTGCCGGTAATCGCCATCTTTATTTTTCGTGGTTCATATTCCGTGATAGGTACGTCGCGCGACAAGGCTGCGGCCATCGCCACACCCTGTGCACGTCCGAGTTTCAGCATTGACTGAACGTTTTTGCCAAAGAACGGAGCTTCAATGGCCATTTCGTCCGGCAGGAACTGTTCGACCAGTCCGAGCACCCGCTCATGGATACGCAACAGACGCAGATAGTGGCTGTCAAATTTATTCAATTTGACAACGCCGAGGGCTATCAGCTCCGGTTTCTTACCCTTGATGCCAAGGATACCGTAGCCCATCACGTTAGTGCCCGGGTCGATTCCGATTATAATCTTGTCGTGCATACAGTATCCCTTCCGGTCAGCAGTCAAGAGGGAGTTCCTCCATATAGGTCGTAAAGAACACCACTCCTTCACCAAAACGCTTGTGAAGCTCCGCGCGAAGTTCAGCTCCTTCGTTGTCGTGCCATTCGACAGCATTTTCTGCTGTCTCTGCTTCGAAACTTACCGCATAGCTCACACATTCCTCCTGCACCTCGATAAGCAAGGCTGCAAAGCGCGGAGATGTGAGCAGCCCTGATCTAACGGCTGACGGTATATAGGTCCTGCGCACCCACTCCTTAAATTCGGAATCAAAATTCAGGTGCACGTGAAAACTTGTATTCAGTATAAGCATGGATTATCGTTGGAATAAATTAATGATCAGGCCAGACCACCCTCCTCCGGGATTATGACCTTAGGGTTTACACGGGTATTGGCGAGGAAGCCGAAGCCGATCGTCGTGATTCCGGCAAGGATAAATGCAAGAACACGATTTTCAATACCGAAGAATTGTGGTGAGACAAAAACAAAACATGTAACCACGAATGTCATTGCAACCGCCGGTACAAGAGCGACCCAGTAGTTTGAATTACGGCGTGCGAGCCATACATAGATTGTCCAGAGAACCACAGCGGCAAGTGTCTGATTCGCCCATGCGAAATAACGCCACACGATGTCGAAATTGATCAGTGTAATAGCATAGCCCACAACAAAGAGCGGAATGCAGACCGCAAAACGCTTGAGGATGGGACGCTGATCGATATTGAAGATATCGGCCACGATAAGACGCGCACCACGGAAAGCAGTATCACCTGAAGTGATGGGAGCGACGACAACACCCAAGAGTGCGAGGACAGCACCAACCTTGCCGAGTGTGGTATTCGAAATCACATCCACAGCCCACGCGGCATTTCCGCCATTGGCCGCAAGTTGCTCACCAAGCTCTGTCGGCCCGTGGAAGAAGGCCATCGCTATGGCAGCCCAGACAAGCGCGATGATACTTTCTGAGATCATCGAACCATAGAACACCGAACGGCATTTTTTCTCACTTGTGATACAGCGTGCCATGAGTGGTGACTGCGTGGCATGGAAACCGGAAATAGCACCGCAAGCAATCGTGATAAAGAGCGTAGGCACGATGGGCAAAGCCTCCGGATCAAGCTGATAGTTATGAAGATTCGTAAGTTCGGGAATGGGATATTGACCGGTCAGAAGCACACCCAAAAGACCGGCGGCCATCGCCACGAGAGCGACACCAAACACAGGATAGACCTTGCCAATGACCTTATCGACAGGAAGCATAGTGGCAAGGATATAATATGCGAGAATAATCCACACCCATATATCTTTGCTGATGACCGGAACCATATTGGAAAGCAGCGCAGCCGGACTGAGAATGAACACTGCACCAACGAGAACCATAAGCACAATGGAAAATATCCTGACAACTGTGCGTGCAGGTATTCCGAGATAGATACCGATAATTTCCGGGAGGCTGCGGCCGTCATGACGCATGATCATCATTCCGGAAAGAAAATCGTGCATCGCTCCGAAGAAAATACCGCCAAGCGTAATCCAAAGGAAAGCTATAGGGCCGAAACATGCACCGAGGATAGCACCGAAGATCGGACCTGTACCGGCGATGTTGAGCAGCTGTATAAGGAAAACGCGCCAACGGGGCAGTCGGATGTAATCCACGCCGTCCTCCATGCGTTCCACAGGTGTCTTACGATCGGGATTGACATCGGCCAGATGTTCGAGATAACGGCCGTAAGTAAAGTATGTCGTGACAAGTAATGCCAGACAGATAAGAAAAGTTACCATATTGTTTCTTTTATATTTTCAGGTATGAATATTTCAATTATTGTGATTGGTCAGCCTTGTTGAAGTACCACGGATGATTTATCATTTTCACTATTCCGGGAGTCCCCTCATTACCTGCGATACGCGATGCACCGCGATAAAACCGTTTGGAATAATCCGGATCGTTCTCGCGCATATAATTGGTCTTGACCAAACCTGATGAGTGGATATAACGTCCATCTTCGTCATAGACGGCAACATGTGAGATTCGTCCGTCAGAAGTGTTGGAGAAAAACAAAAGATCGCCCCTCTCCAGATCACTGAGGTCGGAAGACTCTATTCGTGTTCCGATCTCGATCTGCTGGCGGGCATCACGCAGTGTGAGCACTCCTTGATCAAAATAGATAACCCGGACAAGTCCGGAACAATCGACACCTTTAGTGGAACATGCACCCCAAAGATAGGGTGTCCCAAGCAACCAGTATGCGCTGTCGATGGCTTTGTCCATGTCAAAAGGAGTCGTCGCCCATTCTTCTGCTTTTACAAATGAGCTTGCATCTGCATAACCTGTACGGCCATCAGGGAGTCTGATTTCTGCTATTGAATCGTTTAAAGCCTGTCCTTCCACGATTGATGAAAGCACAAGTTCGGTGACTATATCACGCGGGCCACGGCCTTCCATCGAAGCATAGACTTTTACTTCCGGCTTGGAGATAGAGACAAGTCTTTCGGCATTCCTCCATGACTGCATCTCTTCATCGGTCTTATTAGCGACACTGGACACATTCATATATCCCTCGTAACCTTCGGGACTCTGAATATGAAGCCATTCGCCATCCGAATCCAACAGGCGCAGGGGTGTCCCCATGATAGCTTGTGAAGTCATTTCAGTCGAATGTCCTTTGCCGTCACGGATACAAGCAACCGGGATACGCACTTGCACCCATGCCGAATCCTGAGCCGAAAGCTCAGGAAGGAATGACAACGAAAGCAATGTTATTAAAGTCCTTATGGTAGATCTGATAGCCATTTGCAATTTCGGATTTCTCAATTTATAGTTTAGAATAACAAAATTACAAAAAATAGGCCGGATTACCGGCCTCTAAAATGATAAAATATCACAAATTAACTGTTAAAACACGTATTTCGTCAGTAAGCACTAACTAAAACTACCCTTATTTAATCCTGTCAAACAAAGCAAGGGCGTTAGCAGTCGTTATTTCCTCCACTTTCTCAGTTGGCATCCCGAATATGTCAGCAACACGAGCTGCTGTGTTTGCAATGTAGGCACTCTCATTACGTTTCCCCCTATGAGGGACAGGAGCGAGATATGGAGCGTCAGTTTCAAGGACTATTCTGTCAATACCGATTTCAGGTAAAACCTCGTGAAGGCGGGAATTTTTAAAAGTGACGATACCGTTTATCCCGAAATAGAAATCACCTACTCCACGTATAGCCCTGACGTCATCGACAGATCCACCGAAGCTATGAAACACGGCCTTTGGCTTGACTTCCTTGGAGCTAAGAACATCAAGTACTTCAGGCAGTCCTTCACGGCAGTGGATTATCACGGGTAAATCTTTCTCGATAGCCCAATCGACCTGTCGGGAGAATGCTTCGATCTGCTCTTCGCGGTAAGTCTTGTCCCAGTAGAGATCAATACCGATCTCCCCTACCGCTATATAATCGTCAGGACAACTGTCAAGTTCTTTCCGGATCTTAGTAAGATCCTCCTGCCAAGTCTCGCGGATCTCGGTCGGATGCAGCCCCATAGCCATGAATGTCTGTGAAGGGAAAGCAGCGTGCAACTCCTTCATCGGGACGATCGTGGTGAGATCCACATTCGGAAAGATCATTCTGCTCACACCGGCATCGAGGGCGCGTTTAACTGTCTCGATATTTTCGGGCGCAAAGTCGTCAAGATAGAGATGCGTATGAGTGTCAGTCAGCATTATTCTGATTAGGGAAATTCTACGTGATTACTTATTTCTCGTGGCCGATTTCAGGGCAAGTTCAATGAAGAATGCACGTGCGTCCGGCATGATGGGGAGTTGATCGAGACAACTGATGGCAGTATCGATATATGCACGGATAAGCTCATGGATTCTGTCGGGAAGTCCAAGCCGGTCATAGACCTCACGTACACGGCGGATTTTCTCTTCCGGATTTTCGTTGCTTCCGATAAGTGATCTGACTGTACCTGTCTCGTCCTCTTTCAGTGCCATGATCAGCAACCAAGTCTTTTTATCGTTGAGAATGTCGCCACCGATAGCCTTTCCGAATGTTTCGGGATTTCCGTAAGTATCCAAGAAATCATCCTGAAGCTGGAATGCGAGACCTAGATTCACACCGTAGTTGAAAAACTGGAGCTGAGCGTCGAACTCTGCATCCGCCATGAGCGCACCCATTCCGCATGCACATCCGAGAAGCACGGAGGTCTTGAGACGGATCATCTCCATGTACTCCTCAACGGTTACATCAAGACGTTTCTCAAAATCCATATCGTACTGCTGACCTTCATATATGTTCATCGCAGTACCGTTGAAGAGCTCAAGAGCCGAACCAAGGCGTTCGCCGGCTTTTATAGCGAGAAGCATGGTTGAAGTGGTGAGCATCGCGTCACCTGAGAGTATTGCTGTCTCCATGTTCCAACGCTTATGGACAGTAGGCCGTCCGCGGCGGACATCAGCATTATCCATGACATCATCATGGAGAAGCGTGAAATTATGGAACATCTCTATTGCAATCGCCTGATGGATCGCGGTCATAGGTTCTTTGCCCATCGCCTGACATGCTGCAAGTGTCAGGACGGGACGCAGACGCTTACCGCCGCAATCGAGCGTGTAACGTATCGGATCATAGAGCCCGGCGGGCTGTGCGGGAAGTTTCAGATTGGCTATCGCCTGATTGACCATTGCGATATACTCATCAAATTCCTTCATGGTGTTGTCTGTTATGGTTAAAGTTGTGTATTTGTGTTTGCAGCGGCCGGCGGATTAGACGCAGGTCGCTGCAATTCTTATTTGTTAATATAGTCTCTGTCAGGTTCTATAACGGTCAGAAGCCTGTTATGATCGGTTATTACCTGCGACGACGCTTTTTCTTCCCGTGGTTATTGGAAAGGGCTTCGGCGACAGTAACCTTTTTGCCTAACTCGTCTTCGCCGCTTTTACGCAGTGGTTGTCCCTTGTCATCAAGAAGGAAGAAGTCAAGCTGTTTCTTTTCAAGATCAGCACGTGCGACCTTGATGTCAACATTATCGCCAAGACGGTAACGATGATTGTGACGACGACCTACGAGACAGTGGTTCTTTTCATCGAAATCATAGAAATCGTCCGCAAGATCACGCATAGGGACAAGACCTTCACAAAGATTGTCGTTAAGCTCGACATACAGTCCCCACTCGGTAACACCGGAAATGATACCTGAGTAAGTCTCGCCGATATGTTCCTGCATGTACTCGACCTGCTTATATTTGATCGACGAGCGTTCAGCGGTGGAAGCAAGAATCTCCATCTCACTCGAATGCCTGCACTGATCCTCAAGCTTCTGGACATTCACGCTGCGTCCACCTGCAAGATAGCGTTCGAGCAGACGGTGAACCATCATGTCGGGATAACGGCGGATAGGTGAAGTGAAGTGGGTGTAGTATTCAAAGCCAAGTCCGTAGTGACCGATGTTGTCAGTCGTATATACTGCCTTTGCCATCGAACGTATAGCGAGGGTTGCAAGGTAATTCTCCTCACCCCTGCCCTTCACCTCGTCGAGCATACGGTTGATCGAACGGTTGATCTCACGTGGCGTACCTGATGCCTTTATCTTGTAGCCGAATGCGCGTGCGATGGAGGCAAGATCGGCAAGACGTGTGGGATCGGGCACATCATGGACACGATAGACAAATGCCTTTGGCTTCTTCTTGTCCTTTGGCTTGCCGACAAAGGTTGCAACCGTACGGTTGGCGAGCAGCATGAATTCCTCGATGAGCTTATTGGCATCCTTCATCACTTTGAAGAACACGCCTAAGGGTTTGCCATCTTCATTAATATGGAATTTTACTTCCGGGCGGTCAAACTCAACCGAACCGTTCTCGTAACGCTGACGGCGGAGGATCTTTGCGAGACCGTTGAGGGTCTGAATAGCTTCCACACAGTCACCGAGACCGGTCTCGATTACTTCCTGAGCCTCCTCGTATGCAAAACGACGGTCAGACTTTATAACGGTACGCGCGATCTTAGAGCTGAGCACCTTCGCCTCACTATCCATGTGGAAAATAACTGAAAACGCCAACTTTTCCTCATTGGGACGAAGAGAACAGATGCCGTTACACAGATGCTCCGGGAGCATCGGGACAACGCGATCGACAAGATAGACGGATGTGGCTCGCTTCTGGGCCTCACGGTCAATGATAGTGTCAGGCTGCACATAGTGCGTCACATCGGCAATATGCACGCCGACCTCATAATTACCGCTGGGGAGAACGCGGAATGACAAGGCATCGTCAAAGTCCTTGGCATCCGCAGGGTCAATGGTAAATGTGAGGACATCACGCATGTCTATACGTTGCGCGATCACTTCCTCCGTTATACCGGCGTCAATCTTGTCGGCAGCTTTCTCTACTGCGGCAGGATATTTGTATGGCAGACCGAACTCTGCGAGAATAGCATGTATCTCAGCATTGTTCTCACCGGCACGGCCGAGAATATCGACCACCTCACCACTCGGATTCTTGCTGTCTTCTTTCCACTCGACAATCCTTACCACTGCCTTATCACCGGTCTTGCCACCTTTGAGTTTGGCTTTGGGAATGAATATGTCGGTCGAAAGATATTTGGAATCCGTAAGAAGGTATGCGAAATGGCGATCGACCTTGAGCGTTCCGATGAACGTCTGATCCTTCTTTTCAATTATCTCTATCACCTCGGCCTCCGGCTCGGCACCACGACGGTGAGCAGCGATGTTGACACGTACTTTATCGCCGTTAAGCGCACGCATTGAATTGCGTTCGGCCACCATGATGGCCTCGCCATCGGCATCGGTGATCACAGAATTCTTACCGTTGCTGCGGCGTACAAACACTCCGGTGGCCTCATTGCCACGCTGGGGTGATTTGTACTTACCGGGAGCCACTTCTATGATCTGTCCGTTGAAGGCCATTTCGACAAGTTGAAGCGCGATGTTCCGCTGCTGGGTTGCAGTGGTGGCCCCGATAGCATGGGCCACCTGCTTATAGTTATATGTGTTGTTTTTTTGCTGCGCGACAAATTCCTCCACCTTCTTCTCGAGGATGGCGGCACTTCGTGAACCGGCAGTTGCTTTCTTTGATTGAGCCATAGTATAAACGAGGTGTGTATGAATTGATGATTATTTTATGAATAAACGCTTGTAACGCATAAATCGTTTATGCGTCAATATTCGCGTAGTTGGCATTTGCCTCGATAAAGTCACGTCTGGGAGCAACATCCTCGCCCATAAGCATCGAGAAAATACGGTCGGCTTCAACAGCATCACTGATCGTAACCTGTTTAAGGAGACGCTGTTCGGGATCCATGGTAGTGTCACGGAGCTCTTCTGCACTCATCTCACCGAGACCTTTGTAACGCTGCACCTTGGTTTTCTCTCCATTTATGGCAATAAACTGCTGCACCTGCGCGTCAGTCCAGCAATATTCTTCTTTCTTTCCGCGGATAGAGCACTTATAGAGCGGCGGAGTTGCGAGATAGAGATAGCCCTGTTCGATTATTGGACGCATACGGCGGAAGAAGAATGTCATGAGAAGTGTGGCGATATGGCTACCATCCACATCGGCATCTGTCATGATGATGATCTTGTGGTAGGCAAGGCGCGAAAGGTTGATCGCCATGGGATCTTCCTCCGTACCGATGGTCACACGCATCGCACGGTAGAGACTCGTGATTTCCTGATTATCGAGGATTTTGTGATCCATAGCCTTCTCCACGTTTAGAATTTTACCACGGAGAGGAAGGATTGCCTGAAATGTGCGGTCACGACCCTGCTTTGCCGTACCGCCTGCGGAGTCACCCTCGACGAGGAAGAGCTCACAGTCCTCAGCGTGACGCGAAGAGCAGTCGGCCAGTTTGCCGGGAAGTCCGCCACCTGCAAGAGGTGATTTGCGCTGGATTTTCTGACGGGCGTTCATGGCCGCGTGGCGGGCCTGAGCAGCAAGGACGATCTTATCGACAATTGTACGGGCCTGTCGGGGGTGCTCCTCAAGATAGTAGCGGAGAGCTTCGCTGACAGCAGCCGACACAGCACCCTGAACCTCGCCGTTACCGAGTTTAGTCTTGGTCTGACCCTCGAACTGCGGTTCGAGCACCTTTACGGAGATGACCGCTGTAAGGCCCTCGCGGAAGTCATCGCCCGAAACCTCGACCTTGCACTTTTCAAGGAGCTTGTTGTCCTCGGCATATTTCTTGAGCGTGGTGGTGAGTCCGCGACGGAAACCGGTCAGGTGTGTACCACCCTCGATGGTGTGGATGTTGTTGACGTAGGAATAGACATTCTCATTGTAAGTGTTGTTGTAAGTCAACGCCACTTCCACGGGAATACCCTGACGCTCGGTGTTGAGATGGATCACATCGTTGATAAGTGATTCCTTGTTGGAGTCGAGATACTGGACAAATTCGCGCAGACCGTCGCGTGAATAGAAGGTTTCAGTCTTGGGATTACCCTCGGCATCGAGCTTACGAAGATCCGTAAGGATGAGTGTGATGCCGGCATTAAGGAATGCAAGGTCACGGAGACGGTTGGCAAGTGTGTCATAATCGTACTCTGTCACAGTGAAGATCGAGTCGTCCGGGAGGAAGGTGATTGTCGTACCGGTAGTGTCGCTCTCACCTATCACCTGAAGCTCCGTGGTGGGTTTGCCGCATGAGTATTCCTGCATGAATATCTTGCCCTCACGACGCACCTCGGCACGAAGATAGGTTGAAAGCGCGTTTACACATGACACACCGACGCCGTGGAGACCGCCTGACACTTTGTAGGAACCCTTGTCGAACTTACCACCTGCATGGAGCACTGTAAGCACCACCTCAAGCGCGCTCTTGTGTTCCTTTTCGTGCATATCGACAGGGATACCGCGGCCATTATCGACCACAGTGATGGAATTGTCCTTATTGATGGTCACTTCAATATGCGTGGCATAGCCTGCAAGAGCTTCATCAATAGAGTTATCGACAACCTCATAAACAAGATGATGGAGTCCCTTGAAGCTGATGTCGCCGATATACATGGCCGGACGTTTTCTTACGGCTTCAAGTCCTTCAAGCACCTGAATATTACTTGCGCTATACGCCTCTTCGCGTTCTTTGTCTTGTGACATAGTCTGATAAAATGATTTTCTCGAAATAGTTATATGTTTTCATGTCATCGCTCCTAATCCCTGACATCGGGGATAGCGGGCGTCCGACAGCTCTTTTGAGCAAACAAAATTACAAATTTTTTCGCACTCCGGCAAATGGAAAAAGCCAATAAATCCACTGTCTTGACCAGAAAAGTCTCCACGTAGGGGACTATCAATCGTTAGCCATGGCCAACGAGAGGCGATGCTCAAGCTCCGTGGAGCTCAGACGGGTGGTCAGGGTCCCGCGATGAGCGACAGAAATGTTGCCCGTCTCCTCCGACACCACAATTGCAAAAGCATCCGTCGCCTGCGAGATGCCGAGAGCCGAGCGGTGGCGCAATCCGAGCGCACGGGGCACATTACGGTCATGACTCACCGGCAGGATGCATCCTGCGCTCCTTATGCGGTCATGGTCTATGATCATTGCACCGTCGTGAAGCGGAGAATTTTTGAAAAATATATTCTCGATAAGCCGGGAATTAATATCCGCATCAATGATGTCGCCACTCTTCTCGTATGATTCAAGCGGCATCTCCTGACGAATCACGATCAGCGCGCCGGTCTTTGTCTTGGACATGTTAAGACAGGCATAGACAATGGGGAGTACATATTTGCGTGTATCCGATGCGCGGTCACGCTTGTCATGAATAAACAGATTCCTTAAAAAACGCCATCGCTTATGGTCGCCAAGCTCAACGAGAAACCGTTTGATCTGCTCCTGAAAAAGAATTACAAGGACGAGAAGACCAATTCCCATGAACTGATCGAGGATTGATCCGAGCAATTTCAGTTCAAGAATCTGCGACGTAAGCACCCACACAACGATAAATGCAAGCACGCCGAAGAAGATATTCAACGTGCCGCTCTCCTTCATTATCTTGTAAAGGTAATAAAGCAGAAGTCCGACAATCGCAATATCAAGAGCGTCTTTTATCCCGAAATGATCCATGAGGAAAGATAAATTTTAAAATGTTTTCATAAACAGTTTTACCGTCTGGACAGCTTCAAGCACATCGTGGACACGAAGGAAAGCCGCCCCTTGTGTAAGAGCAAATGCGTCCAACGCCACCGTACCGGCAAGAGCATCCGCCGGGTCAATATCAAGAGTGCGGGTTATCATTGATTTGCGCGAGATCCCGACCAGCAATGGACAGCCAAGTACTTCGAACTGCTGCAAGTTGCGCATCATCTCGAAATTCTGCTCCGTTGTTTTACTGAAACCAAATCCGGGATCGACAACCACATCAGCAACTCCAAGCAGATGAAGCTCACGCAATTTCACCGAAAGATCAGCAATGACATCAGCAGTCACATCGGAATAATCTGTCAGGGACTGCATAGTAGCCGGAGTGCCGCGCATGTGCATCAATATATACGGGACTTTAAGCCGTGCGACAGTTCTGAACATATCTTGATCAAGCGAACCTCCGGAAATATCATTGACTATATTCGCTCCAAGTTCTTCTATTGCGACCCGCGCGACTTCCGAACGGAAAGTATCTATCGAGACCGGGATTTGCGGATCAATAGATCTCAGCACTTTCATCCCTACACGGAGACGGGCTATTTCTTCCGCAGGATCTACATCGGCCGCTCCGGGACGTGACGAATAAGCCCCCATGTCTATGAAGTCTGCACCGTCAGCTATAAATTTTTCTATCCTCGATGACAATGCATCTTCATCCATCGTGCGTGAATTCTTGAAAAAAGAATCGGGCGTGACATTGATAATTCCCATCACCTGCGGACGGGAATACTCGCGGAGTTCACCTCCTATATTTAAGCTGAAGGGCTGAAACATGGTCTTGACTGGATATTAAAACAGCTTCGGTTAGACAGCGCGAAATTAGCAAAAATCCACGTCATATCCAAACTTATTTACCCCGGTCAAATTCCGACTGGCTAAAACGACAATACGACCTCTCCTCACGGAGAAGTCGTATCGTTGTCTTAGCAATAAGACTCTACAAACCTAACATAAAAACACATTTACTATTATGCAATTCTTCTCATATAACTAATGAATTACGCTAAGATACTAACAATCTATACTAACCCTAAAACTAAAAATATGCAATTCTGTCTGATTCGTAGTGATTACTTCGAGTTCCGGGCAGCCTAAAAACACTGCCTTTTTCCTCTCTGCATTGCAAAATTATATCGAAATCACAGCTCATGCAATATCCATGAAGCCGAATTGAGGGTATATAAATGTTGCATCACACATAACACTATAAAAATCAATAATATATACCATATAAAATTTAGCAAAAATACAAATATGTTTAGGAAATATCAGGCATTCATGTGGGTTATAGATCGCCTATTGTTAACAAAACCGACCCATCATGAAACCGATTTAATGTTCATGATCATATCTTCAAAAGTATCCCTGTTGATGGCCCGATTCTTCAGTTTATTGCGATAAGTATAGATAGTATAGACCGAATAATTTAGCATCTGTGCTATCCGCGTGCTCTCCTCGATCCCAAGGCGCATGAAAGCAACTATGCGAAGATCTGTGTTGAGTTTTTCGCCTTCGCGGAGCACAATCTGCTCGTCAGGGCGCAGAAGCTTGTTGACCTCAGATACGAACTGAGGATAGATATGGAGGAAGGCATCGTCAAACACATCATAGAATTCCTTGGATTGCTCCTCTATGAAGCGGCCCTGCTTTGTGAGTTTCAGCAGATCGTCAACCTTACCGGTAGTAATTTTGCGGTTCACCATCTTATTGAACTGGTTGAGCTTGTCCATATAGATCGAACAGAGATTCAGAAACTGCGAAATATAGACATCCTTAGTGTTATTGGCCTCCTCAAGTTTCAAGGCCATACGATCCATCAGCTGCTTCTTCCGGTTAAGGATATAGAGCGTGACGGCAAGTCCGACCAGCAACATCGCCATTATAAGAATGACAATAAAAGTACGACGGTCAGACTTTTTAAGTTCTGCTTTATAAGCACTCTCGATAATGGGGAAAATGCTTGATGACTGCAACACACGCAGAGGAGCGTCACATTCCACGGCTTCGGACAAGGCAGTGGAGAGGTAATCATAGGCATGATGAACGTCACCGTTCAAGTACATTATACGGCCGAGCTCCTGCAGGGATGAATTTTCAAGCGTAGCTCCGCGCGTATCAGCTATCGCTGAAAGCGCAAGATAATAGACGTAGGAATTATGCTCACCGTTCGCTTTTGAGATATCCGCGAGGAAGTGGCAGGCTCTGGCATATAGGTTGTCTTCTTCCGACACGCGTTCGAGGAGCGCGAAGAGTATGGCCTTGGCCTTGGCATATTGCTGATGAGAAAGCAGATATTCACCCTGATTCAACATGAATTTAGGCGAGCCTTCCTCTAACAGAGTCAGCAGGACGGCTTGCGAAGCCTGCGACTGCTTGATATACTTATCATATACCTCAGGGTGATTGATATAATATGAAGCAATGTAGAAGTACATCTGACGTGCCGCATCATAATATTCCTCGCGTAAGCCCGCCGGTAGAGTCCCCGGATCAATCGATTCAAAACGGCGTGAGGCTTCATGCATGAAAGCGAGCAGAGGCAGATAAGTTGCTATCCTGAGTTCAAAACGCGTCCGTATGGAATCCTCCCCTATCGATGTGGCCAGCTCATACCCTTTGTTGTAAAATGTCAATGCAGAGTCTGTATTGAGCGCATTATAGCTGTCACCGAGTTCCAAGAATGATTCCAGACGATCTTCAGTTGAAATATCACCCGAAACCACCACGCGCTTCAAGGAATCGATGAATGCGTGACGGGCGTTAAGGTAGGTGCCTCGTTTTTCAAGTTCGGTATCAAGACGTTTAAGTATCGCATCGACATCCTTTGCCCCGATTTCATTACCGGCATAAGCGGCAACGGATGAACAAAGGAGAAACAAACAAGCTAAAAATGAAATGAAAATATGCATCTTGGGATCAAAAAAATGGAATATAGCAAGAAGGAGTATGGACGACCTTATCAGGTATTAGGAGATCAGGATTTTATATCCTGTGATGCACGGATACAATATAATTTTTCAGTTCCCGCGGCAGTTTTTTTAGATTAAGGCCGGGAAACAGCGTTAGATCTAAGGGGGAGGAAAGTCGGTTGACAGGAGGGAGGAGTGGAAGTGCATTAAAGCACTTCCACTGTAAGTTTTTCATAAGCGCGATCAGCCTTGGCTCTCGCCTCCTCCACTGTGTCGGCGGTAGCAAGGATGACGGCCATACGGCGGTGTCCCTTCACTTCGGGCTTGCCGAATATGCGCATCTGCACTCCGGGCTCTTCAAGAACCTTTTCAAGTCCGCCCATCACGACTTCCTTACTGTCGCCTTCTACGACAACAGCACGTGAAGCCGACGGAGCGAGGAAACGGATTTCAGGGACAGGGAGGCCTGTCAGGGCGCGTGCATGGAGAGCAAATTCACTAAGCTCCTGCGAGATCATAGTGACCATACCGGTGTCATGGGGGCGTGGCGAAACCTCACTGAAGATCACTTCATCACCCTTGATAAAAAGCTCCACACCGAAAATTCCGTAACCACCGAGAGCATCGGTCACCTTCCGAGCTATCTCCTGCGCCTTGGCCTTCGCAGCCGGCGTCATGGCCTGTGGCTGCCAAGAATAACGGTAGTCACCATCAACCTGAATATGGCCGATAGGCTCGCAGAACGATGTGCCGGCCACTGAACGCACAGTGAGAAGGGTGATTTCATAATCGAAATTCACGAAGCCCTCGACAATGACACGACCAGCACCTGCGCGTCCGCCTTCCTGTGCGATTTTCCATGACTTCTCTATATCATCGGCTGACTTTATCACACTCTGACCGTGACCGCTCGACGACATGATAGGTTTCACGACACAAGGAATACCCACGGCCTCCACAGCGGCCTTGAATTCTTCAAAATCCGAAGCAAAACGGTAGGGTGAAGTCGTGACGCCAAGCTCCTCGGCTGCAAGACGACGGATACCCTCACGGTTCATTGTCAGCCATGCGGCCTTGGCTGTCGGGGTCACATTCTGACCTTTCTCTTCAAGTTCCACGAGCACGGGGGTGGCTATGGCTTCCACTTCCGGGATGATATGGTCAGGTTTTTCCTCTGCAATAGCAGTTTTCAGAGCTTCAGGATCAAGCATGTTGAACACGCGGCAGCTATCTGCCACCTGCATTGCAGGAGCGTTGGCATACTTGTCGCAGGCAACAACCTCGACGCCCATACGCTGCAGTTCAATCGCTACTTCCTTGCCTAATTCTCCACTTCCGAGAAGCATGGCCTTGCGGCCGCTTCCGGTCCATTTACTTCCTATTTTTGCCATCAGTGATTAATGAAATGATTGGTTATTGATGATTACTGCCTGACTTTCCGGTCCGGAATCATCTTTGATTGACTGCTGCAAATTTAAGTATTTTTTTTCAAGTAACCGCTCAGGACACAAAAAATGGAGCAAATTCAAAGGAAATACGTGCGGCGAGCCAATATTGAAGCCCAAGAGGTTGAATAATTCAACAGAAATCGTTAATTTTGTCCTCGAATTTTCAAAAAACCACATTAATTAAGGTAAAAATGAGAAAAAACATCGTAGCAGGCAACTGGAAGATGAACACCACCCTGCCCGAAGGCATCAAGCTTGCTGAGGAAGTAAACGCAGCCCTCAAAGGCGAGACTCCCAAATGTGACGTAGTCATCTGTGTTCCTTTCACTCACCTTGCTTCAATCAACAACGTTATTGATAAGAACAAACTCGGCCTTGGTGCAGAAAACTGCGCTGATCACCGTTCAGGTGCCTACACAGGCGAGGTTTCCGCTCCCATGGTAGCATCCACCGGTGCGACATACGTGATCCTCGGTCACTCAGAGCGTCGTCAGTACTACAACGAGACTTCCGAGACTCTCCGCGAGAAGGTGCGTCTCGCCCTCGACAATGGCCTTACTCCTATCTTCTGTATCGGCGAAGTCCTCGAACAGCGTGAGGACGGCAGCTACTTCGAAGTCGTAAAGGCTCAGCTCGAAGAAGGTCTCTTCAACCTCGACGCAGAGGAATTCGGCAAGATCGTCATTGCCTACGAACCCGTATGGGCAATCGGAACAGGCAAGACAGCTACTGACGATCAGGCTCAGGAAATCCACGCCTTCATCCGCAAGACTATCGCTGATAAGTATGGTGCAGAGGTGGCTGACAATACTTCTATCCTCTACGGTGGAAGCTGCAAGCCCTCTAACGCCGCACAGCTTTTTGCAAAGCCCGACGTCGATGGCGGTCTCATCGGTGGCGCCGCGCTCGAAGCTGCTTCATTCATGGGTATCGTGAACGCATTCTGATCATAGATCACACGATAACAACCCCGAAAATATAATCACATTCTCAAAACCGCGCGGCCTATTACCGGTCCGCTATGACAGTGGACAGTCAAGTCCGCGCGGTTTCTTTGACACATCAACCGCACCTCAAAATCCTTATGAAAGCAATCGTATTACCACTGATGATGCTCATGGCTGCTCCGGCCGTTAACGCCGATGTAGAAGTCGTGACCATCGTTGACCATATCACAAGGGGCAATTCGAACGTGATCAATCAACCGGACAAAATGCTGCTGCGTCTCGTCCCCGTGGAGGTTGCGCCAGAGGATGACAGGGAGAAAGAGGAGGTCAACCGCCCGGTCAACGGCCGCATGGCCGGTTACCGCGTGCAGGTGTTCAGTGACACAAATGTGCGTACAGCTAAGAACGAGGCCCGCTCGAAACAGCGCGTCATATCCTCCCGCTTTCCAGCTTATCAGACATACGTCATGTACAATTCGCCTTACTGGCGATTACGAGTGGGCGATTTTAGAACGCAGAGGGATGCCAACGCTGCGGCCGAAGAGCTGCGCAAGGCGTTTCCGGCCTATAGCAAAGAGATACGTGTGGTCCGCGATCGCGTAAACGTACAGGACTAATCTGCACTGAACATACGCACACGGATCAAATTGTCCCAAACAAAATCAAGCACAGTGAAAGAACTAAGCGAAGATACCATCAAGGAAATAGCGTCACATTACGAGGCAATCATACGTCTTCTTGGAGAAGATGTCGAACGCGAGGGTCTCATCAAGACCCCGATGCGTGCGGCCAAAGCAATGGCCTACGTGACACGCGGCTACCGTCAGGATGCCGACGAACTGATCAACGGTGCGATTTTCTCATACGAAGGCTCACGCATGGTTGTCGTCAAGGATATAGAATTCCATTCTCTGTGTGAGCATCATATCCTCCCCTTCTTCGGGAAAGTTTCAATCGGCTATATTCCGGATGGCAAAACTATCGGACTGAGCAAACTCGCTCGTCTCGTGGATTTTTACGCACGACGTCTTCAGGTTCAGGAACGCATGACCGCGCAGATCTGCAAGATCGTGATGGAAAAACTCGGTGCTAAAGGCGTGATCGTAATCTGTACGGGCGAGCATCTGTGCATGAAAATGCGCGGTGTGGAAAAACAGAATTCTTCAACAACGACTATTGAAACCGCCGGTGTGTTTGAGGAATCGGCCGAACTCCGCGAGGAGTTTTTCAATACACTGCGTCATTAAAACTATGGCCATAGATTAACAGACCTCTTCATAGAACAGAAAGGTCCGTTGCCGATACCAACAAAAAATAGTATTAAAGCATTGCTATATCCCACCCATCAGGAATGCTCATAGCTTATCCATATCGGATTTTATGTCCTCAAGCTTGACAAGATTCGACACGATTGCAAATATCGTCAGACCGGCCGGGGTATGGATGTGAAGCTTTGCAGCTATGTTGCGTCTGTGGGTCATTACAGTATTGACCGAAACATTCATTTCCAATGCGATCTCCTTGTTGGAGAGCCCCTTAACGATACCGACAATAACCTCTTTTTCACGTGGGCTTAGATCCTTTCCCTTGTCGATGTCTTCATCAGCTTTGACATTCCGTCGGATCACGTCGATAATTGCAGTCGCATTATCGTAAATTGAAAAACTATCATCAAACCATCTTAAAGCCGTCTTTGGCATCTGCTGCGTAAGAACCGCTATGATCTTCATGGGTGACGACGATGAGCTTTTCAGAACATCCCACTCAACGCCGTTTATGACCGGATCGACTATAAGTATGGCCGGGTGCATACGTGCGATAGCCTCCATATAGCCATCGGGCTGCAATTCCGTGACTGTGCATGGAAGATCGGGGAGCGAACGAAGAAGTGTCCCTATCCCCGCGACCATGAGCGGAGAAGGAAGCATAAGGGCGATAGAGATATGATGACGCATGGCTGACAAACTCCTCCTTTCCTTACCGGCAATGTTCGATCCGCGAGATCATGGGAACGAGAATATCGTTTTCGATCTGCGCATGTGACTTGAGATCCTGCTCGCAGTTATAGATGTCCACCAAGGCATCATACATTTTAAACGGCATAGAGGTGGAATAATAGCGCAGGATTATATTTTTAAGTTCCGAGAGTTTTTCCTCAATCTCATCGTCATGCTGACGGCGGAACACATCGATACTGTAGTCCGTAGGAGTGCCGGACGCAAGCGCACGGACGTAAGGGAAGACCACCCCTTCCTCGTAACTGAAATGTTGTTTTACGAGCGAGGTATAGTCATCGAAAAATTTGATTATTATCGGATTGATGTCACTGTGACCCTCATCGAGCGCGGTAAGCAGATTGGCCCTTATATGGGGAAGTTTGTAGGAGAGATAGTACTCATGGGAATTGTGAAGGAAATAGGCCACATCGGCCGGGCTCACGTAAGGTAGCGCAAGCTGATCTATCTCCCCGCTTAGGAGGAAATTGACCACCAGCAGGAAAGCCTCGGTATTTATGCCGGAATCCTCGCAAAGTTCGGCAATGGTCTTATGGCCGAATCCCAACGGGAGAGAAAAACGGCTGAGGACAGTGAGGACGTTATAATCATATTCGATCAAATCGACCACACTGTCCTCGGCGGTAAACAGACGGTTTATTTTCACTTCTCTTCGCTTTCAAGTGCAGATTTCGGAGCAGCCACCTCTTTTTCAGCAAATTCAGTGATGCCACCTTCAAGAAGTTGGTTGTACCATGTGAGAAGTTTTTTGATGTCGGAGGTATAGACGCGATCGCGGTCGAAATCAGGAAGGATCTCGGCGAAATACTCGCGTACAGCCTCGTCATTACCTATGGCCTTGATATCTACAGGCTGACCGTTGCTCTTAGCTTTGACGCTTTCAAGAACTGTCGGTAAGGGTATATCATCCTCGACTGTGTAGATGGAAATATCGCCGAGAGAGATCACCTTGTCATGAGCGTAGGCGGGAGTACGCTTCTTTGTCGTGATGGATTCAACTATGAGCATATTTTTGCCACGGTTGACAAGACGGTATAGACCGGGACGGCCTGCTATTGCAAGTATGGTTTTAAGCATGGTTTTCGATAAATAAATTTAATTTTATTATTTAAGCGGGGGCAAAGATACAAATTTTATAACTGGCTTCCAAAAATTTTCATACCGACTGTTATGTCTGGCAGTAATCGGAATTATGCCAAGGCATACTGCTCGGATTTCTTGAAACGGGCGAGCTGCCATCCTACCATGACAGCTGTAACGACGGTCGCAATTATGTCAGACATAGGGAATGCCGCCCATACTCCATCGAGTCCGTACTCCGAAGGCAAAATCAGAAGAAGGGGAATAAGGAAAAGCACCTGACGGGTAAGCGAAAGGAAAATCGAAGCTGAAGCCTTGCCGATGGACTGGAAAAGCGTTGTCGCCACAATCTGGAAACCAACCACCGTAAAAGCAAGCAACGAAATGTGGAGACAGCGTGATGTCTCTGCAATAAGCCCTGCATCGGTCGTGAATGCACGGCCGATATAAGCCGGCATCGTAAGTCCGATTATCTGACCCGTCGTCACAATAAGCGTTGACACCCCTACAGCCAACCAGAACGTCCGGCGGAGACGATGGATGAGTCCTGCTCCGTAATTATATCCTATGATCGGCTGCATTCCCTGACAGATACCAACCACAACCATGGTCATAAGCGAGGTATAGGTCGTGAAAATGCCGGCAGCAGCCACCGCCGTATCACCACCGTGGGCGTAAAGCGTCTTGTTAATGATAACGTTTATGAAGCAGGCAGCTGCATTGACAAGCGATGGAGCTGCACCGATCGACAGCATCGGCACAAACACACGCATTCGTAAACTATACATAGTCTTATCCGGGAGGAAATGCAGTGTGCTCGACTTTTTGAAAAAGTGAGACAGCACGAAGAATGCCGAAATCCCCATGGATATATCTGTTGCAATAGCTGCCCCCTTGATCCCCATCTCCAGATAATATATGAAAATTGGAGCGAGCAGTAAATTCGAGAGCGCACCTATGAACATCGTGACCATGGCCCGCACAGGGTAGCCTGACGCTCTCATGAAATTATTGAACGTGAAAGCGAAATTGGTCATGAACATACCCGGCAGTATATAGAGCATGAAATCCCTCGCATACGGGAGTGTCACCTGACTGGCACCGAAAGCAAGAAGAATGTCATCAATGAACACAGCAAAAACCGTGAGATAGCAGCATATTATCAACGAAAGGAGAACAAGCGCATTGCCGAGGACAGCCTGTGCCCCCTTATGGTCTTTAGCACCGAGAAGTATGGATATTCTTGCCGCGCCACCTGCACCGATGAGCACACCGAGAGCGGCCGACAGATTCATCACCGGAAATGTGATCGCAAGTCCGGCTATCGCTTCCGGCCCTACCCACTGCCCGATAAAAATACGGTCAATAATATTGTACAATGACATCACGAGCATACCCACGACTGCAGGCAGACTGTATTTCCACAGAAGCCTTCCGACAGGGGCTTCACTCAGCTCTTTGAGGTTTTTGGATTGTTTTGTAGCAGATTCCATCAATACAAAATTACTAAAATTAGAGATGCAGGGGCTTTTTTTAGCAAACTTTAGCGTTTGTTTAAGATATAAATAGTAATTTTGTGAAATAGACATCAGTTGGACAGTTATGAAAGCAATTATACTTCTGTTTGCCTCTCTTTTCGCCCTTTCAGCCCACGGCGCGGTCAACGATCTTGACATGTTCGGGCTCAAAGGGGCAGTGGATTCCATCTGTATAATCATGGATGACGCAGGTCTCGAATGGCAAACCGAATTTACATTCGATGAGGATGGAATGCTCATTGAGATCGACGGTTCGGAGGTGGAGTGTACCCGTGATAAACAAGGCCGCATATCAAGCATCACCGTTGAAGATGCCGTGGAGGATAATGAGGATGAGTTTACGACTATCGAAATGAAACTCACGTATGACAGTGCCGGACGCGTCATAAAGGTAACCGCTACATCCCAAGGCGAAAGCTGGGTGCAGAATTACCGTTATGACTCCAGAGGGCTCCTCAAGGAGCATGACTATGACGGTGCGGATCAGGATGAGGCGCAGAAATATGAATATCTCGAATTTGATGCTCATGGAAACTGGACTCTCCGTCATGAGAAACTCGAATCAATGGATCAGACCATAGTACAAAAACGTAATATCACTTATCGTAATTAAAATCAATCGCAGACACTAAGTTATGTCAATGTTTAAAATCGTAGAGAAAGAACATTTCTCGGAAAATGTGGTAAAGCTTGTAGTGGAAGCCCCGATGATAGCGCAGTCGCGCAGGCCGGGCCATTTTGTCATTGTCCGCACAGGCGAAGGTGGCGAGCGTATCCCCCTCACTATCGCTGATGCAGATCTGCAACGCGGGACTATCACACTTGTCATTCAGGCTATAGGTGACAGCACACGTAAGATATGCGCGCTCGAACCGGGTGATTGTTTCACAGATGTCGTCGGACCACTCGGACAGGCTACGCATATCGAGAAAGTAGGCACAGTGGTGTGTTGCGGAGGCGGCGTAGGTGTAGCCCCCCTACTCCCGATCATCAAGGCAATGAAACAGGCTGGAAATCGCGTGATCTCCATCCTTGCCGCCCGTACATCCGAGCTTATCATACTTGAAAACGAGGTGGCGGAATTCAGCGACGAAGTGATTTTCATGACCGATGACGGCTCAAGGGGACAGAAAGGTCTTGTCACTGCAGGTGTGGAAGCCGTTATCGAACGTGAAAAAGTTGATCTCGTAGTGGCTATCGGCCCTGCGGTGATGATGAAGTTTGTCGCGCTTACCACAAAGAAACATGACGTCCCGACAATGGTATCGCTCAACACTATCATGGTCGATGGAACAGGTATGTGTGGAGCTTGCCGCGTGACTGTCGATGGCAAGACTAAATTCGTATGTATCGACGGCCCGGAATTCGACGCACACAAAGTGGATTTCGACGAAATGATCATGCGCCTTAAAGCTTATAATTAAAACATCACCTTTCTTTTGGAGAAAGCTTTTTTCATACCTCAGTTTTTTCACAGCATACAATTTCAGAAATGAATATAGATACAAACCGCAACGCCAAATGGCGTGAGGAACTCCGCTCCGCTCTTGGCGCAAAAGAGCGCACATCGATTCCAAGAGCCGTAATCCCTCAACTTGATCCTAAATATCGCGTTCACTCCAACCATGAAGTGAATCAGGGTCTGTCACAGGCGCAGGCCGTGCTCGAAGCTACCCGCTGTCTCGATTGTCCCGATCCCCAGTGTATCAACGGTTGCCCTGTGTCAATCGAGATTCCTGCATTTATCAAAAATATCGAGCGGGGTGAAATCCTTACGGCTGCAAAGGTGCTTAAACGCACAAGTGCGCTTCCGGCTGTCTGTGGCCGCGTCTGTCCGCAGGAAAAGCAGTGCGAGTCACGCTGCATCTACAATAAAATGAAGAAAGCACCTGTGGCCATCGGCTATCTCGAACGCTTTGCTGCTGACTTCGAACGAGAGAACAACCGTGCAAACAACATCCGTCCGCAAGCTCCTGATGTGGAGAAAAACGGCATGAGTATCGCAGTCGTAGGCTCAGGGCCTGCCGGTCTGTCATTTGCCGGCGATATGATCAAGAAAGGATATAACGTGACCGTTTATGAAGCACTTCATGAGATAGGTGGCGTGTTGAAATACGGTATCCCCGAATTCCGCCTCCCGAATGTCGTTGTCGAAGCAGAAATCGATGGTCTGCGTGCAGAAGGCGTAAACTTTGTCAAGGACTGCGTGATCGGCAAGACTATTTCATACGATGAACTTCACAGACTGGGCTATGACGGCATATTCGTAGCTTCCGGTGCGGGCCTGCCAAGATTCATGGGTATCCCCGGTGAGAACTTCATCGGCATAATGTCGGCCAACGAATATCTTACACGAATAAATCTTATGGGAGCAGGTCGCCCCGGTGAGGATACACCTGTACTCAAAGGTAACCGCGTAGCTGTGATCGGCGGCGGCAACACTGCGATGGATTCAGTGCGCACGGCTCTGCGTCAGGGCGCAAAGACTGCCATGATCGTGTATCGCCGTAGTCTTGAAGAGATGCCTGCCCGCGTAGAGGAGGTGCATCACGCGCAGGAGGAAGGCGTAGAGTTCATGACCCTCTGTAATCCCGTGGAGTATCTTGCCGATGAGAAAGGCCGCGTGAGGGCAATGCGGGTTCAGCGTATGGAGCTTGGCGAGCCTGATGCTTCCGGCCGACGCACCCCCGTGGCCATCGAAGGTGCGATCGACGAGATTGAAGTGGATCTGGTGATCGTCAGTGTAGGTGTCTCCCCCAACCCCCTTATCCCCAATGCCATTCCTGAACTTGAAGTCTCACGCCGCGGCACAATCGTTGTCAATGAAGAGAGTATGCAATCGTCGATCTACGACATATATGCCGGAGGCGACATTGTCCGCGGTGGCGCAACCGTAATCCTTGCTATGGGCGACGGCCGCAGAGCCGCAGACGCTATGCACAAGGAGCTTATGAAACAGGAAAAGTAATTTTTTCAACGTCTGAATATGAACATACCATTCCGACACATACTGTTGGCCTCAATGATTTCCTCCGTGATGGTTGCATCGGCAATCACCCCGGAAGAGGTCACAAAGGCCGTGAACCTCGCTCGTGAGGCACCCAAGAACAAAGTGCTGAACCGCAAGGCCGGTGAAGCTCTGCAGGAAGCAGGTCGCTATAAAGAAGCGGTGAGCTTTTATCTTAAAGGTGACAACGCGGCAAATCTTGGCGCGGCAGAGTGTTACTTCTACCTTTATGATTTTGACAAAGCTGAGGAGCATCTTGACAAATATCTTGCGAAAAGGACAAAGGCAGAGGAAGCCAAGGACCGTAATTTCTCTTACGGTGACGGAAGTGAAATGATCGACTGGACTGAAAATCTGAGCAACCGTATCGAACTCGGCCGCTCAATGCTTGACCGTGTCGAACAGATCGAGATCGTAGATAGCATCAATGTCCCGGCCGAACAGTTTTTCAAATTTATCAAGCTCGCAAAAAGTGCGGGCACACTCGCGGATGATAGCGCGCTCGACAAAGCGGTCAACGCTACCGCTATGGAGCAGCTTGGCGTCAACGGTCTGTGCTCACCGGTGTATGTCAGCGAATCAGGTGACGATATTATATGGTATGGTTCTACAGGGACAGGAAACTCAAAAGTATTCGAGTCAATACGTCTTGCCGATGGAAGTTGGGACAATCCGACGGAACTCTTCGACTATACATCCATCTTCGGTGATTCTAACGGCTCGTGGGTATCCTACCCGTTTCTCATGTCGGATGGTATCACACTTTATTTCGCTGCAGACGGTGAAAACTCACTTGGTGAACTCGACATCTTCATCTCGCGCAGGGAGTCGGACGGTTTCCTCCAACCTTCCAATATAGGTATGCCATACAATTCTCCTTACAATGACTACTTATATGCAATTGATGAGGAGAATGGTATCGGATGGTGGGTTTCAGACAGAAATCAACTGCAGGATTCTGTGACAATCTATACTTTTCTCCCTAAGGATCTGCGCGTCAATTATCCGGTAGAAACTCCGGATCTCGCCGACTATGCACGTGTAAGTTCCATAGCCATGACACAGAAAGGCGAAACTGATTATGCACAGATCCGAAAGCAGATAGCTGCTATCTCAAGCAGTACCGGGAAGAAAAATGAGGATGAAATCCGCTTTGCTTTACCGGGAGGACGCATAATTACCTCTACTTCACAGTTGAGAAGTCCGCGGGCCGCTACGGCTTTGCGCGAATACTTTGCAGCAGAAGCAAAGGTCGAAAAGATGCGTCAGGACTTGGCCGCTATGCGTACAACCTACGCCAAACGTGATAAGTCAATCGGTCCCCGGATTCTGGCTGCGGAAAAAGAGCTTGAACAGAAGGAAGCTGAACTTAAACAGCTGAAGAACCGTGTGATCTCTCTTGAAAAGAACTAACCCTATAGTCTAATCCATTAATCCCCTAATTTTGCCTATGGAGATAACATTAATCCTGATTCTGATTGCAGTAGTAATCATTATCTGTATCTTCTTCTACTACGTCCCCTTCTTCCTGTGGATCTCGGCACGAGTAAGCGGAGTGAAGATCTCGCTCATGCAGTTATTCCTCATGCGCATACGAAATGTACCCGCCTCACTGATCGTGCGTGCCCTCATCGAGGCTCATAAAGCAGGTCTCAACGATGTCACACGCGATGATCTTGAAGCACACTACCTTGCCGGTGGTAATGTCGAGAAAGTGGTTCATGCACTCGTGTCGGCTTCAAAAGCCAACATTGACCTTGGTTTCAAGATGGCTACCGCTATCGATCTCGCAGGTCGTGACGTGTTTCAGGCCGTACAGATGTCAGTGAATCCCAAAGTGATTGAAACGCCTCATGTCACAGCCGTTGCTAAGGATGGTATTCAGCTTATCGCAATAGCCCGTGTGACAGTCCGTGCGAATATCCGTCAACTCGTCGGCGGCGCCGGTGAGGATACTGTGCTCGCCCGTGTCGGAGAAGGCATTGTATCATCTATCGGATCGTCTGAAAGCCACAAGCAGGTTCTTGAAAACCCCGACAACATCTCGAAACTCGTACTCCGCAAAGGTCTTGATTCGGGAACTGCGTTTGAGATCCTTTCGATCGACATCGCCGACATTGACATAGGTAAGAATATCGGTGCGGCCCTTCAGATCGATCAGGCTCAGGCAGACAAGAGTATCGCACAGGCCAAGGCGGAGGAACGCCGCGCTATGGCGATAGCTCTCGAACAGGAAATGCGTGCAAAGGCTCAGGAAGCACGTGCAAAAGTGATCGAGGCCGAAGCAGAGCTACCGCGTGCTATGGCTCAAGCCTTCCTTTCAGGAAATCTCGGTATCATGGACTATTACCGCATGAAGAATATCGAATCCGATACCACCATGCGTCAGAACATAGCCAATCCTCCAACAACTAAATAAAGAACAGTGAACATAAGAGAAATTATAAGCTCGACAAGAGCGTATAACCTTCATTCTCATACTCAATTCTGTGACGGGCGCGCCGATATGGCGCGCTTTGTTGAAGCAGCCATCGAAGCCGGGATACAACATCTCGGCTTCACTCCTCATTCCCCGATTCCTATTGCATCGCCCTGCAATATGAGTGCTGATGCGGTTGATGAATATATCCGGACATTCAATAATCTCAAGGATGAACATGCAGGAGAAATCAATCTCTATCTGTCAATGGAAATTGATTATCTTGGCAAGAACTGGGGTGCATCACACGAGTATTTCAGAAACCTTCCGCTTGACTACCGACTCAGCTCGATTCATTTCATTCCGACTCAGGAAGGCGAACTGATCGACATCGACGGTAGTCCTAAGAGATTTATCGAAAAGATGCATACCAATTTCCATGATGACATCCGTTATGTGGTCGATACTTTTTACCGTCATACTCTTGACATGATCGAGGCAGGAGATTTCGACATAATCGGGCACTTTGATAAAGTGGGGTTCAATGCCTCACATTTCCGTCCCGGAATCGAGGATGAGGATTGGTACAGAAAACACCTCGACAATGTGATCGATGCCCTCATTGCAAAAGATATCATTATTGAGGTCAATACCAAAGCATGGGAAGCTCCGGTCGGAAGCACGGAAGAAGAAGTGAAGAAATATGTCCCGCGAATGTTCCCGTCGCCCCACACTGTAAGACGTCTAAGGGATGCCGGTGCTGTTCTCGCAGTCAACAGCGACGTCCATTACCCTGAACGCATAACTTTCGGCCGTCAGGCCGCTTTCGATATAATTGACGGGAAGGTGTGACGAAAACGTACTGCATTAAACCTTATAAGACCATCCGCGGACTGAATTTCTGATAATTCAGTCCGCGGATGGTCTTATAATAAATCACGCTATCAATCGCCGAACAGAACCTTACGATCCCTCCGGGCTGCCGGTGCAACAATATCTTCCGGTATGAATCGCCAGTTTGTATCGACCTTTGGTGAAATAGAGCCACGCTTCTCTATCTCCTTGATGAGATAGTAGCGCAGATCTTTGTCAGTAGATGAGAGTATGCGGGATTTCAATTGGTCATGGGGAATACCTGCACCTTTCGTCAACAGATCTCCACCGCCATTGCCACGATAAGAATTGACAGCAACCTTATAG
This sequence comes from Bacteroides sp., assembly GCA_014801945.1. Classification (GTDB taxonomy): domain Bacteria; phylum Bacteroidota; class Bacteroidia; order Bacteroidales; family Muribaculaceae; genus Duncaniella. Next base: position 58,848 of record JAAVDF010000025.1, read on the forward strand.
ACCTTCCGAGTATCAAAGGGAGTGCCGTCACTCATGGAGATGATATTTATTTTCTCACCCTGAGGTTTAGTGACATCCACAGTATAATCTATACCTGACGCAGAGTCGAAATTATATGACGGATTGAGAAGCTTGGCATAATCTCCCTTAGCAGCTGTCTTTTCACCTGAGAAAAGCAAAAGATTATCATCAGCCGATTTCATCACATCAGTCCAAAGCGAATAGCTCATCTCAAGATAGTCCTTGATCTCCTGTCCGGTCATAGAAATTGTGTAGAGCATATTCTCATACTTATACAAAGTAAACATATCGCTCATGCGAAGGTCACCTTTCTTGATCAGTGCGTCGAATGATAGCGGTGCAGCGAGTGAAATATCAGCTCCGGAGATAGCCAGTTGTAAATCATGCAGAAGCGTCATGAAAGCCGAGGGACCGAAATAGGCATCACGGACGGAGAAATCACCTTCGGAAGAACCAAGTCGGCGGCTGACGAACTCTTTGATTTCCTGCTGTTCGGGATGAAATGCCTGCATAAAGGCAGAGTCTGGTTTGAGATTATTAAGGGGTGTAAGCAATCCGCTCACCTTTTTATCCACAATCTTTCCATCGGCATTTCTCGTAAAGGTTACCTCACCCTCGGCAAGATAGCCGGCACTATTGGCCGGATTCAGTATGACAGCCTTGGATTCAGGGTACTTGCCGTCAGTGGAATTATAAAGCGTGTGATCATGACCCATGAATATCATATCGAATCCCGGCACTTGATCAGCCACAAGAAGCGAGGCATTTTCACGCCATTCACCCGTCATCTTCCCGGAATCATGACCTGAATGGAACAGTCCGACAAGAAGATCAGGTTTTTCATTTTCGAGAATATAGGGAACCCACTTGCGCGCGCTTTCCACCATATCCTCAAATTCCAGTCCCGACCAAAGATTTTCAGGAAGCCACGCAGGGATGGCGGGAGTGAGAAGTCCGAGCACTACAACCTTGACTCCATCACGTTCGATCACGGCATAAGGCTGGAGATAGGGCTTGCCTGTCGAACGGTCAACGACATTCGCTCCGAGGAGAGGAAGATTTCCAAGATCAGCACGGTAACGGTCATAAACGGCATGACCTGTCTCCACATCATGATTACCTATCGTCTGCGCGTCATACGAAAGGTAGTTCAGCATCCGTGCTGTCGGATGTGGGACATCTGTCTTGATAAAATTATAGTAATAAGCTGTCGGTTGTCCCTGAAGGATATCGCCGTTGTCAAGGAGAATTACACGGTCATTCCCCAAGGAGTCGCGCAACTGACGCACACGTGTGGCCACTCTTGCAAGTGATCCGTTTCCGGGTGTCATTTTTATAAAGTCATACGGAAAGAAATTTCCGTGAACGTCAGAAGTAGCTGCGATTTTAAACGTCAGCTCCTCGGCCGCAGTATTAGCCGCGCCGAGGAGTGATGATGCAATGGTCATTGCCAAAATGTATTTTTTCAAAATATATATGATTATTGATTTTACAGTAGTCGAAATGCTGATTAAGTCTATAATGACTTACGTTCCAACCCCCGTCAGGGATTCGGTCCGGTGTAGAGTGCGCGGACCTTACCAACCGGCAATGAGCCTTCCACTTTCAAAGGTATTCTCTGTCCATCAGTAGAGATCCAGCCGGAAATAGGCTCAGAACTTTCAACACCTCTGCGGGTAAAAGTGAAATTTATATAGTATGCCGGATAGGACTGGCCATTTAAGCTCACATTCTGACGGCCCATATAAGTGATCCTCAGTTTTTCTTTCTTTGAACCAGAAAAGATATTGACTGTCACACCCTGTCCTTTTGACATATTATCGAAATCCAGAGTTCGGAGATAGAAGAACGAGCTGAGCATATCGACAGTCATACCCTGCGCCTCAAGATCGAGCGTTGAAGATGTAATCGGTTCACCGGGTGCTGAACGCTTATAGCGTACAGCCTCTGCGGTAAATGTATTACCGTCGCGCTGAAAATTAAGCACGTCCTTCTTGTACTTTCCATTCTCGTGGGCAATATAGACGTAGTTGATAGGAAAGAAACCGTCTTTCGTCATTGTGGAGTAAAGAGTGTCGCGCAACATATAGATACTGTTGGCCCACGGTGCGTTTTCAGCATAAAGGGCTGCCTTGTAACAATCGCCCTCATTTTGGAGCGACATGGTTGCGTAGCCTGCCACTTTATTAATGAAACCCCATTTATACATCACATCATAGGTCAGAGTTTCATCCTCAAGTGCCACAGGGGTTGCCGCGTTTGCGGCTGAAGCAATGATGAACAAGCCGAAAAAGGCTCTAAAAAATTTATGTTTCATACAAAACCGTATTTGATACGTTTTATCAATCTGCCTTGAGTTCGCGGAATGGCAGAACCGAACGGTAGGACTGCTCGATGCGCTTATTGCGCCAGCACTTGCGGCATACGGCAATATAGCGGTCGTCGCCACCGATCTCTACCTGCTCTCCCTCCTCCACGAAATCTCCGTTACGGTCTATTCTTGCATTGATGATTGTCTTTCGGCCACATGTACATGTCGATTTTATCTCATCAATAGTATCTGCAATTTCAAACAGACGGCGCGAACCTTCAAAAAGGTTACTCTTGAAGTCGGTACGCAGTCCATAGCAGATGACATTGCTGCCGAAATCATCCACGACACGTGCAAGCTGATCTACCTGTTCCACTGTAAGAAACTGCGCTTCATCTACCAGAAACCAGTCGATGACAGCCTCCGATTCCTCCGACAACTGTCTTGCCATCTCATAAAGGTTTGTGTCATGATAGACCCATCTGCACTCACGCTGGATGCCGATACGCGACTTGATCACATTGGTCAGGTCACGAGTATCGACCACCGGTTTCAGGCAGACATATTTCATGTGCCGTTCCTCAAAATTGTAGGCCGTTGTCAGAAGGATAGCGGTCTTTGCCGACCCCATCGTGCCGTAACGGAAATAAAGTTTACCTTTCCTGTTCATCTTTCCATGTATAAGATTTCACAGCAAAGGTAAGGATTTTTTTTCTTATTGCGGTGTGCCCTGACGGGTAAACACGCAATCCATATTACCGATCTCGAATTTCAGTAACGTGCCTTTGACCTTTACATCGTCGAGATGACGGATCGAGGAATAGCGCACTTCCAAAGCCCGCTTCATATTTGAAGTTACAGCCTGCGCTACAGACGAACGCATTGTCTCTATCTCCGGGGTCTGCGTGCCTATCATGTTTCCCTCGGCCACAATCTGATCGGGATCGACCATGACATTTAGTGTGGCAGGATCAAGAGCGACAGTTATCTCATCGTCATCAATAGCGGTCCATGTGCCACTGATGGTCGAACGCGCGGAAGCTGTAAGCGTGAGAGGCTGCTCGATGCCTGTATCAGCCAATACCTGCGTTGAGATAGTCAGCATTCCGGCTATGGTTATGCTTCCGGTCTTACCACCATTTTCAGGTGCAGCGAAATCATAAGTCTCAAGAATAGTTGTTGAGGCAACTGAATTGTCCATAAAATTCTCAGGCGTACCGCTCCAAGAACCTTGGATATCTTTGGCCAGACGGCTGCTGCCGTCACATGACACAAGAGAAAGCGCTGCAAAAATGCAGGCTGAAGTGATCAAACCTTTCATTGTCTTTAATTGTAGTTATTAACTATTTTTACCAAATAAACACTCATGTATTAAGATTAGTTTCGTGGCTATCGGAAAAAATGATTAATTTTGTGTGGCGGATATGGTCGTATGACCCTGTCAACAGGAGATTCCATATCCTTTTATCCCATTATCCAACAATTAAAAATCCAAGTCAAGGTGAGCGTCAACAAAGTCATACTTATAGGTAACGTGGGTGGCAATCCCGAAATCCGCTATATAGAATCGCGGCCTATAGCTACTATACGGCTTGCGACAAACGAGCGCGAACGCACACGCCCCGACGGAACAAAGATCCCTGAAAGAACGGAATGGCACACTATAATAATGTGGGATGCCGCGGCCGAGTTTGCCGAAAAATATATCCGCACAGGCACACGCCTCTATGTGGAAGGGAAGATACGCTATCGGATATGGGAGGACCGTAATGCCATCAAGCGCACGGTAACAGAAATATATGTGGATAACTTCGAGTTGCTTGGAGCAGGGAAGTGACGCTTCTCATCTACGGTTTTCTACCTGCCTTTCCCGCCTTGAGTTTTCAATCAAATAATGAAGGATAGGATTTACGCTGTCCCCGCCCGGTTGATGCATAGAAGCCGGCTGACATGTTAGGTTTAGCCTGCGTGTTGAGAACGACATTGTGTTGCTGTACCCACCCTTGGGTGCTGTTGCGTATTCTTAATGTAACCACTCCTTTTGTCATTTCTGCCTGACTTTTGACATGACGGAGCACATCGCCCATTGACTCTGCACCACGCAGACTGGTCGAAAGAAGAGTCACACCGCTGCTGAGAGCGGTAACATAGAGGGTGTCTGTTCTATTGATAGCTGTCATAATCAGAATATTTATGGTTAAAATTACTCCGGAGAGATTAATCTCCTGATTATAATGCAAATTTACCGTGATAGATGTGCCAACATTAAGCACACCAATTAAAATGAAGGTTAAAAAATCGTTATATACATGATTTTTTATATGTGATATGATGAACAGAGAATTTAATTGGGATGTTTGAATAAAAGCAACCCAACCTGTTATGAGAAAAATAATTCACGTTTTGACTATTGCATGCGGAATAATCTTCTGCTCAACTCAGATCTCATCCGCACAAAGCACCAATAGGGATCTTTTGAAACGAAATGTCCCTGACCGATGGATGTATGCCTCCGAAATGGAGCAGACTCTCCCTAGTGATGACCAGTGGTGGAAACGATTCAACGATCCGCTTCTTGACTCACTGATTTCCGTCGGTATGGACAATAATTTCAATGTACTGACAGCCCTCCACCGCATGGATATGGCAAAAGCCCAGATAAAAAGTGCGGAGGCGAGCTATTATCCTACCTTCGGACTCAGCGGAGGCTACACGAAAAGCCGCAGTGCAGGTGCAATGAGCGGCAGTAAAGTCACGTCAAGCAATTCGAGCTATTTCAATCTCGGAGCAAACATGCAGTGGGAAATCGACGTATTCGGAAGGATCACTGACGGCGTGAAAAACAAAAAAGCTCTCTATCAGGTGAGCCGTGCGGACTACATGAGTTCCATGATCAGTCTTGCCGCAGATATAGCCACATACTATTTCAATCTCCGAATATTCCAGCGTCAGCTCTATGTCACCAAGGAACATCTTGCATCTCAGGAAAGAGTGGTTGAAATAGTAAAGGCCCGTTTTGAAGCCGGATTGGTGTCAAAACTCGATGTCGCACAAGCTCTGACCGTATATTATTCTACGGAAGCTACCGTCCCGCAACTTGAATCATCCATGAAACAAGCCGAAAACGCGATAGCAATCCTCCTAGGAGTATATCCTGAAGATCTTGCTCCACAACTTGAGGCTTCGTGGACCACACCTGATTTCCGGCATCTCGTCCCTGCCGGAGTCCCTGCCAATCTTCTTCGACGCCGACCTGACATCATCGCGGCTGAAAGTGAGGTCAGCGCATACGCCGCGCAACTCGGCGTAGCGAAAAAGGATTTCCTCCCCACCCTCATACTCAACGGAACAATAGGCGTAGGCGCACATGAAATCAACGATATGTTCAAGAATAACAGTCTGACGTACAGCATAGCCCCCACATTGTCATGGACACTATTCGACGGATTCGCACGAAAAGCAGCTGTCAGCGAAGCTAAGGAGCAGATGAAAATCGGAATTGAGAACTACAATCAGACCGTCATGACGGCTATTCAGGAAGTCGATAACGCAATGCTATCCTACTCCGCAGCCCTCCACGCGATAGACAGCTACACCAATGTCATCAATCAATGCGACGAATCATTTCATCTGTCCGTGGATCTATATAAGGAGGGTCTGACAGCATTCACAAACGTCGTCGATTCTCAGATCAACAGTCTTACATACGCCAACACACTTATTTCAGCGAGAGGTAATGCCTTTATCAGCCTGATAGACTTGTACAAATCATTAGGAGGCTCGCCAATCGAATAACCATAATTCCATTCAATCATCCAAGTTTATTATTCCTGCATTATGAATAAGAATTTAGCATTGGCAGCCGTTGCCGCCGGTTTACTCGCCGTATCATGTGGCGGACATAAGAAAGATGAAATCCATGGCGCGGAAGAGGCCATTGACGTCGCGCTCCCGGAAGTGGATTCCGTGACACTCAGCAACACTTATCCCGGAGTGCTGACAGCAGCGCAGAAAGTCGATGTGGTGGCGCGCGTGAGCGGTCAGCTCCTATCCAAAAATTATGAGGGTGGCCAATATGTAAATAAAGGCGACCTACTATTCCGTATAGAGGACAGCAAGTATCGTGACGCTGTCCAGCAGGCCAACGCAGCTCTCGCCACCGCCATGAGCGAGAGGGATTATGCCAACAGTCACTATGAAGCCGTAAAAAAAGCCCTTGAGAGCGATGCCGTGTCCAAGATGGAAGTAAACGAGGCTGAAAGCAATCTGCGTCAGGCAGAGGCGAGCATAAAGAACGCTCGTGCGGCGTTAGAGACAGCAAAGACAAATCTGAGCTATTGCACCATTACGGCTCCGATATCAGGAGTCATAACATCCGCATCAATGGATGCAGGTAACTATGTCAACGGTGAGGGTAACGCGGTAAAGATGACCACCATATATGACAATTCAAGCCTTACCGCAAATTTCTCTGTAGAAAGCTCGCAGGATATCGACATGGAGATGATCGACAGTTCTTTTTTGTCCCACATACCTCTGATGTTCTCCGACTCCATAAAGCATAAATATTACGGAGATCTTAGCTACGTCGCTCCTAATCTTGATACATCAACAGGAACACTTGCTCTCCAGTGCAAGATCCAGAACACTTATGATGAACTCCGCCCCGGAATGTTTGTAAAAGTTGATCTGCCCTACAAAGTCGAGCCGAAAGCCATTCTTGTCAAAGATGCCTCGATCAGCACCGACCAGTTAGGAAAATATCTGTATGTGGTCAATGATTCCAATACCGTGGTCTATACTCCTATAAAAGTAGGTCCGCTCTACCACGATTCACTTCGCGTCGTTGTGTCAGGTATCACACCGGATTCAAAATATGTAACCAAAGCACTCCTGAAAGTCAGGGAGGGAATGAAAGTCAACCCCAAGCTTGTCAAATAGACCCGGCTACGGTTGACATCAGCCCGATGAAATGATTTCAGAAATCTATTAATCCACCCCTAATTTTCAGTAAAGAGATGTTTTCAAGATTTTTTATAGACCGTCCGATATTTGCCACGGTACTGGCAATATTGATGGTGATTGTCGGCCTTATGACCGTCAAGAGTCTGCCAATCTCACAGTATCCCGACATCACTCCCCCGACAGTTATGGTGTCTGCCTCCTATCCCGGCGCAGATGCAGCTACGGTGGCAAAAGTTGTCGGCGAACCTATCGAAGAGCAGATCAACGGCGTAGAAGGAATGATGTACATGAGTTCGAACTCAAGCGACGGCTCGTATAATCTTACCATAACCTTCGAGAATGGAACAAATCTCGATGATGCAGCCGTGAAGGTGCAGAATCGTGTCTCTCTTGCAGAGGCCACCCTCCCGACGGCCGTCAAGGAGCAAGGCATATCGGTGACTTCAGAGTCATCCAACATCATCCTCTTCATTGCACTTGAGGGTGACAACAGCGGCCGCTACGACGCGCTCTATCTAACCAACTATGCGCAGCTCAACATCATCGACGAGCTTTCACGTATCGACGGTGTAGGTGGTGCGGCTGCCTTCGGTGCAGGTAAGTACAGTATGCGCGTATGGCTTGATCCTGAAAAAATGCGTTACTATGATCTCACGCCTTCAGATGTGAGCGCGATGATCCAGTCGCAGAATCTCGAAGTATCAGCCGGTAGCGTGGGTACACCGCCTGTCAATAACGGAGTGGAATTCGAGTTCACATTGACCTCTCAAGGTCAGCTCAAAAGTGCCGAGCAGTTCGGTGACATCATTATCCGTTCGGCAGCCAACGGAGGTCTGCTCCGTCTCAAAGACATTGCAAAAGTTGAACTCGGAAGCCAAAGTTACTCCGGAGACGCTTCCGTGTCGGGTAAACCGGCAGGATTGATCGGCGTTCAGCAGCTCCCCGGAGCGAATGCTCTTGAGGTGGCAAATAAGGTTAAGGACAAGATGGAAGATCTCTCAGAATATTTTCCATCGGGAGTTAACTATCGTGTAATTCTTGATACCACTGAATTTGTCACCGCATCTATTGATGAGGTGCTGGTAACGTTTGTCGAAACCACCCTTATCGTGATGATTGTCATTCTCATCTTCCTTCAGAGCTGGCGTGCGGTGATCATCCCGATGATAGCGATTCCGGTCTCACTTATAGCCACGTTTGCTGTAATGAAGCTTCTCGGTTTCTCGCTCAATACGCTTACTCTTTTCGGTCTCGTACTGGCAATTGCCATAGTTGTCGATGATGCGATAGTCGTCGTGGAGGACTGTGCCCGACTGGTTCAGGAGGGGAAACTAACCCCACGGCAGAGTGCTGAAAAAGCCATGGTCGAACTTGAAGGCCCGGTGATCGGCGAGGTGCTCGTACTACTTTCCGTATTCATCCCGACTGCATTCATCAGCGGTATCACAGGCGAGCTCTACAAACAGTTTGCATTAACCATCGCTACATCTGTAGCCTTTTCAGGCTTTAATGCACTCACATTTACACCGGCCATGTGTGCGCTCTTCCTCCGTAAGAAGTCCGATCCCAACCCTCACTTCTTTCTCTACAAATGGTTCAACAAGGGCTATGGCTCTGTCCTCAAACACTACACTTCAACAATCGGGAAACTCCTGAAACACCCCATTGTCGCCATAGGTATATATTTCGGCCTTTGCGTCCTTGCCTTCTGGGGATTCGTGAAAATTCCGTCGAGCTACATTCCGCAGGAGGATATGGGCTACTTCATGACTTCCATTCAGCTGCCGACGGGCGCATCGCTTGAACGCACGGAAGAAGTCGTTGATAAACTTACTGACCAGATCAAGGATATCGAAGAAGTAAAGGACATCATCTCGATCTCCGGTCAGTCAATGATGGGTGGTGGTTCAGGTGGTAATATGGCATCACTGTTCGTAGTGCTCAAGCCGTGGAGTGAACGCCGTGGTAAATCTCATGATGTGAATGCCGTGATGAATAAGGTCAACGCGATAGCGGCTTCCTATCAGGAACCCATCGTGTTCTCCATCAATCCTCCTGCCATTCCCGGTCTCGGCATGACATCAGGCATGGAGATGCAGATTCTTGACATTAACAATCTTGGCGCGGATGCGCTTCAGGAGACACTGCGTGAAATGCAGGCTGCAGCCGCCAAGGATAAGAGACTGGCTCAGATGACCACTATGTTCCAAGCCGGCGTTCCGCAATATCGCATTGACATTGATCGTGACAAGGCCAAACTTATGGGTCTGACGATAGACAACATCTATAGCACCCTCGCTCAATTCATGGGCGGCAGCTATGTGAATGACTTCGTCGAATTCGGACGCACCTATCAGGTCAATATGAGTGGTAATAGCCTCACACGAAGCAGCATCGACCAGATCCCGAATCTGACGGTAAGGAACAATGATGACGAGATGGTCCCATTCTCATCATTCGCAAGCATTGTTCCGACAATGGGACAATCTACGGTGAGCCGTTACAACATGTATAACTCCGCATCCATTACCGGTACTCCTGCAGCCAACGTATCAAGTTCAGATGCTATCGCTGCTATGGAGGAGATACTCAAGGAAACCGTAGGCGACAGATTTGCCTACGCATGGACAGGCGAGGCTTATCAGGAGACCCAGTCAGGAACGACAATATCTTTCGTGTTGATTTTCGCAATCATCATAACGATCCTCGTGTTAGCCGCACAGTATGAAAGCTGGACCGATCCGCTTGCAGTTGTCGTGGCCATGCCTACAGCCATCTTCGGAACTGTGCTTGGCTGTATGTTCCTTTCGCAATCCATATCAATCTACACGCAGATCGGTATAATCCTGCTGCTCGGTCTCGCGGCCAAGAATGCGATCCTTATTGTCGAGTATGCTCGTGATTTCCATGCGGCCGGCCAGAGCATACGTCAGGCTGCGGCCGATGCAGGTAGCATCCGCTTCCGCCCTATTATGATGACAGCATTCGCATTTGTCTTCGGTGTACTCCCCATGCTGTTCGCTACGGGTGCAGGCGCACAGTCCCGAATCGCACTCGGCACGGCTGTGGTATTCGGTATGGCGACAAATGCCATCGCCGGCACTCTGTTCGTTCCGGGATTCTGGGAACTTTTCGAAAGATTCCGCGAGAAGTACCTTTCGAAAATCTTCGCAGCCTCCACCGACGGCAATTCGCAGCCGGGACAATCCGGGTCCGACACCCCGACTTCGGGTACAGGTACGGGATCGGTATAATCTCCGGATCACCTACACAGGCCTTTTAATCTCTATTATAATCGAAGACTGCCTGAAATCCGATTGCGGGATTTCAGGCAGTCTTCCTATAAATATATGTGTATATCTCCGAAAATGCGCCATTCAACGGATTAAAGTAAGAAAGTTTAGGATTTTTTTGTAACTTTGCCGTAGAAAAGATTTACAGCATGACAATGGCGTCAAAGACCCGCGAAAGACTTCTGGACGTTGCCCGTCAACTCTTTGCCAGCAATGGTGTTGAAAAGACTACGATGAACGACATTGCCACCGCCTCTGACAAGGGGCGGCGCACCATCTATACATATTTCAAAAATAAAAAAGAGATATACGATGCTGTGATCGAACGCGAGAGTGAAGCCATAGTGATGAAACTCAGAAATGTGGTCATTTCCAATCTCGCACCGGCCGAGAAACTCAAACGCTTCCTTGAGGCTCGATTTGATATCGTGGAGGAAACCATCCGCGAATCCACCACCAGTCAGATCATTTCATATATCACACTCGACTATAAGCGTCTTGAGCGCATACGCACACTCGCAGTCGCTAAGGAAAAGGGGCTGATCTCGCAGATGATCGACGAAGGTGTCAGTCAAGGCGTGTTCGATCCGGTCCAGTCAAGATTGTTTCCGGGAGTCTATGAAATGATTTTTCAAGGATTTGACTTCTGCCATCTGCGCAGCAACTTTGCGGATTTCAACCTCACAGCGGAGGAGATCCGTGAATCGGTCATCCATTTTCTGATCAATACGCTTGTTATTAAACCAACAACATAGTTCAACTAAAAGACATTTCAAAAAAATGAAATTACTTGAAGGAAAAGTAGCACTCATCACCGGCGCCGCCCGTGGCATCGGTAAGAGTATCGCCCTTAAATTCGCACAGGAAGGTGCAGATATCGCCTTCACTGACCTTAACCGCGATGAAAACATGGAAGCCACCGAGAAGGAACTTGAAGCTCTCGGCGTAAAGGCTAAGGGATATGCCTCAAATGCAGCTGACTTCGCTCAGACCGAGGAAGTCGTTGCTAAGGTAAAGGAAGATTTCGGTCATATCGACATTCTCGTCAACAATGCAGGTATCACTAAGGACGGCCTTATGATGCGCATGACTGAGGCTCAATGGGATGCAGTGATCGCAGTCAACCTCAAGAGCGCGTTCAACTTCATTCATGCAGTCCTTCCCATCATGATGCGCCAGCGCAGCGGTTCCATCATCAATATGGCATCAGTGGTAGGCGTACACGGCAACGCAGGTCAGGCAAACTATGCTGCATCCAAGGCCGGTCTTATCGCTCTCGCAAAGAGTATCGCTCAGGAAGTCGGCTCACGCGGCATCCGTGCCAATGCTATTGCCCCCGGCTTCATCGAGACAGCCATGACTGCCGCCCTCCCCGACGAAGTGCGTAAGGAATGGGCTCTCAAAATTCCTCTCCGCCGTGCCGGTCAGGTCGAGGACATCGCCAATGTCGCCACCTTCCTTGCATCAGACATGTCAAGCTACGTGTCAGGTCAGGTCATTCAGGTGGACGGTGGCATGAACATGTAATAAGCCGTTAACGTTTTCTTGACATAAGGGCACGGTTAACCGGATTTTCCGCAACCACCGGTCCTTATGTCATTCCTTATAATACAACGCTCACAATACCGAATGCTGACATACAACACTCAACTCAAACATCTCATTCTGCCGGAATACGGTCGTAATATCCATCAAATGGTTGACCACTGCCTCACAATCGAGGACAGGGACGAGCGCACACGTTGCGCCCACTCTATCGTCAACAGCATGGCCAAGCTTTTTCCGAAGATCCGTGAAGAAGAGGACTATCAGCGTAAACTTTGGGATCACCTTGCAATCATGAGTGATTTCAGTCTTGATATCGACTGGCCATTCGAGACACTTAAATCGGACAATTTCAATTCTCGTCCTGAAAAAGTGCCCTATACGGCGGAACACATCCGTTACCGTCATTATGGAAAAGATGTAGAGCTGATGATACGCAAGGCTGTCAGCATGGATGAAGGTCCGGAACGCGACGAACTTGTGCTGCTCATAGCCAACCACATGAAGAAACTTCTGCTCGGCGTCAACCCCGACGGTGTTGAGGATGTGAAGATATTCAAAGATCTTGCCGAATATTCCCACGGCGCACTGCGTCTTGATCCGGAGACCGTAAGATTACACGAGTTCAAGATCATCGCACCTCCGGCTGCAAGCAAGAAAAAGAAAAAGAGATAAGTCTAATCAACTAATCAATATAAATCAGGAACGTGATAAAGCTGTCGGAAATCGCTGAAGCCGGTCATTTCAACAAAGCCCACGGAATTAAGGGCGAGATGTCGGCCACTCTTGATCTGGATCTTGACCTCGATGAGATTAAATGTATCATTATCCCTATCGAGGGAATTTTCGTGCCTTTTTTTGTGAAATCATGGCGTCCGCGGACAGCCGACACATGCCTGCTTTCGCTTGAGGGCATTGACAATGAGGTCCGGGCACAGGAATTCAACAATATGCCCTTCTACATCCTTCGCTCTGACATACCTGAAGATGACGAGGATGAGTATGATGACGAGGAAGGTTTTTATGCTTCTGACCTGATCGGTTACAAAGTTCATGATCTCAACCTCGGAGACATCGGTATGATTTCAGGTATCAATGACGCGACAGAGAATGTCCTCTTCCTGATCACAACTCCGGGCGGCGAAGAAATCTTTGTTCCCGTGGCGGATGAATATATTGAATCCATTGATCACGACTCAGAAGTAATCACTACCGATCTCCCGACAGGACTTATAGACTTAAATAGTTGAAACTTATGAAAGAATTTGACGAAAAAGAAGCCATCAACGCCATGCGTGCCGTCCTCTCCGATGAAAGCTCGGTCCTTTATGACGATGATGAACTGCTCAATGTCATTGACATTATCTGGGACTGGTATGATGATCAGGGACTCCTTGACATCGATACTGAAGCAGATGATGAGGATATCAACACCGATGCCCTCATAAAGCATGTCGGCAAGATGCTCGCTAAAGATAGTGATTCCCCCATCCGGCGCGAGGACGTAGAGCCATTGGTCATGGCTGAGCTCCGTTACGAACAGTCACTTGAAGAGTTCTGACCTCTTCTGTGGAAAAACTCTACAATAAGCAACTCACAAATCCGAATATGAAAAAAATCCTCTTTGCTTCACTGACAGCACTCACGCTCTCTGTTTCACTGCCCGGCTTGACCGCAAAAGCAGTAAACAATGATCCGTATGCAGATTATGATGAGACTGTCTATATGGACATGGAGCTGGAGGAGAATCTGAAAGCCCCTGCTGTCGGTGAGCGCGAACATGCCGCCGTCAAGAATTATATGGGGCGTTTAGGACGGGATCTCGTACAGAAAAATTATATCGTTGATCTTATGCGCAACGATGAGGTGGTACTTGTGACCATCCCTACCGACGATCTCTTCCTGCCCAACGATACTCTCCTCACCCCGGCCGCACCGGGCAAACTCCGTCCGATCATCTCGCTCCTAAATGACCCGATGATGTTTAAGGTGGTCTATGCCGTACACACTGACAATACGGGATCACCGACCTACAATATGAACCTCTCCCATGAGCGCAACACTTCAATCTATGAATGGCTTCTTGACCAAGTCAGCGAGGATCTAATCATAATCCCTTATGAATTTGGTGACACTGAACCGCTCGTGGCAAATGACTCCCGAAAGGGCCGCAAGGAGAACCGCCGTCTTGAAATTTTCCTTATTCCCGGACCTAAGCTCATCACTCTCGCTCAAAAAGGGGCACTAAAATGACGGCTGCAATGCATAATTTTTCGTAAATTTGCACCCTCCTCGACTCACCTCTATCACAGACTACGAAACTACAAAAAATCAAGAATATAATTTCTATACATTTCTTTATACAATGGCAAAGGAACTAAAAGATCTCACCAAGCGCAGTGAAGACTATTCAAAATGGTACAACGAACTTGTTGTAAAGGCTGATCTTGCCGAACAGAGTGCGGTGCGCGGCTGTATGGTGATCAAGCCCTATGGCTATGCCATCTGGGAAAAGATGCAGCAGACTCTCGACAAGATGTTTAAGGAAACCGGCGTGCAGAACGCATATTTTCCCCTACTCATTCCCAAATCGTTTCTTTGCCGCGAGGCCGAACATGTAGAAGGCTTTGCCAAAGAATGTGCTGTCGTCACCCACTATCGCCTGAAGAATGATCCTAACGGCAATGGTGTGATTGTCGATCCCGACGCTCGTCTTGAGGAAGAACTTATCGTACGTCCGACTTCCGAGACAATCATCTGGGGCACATACAAGAACTGGATCCACAGTTACCGTGATCTTCCCCTGCTTTGCAACCAATGGGCCAATGTGATGCGTTGGGAAATGCGCACACGCATGTTCCTCCGTACAGCTGAATTCCTTTGGCAGGAAGGCCACTGTGCCCACGCCACAGCCGAGGAATCGGAAGCCCGCACAGTTCAGATGATCAACCTCTATGCAGACTTCGCTGAAAAATACATGGCCATGCCCGTTATCAAGGGTGTAAAGTCGGCCAACGAACGCTTTGCAGGCGCACTCAACACCTACACCATCGAGGCCATGATGCAGGACGGCAAGGCTCTTCAGTCAGGTACTTCACATAACCTCGGACAGAATTTTGCCAAAGCGTTTGATGTGACCTTCGTCAACAAGGATAACAAACCCGAATACGTGTGGGCCAATTCTTGGGGCGTATCGACCCGCCTCATGGGAGCTCTCATCATGACACACTCCGATGACAATGGCCTCGTGCTTCCTCCCCATCTCGCACCCATTCAGGTAGTAATTATACCTATCTATAAGAACAGCGAGCAGCTTGCTGAAATTTCAGCTAAAGTTGAGCCTATCATCAACGAACTCCGCGCACTCGGTATCAGTGTCAAGTATGATGACTCCGAGAACAAGCGTCCGGGCTTCAAGTTTGCCGACTACGAGCTTAAAGGCGTTCCTGTCCGTCTCGCTATCGGTGCTCGTGACATCGAAAACGGTACTGTCGAGGTGATGCGCCGCGACACTCTCGAAAAGCATGTTGCTCCCCTCGAAGGCATTGCCGGTTATGTTGCCAAACTTCTCGAAGAGATTCAGGACAATATCTTCCAGAAGGCACTCAAGCATCGCGAATCAATGACCCGTACAGTCGATACATACGAGGAGTTCAAAGAAGAGATCGAAAAGGGTGGCTTCATCCTTGCCCACTGGGACGGAACTACCGAAACCGAGGAAAAAGTCAAGGAAGAGACCAAGGCTACTATCCGTTGCATTCCTTTGGATGGCGATGACACTCCCGGATTCTGCATGGTGACAGGTAAGCCCTCGGCACGCCGCGTCATCTTCGCACGTAATTATTGATCTATACCTGATGGGAACGTCAATGATTGTTTTGACACCCCATCCTGAACCATATACTCATTCCCCTCTCTCCCATCCTTTCGGATGAAAAAATGTGTATGTATCCCGATATTGCAACATACATCGGAATCGGTGTGAGTCCGGAGAACTCTATATTTTATTAAGTTAAACAGCGTCCGCAGTGTGATATGATCTGATGATCAGCGCGGATTTTTGATTGAATAAGAAAAAATTGGACAACAAAGCATTTATCAGCCGTCTGTCAAAACGCCTCAACCGTGAACCGGCTGAGGTCACGACACTTGTCGAGGGGCTCAGCGTTATTATCCGGGAGGCAGGTTCTGAACTTGATTCCATCGCTGTTCCCGGATTCGGAACTTTCAAATCGACAAAGGAGGAAGAGAAAGTTGTGACTGACGAGGCTACCGGAGAGCGTAAGCTCTATCCTCCGATGATCACTATGGAGTTTCAACCCAGCATTGTACTTAGGAAAAAGTTAAGCCACAGATGAATCAGAAAATACCCTTCCACGAACTTTCAGCCCGCATCGCACTGGCCACAGGCATAGGAGCGGAAAGCGCGGAGCTGTTCGTCAAAAACTTCTTCGATCTGCTCTCTGAGGCACTGACAAGCGGTGAAAGCGTCCGCATCAAAGGTCTGGGAGCTTTCAATGTTACCGAAGCTGACGGAGAACGCAGTATTGAATTTTTGCCGGATAAGGAGATTAACGATACGATTAACGCTCCATTCGCAATGTTTGAAGCTGTGAGCCTCAGTGACGACGTTTCTGACGAAATGCTGGCTGAGATTGAAAACGATGTTCAGATCGAAGCTCAAGCTCCTGTGACCGCGGATGAGACAAAAGTAACACCGACTTATGATCAATCCGTCACGATCGAACATGAAGTCCTGAATGATAGCGAGGAAACACCGGCAGATACAACAATCGGAACTGATACAGAGGAGGAAAACGGCACTGTGGCTGCTTCAGAACCGGAGACATTGACTGAACAGGTGATTGAGGATGAACCGTCCGAACCGACTGAATCATCCGAACCTAATCAGACTGGTTCTACTGAATCATCTGAACTTAATCAGGTTACTTCCGAGGAAGCGACAGAGATTGTTGAAAAGGAATCTACCGATGTAGTCATCGCAACCCAAGCTCAACCTGAAACACCGGTGGCAGCCGTGGAAACCGAACCTGTGATTGAAGAAATCGTCGAAGAGGAGCAACAACCTGCCGAAAAGGACGATGAACCGATTGCGGCGGAATCAGCAACCGTACAGTCGCAGCCCATCCCTACGCCTGTTCAATCTTTCGCTTCTCAACCTGCAGTACAGGAAGAGCCTGTTCAACCTACCGTTTCTAAAACTACCGTAGAGAAAGTTGCCACGCCTGAACCAGAGGTCGTGCAAAAAGAAACAGCTGAAGCTATCAGCCACCCGATACCTCCGGTCAGACCGGTGGCAGAATTAGTGGAGGACGAGGAAGAATATGTAACTACAACCGCGGTCAAGACCAATGGAGGAGGGAATTTATGGATCGGACTCATTGTCGGACTTATTGTAGGTCTCGCTCTCGGAGCGTGTGGTGTCTATCTTGCCATTGACAAGATCTTCCCGACCATGCACCAGTCATCCGTATTCAATGAAGAGGATTCAGCGGAAGCTGATGAGCTCTTTGATGCTATAATGTCTGATTCCGTTTCAGAGGAAGAGACAGTACCGACCGATACCGTTGCTGCCGCCCCCTCTGAATCCACCCCTGAGGTTCAACCTGAACCAGCCCAAGAAGATGAGCCGAAACAGACTGATACCGCTCCTGCCACCGCGACCACAGCTGCAACAATAACCGATACCGTCCGTCGTGGCTATCTCATCCATGATATGGCGAAGAAACATTACGGCAACAAGGATTTCTGGGTCTATATCTACGAGGAAAACAAATCAAAGATCGGAAATCCCAACAACATGCAGGCAGGTGTCGTACTTGTGATACCGCCTGCCGAAAAATACGGCATTTCCGCAAATGATCCTGAAAGCCTCCGTAAAGCCCGTGCCAAAGCCGGAGAAGTCCTGCGTAAATTCAGTAAATAACGGATGCTTTGTAAAAATCAGCTCGGTTGTAGGACCTACGTTTACGCCGGCCGAATCTCGCACCGTAATTAGCTGATTATCACATTGCCTTGCATTTCGGCCAGCGCAAGCGCAGAACCTAAAACCCGGAATTTATCCATTCTGTCACAGCCTCTACCAGAAGATAAAAACAAGCCCTCTGACAGCCCTGTCGCACCACTGATTGCGATATGTAGGTCAGAGGGCTTGTTTTATGCTTTTTTATATATCACATCCTATATGTTAAACGAAAAATAGCTAAAATTAACACACTTTTTTCACACAATAATTGTTGTTATTTATAATTTTGTACTTCAGTTAATCACTGCAGATAGATAATTAAATTAACACAATACATACGAAATTTCACTTTTGAAATCATGAGCGAGTCAGTAAATATCCGCGAACTCAACGACCTCGTAGCGGGAAAGAAAGACTTTATAAATCTCGTCACACGAGGGATGGATCAGACCATTGTCGGTCAGAAGCATTTGATCGATTCACTTCTCATCGCACTTCTCTCTAATGGCCATGTACTCCTTGAAGGTGTCCCCGGTCTTGCGAAAACTCTTGCCATCAAGACTCTCGCACAGATCATTGATGCTAAATACAGCCGTATCCAGTTCACTCCTGACCTTCTCCCTGCCGACGTCATCGGTACTATGATCTACAGCGTCCAGAAGGAGCAGTTCCAGATCAAACGTGGTCCTATTTTCGCCAATTTCGTTCTCGCGGACGAAATCAACCGTGCCCCCGCAAAGGTTCAGAGCGCGCTGCTCGAAGCCATGCAGGAGCGTCAGGTGACAATTGGTGAGAAGACATTCAAGCTCGACGAGCCCTTCCTCGTGATGGCTACACAGAACCCGATCGAACAGGAAGGTACCTATCCCCTCCCCGAAGCGCAGGTGGACCGTTTCCTCCTCAAAGTCATCATCGGCTATCCGACAAAGGAGGAAGAGAAACTCATCATCCGCCAAAACATCTCAGGCGAGAAAGTCGAAGTCCATCCCCTGCTTCATCCCTCGGAAATCATCGAGGTTCAGAAGATCGTCGAGAAAATCTATCTTGATGAAAAGATCGAACGTTATATCGTCGATATCGTGTTCGCTACACGTAATCCGGCCGACTATAACCTCAAGGATCTCGCCGGTATGATCAGCTTCGGTGCATCACCCCGTGCATCCATCGGTCTCGCAAAGGCAGCACGTGCCTACGCTTTCCTCCGCGGACGTGGCTATGTGATCCCTGAGGACGTGCGTGCGGTGTGTCATGATGTCCTCCGTCACCGTATCGGCCTCACATACGAAGCCGAGGCAAACAATATCACTACCGATCAGGTTATATCTGAGATCCTCGATAAGGTCGAGGTGCCCTGATCCTTGTTAACCCCTATCATTCCGAGTCCTCCCTATGGAAGCCAACGAACTACTTAAAAAAGTTAGAAAAATAGATATAAAGACGCGTGGTCTCTCCCAAAACATTTTTGCGGGAGAGTACCATACGGCTTTTAAAGGCCGAGGCATGACCTTTTCGGAAGTCAGGGAATATCAGTATGGCGACGATGTGCGTGACATTGATTGGAATGTCACCGCGCGTCACAACCATCCGTATGTCAAGGTCTATGAGGAAGAGCGTGAGCTGACGGTAATGCTTCTCATTGACGTGTCACGCAGCCGTCTCTTCGGAGCTGTCGGTGAAGAGAAGCGCGAAATGATCGCTGAAATAGCCGCTACTCTCGCCTACTCCGCCATCACCAACAATGACAAGATCGGTGTGATCTTCTTCTCGGACAAGATCGAGAAATTCATCCCTCCGAAAAAGGGAAAGAAACATATCCTTCTTATCATACGTGAGCTCCTCGACTTCACCCCCGAAAGCTCCGGTACGGACATCGGCGTGGCCCTGCGCTATTTCACCGATGCGCTGAAAAAACGTTGCACGACATTCGTGATCTCCGACTTCATTGACAGTCATGACTACACGCGTCAGCTTCAGGTGGCATGCAACAAACATGATATCATAGCCATACAGGTCTATGATAAGCGTGATACCTCTCTCCCCGACGTCGGGCTGATGAGAGTGATGGATCTTGAAACCGGAGGCACACGTTGGGTGAACACGTCTTCTAAACATACCCGTCAGGCATACGGGAAATGGTGGTACGAACGCCAGCAGGCCATGATGGCCACCCTGAGCAAATGCCGTGTCGATCATGCCTCAATTGCTACAGATGAAGACTTTGCCCGCTCGCTGATGGCACTGTTCAAAAATCGTGGTGTACGCTGAAAAGATTCTCTATTTCACCCCACCTATCATATCGGCTTTTACATCTTCTCCTTATCAGGCCCTAACGGCTGTCATAAATAAAATATTCAATTCAAGTCTATGCTTCGACCCCTACGCATACTTCTAATATGTCTCACCGCCCTGTTAGGGACATCGGCTTTCGCACAGAATCCGAGCGTGAAACTAAGCCTTGATTCAGCATTCCTGCTGATGGGACGCACCACACCCCTGCATCTTGAGCTTGTCGCACCCGAAAATCCCGAAGGCCACCTTATTATCCCCAAGGATTCTATGTGTGACAAAGTCGAGATCCTCAAGCTTCTGAAAGCTGACACAACCCAGCTCGGCAACGGCAGAATTGAAGTCAAACAGGACATCATACTCCAGTCGTTTGACTCCGGTGTCTATCGGATGAACCCGATAATGTATGTCGTGAACAACGATACTTTCCGCTCCAACCGTCTGGTGCTGAAAGTATATCCCGTAGAGGTTGATTCCCTTGAAACCATACATGACTATGCAGATGTGGCCGACATTGACAGAAGTTTCATCGACTATCTCCCGGACTTCGTGGTTAACTATGGCCTGTGGATTCTTGCAGTAATAATCGTACTTGGCGGTGGTGCTTACGCATATTACCTGCTCCGCAACCGCAAAAATCCGTTTGCACCGGTTGCGAAACCTGTTCCGCCATACGAGAAAGCGGTTGACGAGCTTAACCGTCTGCAGTCGGAGAAACTTTGCGAAAGCGGACGCGAAAAGGAATTCTATACCCGCCTCACCGATATTCTCCGCATCTATCTGCAGGGACGCTTCGGCATCAACGCTATGGAGAT
Organism: Bacteroides sp.; assembly: GCA_014801945.1. Classification (GTDB taxonomy): domain Bacteria; phylum Bacteroidota; class Bacteroidia; order Bacteroidales; family Muribaculaceae; genus Duncaniella. The sequence goes on from JAAVDF010000025.1 coordinate 80,070, forward strand.
GACATCCACACAGATCCGCAATACCATCAATGCGAACGAGGAGACGCGTCTCTCCAAGGAGAATATGGAACGTGTGCTTGAGACTGCCGACTTTGTCAAGTTTGCAAAGGTCCGTCCTCTCCCCGATGATAATATCCGCGCATTCAATTCAGCAATGCAGTTTGTCGAGGACACCAAACCGAAACCCGCACCTGCTGAGGATAGTGCCGTCGATATAGCTGACAACAATAAAAATGATAAAACCCAACCCAAAAACCATAATTAAGCGACAATGTTACTGGCAAACCCCGGATACCTTTGGCTGTTCCTGCTGTTCATACCGCTGATAGCATGGTACATCTATAAACAGCGTTCACTCTTCGCTTCGATGGAGGTCTCGACTGTGTCGGCTTTCGGTAAAGCACCGCGATCGCTCCTCGCTTCGATGCGCCACATTCTCTTTATTCTCCAGCTCGCAGCAATAGGCTGTGTGATCATGGTTCTTGCACGTCCTCAGACACGTGACTCATGGAACACATCGAGCGTCGAGGGTACGGACATCGTGATCGCAATGGACATATCGACCAGTATGTTGGCGCGCGATTTCAAACCTGACCGTTTTGAAGCAGCCAAGGATGTGGCTGCGAAATTCGTGGCCGGTCGTGAGGGCGATAATATCGGAGTGGTTATTTTTGCAGCAGAAAGCTTCACAGCAATCCCGATGACTACTGACCGTTCGCTCATAGCCAACTACATAGGCGACATAAAGATGGGTATGCTTCAGGACGGCACAGCCATCGGTGACGGTCTTGCGACTTCCATCAACCGTATCAAGGACGGTAAGGCAAAATCCAAGAGCATCATCCTCCTCACGGACGGTTCGAACAATACCGGCAACGTAGCCCCGATAACCGCAGCTGAAATTGCAAAGCAACTCGGCATCAAAGTCTATACGATAGGCATCGGCACAAACGGCACCGCTCCCTATCCGCAAGAAAACATGTTCGGTCGTATCGAATATGTTAACCTCCCGGTAGTAATTGACGAAGCCACACTTAAAACTATTGCCGAGACCACAGGCGGAAAATATTTCCGCGCAACAGGCAATAATGTGCTGAAGGATGTATTCGCAGAAATTGACCGTCTTGAAAAGACCAAAATGGATCTAAGGAACTTCACAAGCACCGAGGATGATTATCTCCCGTGGGCCATCGCGGCTCTCAGTCTCTTCGGCCTTGCAGTCCTCCTCCGCTACACAGTTTTCAGGACCATTCCCTAAATAACTTCTCTATGATCTCGTTTGCATATCCACATTTATTATATCTGCTGTTCCTGCTCCCGGTAGTAGCCGCTCTATTTATCTGGGCACGTTACACACGTCGCCGTAAACTTGCGCGCTACGGACGTCCGGAAGTGATCGAGGCCCTTATGCCTGAGGTGTCAAAATATATGCCTTGGGTCAAGATGGTCCTGTCACTCCTTGTCATTGCGGCAATGGTGTTCATGATAGCTCGTCCACGTGCCACTGGCGGCCTCGAACCGGACGCTTCAGAGACCAAGACTTCACGAGGTATCGAAGTGATGGTCTGTCTGGACGTATCGAACTCAATGCTTGCATCAACCACGGATGATGATAATGGTATCAGCCGTCTGCAGCGCGCCAAACACATCCTTGAGAAGCTCATCGACAAGATGACAAATGACAAGGTGGGTCTTATCGTGTTTGCCGGAGATGCCTACACACAGCTCCCAATAACCTCGGACTATATATCCGCCAAAATGTTCCTTAACGGAATCACGACAGATATGGTGCCTACTCAGGGAACTGCCATCGGTTCTGCTCTTGAAATGGCCATGAATTCATTCACTCCGACGGATGATATGGGCAAAGCCATTGTGGTGATCACGGATGGCGAGAACTTTGAAGATAATGCGGTCGAGGCTGCAAAACGTGCGGCGAGTGCAGGTATTCAGGTCGATGTCATCGGTCTCGGAACTACTAAAGGCGCACGCATCCCTATCGGAAAGGGAACATACATGATCAACCCTATGACAGGCGAAGAAGTAGTGACACGTCACGACGAGGAGACCGCCGCACAGATTGCAAAGGCCGGAAACGGTATCTATGTCAACGGTGCATCCAATTCAGCCATTACAGCCATAGATGAAAAGATGGATGAACTTGAGCAGGGTGATTTCGAGCGCAAATCATTCTCACCGGCGAGCGAACAGTTCCCTATCTTTGCCTTCATTACCCTGATTTTGCTCGTCATCTACTCCATCACCGTCACCCGCAAGATCTCTTGGCTCAAGAGATATCGTTTCTTCACTAAAGAAGAGGAAGGAGACAAAAAATGAAAAAGATATTATTCCCGCTTTTGGCAATGATGGCCGCCATGCCTGTAATGGCAGAAAGCAAAGCTACGACCACACGCAACGAGCGCAACTACATTGTCGAGGGCAACAAGCTCTACAATGATGAGCGTTATGCCGAAGCCGAGGTAGCTTACCGTAAGGCCCTTCAGGAAAACGCCATGAACGAGATCGCGCAGTTTAATCTCGCTGCATCCCTGTTGCGTCAGGGTTCTGCCTCCGGTGAAACTCAGAAAGAGGCGATGAATATACTCCAAAACCTCACACGCGATGCCGAGAATATTTCAATCGCTGAAAAATCATTTTATAATCTCGGCAACATAGCTTTCAACGGTCAGGATTATGCAAAGAGCATCGAACTTTACAAAAATGCTCTCCGCAGGAATCCTGACAATGATAAAGCACGCGAGAATCTGCGTCTGGCACAGAAGCGTCTGGAGGAACAGCAGAATCAGGATCAAAATCAGGATCAGAACCAAGACCAGAATCAGGATCAGGACAAGAAAGATCAGGATAAACAGGATCAAAACCAAAATCAGGATCAGAATCAGGACAACAAAGATGACCAGAAGGATCAGCAGCAGCAACAACAACCGCAGCAGCCTGACCAGAAGCAGCAGCAACAGCAGCAACAAAGCGGCATAAGCCAACAGAATGCTGAAAAGATCCTCAAAGCTATGGAAAATGAAGAGAATGCGACAAGAGCGCGTGTCAACGCCGAGAAGCAGAAGAACGGTGCTCCTTCACGTCGCCCTGTCACTAATCCTTGGTAACATTTGAACTAACGACTCACCCTCACTCAAACAGACAACTGAATGAAACGTTTCATACTATCAATATTACTCGCCTTACTGGTCGCTGTCCCGGCGATCAAGGCGGAAGTAAGTTTCACCGTCAAGCCCCCGACGCGAGTTCACGAGGGTCAGCGTTTCCCTGTCACCTTCCGTCTGACCGACGCAAATGGTTCGGACCTGAAGGTATCACAGATCAATGGCTGTACGCTGCTCTACGGACCCGCCGTTTCCACGTCACACAGCTATCAGGTGATAAACGGAAAAGGCTCATCGAACACGGTGACTGAATACACATATTATTACAAGGCCGACAAAGCCGGCAACTTTACCATCCCCGCAGCGACCATCATGGCTGACGGCAAACGGATGACCACCAAACCGGTCAATTTTGCCGTCCTTGATCTTGATGCTGCAAACACACCTGCATCGCAGCGTCCGGTTGATGTGAACGATGTCGATACTCAGGCTGCCGGTCGCCGTGTCAACAACGACGACGTATTTGTCAGGATCATCCTGTCGAAGTCATCAGCCTACGAGCAGGAGGCCATCGGATGCACCATCAAACTTTATACCAAGTACAGCATTTCATCATTCCTCCCGACACGTCAGCCCGCCTTTGACGGATTTCTGATTCAGGAGGTGGATCTCCAGCCGACTCTCAACCAAATGGAGACCTATAATGGACAGAACTACATGACCGCTGTCCTGAAAAAGTGTATAATCTTCCCGCAGAAGAGCGGAAAGCTGACCATCAACTCCGGTAATTATGATATCTCTGTCGTGCAGTATGACAATGTCAACATGGGCATGTTCCAAGTGCGTCAGCCCAAGGAAGCCAAGATCAAGGTCAACTCCAACTCTGCCTCCATCGACATTCTCCCCCTCCCCCAGCCCCAGCCTGAAGGATTTACCGGAGCAGTCGGTACATTCTCTATTGACAGCCGTCTTGTCGGCAACTCATTCCGTACGAACGATCCGGCAACCCTTATCTATACCATCCGCGGTACGGGTAATATAAAGTATGTCAAAGAACCTGTCATCGACTTCCCCTCTGAATTTGAGCAATACACTCCCAAGAGTGACATCGAAGCATCCGTCAGCGGCAACGATGTCAGCGGTAGCATGACTGTCGAATACACCTTCGTCCCTCAAAGCGTCGGTGACTTCACAATCGGAAGTGACAAGTTTGTCTATTTCAATCCGCAGACCAAGAATTATGTTACACTTAACACGCCCACATATCCCATCAAGGTAGCCAAAGGAATTTCCGCTCCTGTCACCACTGATCAGAAGGATGTTGAGAATAAGAATTCCGATATCCGCCACATCTATCTCGGCGACAAGAATCCATCAATGACTCACCCGATAGTGGTCCTCAGCTCGTGGTATTGGTTCATGTACATCGGTCTCATTGTTATTGTTGTGATCATCGCGGTTGTGAACCGCCGGAAAGCCCGCATGAATGCCGATGTCATCGGTCGTCGCACGGCCAAGGCCAGCAAGATGGCCCATCGTCGTCTCCGCGTAGCCGAAGGCTTCATGAAGTCAGGTGACAGCGAACGCTTCTACGAAGAGATGTTGAAGGCACTCTGGGGCTACCTCTCCGATAAGCTTTCGATGCCTGTCTCACAGCTTTCACGCGATAACATCTCAGCCACGCTTGCCTCCAAGGGTTACTCCGAAGCGAGTGCCGAGGCCATTGTCTCAGTCCTTGATGACTGCGAGATGGCTCGTTATACCCCTGACAGCTCAAACCGTATGGACAGTGTCTATGACCGCGGTGTTAATGCCATTAACCAACTTGAAAGCAACAAAAAATGAAATATTTCGTCACCCTCATACTTGCTGTAGCCTGCTGTTTTTATGCAAAGTCAGAATCGACACTGATCCAGCAGGCTGACTCTGCCTACACAGCCGACAACTTCAAGGAAGCTGCCGATACATATCTCCATGCCATAGCCACCGAAGGCACATCGGCAACGCTCCAATATAATCTCGGAAACTGTTACTACCGTCTCGGTGAGATGGGCAAAGCGATTCTCGCTTACGAACGTGCCCTTCGTCTCGACCCTACATTCAATGATGCACGTACTAATCTTGAGTTTGTCAATGCCCGCATCGCAGACCGACCCGGCGAACGCGGCACATTCCTTGGCAACACTCTTGATGCCGCAGCCAATTCGGCCCGTTCCAACGTCTGGGCATGGCTTGCATTTGGATGTTTTGTCCTCACTCTCATCGGAGGTCTCACCTACGCTTTTTCAGGAGCGGTCACCTTGCGCAAAATAGGATTTTTCGGAGGTTTTCTCACACTCTTAGGCTGTCTCTGCTTCATCTATTTCGCATTCCGCTCCGCAGCTATTGCCACAGCCGACAATGTTGCCATCATCACCTCTCCATCAACCATACTTTCAACCACTCCGCGTGTCCCTAAGGATCGTGCTCAGGAGGCAATGCTCCTCCATGAAGGTACACGGGTTGAAATCCTTGACTCCGTTCGTTCGACAACGGATTCAATCAATTCTCTATGGTATGATGTTCAGGTTGACAATGCTCACAGGGCATGGATCAATGCCGCTGCGGTTGAGAAAATCTGACCCCGAAGTCATTAGCCATTGGAGGTCAAAAGGTTATTCTCCCTTAAGGCTGGTTTGTGAAGAGAAAGTGTTGTATAACATAGATTTTTTTTCTTCATTTATTTGCCTGAATAGAAATTAAACCCTAATTTAGTGACGTGGAAATACCCCACATATAACCAACCTCAGTATTAACCCCCCAAACACCTATAGTATCATGACTAAAACTATTTCGTTCAATGACCTCCGCCTCATCAAGGACAGTCTGCCCGATGGTTCAATCCGTCAGATAGCCGATAAACTCAACGTCACTCCACAGACAGTCAGAAACTACTTCGGTGGCACAAATTATGAATTCGGCAAGAATTGTGGCGTACACATCGAGCCGGGTCCCGACGGTGGTATTGTAGTCCTCGATGACACCACCATTTACGATATGGCTATTGAAATCCTTCAGGCCAACAAGGAATAATCAGGGAATAATTCCCACTCTTTTTCCGATCGGTAAAATATCGCGAAAGGACAAAAAGTGCGCTGCTTGCCAACGACTTTTTGTCCTTTCAATTGTTTCTATAGTTATAAGTCAAAATATAAAAACTGTAGAAGTCATTCTACCGACAAATCACAATCATCAATTCTAACGACATGCAGAACGACAGACTCATCACCATTGCCATACACACTTATGAGAAGGCGCATCAGCTGAAGAATATTCTCGAATGCGAGGGCATAAGCGTAGTGCTCCAGAATGTCAACCTCACGACTCCTGTCGTATCGTCAGGTATCAGAGTGCGTATTCACGAAAATGACCTCCCGATGGCTCTGCGACTGATTGAAAACATTGAGATCTTCTCCCCTTCAGCCGTAAAACAATGTCCGGCTGGTGGCCCGGAGATACTTGTCCCGATCGACTTCTCAACATCGTCGATCCAAGCATGTTTCCTTGCATTCCACATCGCATCGCTTCATAAGGCCCACATAAAGCTCCTGCATTCATTCTGCGATCCGATCATGGCCGACAGTGCGGCAATGCAGCTTTCCGATACTATGACATTCGACACCACTGCCGATGTCATCGAACAGATGCAGGAGGACAAGCTACTCACTGAAACAAGTCGTAAGGACATGCAGGAAGTCGAAAGCCAATTGCGTGAAAAGATAAAAGACGGAGTCATCCCTCCAGCAATGTTCTCCTCCGATATCACTGAAGGATTACCGGAGGAAGTCATTAACAACTACGCCTCCTCCCATAATCCATTCCTCATTGTGATGGGCACTCGCGGAACTAATAAGCAAAATCGCGCAATGCTCGGTAGTGTCACGGCTGAAGTTCTTGACACCTGTCGGTCATGCGTGCTTACAGTTCCCGAATCTCTACGTTTCAAACGCACGGATGAGATACGTGAAGTGATCTATTTCGCGGCATCGCGTCAGCAGGATATCCTCGCGCTTGACGCTCTCTACAGGATTTTCCCCGAAACCTCACTGTCGGTCACTCTCACGGTTCTTCCTACTAAAAAGAAACCGCAGGGCGACCCGGAAGTCATCACAAACCTCCTTGATTATTGTCGTAAAAACTATCCGGCCTATACGTTCAAGACCATGACATTGTCGCTATCCCATGAAATGGAGGAATTTGAGAATCTCGATCAGCAACTTCACGTCAACATGATCGTAGTCCCCACCCCACGTAAAAATATCTTTGCGCGTCTCTTCAATCCTACCCTCGCCCACAAACTCCTCTTCCATTCCGACATCCCCATGCTCTCTATCCCGGTCTGATCAGCGTGGACAACAGAAAATGATACAAGCATCCTCTGCGGATTCCGGTCTAAAAAACCGTTTCCGTAGGGGATGTTTCGCTATTTTTTTGTATTTTTGCAAAAATTTAATTCAAACCATACCCTCCTCACAATTGTTGAACTTTCAATCAAGAGATATTATGAGTGACCAGCGTTATAATCTTCGCGGTGTTTCAGCCTCCAAGGAGGATGTCCATAACGCAATTAAAAATGTGGACAAAGGCATCTTCCCTCACGCATTCTGTAAAATCATACCCGACATCCTCGGCGGTGATCCGGAATGGTGCAACATCATGCATGCCGACGGAGCAGGAACAAAATCTTCGCTTGCCTATGCCTACTGGCGTGAGACGGGCGACATTTCCGTATGGAAAGGAATCGCGCAGGACGCACTTGTAATGAATATCGATGACCTTCTCTGCGTCGGTGCCACTGACAACATCTTGGTTTCCTCCACCATCGGTCGAAACAAGAACCTTATCCCCGGCGAGGTAATATCGGCTATCATCAATGGAACAGAGGAACTTCTCGCCACTCTCCGTGAAATGGGTGTCGGCATCTATTCTACCGGTGGCGAGACAGCCGATGTCGGTGATCTCGTTCGTACTATCATTGTTGACTCAACCGTCACCTGCCGCATGCGTCGTGCCGATGTCATTGACAATGCCAATATCAAGGCCGGTGATGTGATCGTTGGTCTGGCCTCTTTCGGCAAGGCGACATACGAGGATCGCTACAACGGCGGTATGGGCAGTAACGGTCTCACATCAGCCCGTCACGATGTATTTGCGAAATATCTCGCCAAGAAATATCCTGAGACATTCGACGCGGCTGTGCCCGACGAACTCGTATATTCCGGTTCAAAGGAACTTACCGAGGAAATCGCCGGTACAGGTCTCAATGCCGGACAGCTTGTCCTCTCGCCTACCCGCACATACGCCCCCGTTATCAAAAAGCTCCTCAGCGAGATGCGTGACGAGATCGACGGTATGGTTCACTGCACAGGCGGTGCGCAGACAAAAGTCCTTCACTTCGTCGAGAACAAACACGTCATCAAGGACAATCTCTTCCCCGTTCCTCCGTTGTTCGAACTTATCCAAAAGGAAAGCGGCACTCCGTGGAGCGAGATGTACAAAGTGTTCAACATGGGTCACCGTATGGAAATCTACGTCCGTCCTGAAGCAGCTGAGAAGGTCATGGAGATCGCAGCCGGATTCGGAATCGAATCGCGCATAGTAGGACGTGTCGAGGACGCTGAATCCAACCGCTTGACCATTAAATCAGAAGCCGGAATCTTCGAATATTGAGCCATACCGTTGCAAGACGGAGAGAAGCCCCTCGATGATTCCTAAATATTAACTATTTAATATCACCCGATTCTCTATGAAACGAGGAATTTTCTCCGTACTTGCCGCTCTGAGCCTCACATCGATGCTTTTCTCGTGTGGCGGTAACTCCGATAAAACAGCCTCGGACAACCAGTCCGATGAAACGCATAAATTTCCGGATACTCTCCGCGTAGCCACTCTCTACAGTCCTGAAGCCTACTTTATTTACCGAGGTCAGGAGATGGGCTATGATTTCGAACTTGTCACGGCTCTCGCTGCGGACAAGGACATGATCCTGAAAATGGAGATTGCTCCTTCGCTTTCGCGTGCGGTCGAGATGCTTGATTCAGGCTACGTCGATCTGATTGCCTACGAAGTCCCTGTCACGGCTGAATATAAAGACCGTGTCGTGCCTTGCGGACCTGAAAATATAACCACTCAGGTGCTTGTGCAGCCTAAAAAGGGAGAGACAGAGCTTATCACCGATGTGACTGATCTGGTAGGCAAGGATGTCTATGTCGAATCCGAGTCAAAGTATGAGGCCCGTATCCGCAACCTCAATCAGGAAGTTGGCGGAGGTATAAACATCCACACCGTTGACCGCGACACCCTCATCACCGAGGATCTCATTGCAATGGTGAGCGAAGGGAAGATTCCTCTGACGGTGGTTGACAGTGATATCGCCCGCATCAACAAGACCTACTACAGCGATCTCGACATCACCCTCCCACTGAGCTTCGAGCAGCGTTCAAGCTGGGCTGTCGCGCCTGACAAAGCTTGGCTTGGTGACAGCATCAACGCTTGGCTCAACAGCGAGAATCCGCGTCAGGAACAGGCACAACTTCTGAAACGTTATTTCGAGCTTAGCAAGAACGATCCCAATTCAAAGTATTACGCTGCAAACGGTGTCGGCGTGTCTCCTTTCGACCACCTTTTCAAACGCTATGCCGAGGACTACGACTGGGATTGGAAACTGCTGGCCTCTCAAGCCTATGTCGAAAGCAAGTTTGACTCCACTGCAGTTTCATGGGCAGGTGCGCGAGGCATGATGCAGATTATGCCGCGTACAGCGAAGGGCTACGGACAGACGGCCAAGAGTGTCATGAAAAACGACGTGGCTGTCGAAACGGCTCTTAAACTTCTCAATGATCTCGACAAGCAACTTACGCCCAAAGTTCCCGACGAGAATGAACGTAAGAAATTCGTACTTGCAGCCTATAATTCGGGTCTCGGTCATGTCAACGATGCAATAAATCTTGCAAAGAAGTATGGCCTTAATCCTCAGAAATGGGACGGCAACGTGGCAAAAGCCATCCTTTGGAAATCAAATCCAAAGTATTATAAAGATCCCGTTGTCCGCTTCGGTTATTCGCGTGGCCGTGAGACCTATGACTATGTCAACCGTATCTATGCCTTCTACAACCGGGCAAAGACCAAGGCCATAGCCTGATCTTACGTCATATAGTCGAACAGTCGCTACCGGTCATGCTGTCATTCATCACTTCATTCCTCATACGCCACTTACTCATCATCTTATACTTATTTACCCTAATGAAAAAACGTGTATTCCCGGTAGCTATCGTGCTCACCCTTTGCGGCTCAATGCTCACCACCTCCTGCATCGGAAACTTCTCGCTTACCAAAAAGCTCCTAAGCTGGAACAATCAGATCGACAATAAATTTGTCAACGAGCTCGTGTTCTTCCTTTTCTGGTTTCCGCTCCCGGTCTATGAAGTGGCAGCTCTTGCCGATATCCTCGTTCTCAACTCCATCGAATTCTGGAGTGGCGAAAATCCTATGGCCGCAGGAAAGAAGGTGATTGATGGAAAGGATGGCCGTTACATAGTAGAATGCGATGGTAAAGGCTACACCATCACTTCGGAAAACGACAAATCAGTGGTGCGCCTCGACTTCAACGCCGACGAACAGAGCTGGAACATCGCCCTGCCTACAGGTGAAAGCCGTGAACTCTTCACTTTCATCGATGAAAAGCACGTGTCCGTTCCCGGTATCGACGGTGTGCGCAATGTTGTCGAGCTTTCGGAGGATGGCCTGATGGCTTACCGCGAAATGCTCAACGAGAGTCTGATGGCTGCAAAATAATCAGCATACCTGACACTAATCCTTCACATCCCGACAGATGAAATATTTCCGATGGATTCCACCCTATCAGCTGACGCTGGCGGTGGCAGCCGTCATACTTTACCTTACCCTCCTCCCCAAACCGTTCGGGGAGGAGGATATTCCTTTATTCCCCGGTGCTGACAAACTGGCTCACTGCTGTATGTTCGGCGGACTGGCACTGACATTCATTTTTGAACGTTACCGTATAGGGAAAAAACTGACATTGGGTCAATCATTCGTGGCTGCAACCATTGTTTCGGTCTTTGGCATCGCAGTCGAATTTATACAGAATGCCATGCACATAGGGCGCAGCGGTGATATTGCCGACGCGATCGCCGACATCATCGGTGCATTCGCAGCCGTCCCCTTATGCTATTGGCTACATTGGATCGACGTCGTAGTAAAGCACCGCTCCGGAGAGTAATTTCCGGTTGGTCATCTCTATCCTGACGTCGTTGAGCAACTTCTTGACTTTGGTTATCGAAGCATTGTTTTCAATCTTCAGCATTATACGTCTTATATAAAGCGACTGCACCCGCGACACGTATGGCTCGTCAGGTCCGCTGACACGATTTCCCAAAAGCTCACGCAGACGTGAGGCATACTCAAAGGCCATCGATGACACGGCTGCCTGATCACGATGCTTCAGATAGATATAGATCACACGCACGAATGGCGGATAATTGTACTTTCTTCGTTCTTCCAGTTCAAATTCATAAAAACCGTTGTAGTCATGTCCGAGTAGGAATGAGAGCACCGGATGCGAAGGATTGTATGTCTGAATGGCCACTATACCGTTGTCGTTGCGTCTCCCGGCTCTTCCTGCCACCTGTTCGATCATGTTGAAAGCCCTTTCGGCCGAACGGAAATCCGGAAAGTTTATCACGCTGTCGGCATTCACGACACCGACCGTGCTAACGCGGTCGAAATCCAGTCCCTTAGTGACCATCTGAGTTCCGACAAGTATCTGCGATTTACCTTTCGAAAAATTGTCTATTATGGTTTCATAACTGTCCTTGCTGCGGGTTGTATCGAGATCCATTCTTGCAATGTTAGCATTGCCGAAGAGCGATTCAACCTCTTCCTCCACCCTCTCCGTTCCGTAGCCGAGCACTTCTATGCCCGGTTCCTGACAGGCAGGACAGACATCAGGCACGGCGTAAGGCGTAGCGCAGTAGTGACAGATCAGCTTGTCGGAATGTCTGTGATATGTCAGCGATACGTCACAGTTATGACATTTGGGGACATAACCACACAGTTTGCAGCGTGCTATCGGAGCATAGCCGCGCCGGTTGATGAAAAGTATCGACTGCTCCCCGCGTTTGAGTGACTCATTGACAAGTCTCTCCGTCTCGAATGCGAAAGTACCTGTCACAAGCCCCTTTTTTCTGGCATCAGCCATGTCGATGATGCGCATTTCAGGCAATTTCATTCCCTCGAAACGTTCCGTCAGTTCCACCAGTCCGAAACGTCCGGCCTTAGCTTTGTAATAAGTCTCGATGGACGGGGTCGCACTACCCAAAAGTGTCTTTGCACCATGCATCGAAGCAAGCACTATGGCGGCATCGCGTGCATTATAGCGCGGTGCAGGATCTTGCTGCTTGTACGCACTCTCGTGTTCCTCATCAACAATAACGAGTCCCAGTGAAGCAAACGGCAGAAAGACAGCCGAACGCGCACCTATGATCACACATGGCTCGGATGACTCAAGCAGCTTCTTCCAGAGATCCACACGCTCGTTATCGGAAAACTTCGAGTGGTAGATCACTACTTTGTCACCGAAGACCCTCTGCAAGCGGGCCGTCAGTTGTGTGGTAAGCGCAATTTCCGGTACGAGGTAAAGAGCCTGCCGTCCATTGCGGATCACATAGTCGATCAGATGAATATACAGTTCCGTCTTACCGCTCGATGTCACTCCGTGAAGCAGTGTCACGTCATTTTCAAGCCATGATTTGTGGATCGCATCAAGAGCCGTCCCCTGCGCATCAGTCAGCACCGGAAGCTGTCCGCTGACAAGACCGGAGTAACTGAAGCGGTTCACTTCCTTAGTGTAGATCTCCACAATACCTTTCTTTGCCATTGCTGCCACGACTGTCGTAGTGACTCCGGCACGCTCTATCAGCTCCGTACGCGTGACTTCATTAAGTTCGTTACCCTGACGCATGAAACCCGACAGTTCGATCAGGGCAAGAAGGGCCTTTTCCTGCTTACCACCGCTTTTCACACTGTCAAAAGTCTTATGCAAAGCCTCGGTATCACCCCTCTCTATCTTCAGACGGACATAGGTTTCCTTGCGTGAACGGTAACGCTCGACAAGATTCTCGGAGATCATCACGGCTTCTTTGGCAAGAAGGGCATTGGCGACAGCTGCCATATTTGCAAACCCCGTCTTCTTACCGATCAGATCGAGAGGCATTTTCTTATCAGTTCCGAGAAGCAGTTCCATGACAGCAAGCTCGCGGGGAGTCAGGCGGTCATCCTCACGCTCCTCATAATCAGGATTAGGCATGATGAAAGTCTCACTTTCCACCTTCAGTCCGGCAGGCATCGCAGCCCTCATCACCTCTCCGGGTGTGCAGAGATAGTAATCGGCTACCCATTGCCAGAATTTAAGCTGAGGATGCCTTACGATAGGCCGATTGTCAAGCACCGACGCGATATCCTTGACCTCATAGTCCTCCGGCCCCATATTGCTCAGTCCGGTCACGATTCCGGTATAGAATTTCTTTCGACCGAAAGGGACGATCACCCTGTGACCCACACTGATCGTCTGGGTCATCTCGGCTGGAACCTTATATGTGAAACTTCCCATAATAGGGACAGGAACAAGTACGTCGGCAAATGTCATAGCTTGATAAAAAATAGCTTTTCGTTCTGTAAAAGTACAATAAATCCCCTTAAATGGCAAAGGTCTTAAAAATTTTATGTACCTTTGTCCTTACGGTAGCAGGATGCTTGTGTCGCTTGCCGATGGAGGTTGATCTCCGGAGCGGCAAGAGGAAAGTCCGGGCAACGCAGAGCACCATACTTTCTAACAGTAAGCTGTCGGTGACGGCAGAGTAACGTGACAGAAAACAACAGCCCGTCTCCCCTTCCGGGAGGTCAGGCAATGGTGAAAAGGTGGGGTAAGAGCCCACCGGGTATCGTGGCGACACGGTATGCCGCACGTCTTATGGGTTGCAAGGCCACATATACCGGCGCGTTAGCATGTCAGACCGTCTTTACGGTGACACTAACAATGGGTTGCTCGCTCATTGCCGGGGGGTAGGCTGCTGGAGTGCCGAAGCAAAGCGAGGCACCGATTAGATAAATGACACGGGCACGGCGGCAACCTTCAGGGCTTCGTCCCTGACAGAAGTCCCGCAGTGACATAACCCGGCTTATAGTCCTGCTACCTTTTTTTATTTTTCTCCCGTCCCCCCTACCTTTCTAAATTTATTTCACATCCATGAAATTTCCCGCAATCACTACTCTCGCCATTTCTCTGTTCCTGTCGGCAGGACTGTCAGTTTCCGCTCACGACGGTCACGCTCACGCACCAGTCGTCAACGTCCCTGAAGCGGACATCAATCTCTCCACCCCGTGGGCCGGCAAGCATGTCGCCTTCCTCGGTGACTCCATGACCGATCCTAAGAATAAATCTACAAAAAAGCATTATTGGAAATATCTGGAGACCCTTATGGGCATCCATCCCCATGTGTTTGCGCGAAGCGGCTACAAATGGGATGGAATTTACAAGAAAGCTGAGGAAATGAATGCTGCTGTAGGCGATTCAATTGATGCAATCATCATCTGGGCGGGAACCAATGACTACAACCACAGCATCCCTATAGGTGACTTCTATACAGAAACCATGGACAGCGTCAATGTGAACGGCAAGATGGAACTGCGTAAGCACCGCGAGTTTCTGATGAACGACTCCACCTTTACAGGAAATATCAACCGTGTGATGTCGTATCTCAAACACAACTACCCCGACAAACAGATCATCATTATGACCCCGATCCACCGTGGCTATGCGAAATTCAACGACAAAAACGTACAGCCTGACGAGAATTATGCCAACGGACAGGGACTCTACATCGAATCATATATTTCAACCCTCCGTGAAGCTGCGACGCTTTGGTCAGTTCCCGTGATCGATCTCTATTCAGAGAGCGGACTGTTTCCGATGGAAATGAATCACGGACGATATTTCCACAGCAGTGAGATGGATCTCCTCCACCCTAACGACAACGGTCACTACCGCATAGCGCGAACAATCCAATCCCGCTTAAACACAATCCCGCCGACATTCTGATCAGCGGGATTGCTTATTGTATCCGGAAGTATAGCTCTACTTTTCGGGTAGTGGTTCGATGTGGAGTATGTCCATGAACCGGCGGACTGTGGCCTCGTCTCCAGTATATTTTCCTTTGTCTTCGCTCAGTTTACATGTCAGACTATAAAACGGCCATGATTCAGTGATCTTTACAGCAACAAGCTTGACTACTATATTCATCGGTTTTATGCCCGGAAAATCGTTCGTGAAGTGTGTGCCTATGCCGAATGACGGCTGACACTTGTCGGAAGCATAGTTCTGAATCTCTATAGCTTCATCCACATTCAGACCATTGCTGAATATGATCTGTTTCGAGAGCGGATCAATGTGAAGCGACCGATACTTTTCGACGATCAGGTCAAGCTGCTCACGGTTGTCACCGCTATCGACGCGCAATCCCTTGAACATATTGGCATAGTCCTCCGAGAAATTCAGGCTGAATATTCGCCAGCCGTATGTATCATATAGGAATGTACCGAGTGCTCCGCGATAAGTCTTGGACCAGACATTCATGGCGATATGATTGGCCATCAGCGGTCCATACATTCCGGCTATCGCACAGATGATCTCATGGGCCATAGTCCCTATAGGGATAAGGTCATACTTCATGGCAAAATAGACATTGCTTGTACCTACAAATTTACCGGGTCCTGACGCAGATAAACAGCAGTCACTCATCGCTTTCACGCATACATCCTGCGATTCAAATGAGAGCCGGCGGCGAGTGCCCATGTCGCTGAACTTGCATCCGGCTGCAATCAGACGCTGAGCCTTCGCAAATGACTTGCTGTAATAATCATCATAGTCTATGCCGGAGAGCTGACCGGTCATCATGTAATAGAGTTCGGAAACAATGGCGAGTACCTTTACCTCAAGCAATATTGTGTCGCTCCAACATCCCTCGAATTCGATTGTTAGATGTCCCTCGTCATCCTGAGTAGCCTTGACCCACCTGCGGTCATAACGGAAACCCTTGAGATAGCTGTAGAACCAAGCGGGGATATAGGAACAGCGACGACGCATGAAAGCGATCTCCTCATCGGTTATCACCACATTCTCAAGCATAGCGATCTGCTCCATGACAGCATCGGCGAATCCCGGAGGATAGACCGTGTGATCGCGGTCGTTAAAACTGTATTTCACCTGTGTGCGCGGATAGTTGTCGATTACCGCACAGCACATTGTGAACTTATAGAGATCATCGTCTGTAAAATGTGTGATTATTTGTCGCATGAGATTTGGAAGTTTTCAATTGTATGATTAAGTTTCTTACCGCCGTCAATCGAAGGCGAAAACGATGTGAGCACCCGGAACATATCCTTACCGAACAGCCCGATACCGTCCGTCAGTGTATCAAGTACACAAATGTCACCTGCGATACCACAGATATCAATTCCCTCAATACCCTCCTCATCAATTATCCGACTGACCATTCTCACAGCTTCCGGATTCTTGAAGATGGAATATTCTTCGGCATCCCTATCCTCACCTTTATAGAGAAAGGTCACCTTGCCATGCGTAAGGTATAATGGCGGAAAGAGCGGTTGCCAAACGGCTGCTCCCACGGTATCATGCACACAGTGGCGCGGCCAACTTCCATCCCGATCCTCAAAAGAGCAATGATCAAAGGGATGACGGTCAGCCGTAACTATCTTATGGACATAGAGTCCGTCAGAGTACGCAATGTAATCGGCAAGACGGTTCATGGCATCTTCGGCATCCGGTACGGGAAGTGTACCGTTTATGAAATCGACCTGTGGATCGACTATGAGTAGCATTCTTTTCATTTATCTGTGATGCTGCGGGTGAAAAAGTTCTCAGAATAGCTTTACGAAACATGAGTGTATCCGTTCTCTGTCTGGGATAGATTTCCACAAATCCCTCAAGCGAAGAACAGATGTCTGTTAATATAATAAACGATGATTGTCAGTGCATTGTTGTCTCATCATTCATGAATAAAAGTGTCACATGTACGCGAAACGATAAATTTTGGCTAAATTTGCATCCGATTAGACAAACAAGCACGCAAGTATTATGATCAAGGCTATATTTTTCGACATCGACGGCACTCTTGTCCCGTTCGGTACACATAGCATCCCGGAAGAGGTCAAGGAGGCAATAGCGCAAGTCCGCGCAAACGGTGTGAAAGTTTTCATTGCCACCGGCCGCCATCTGAAATGGATCGATAATCTCGGCGATACGGAATTTGACGGCTATGTCACTGTCAACGGTGCTATATGCTTGCTTTCCGACAAGACCACGACTATCTTCCGGCGTACAATCCCGATGAATGATATAGACCGCATCATTGCTTTCTCCCACAGATCAGACTTACCGCTCGTGGCCATACCCGCAGCCGGTGACATCTTTATAAACCGGATTGATGACAGCGTACGCCATGTCATGAAGCTCCTGCGCGTGGCCCACATTGACGTGCGCGAACTTGATACGCTGAAGGGACGTGATGTGGTCCAGATGATGGCTTTCGGCACGGAGGAAGACCGTATAAAGAGTGGAATTTTTGGAGAAGTACTCACCGAATGTGAGCCTACCAGCTGGAATCCCTATTTCTGCGATATAATCCCGAAAGGAAGCGATAAGAGTGTCGGCATAGATAAAATGCTCGAACATTTCAACATTCCTTTAGCCGACACGATAGCGTTCGGCGACGGAGGAAACGACGTTGGAATGCTCCGCCACGTCGCAATAGGTGTAGCGATGGGAAATGCTGACCCGGAAGTGAAACAGGCGGCTGACTATATTACCACAGCTGATACTGACCACGGTATCATAAATGCATTCCGCCATTTCGGGCTATTGTGAGAGAGTGTAGAGTATAGATTACGCCCCACGGATTATGAAATTCCGTGGGGCGTACTTATTTCTGGGCTTATTATACCAAATCCAAAATCTTGAATCTGCTATAATATTCTATTAAACGAGGTGGCGGACGAGTTCCTCACGATCGCCGGGAAGGAGATCGATCACAGGAATCTCGATCATGGTGTAAGCTCCGGGGGCGAGACGCATTGATGCACGTGCCACACCAACGAGAAGCTGTGCGGTCAGAGCCGGATTATTGATCGACATGTTGAATTCAAAACGCTGGTTCTGTGTCTTACCTGAAACACCCTTGCGCACCATGTGGACACCATGTCCCATATCCTTAACATCATCAACGCTCTCTACCGCCATAACATGGGTCTCATCGGAAGCGAAATATGGATCTTCCTTGACGGCTTTAGTAACTTCCTCAAGTGTCGCTCCGGGTTCAAGCTCCACATAAACCATACGGCGATGCATACCGTCGCCCTTGGGCATTGTCATTGAAAGCGCGTTCTTCACACCGGCCTTTGACTTTACACAAACTGTGTGGCCCATGCTCATACCGGGGCCGAAATTAGTATATGTAAGACCCTTGGGGGCAGCAGCCTCCATGAGTGTGCGGACGATAGAATCACTTCCGGGATCCCATCCGGCAGAAATCACTGCCACACGGCCTGCCTTGCGTGCAGCCTCACCGAGTGAACGGCGGAGATCCACGATAGAAGTATGAATGTCGAAGCTATCGACAGTGTTGATACCCATTGCGAGATACTGGAGAGCGTATTTCTCAACCTCACGCGTAGGGGTGGCAAGGATAGCCACATCCACATGACCAAGCTCCTTGATATCGGTAACGACCTTATAACCTGCAAGCTCAGCAGGGATTTCCGATACGTTACGACGGACTACGCCCGCAATCTCAAAATCGGGGGCTACCTCAAGTGCTTCAATAGTGAAACGGCCAATGTTGCCATAGCCGACCACAGCTGCTCTGATTTTTGTCATATTTGCATTATTTAAGTTTAGTGTAGAGTTCAGATTATGCCTCAAACAATCCGGCTTTATCTATAAATCAAGCCGGAGAGTCCTCTGTTGGGGATTCTCCGGCTGATCATATCGCATTATTATTTCTTGGAAACAATTGATTCGGTATCGCGGGCAATCATAAGTTCCTCATCAGTAGGGATAACGACCACCTTAACCTTTGATGCGGGAGTGGAGATGACGGCTTCTTTACCGCGGAGACCGGAATTGATCTCCTTGTCAAGTTCAACACCCATGAAAGCAAGAGGCTCGCAGACTGCCTCACGGAGTGAAACCTGATTTTCACCTACGCCGCCCGTAAAGACGATGATATCAACACCTCCCATTTCTGCTGCATACGCACCGATGTACTTGATGATGCGCTGCTCATACATGTCAAGGGCGAGTTTCGCACGCTCGTTACCGGCATTGATGGCAGCCTCGATCTCACGCATATCGCTTGAAATGCCGGTAGTGCCGAGCATACCGCTCTCCTTGTTGATGATCTTCTGGAGATCGGTAACAGAAAGATTATGTTTGAGCATGATATACACGAGAGCACCCGGATCGATATCACCTACGCGCGTACCCATCATGAGACCTTCGGTGGGTGTGAGACCCATTGACGTATCTACGCTCTTACCGCCGTTGACAGCAGTGATCGAACCACCGTTGCCGATATGACAGGTGATGATCTTCTGATCCTTGATATCGACACCGAGGAATTCACAGACGCGCTGTGACACATAGCGATGGCTTGTGCCGTGGAAACCATAACGACGTACACCGTCCTCCTCATAATATTTGTAAGGAAGTGCGTAGAGATATGATTTGGCAGGCATGGTCTGGTGGAAAGCGGTGTCAAACACAGCAACCTGCGGAGTCGAGGGCATGAGTGTCGTGATGGCCTCGATACCGGTCATGTTGGCAGGATTGTGGAGAGGAGCGATATCGTAGCACTGCTTGATCATATCCTTTACCTCATCGTTGATAAGCACGCTCTCGCTGAACTTCTCAGCACCGTGAACCACGCGATGACCTACGGCATCGATCTCTTCGTAGCTCTTGATACAGCCTTCAACGGGATCGGTGAGTATGTTGAGGATAGCCTGAACAGCACCGTTATGATCTATGAGACCAAGCTCAAGCACGGCTTTCGAACCGTCATTTTTCTTATATTTAAGGAAACCGTCGGGAAGACCGATTTTCTCAACTCCACCTTCGGCAAGGACTGCATCGTTGGTGGTGTCGATGAGCTTATATTTTACCGAGCTGCTACCGCAGTTCAATACTAATATCTTCATTATTATATTGTTTTGGGAATTTACTGTATTCTATCTAAATTATTCGCCTTTGAGACCGATGGCCTGATTACAGGTGATGATGATGGTCTTGTAGATGTCTTCGGGGAAACAGCCGCGTGAAAGGTCATTGACAGGAGCTGCGAGACCCTGAAGAACGGGACCTACGGCCTCTACGCCACCGAGACGCTGCACGAGCTTGTAGGCGATATTACCGACTTCGAGCGAGGGGAACACAAGCACATTTGCACGGCCTGCGATCTGGCTGTTGGGAGCCTTGCTACTTCCGACAGCGGGAACGAGAGCTGCGTCGGCCTGAAGTTCACCGTCAAGTTCGAGATTGGGATCGAGCTCGTGGGCGATACGGGTAGCCTCGATGACTTTGTCAACGCGCTCGTGCTTGGCACTGCCCTTGGTTGAGAAGCTGAGGATTGCGACGCGGGGATCGATACCTGCGATGTCACGCGCGGTCTTGCCGGCTGAAACGGCGATCTGTGCGAGCTGGGCTGCATCGGGTTCGGGAATGACAGCACAGTCTGCAAAGATGAGAAGACCGTCAGTACCGTAATTGAGACCTTCGGGAAGAACCATCACGAATGCACCGGAAACGACATCGATACCGGGCATTGTCTTGATGATCTGGAAAGCTGCACGGAGGACGTTGCCTGTGGTGTTGAGCGCACCTGCAACCTGACCGTCGGCATCACCTGCCTTGACCATCAGACAGCCGAGATAAAGAGGATCGGCAGTAACCTTGCGGGCATCCTCCATAGAGATACCTTTCTTCTTGCGAAGCTCGAAGTAGATAGGAGCATACTTGTCGATCACAGCCTCATCGGCAGGATTGATGATTGTAGCCTTGTCGATATTAGCCAGATTAAGCTCAGCAGCCTTAGCCTTGATCTCAGCGGGATCACCGATAAGGATGATGTCGGCAATGCCGTCGGCAATAATATTGTCAGCAGCTGTGAGTGTACGGGGTTCGTTGCCTTCGGGGAGGACGATGCGCTGGCGGTTTGCGATAGCCTTCGCAGTAAGTTTTTCAAAAAGTCCCATAATTATACGGTATATTGATTTAAATTAAAGATTTGACAATTATAATCAGTTTTTGATCTGCACTCGCGCTTGTCTTCCTGATTCATGCAAGGCTTAACGGAGGGGTGCGTAATAACTACGCAAAGATACAATCATTTCCCCTCTTTTCCAAAATAAAATATTCTCAACTTTTTATCGTTAACTCTATATAATTCCACTATCCGACTCAATGACACGTCGAAAGCACTTTAAAATCAATATCATCAGTCTCTGCATCATGATCGGCGGAGCAGTTGTCACATCCTGTTCGGGGGCAAAAATGAGTGTCGCCGACGAGCAACTGGCCCGTGGCGAATATTTCGATGCCCAGAAGACTTACCGCAAGATATATAATAAACTTAACCCGCGTGACCAACGGCAGCAACGCGCCGAGGTAGCGGCTAAAATGGCTGAATGCTACACACGCCTCGGTCAAGACGCACGTGCCGCAGCCGCCTATCAGAATGCTCTGCGCTACGGGTATCCCGATTCAACACTGCTGCTCAGTCTTGCTGACGCACAGCACGGTCAGGGCAACTACACGCAGGCTGTCAACACCTACGAGGAATATCTGGCCAAATGGCCTGATGATGACCATGCGCGCCGCAAACTTGAAGGAGCACGCAAGAGCGCGGAACTGAAACGCAACAAAACACGTCATGTGGTCAAGAATGCCCGTCTGTTCAACTCACGCCGTTCGGATTTCGCCCCGATGTTCAACGGTGATGTCCTCTACTTCACCACCACCAATGAAAAAGTCTCCGGAACAAAACGCAGTGAGATCACAGGCATGAAGCGGAGCGACGTGTGGATGGTGCGCAAGAATGAACGCGGCGAGTGGCAGAGACCGGAGGCAGTCGAAGGCGAACTCAACACCGAATGGGACGAGGGCATTGTCTCTTTCTCACCCGACGGATCGACCATGTATCTGACGCGTTCTGTCCGCACTCCTGACCGCAATACAGGAGTTGATATATACACCTCTACCCGCTCGGATGCAAAATGGAGCGCACCGGTGAAATTTGAAATCACGAATGATACAATATCAAGCTACGGCCATCCGGCCGTCAGCCCGTCAGGAAACTATCTCTACTTCACGTCCGACATGCCGGGACAGGGTGGAAAAGACATCTGGCGCATCAATCTGCGCGAGAGAGCCGGCAGTCTTGAAAACCTCGGTGAGGCCATCAACACTCCGGGCGACGAGGTGTTTCCCTACATGCTGACGGACTCCATAATGTATTTTTCTTCCGACGGCCATCCCGGTCTCGGCGGACTCGACCTCTTCAAGGCTACCCTCACCCCTTCAGGCGGATGGCTCGTGGAAAATCTCGGCAGTCCGATGAACTCCGAGGGTGATGATTTCGGTATAACGTTCGCTACCCCCGGAAGGGAAGCGGGCTATTTCAGCTCCAACCGTGGTGACGGACGCGGATATGACCATCTCTACTCTTTCGAGCTTCCGGATCTCAAAATACTCATCTCCGGCTGGGTGCTGGACAAGGATGAAGAGCCTGTACCAAACGCCGTAATCCGCATCGTGGGTAACGACGGATCGAATCAGAAGGCTGTGGCGCGCAACGACGGATCATTTTCATTCCCCCTGCAACGAGGGGTAAGCTATGTCATGCTCGCCGGTGCGAAAGGTTACCTCAACGCCAAGCAGGAATTTACATCTGACGATGCGGAAGAGGATGCGGAGTATGGCATTGACTTCATACTTGCATCGGTCACAAAACCGAATATCGTTGACAACATCTTCTATGACTTCGACAAAGCTACCCTGCGTCCCGAATCGCGCGAAGCTCTTGACGGAGTGGTGCAGATGCTGCGCGACAATCCTAATATCACCATCGAAATGGCATCGCACACTGACCGTAAAGGATCGGATGAATATAATATCGCCCTATCTGAACGCCGTGCCAAGAGCGTGGTCGATTACCTGATATCAGCCGGAATCCCGGCTGAGCGTCTCCAATATCAGGGCTACGGTGAATCCCGTCCTATGACCATCACCAAACGTCTGGCAAGAGAATTTCCTCAGTTCGAGGAAGGACAGACGCTTGATGAAGCCTTCATCGAAAGTCTCTCGCCTGAAGAGCAGGAAGTGGCCGATCAGATCAACCGCCGCACGGAATTTCAGGTGCTGTCCGTAGATTATCAGATGTATTAACTTCTCCCTTTATTTAGCTCCCCTTCATAAATGTATTTCGCAACGAAAATCCAACAATTTTCCCTGATCATGCTCTGTATGGTCGGAATGACAGTATTTCAGTCATGCTCAGATGATAAAGACGATACTCCCGAACT
Source organism: Bacteroides sp. (assembly GCA_014801945.1). Taxonomy (GTDB): domain Bacteria; phylum Bacteroidota; class Bacteroidia; order Bacteroidales; family Muribaculaceae; genus Duncaniella. The sequence continues at coordinate 103,901 of JAAVDF010000025.1, forward strand.
GCCCGCGCTTGAAAGCAATATCAACCTTGAGGGCAACGGAGGATCAGAAACCATCAACTTCACGCCAAAGGGTCTAAAGGACATATCATTTACCAATGATGAATGTGCAGACGCTACCATTTCCTTTTTTACGGCCGATGGAACCGAATTATCTTCGGACAGGAATATGTCGGATGTTGCAAAAATCGTTTATGCCGCCCCTCCGTTCACAATGACGGTGAATATAAAAGGTGACAAGCTCACAATCACATCTCTCGACAACGCTTGTCTGAACGACTTGCATGTCACGATGTCACTCGATTACGGCTACACAATGCAGAGAGCTGAAATCACGGTTACGCATGGATATCCGATGAATATTGCCACCATAGAATATGACTGGGATAATGCGGAGGCAGCTACTGAAAAGAAGCTGACCGAAAAAATGACAGCGAACAATTACGGCGACACCCCCACTACGGTCACTGTCAATCCTCTATACGACACATGGTCAACGGTTAGGATCATCCCAGTACCATATCAGTCATGGATGCAATACGTGACGGGCTTCATCAATGTGCCTTGGTATGTCGGAGACAAATGGTCGCTTAATACAGGCGAGACAGTAGGAATCTATCTCAATGAGGCCATTTCTTACCATTCTGCAGCCGATCCTAAGGATGCCAGTGTGACATTGGATCTCCAACCACATTCGACGCTAAAATTTCAGGTTGAGGTAATCTACCAATATGTGAGCGTTCCTTTCACGACTACTGTGAGCCAGCCAAACTCAAAAACCGAATGGCCGATAAACGGTACATGTCTGGTCAGACAGCCTTACAGCTGGAACGTAATTATAGAATAATCCGACAGAATTACTTCCCCGACAACAGTCAATGCTGGATGAAAAGCCGTGAGTAAAACATAATCTCACGGCTTTTTCATATCCATATAGCGGAAATGAAACAACAATAATCTTTTAACGGTTTCCTCGTTTGCGAAAATAGTTGTAACTTTGCAGCCGAAAAATTTTTGGACAATGCAGAAGATTAGAAACATTGCCATCATCGCCCACGTCGATCATGGCAAAACAACCCTCGTGGATAAAATGCTCATGGCCGGTAAGCTTTTCCGTGACAACCAGTCAACCGGCGAACTCATTCTTGACAACAATGACCTTGAGCGTGAACGAGGCATAACAATCCTCTCGAAAAACGTATCCATCAACTATAACGGTTACAAAATCAATATCATTGACACTCCGGGACACGCCGACTTCGGTGGCGAGGTCGAACGAGTGCTCAATATGGCTGACGGCTGTCTGCTACTCGTGGATGCTTTCGAAGGCCCGATGCCCCAGACCCGTTTCGTGCTTCAGAAAGCCATTCAGATGGGTTTGAAACCTGTAGTTGTGATCAACAAGGTAGATAAACCCAACTGCCGTCCTGACGAGGTTCAGGAAATGGTGTTTGACCTAATGTGTAACCTCGATGCCACCGAGGATCAGCTCGACTTCCCGACTATCTACGGTTCGGCGAAACAGGGATGGATGAGCACGGACTACACCCAGCCGACCGACAATATCACCGCCGTGCTTGATGCCATCATCGAGTACATCCCCGAACCTGAAGTTCTCGAAGGCGATGCACAGATGCTCATCACCTCGCTCGATTTCAGCAGCTACGTCGGACGTATAGCCATCGGCCGTGTCCATCGTGGTGAACTGCGCGAGGGAATGGAGATCGCGCTCTGCAAGAAAGATGGTTCGGTGGTGCGCCAACGCATCAAGGAACTCCATACGTTCGAAGGCATGGGGCGCAAAAAGGTGGAATCGGTAAAGAGTGGCGATATCTGCGCGCTTGTCGGAATCGAAGGATTCGAAATCGGCGATACCGTGGCCGACATCAATAATCCCGAACCGCTCCCCCGCATAGCCATTGACGAACCTACAATGTCAATGACATTTACCATCAATGACAGCCCCTTCTTTGGAAAAGACGGTAAATACGTCACATCCCGTCACATTCATGACCGTCTCACAAAGGAACTTGACCGTAATCTCGCTCTCCGTGTGACCAAAGCTGATCACGAGGATACTTGGACTGTGTTCGGTCGAGGTGTGCTCCACCTTTCCGTCCTGATCGAGACCATGCGCCGCGAGGGCTTTGAACTTCAGGTGGGTCAGCCTCAGGTAATCATCAAGGAAATCGACGGTCAGAAGTGTGAACCGGTGGAAATGCTGACAATAAATGTTCCGGAGGAATATTCCTCGAAGATCATTGATATGGTGACCCGCCGAAAGGGCGAAATGGTGTCGATGATGACACAGAATGACCGTCTGCACATCGAATTCCTGATTCCGTCGCGCGGCATCATCGGTCTGCGCAATAACGTGCTCACCGCTTCCGCTGGCGAGGCCATCATGGCTCACCGCTTCCATGAATATCAGCCTTGGAAGGGTGACATCGAACGCCGTACAAACGGCTCACTGATCGCAATGGAAAGCGGTACGGCCTACGCCTACGCTATCGACAAGCTTCAGGATCGCGGACGTTTCTTCATCTTCCCGCAGGAAGAAGTCTATGCCGGACAGGTTGTCGGTGAGAATGCCAAGGAGAATGACATCGTTGTCAATGTGACAAAATCAAAGAAACTCACCAACATGCGTGCAAGCGGTGCTGACGATAAGGCCCGTATCATTCCTCCTGTGGTCTTTTCACTCGAAGAAGCTCTTGAATATATCAAGGAGGATGAGTATGTCGAAGTCACTCCTCACCATATCCGTCTGCGTAAGATCATTCTTGATGAAATCGAGCGCAAACGTGCCAACAAGTCGTAAGGAAGAACATTGCAATCAGCTTTAGGCATTGCATCATTTATACCAAACCCTTGCTATGCATTCGATCAGTGCATCTGCAAGGGTTTGTTGCGTTTACGTCCGGCACGCCGGAGTTCCTGCCTGACCAACCGACGCTGAGACCGGTTAAGCCGCGGACCGTCTTCGGGATTTGAGTCAAGTCCTCCGGATTCAATACCATCGTTCACAGTTGATTGATGTTCAATTTCACTACCGGTCGTAACCCGGCCAATTTCCGTTCTCCTTGATCCAGCCGTCTCTTTCACAACGGATTTAGCAAATTTTCTGCGGCGTGCGGCAGCTGACCGCACCATCGCTTTATCAATCTCCGGTCGTAGCAGTGTGAAAATCAGAATGATTTCTGTCCGACATTCCGTATCCGGTACAATTCCGTCAAGGAGGTATTCACGGATTATACCTACGGTTTCATCATACAACTCCTGCCTATTGATCGCACTACAGGAGTTGGCGATTCGTTCAAGCATGTTAGTGTAAAATCTGGCAGAAACCGGAAGCCGACCGGAAGTTACAGAGGAGGATCTGGACTTTTTCATACTGAAAAGAGGTTTTAACTTTGTTTTTGCTGCAAAGTTAAAACCTCAATTTCCTGAAAAGGATGCGATAATGAAAACCGCACTTGAAAATTTTCGTGGAATCTATCTCCTGACTCTTGCCTTACGCTTGGAGTATGTGCTCCAGAAATGGAAATCACACTGCGATTCAATCTCATCCTCAATCTCATCCGGAAGAGAAGAGAAGAAGTCATGTCCTGTCAGGGTCTCAACAGAATCAATGCTCACGGCACAAGCTTGCATACCGCCCTCCACCTTCTCGTTGGGCATTATAAAGCCTATGCCACGCGCAGGGTTTGCGTATGGCGAGATGATAACCTTGAAGAATTTACGCGGGACATAGACACGCGAGTCACCTATGTATTCTATAGGATTCCCATCAATGACCGGACCGCAGACAATATACACTGCACTATCGATCGCCGCCCACTGACGGCATTTTTCCTCAAGGTTCTTCCATGTTCCGGCATTGAGGGCTTTGGCCTGCGGAACTATGTTGGTCATATAGAAAGTCTGCTCCATCGCTTCCTTGTTCCACCGCATGTCACCGGCAGGAGCCATGTGACCGCGATCATAGCCCGAATAACTGTAATCCCATGTCTCCGCACTCCCTTCGACCTCCGGATCAGCAAAAAACTTGTTTGTGCGCGTGATCTCTCCGCGTGTCTCAGCTCCGGTCAGTTCCCACGACACCCAGTTGGGTATGTGATACTGCGGATTGAACGAAAGATCCATCCCTTTATAACTCTTGGTGATCTCCTTCAGATCGGGGTTGGTCTTTACGGCCATCAAATCATTGTAGGATTCATGATGTGACGATGTCTTATGCTTTGTTACTGCCGGACGCGTATTTTCGGGAGCTTCCGTCTTGACCGGAACATGGCCTTCAAGATGCGAAAAAAGGTAGCCGCAACCGCCCAAAAGAGCAATGACGACAAGCAGACGCAAAAGATTGACAAAGCGTTTTGACGCGGGGGATGGATTACGGCGATTACGTTGTGGATTCCGTCCGTTATTTCTTGTATTTGACATTGCAAAAATAATCTTTTAAAATTCCAGACTGTTTATTACACACCCGATCTCGGCGGCATCAGCCACAGAGATCCCATGCCCGATCGGAAGACTGACTATCTCGCCGGCAAGTCTGTCGGTAACAGGAAGCGGACCATGAGGCATGGAGGAGTAACATGGCTGTCTGTGCGGCGGGACTGCATAGTGGATGTCAGTACCTATCCCCTGCTCCGCCAGACGTGACATGAAGCTCTCACGTTTGGTTGCAGGTACTCTTATCACATATTGATGCCACACATGGTCATTGACCTCACGGCTCATCACCGGAAGAATGATATCCTGCCTGTCAATGGCACGTCCATAGGCCAGCGCACGCGCGAACCTATCAGCATTTTCATCGGCGATATGTGGAAGTTTCACCCGTAACATGGCCGCCTGAATAGGATCGAGACGGCAGTTCAAACCACAATATATATTATGGTAGCGGCGGTCTGCTCCATAATTGGCAAGCGCACGCACCGTCCGTGCAAGCTCTTCGTCGTGAGTAAGCACCGCACCGGCATCGCCGAGAGCACCGATATTTTTTGTCGGATAAAAGCTTATGGCTGCGGCATCGCCGAGAGCACCGGCATGATGTGACCCATGCAGCCCATCGGCAAGAGTCCTTGCGCCCAAAGCCTGTGCACAATCCTCAATGATTTTCAATCCGTGGCGGCGAGCTGTCTCGACAAGACGTTCGTCCCATGCGACACGCCCGTAGAGATGGACAGTCATTATAGCACGTGTGCGGTCAGTGACGACCGATTCGAGCAGCGAAGTGTCGAGATTCATCGTGCGCTCGTCAATATCGACGGGGACAGGAGTCAGGCCATTATCGGTAATGGCAAGAACAGATGCTATATAAGTGTTAGCGGGATAGATCACCTCGTCGCCATCCTTCATCACGCCCATTTCCTTATAAGCCCTTAGGATCAGACGCAAGGCATCGAGTCCGTTGCTCACACCGATAGCATACGTCGTTCCGGTCATGGCACACAGATCTGCCTCAAGGGCTTCAACCTCCGGGCCTCCGATGTAACGGCCACTACGGATGACGCGCTCGGCAGCGGCGGCAAGGTCATCGAGATACGGCTCGTTGACCGTCGCAAGATCAAGAAACGGATATCTCATAGACGGCGGTCACTTTCAATGGCAAGACGTTTGAACTCCTCGTAATCGCGCACATATTCATCCGGATCGTAAAGTATTGAAGTCATTACGAGACACACGCTACCGGAGGCAAAATTATCGAGCGTACGCCAGTAACCCGGCGGAATATACAATCCCTCGAAAGGCCTGTTGAGCGTATAGGTCATCCATGTGAATCCGTCGTAAAGGTTAACGTTGAAACAGCCGTTGACCGCTACGAGAAGTGATTCGGCCTCACGATGCGAATGTCCTCCACGGCCCTCTCCGGCCGGAACATCATAAGTCCAGTAGCAGCGGGCGATCTCAAAGGGTATCTGATCATTGTCCTGAACGAAAGTCAGACTGCCGCGTGGATCGTAGATCCTCGGCAGCGATATCAGGCAAGGTTTATTTTTATCAATATTCATGAATCTATATACATAGGTGGATAATCCACTGCAAAGATAATAATTTATGGCCGATGAGGGGACGGTACAGGGATTAAAATGACAGCTTATGTTGTAAAACACATGTTTAGAAAGCTTATAAACGAAAATTAATTACTATTTTGCGGTCGATTTGGAAAAAGTATTGTCCGGAGGGACTGATAGCAAACAAATCAACCTCTGTCCTCAAACGCAAACCAAACTTCTTACCTAAAACTAAACCAGAACTGATATGAAGATCTACCAGACAAACGAAATCAAAAACATAGCCCTGCTTGGTAGCAAAGGCTCAGGTAAAACCACACTTGCTGAAGCTATGCTTTACGAGTGTGGAGTTATAAAACGTCGTGGCACAATCGAAGGAAAAAATACAGTCAGTGATTCGTTCCCTGTCGAGAAGGAGTATGGTTACAGCGTGTTCTCAACCGTGTTCTACGCTGAATTCCTTAATAAGAAACTTAATGTGATCGATTGTCCCGGAGCGGATGACTTTGTCGGTAATGCGATCACCGCGCTCAACGTCACTGATACCGGTGTCATACTGATCAATTCGCAGTATGGTGTCGAAGTCGGCACACAAAATATATTCCGCACTACCCAATCGCTTAAAAAGCCTGTGATTTTCGCTCTCAACCAACTTGATGGCGACAAGGCGGATTACGAGAATGTGATGGAACAGATGAGGGAGCATTTCGGAAACAAGATCGTAGCTATCCAGTATCCTATCCAGTGTGGTGCAGGATTCAATGCGATGATCGACGTGCTTCTGATGAAGAAGTATTCTTGGGGACCGGAGGGCGGTACACCTACCATCGAGGATATTCCTGCTGAGGAAATGGAACGTGCCGACGAACTCCACAAGCTTCTTGTCGAAGCTGCTGCCGAGAATGACGAGGCTCTCATGGAGAAGTTCTTTGATCAGGGTCATCTGACCGAGGATGAGATGCGCGAAGGCATACGCAAGGGTCTGATCGATCGCTCGATCTATCCCGTGTTCTGCGTAAGTGCTGCCAAGGATATGGGCGTGCGCCGTATGATGGAATTCCTCGGAAACGTAGTCCCCTTCGTAGAGGATATGCCCGCTCCTGAAACAGTGGATGGTGTCGAGGTCAAGCCCGACAGCAACGGCCCGCTCTCGCTTTATTTCTTCAAAACAACTGTCGAACCGCACATCGGTGAGGTCAGCTATTTCAAGGTTATGTCCGGCACACTTACTCCCGGTGTTGATCTTGAGAACGTCACTCGCGGTTCACGTGAACGCATAGCCCAGATCTATTGCGTCTGCGGTAATATCAAGACTCAGGTTGACAAGCTTTGCGCAGGTGATATCGGCGCGACTGTAAAACTGAAAGATGTCCGTACAGGAAATACTCTTGATGCAAAGGATTGTGATTATCGATTCGATTTCATCCGTTTCCCTGAACCCAAGTATCGCCGTGCCATCCGTCCTGTCACCGAGAGCGACGCCGAGAAGCTCATGGGTATCCTTACACGTATGCACGAGGAAGATCCCACATGGGTCGTAGAGCAGTCAAAGGAACTCAAACAGACCATCCTTTCAGGTCAGGGCGAATTCCATCTTCGCACACTCAAATGGCGTGTTGAAAACAACGATAAACTCCCCATCATCTTTGAAGAACCACGTATTCCCTATCGTGAGACCATCACTAAGGCTGCACGTGCGGATTACCGCCACAAGAAGCAGTCGGGCGGTGCCGGCCAGTTCGGTGAAGTCCATCTGATCATCGAGCCTTACACCGAGGGTATGGCCGCCCCTGATACCTACAAGTTCGGAAATCAGGAATTCAAGATGAATGTCCGCGACACTCAGGAGATCCCCTTGGCATGGGGCGGCAAGCTGATAGTCCACAACTGTATCGTAGGTGGTGCTATCGACGCCCGTTTCATTCCCGCTATCGTCAAAGGTCTCATGGACCGTATGGAACAAGGCCCTCTCACAGGCAGCTATGCACGCGACGTAAGAGTATGTATCTACGACGGTAAGATGCACCCCGTGGATTCAAACGAAATCTCATTCCGTCTTGCAGGCCGCAATGCATTCAGCGAGGCGTTCCGAAATGCCAATCCGAAGGTTCTCGAACCGGTCTATGACGTGGACGTAATGGTGCCCGCCGATGTGATGGGCGACGTAATGAGCGACCTTCAGGGACGTCGTGCGATCATCATGGGTATGTCGAGCGACAATGGTTTCGAAAAGATCTCGGCACGTGTACCCCTGAAAGAGATGTCGTCCTACTCAACCGCTCTCTCATCGATCACAGGTGGACGCTCGGCATTCACGATGAAGTTCGCTTCCTATGAGCTCGTGCCTACTGACGTTCAGGACAAGCTGCTGAAAGAATATGCTGAAAAGGCTCAGGCCGATGAATAAGACAGCTCAAGTCATTCACTACAATATCACTCAACAATTCTAACCTTACACATTTTGGCAGGTCACCGAAATTGATTTCGGTGACCTGTATTTGCATATTGCCGGAAAAAATTTTGTAATTTTGCGGTATGTATCCCCTACTCGATTCTGACACTATCTGTGCTATCTCCACCCCGGCTGGCGTGGGAGGTATAGCCGTCATCCGCGTCAGCGGTATAGATGCCGTGAGCATCGTAGATTCAATCTGGCATGGCCGTAAGCTTGCTGATGTCAAAAGTCACACTGCCCATCTTGGCGACATCGTTGATCCGGACAATTCCGGTGAACCGCTTGATACGGCTGTAGCCACCGTGTTCCGCGGACCGAAATCATTTACAGGTGAAGATGTCGTTGAAATATCCGTCCACGGATCGCAGTGGATACAGCGGGAGCTTGTCAATCTGCTCATTCGCCAAGGTTGCCGCATGGCACAACCGGGTGAATTTACACGCAGAGCCTTTGCCAACGGTCGTCTCGACCTCGCACAGGCTGAAGCGGTTGCTGACGTCATCGCAGCTTCATCACGCAGTGCCCACCGGCTCGCGGCTTCGCAGATGAGAGGTGATTTCTCGCATCGTATCTCAGGCTTGCGCGATCAGCTTATTGAAATCGCATCGCTGCTTGAACTGGAACTGGATTTCTCGGAAGAAGATGTGGAATTTGCCTCACGCAGCCAATTGCGCACGTTGGCCGACACACTGCTCAAGGAGATCACCAGACTGGCCTCGTCGTTCTCGACCGGAGCGGTTCTTAAAGACGGTGTGCCGGTAGCAATCGTCGGTGAACCGAATGCCGGAAAATCAACTCTCCTGAATGCTCTGCTTCATGACAACAGGGCTATAGTCAGCGACATCCCCGGCACTACACGTGATACGATCGAGGATACGATTGAGATTGATGGAGTGCTTTATCGCTTCATCGACACTGCAGGTATCCGTCAGACGGATGACTCGATCGAAAATCTTGGAATTGAACGTTCGTATGCAACAATCAGCCGCGCACGAATTGTCCTGTGGCTCATTACTCCAGACCTCTCCCCTACTGATTACCATACGCTTAAAGAGTCAATCACTTCACATCTGCCCGAAGATGCCAAACTTATCACAGTCCTGAATAAAATTGATATTCTTCCGGATAATGAATTATCATCTTCGGGAAATGGTGAACTTTCGCCATTATCCAAATCTGATGAGGATTCTATAATTATCCCGATTTCTGCCCGGAATGGTAAAAACCTCCCCACCCTGATGCAGATCCTTCATTCCAATTCAGGAGCTGAGGAAACAGAAGGAGCAGACCTTATCGTAACAAATGCGCGGCACTATGAAGCACTCATCCATGCCCGTGCATCACTCGAACGCGTTATCTTCGGCATAGATACAAACCTCTCCGGTGACTTCATAGCTCAGGACCTCCGCGAAACCATCCACCACCTCTCCACCATCACCGGCACCATCACCACCGCCGATCTCCTCCAAACCATCTTTCAAAAATTCTGCATCGGAAAGTAAGCCATATTTTAAGATTTTTTATTCTAACATATTCATGGCATATCCATAGCATATAAACACATATTTTATAGCAGTTTACATCTTATCACAAAGATCCCTCAATCTTAAAACACATGTTGTGTATATGCTAAGGATATGTTATATTTGTGGTACTATTTTGGTACTCACAAAAACGGAGTACCAAAAGTACCAAGTATAAAACATCACAGATTATGGCAGCAGCACCAATCAAAGAGCCTGTAAGGATCAGGCGCAAGACACTCACTAATGGAAATGTCTCTCTTTACCTTGCAATCTACATCAATGGACACAGGGAATATGAGTTTTTGAAGCTCTACCTCATTCCGGAGAAAACGAAGGCAGACAAGGAGCGCAACAAACAGACAATGGCACTCGCTAATTCCATTAAGGCGCAGCGCATCGTTGACATTCAGAACGGTGTGCATGGCTTCAAGGGAGACTTCAAGGAGCAGACGTTGTTTTACGAATACTACAATGCCCTGACAGAAAAACGCAAGAAGAAGGAGAGCAAAGGTAATTTCAGCAACTGGGCATCGTGTCTCCGTCATCTGATGAAGTATGACCCACGAAAGAACCTTACCTTTGCCGACATCACAGCTAAGTGGGTTGAAGGTTTCAGAGATTATCTGGAGAACAAGGCTGAGGCTTTCGGCTGTGACTTAAGAGAACGTCAGAACAGGAAGCCGTTGTCGCAAAATTCAAGGCAGTCATACTTCAACAAACTTCGTGCCTGTCTCCGCCAAGCGTATGAGGACGGTATCATTCGCACGAACCCGATGAGAGGGATTACAGGATTCAGCAGTATGGAAGGGACAAGGAACTACCTTACTCTTGATGAGGTCAAGGCTATGGCGGCCGCTGACTGCAATTTTCCGGAGATCAAGCGTGCGTTTCTCTTCTCATGCCTGACAGGGCTGCGTCGATCTGACATCATAAAGCTGACATGGGGAGAGGTTACGGAACTGAATGGACGGACCCGGCTTATTTTCCGTCAGAAGAAAACCGGTGGCCAAGAGTATCTCGACATCACGCCACAAGCCGCTGAGCTGATTGGAGAGCGCGGAAAGGCTAAATCTACGGACAATGTGTTTGGAGATATACGCTGTCCCAGCGATACAAATGAAAACCTTCGTATTTGGGCTCTGAGAGCCGGTATAGATAAAAATGTGACCTTCCACGTAGGACGGCATACCTTCGCCGTTTTAATGCTTACGTTGGGTACTGATATCTACACCGTGAGTAAGCTACTCGGCCACCGTGAACTGAAGACTACTCAAATCTACGCCAAGATTGTTGATGCAAAGAAACAGGAGGCTGTTGACAACATCCCAAAAATTTTCTGATTTATTTCCTCTCCCTCCACACAAACAAATTTCCTGATCCGGCTTTGGAATTTCCGAAGTCGGGTTTTATTTTCCTATTTCTAGCTCTATGAGATTCAAAAATCCAAAAGTAATTACCTTCTTGATGTTTCTCATACCAATATCATTGACGATACAATCCTACTTCTTAATCCATCACGCGCTCACGCGAAGCTTTTTTATTTTGGCTGTGTATTTCTTTGATTGCTCGATGTTGTAGGTCAAAGTCAGGGTGACGATCCTCACGGACAGCCACCCTTCTATCATCAGATTATAGTGTAAAAATCAGCTTGCAGTGTTCTAAAGTAGATAAAATAGACGAGACCGGTTATCCTTCCTCGGCCTCTTCTTCACCTCCACACAGAGCCTTCAATGTGTCCTCGATTGTGCGCGGACCCATGTTGATCTCCATGTTTATATCCTGAGACTTCATGCGCGGAGTGTGGAACTCCATAATTTTAAGTTCAGCCGCGACGCGATCAGCCGGAGACAGGAACTTCATATCAAATTCAAAATCCGACATGACGAGCGGATTGCCGTCCGAATCAACAGCAGGAATCTCCACGACGGTACGGTACGGACCGTCGTCACCATTCGCCCACTTGATCCTCTGTATTACCTTCGGTTTCCCTTCCTCGTCCACCTGTGGGCGCGGTGTAAGGTATTCGCTCGTGTGATTGAGCAAAGCCCCTTTCGTCGGGTTGTTTTTGTTCGGTGTGCCTTTCTGCCGCCCACCTGTCTTATATCCTTTTGCCATAAGCCTGATATATATTTTGTGCGTGTGACGCAACAGTTAAAACTCAGGAACAAAGATAGACATTAATTTAGCGCGTGAATTTTAAGTATTGCAATATCTAAAATAAACGCATATATGGGACTCATCGGAGGCATAATTGGAGGTGCAGCAGGTATCGCCGGTAGCATCTTTGGCGGCATAAGCGCATCGAAGGCAATGAAGAAGGTCAAGAATAACCTGCAAGATCAGAAGCGTACCAATCAGGACTGGTACGATCAACGATATAACGAGGACGCAACGCAGAGAGCCGACGCGCAAGCCATACTCACCAGAACGGAGGCCGCTATCAAGTCGCGCAACCGTGCGGCATCAGGAGCCGCCGCAGTGATGGGAGGCACAGAAGAGAGTGTCGCCGCCACCAAAGCAGCCAACGCACAGGCACAGGCCGAGGCAACATCTAACATAGCCGTCAATGCCGAGCGCAGGAAGGATTCAATCGAGCAGCAGTATCAGCAGCGCGACGCTCAACTCAACGAGGCACTGAACAACATGGAGGTCGGCAAGGCACAGGCTATTTCTCAGGCCGTGCAGGGTGTAGCCTCAGCCGCCGGGAATATCGCAGGTGCATTCTAACACCATACCATACGCTTATGACAAACGACGAGATCAACGAGCAGACCCCGGAAGCACCTGCAACGTCTCAGGAGTCCACGACCTCCCCCATGTCGGAGCAGGAGGCCGTAATGGGCTACGACGAGCAGATTGCCGCCCTCAAAGCGGCAGCCGCCGCAGTGAATCAGGAGACCCCGGAGCAGAAGAAAAAGCGTGAGAGAATGGAGAAGTCCAAGAAGGTAATCGCCGCAACCGTCGATGGCCTGTCTGCACTCTCCAATCTCTTCTTTACGACCCAATACGCCCCCAATGCCTACAATCCCCAATCCTCCCAACTGGGAAAGGTCAACGAGCGCATCGAGGCTCTAAAGGCCGAGAGACAGGCCGACGCTGACCGCTATAACAATTATATGCTACGTCTGGGCGACGTTCAGAACGCCAAGGCCAAGACGATCCGCGACATGAGGGCGCAGCATGAAGCGCAGAAGCTTGCACGCGAGAAGGCCGAGCGCGATGCAGAGGCGCACAGTTGGCAAGCACTCTTACAGCCCGACAAACAGCGAGAGCAGAAAGGAAAGGCCGACAGAGCCGAGCAACAGGCGATTGCAGCCGAGGCCGAGGCTCAGCATGCACCCCAGATGCAGGAGGCCAAATTGCAGACGGAAAAAGCACGAGCAGGAGCGCAGCGAGCCTCCGCTTCCGCTTCCTATGCCTCCGCAGCCGCACATAACCGGAGCAACCCCAATGAGTTTAGTGCATGGGATGAGAACGGACGAGAGCACAAATTCCGGACCAAGGAGGCCGCTGACCGCTTTGCCAAGCAGCACGGCACATGGCAGGAAGAGGACATAACATCATCGACAACAACCGACCGAGACGATGAAAACAATGGTCACTCTTCCCAGACGGCCACAACGACCAAGAAGGGAGGGCAACCGGCAAGACCTAAGTCAAAAGACAACACGCCGCCAAGCAGACGAGGCAACGATGATAATGTACCACCCAGCAGAAGAAATTAATCATGGCTAACAACACCGAAGATATTAAATGGCTGTACGATAAACTGAAGACTAAAGGCTACGACATTGGCAGCCAACAGGAGTTTACCTCTTCACTCGCTAACCAAGATGATAGGGATTGGTATTACGACAAGGCCGTCGGCATGGGACTGGACGTAGGGAGCAAGGACGATTTCAACGCCCTGTATGCTCCTGTCGCTCCTGCACCACAACCTAAGCAGGAAAAGCCTGTGCAGCCTCAGTCAGCACCTCAGCAGACAGCACAACCGCCTGTCTCCACACCTACCCCAACTCCACAGCCGACATGGCAACCGACGGAGCAGGAGAAGATCAGGATGTCATACAACCTCAACTCCATGATGTCGGATTTCAATGCGAGGTCAAGGGCACGAGTGGAGCAAGGGCGACGCATGATAGAACGTTACACCCCTGAAGGACGAAGAAAGCTAAAGGCCGCCAAGTTTCAGGCACAACTCGCCGGTACACCCACTCAGGTAATGGGGCTGACTCCCGACGTGTCTCCTTCTCCTTCAAGTGACGTAGAGACAGGAACAGATGGACAGGCTAAACCTCTTCTTTCGGAACAGGGTCCGGTGCCTTACGGTGTCGTCGAGGTGGACGGACAGCGTAAAACCCAGTGGCTCCTGCCTGATGGAAGCCTTACAACCGACTTCTCGGAGGCAGATAAGGCGGAATACTCTGCTCGCACAGCGCGTCTCCGTCATCAGTTCGAGAACCGCATGAAGGAGAACGGACTTGATCCGTCGAAGCAGGAGGATGTGACTCGCCAAAGCATAATTGACAGAATGGCGGATAACCGTCGCCGTCAGTATGCCAAGGATGCTGAAGTTGCTGAGGCCGCGTCATCTGATATGGAATGGCATGATGACGAGGGATTTTTTGATAATCTTGGCCGTCTGGCACGCAATTCAATCATGCGGTCTGNAAATGTGCAGTTTGGTTCTGCCGTTTCGGAGGAAGCGGACGCCGATCTTCATAATCTCAAGGCAGAGAACTATGTGCTTTCAAAAGCTCTCANACGGCTTGACGCCAATAGACTTAAGAAAAGCGAGGGTGTTTTAGGCGGANTGTTTGACGTAGGTAACAACCTGACAAATCTGGGCGCCGGATTCGCTGATGCCGCCCATGATGAGAATCTTTATCTCGGCGGCATGGTGGAGTNGAACATGGCCAAGCAGCTCATGGCAATAGATAGAAAGGTACAGAATGGCATAGCGTTGAGTGATACTGACAAGAATCTGGTGTATGCCGCGTTGTTAAACATAGATGCTGAACAGAGTGGCAGTTTGCCACACATGTACACTGCAGCAACCATAACAGCTGAAATGGCTCCATTCATGATTGAGATGATAGCTAATCCGGCATCGGGACTCAGCCAGTCAATGGTAAGACAATTCGGACGAAGCGCAATTGCTCGTTTCGGAAAGAATGCAATAAGAAAGAATGCAAAGAAATATGCATTAGGTAAAGTTGCTGCTACACTGACCGGTGATGTAGCTCAATCAGCAGTCCTTGCAAATACACTTCAAGCTCCCAAAACAGTAGCCGATGCCATGCAACGCTTTGTGGGTAATCCGATAATAGATGGTAACGGGAAAGTGACAGGTTTTGACGGNGACCATGATGCAATCGAGGCATTTGCCAAGGCAGAAGGTGCCGCCGTCATTGAAAACTACACCGAAATGTTGGGAAATCATTTCGGCATCATCTCTAAATATCTTGGTAAAGGAGCTTCTGCGGTTGCTAACAAAATCGGACTTGGCGNGGTGGTTGAGAATACCTCCGAACTGATAGGCCGTATAAAGGGCTCAGATTGGGGGAAAGCCATCAGCGAGATGGAGAAACGGGCGCAATGGAACGGAACTCTCGGAGAAATTGCCGAGGAAGAAGCTGGTATTGTGCTCAACTCCATGTTTGTTGGTGACAACTCGATTTCAGATCTGGTTGATGCTGATCAGCAAATTGACATTGTACTTGGAGTGGGCCTATTTGGAGGATTCGTTTCCGGCATCAAGGCGGGCGGCTATGTCGTCGGTCGTAGAAAGGCGAATATGCAACTTCGGAGCTATGAACGCATCGGTCAAATAAGATATGGTGAGGAATGGAGTGGTATTCAGAGTGCCATTGACAATGCTGAGGATTCGGATGTGGCCCATGTAGTACGGACACTTGCCGGGAATGCACAGTCACATGAGTTGGCTCAGACTGTTGTCAATTACGCTCATGCACTAATGAAGGCGCGCGGTTACAATCTTGCGCATGCTAAAAAGAATGCGGAGCTATCAGAACAAACAGAGGCAACACCCGAACAGGCTACTGTANTTGAGGCAGAAAATCAATCGGAGGCTGCGTATGATAGCGCACAAGAGTTGTATGGNCGGTTTGAGCAGGGCGACCCGGAGGCNCAGGCCGAGATCGACGCGATATCGCTTCGCATGACCGAGGCACACCANCTTTGCGAGGAGGCTTTCGGCGACGAGGCNGACGCNTNNATNTGGCNGANNNNAAGCGATGNTNNNTGGNGANNNNTNNACGATCCNGAGCTTNCNNCNNNCCAGAAGGANGCAGTGCTTTACTACATCAACGCCAAAGCCNCACTTGACGGNGTNCTTGACGCATCNAACGAGGNAGCAGCCGACAAGCGTCAGAGGNTTCAAGAAGAGGTAGCNCGACGCACCCATAAGGAGCGAGNCGTAATCATNCCTGCCACTATGAAGGCAGACGACAAGCCGGTCTATNTTATCAACGGCGAGGTAGCCATGTTTCCGGANGGCAGCGGCGTTGACGTGAGCAACTCTTCCAACGATGTAATCATACTCGACGAGTCAGGGGAATACAAGTTTACATCACCGGACCAGATAATGAGTGTCGGNGANGCNATNGACCCACAGATTGAGNTNCAATCCGCNTACGNNNNCATAGACCGNNAGCAGGANGCAATCATCAACGNAGCGACCGAGGGTGNTCCCGAAAGTGACGAAATNGTNCTNAANTCCGGNGAAAACGAAGAAATCACCCCNGAAACGGCAGAGGAAACGCCTCAAAGCGTTCCCAACNTGCAGGAATACGACCGAGGCTATGAGGAAGGGACAAAGATAGCGACAACGCTCGACGATAATATTCTCAATACCGCAATCGACGATCTCCAAAGCCGCGACTTCCTCAGCGACGAGTGGCGCGGACGGTTGGAGGCATACGAATATGAGCAGCAGCGCAGGGCAACGGAAGGCACACAGGCCTCTCCTGAGAATATTTTCTCCCCTACGGTCGAACATCTGACGGGGCCGGAAGAGGGCAACAATGCCGGTGAGGATATTTCCTCCCCTTCGGTCGTACATCTTACGAGTCCTGACACTGCCCGGGAGGAAGAGAAAGCACCGTCGGCACTGGAGAGAATCCCGGTGGATGAGCAGACCGGAGACCCTATTCTGACACATGAGAGCGTCGATGCAGATACGGCATGGGAGGCCGCGACGGAGTTCTTCGGCACACCGGAGGACGCNCTNACCTATGTTCAGGCCGAGATNGNTAANGCCAAGACCGCCATCNCGACNGCAGAAAAGGCCGTCGGCAAAGTGAAGCCGACAGGAGGCATGACAAAATACCGNAATGANCTNAANGCNGCNCGTGACCGNGTGGAGGCCGCCAAGAACACACTTGCCAAGTGGCAAGCCATAGAAGAGGCACAGAAGCGTCGCAAGGCCGAGGAAGCCGCNGCAANNGCGGCAGAGACNGCAGCACGAAACGCACAGCTCCATGACGAGGCCGTNGCACGCTTTGAGGAAGAGCAGCGCATCAANGCCGAGAAACAGGCNGAGCAGGAGCGCATAGGCACCCATGCNGTCAATCCGAAGATAAAGGAGAAATGGGACNCNTCCNCGAAGGTGGACGGCCACCCTGACGTAATCACCCTTCCGGANGGNAGNACGCTGACCGGCCACTACGTCATGACNGAGGCAGGAGCCGCCTCAGCGAGCCATGACGTNAACAANGCCTTCGAGCCGACNGANGGTTTCCCGATCGACAANCANGGCCAGAGNGTGAACGANCGCGACTATAAGCGAGACAGGGACGCACAGCAGATAGTGCATNACATGGCCGACGCATACGACAGCCGGGCAATGCAGACNCCNGTAATCGTCAGCNNGGACGGCATCGTGCTTTCNGGCAACAACCGCACCATGAGCGGNGACATGGCAGCCACACAGGGNACAGACGGCGCATATCTGGAATATCTCNGCAAGTATGGAGCCAAGTANGGATTTNCNCCTGAACAGGTAGCANNGCATGAANCANCCNCGTGTCGTTTTCGTTCCNGATGAGGATTTGCCATACGANGCNAANACCTTCNCNCGCTTNAATGCTCNNGANATGAAATCACAGTCGAAGCCGGAGGCGGCAATCAAACTCGGCAAGATAGTGGACGANGCGACATNCAACCGCATTGTGGCCGANCTCAACAAGTATGACCGNCTTAGCGACTTCTATGCCGANCAAGAGGCNGCAGCNCGGACACTGGGNGAACTCGNNGCCGCAGGAGCCNTCAACGACAAGCAGCTNCCGGAACTCCGCACAGGCACGGCACTGTCAGCCGCCGGAAAGGAGCTTATCGAGAANACGCTTATCGGCAAGATATTTCAGGCNGANCCNGACGCAGTGCGNATGATAATNTCCATGCCGACACTGAGACAGGCCGTAATACTCGGACTGAACGAGATAGCCAACAACNGNACACTCGCNGAGAANGGCTATGACCTCGGCAAAGAGCTNTCNGCCGCCGTTGACCTCGTATTCAGGGCGAGAACCTCATCGCCGGAGATCTACAAGGACGGAATGCCCGTGTCTCCCTTCGGACGACAGCAGGGACTCTTCGACGATGAATACGGAGAGAGCCGGGTGACCGACGCAACCACTCTCCTTCTGGCCGATCTNCTTAACAGCGCGAAGCCGAGCGACGTGCGGAAGGTGCTTGCCATGTATAACAAATCAGCCGGAGAGGCAGCGGCAGGAGCGNTTGACATCTTCAGCGAGACCGGGAAACCTGACACCAAAGAAGAAATATTAACCAGAGTAAACGAANTATTCAANAATGGAACAGCAANAGAGAAACAGGAANTTNTCGACNCNGCCATCGCNGACAGAAAACANAGNGCNNCANCCGNACNGNCNGAGCNNNGAGGANGCGNGNCAGNTGANNAANCTGCGNATGCTGGCGGACGCGNTGNAGGCAATAAGGAACGAGGAGAAAACAATCCCTTGGGAGAATCTGGGNATAGAAGTTTAGAAAATTTCTTTGGGACGGTCTATACCGGGTTTGAGGGAAGAGGAAATGACGCTGAGGCACTTCTTAAAGAAACATGTGAAGGAGTCGTAAAAGGAGCGTTGACTTATCCCGGACTCTCGCCCATTGATTTAGTATGGGGCGATAGAAAGGCTGGATATATGAAGATTCTCATTAAGCATCCGGAGGTTGCGGGTAAACTTCAAGAACTTTTGAATGAGACAACAATAACCAATCAATCTGAGAATCGAGTTGTACTTGAAAGTATCACACATAAATTTGTGGTAAGCAAAATGAAAGGTTCAACTCCAACTGATAATTGGTTGTTAACGGCTTATGAAAAAAAGAAAAAGTCCGTCTCCGCCAGCAGTAGTGACATTGAAACGGAACCCGAAGGCAAGCGGAATGGCACGGCTACTCCGCAAAACGGACTTTCCGGAAGCATGGGTCAAACCGCAGCGTCTCAGCCTCACGGCCATACTTCCGGAGGCAAAGATAATGCTTTACTGTCAGATAAACAAACCAAGAGTGCTGAAAGTTCTATCCGTGAGCGGATTTCGGAGGCTGAGAATGATGTGGACCTCTACCCTACCGAAGCGCAAAAGGAGGCAGGGAACTACAAGAAGGGTCATGTGCAGGTGGGGACATTTGACGTGACGATAGAGAATCCCGCAGGCTCGAAGCGAAGCGGCACAGACTCGAACGGCAAGAAGTGGGAAACGACCATGACGCACACCTACGGCTATATCCGGGGGACAGAGGGAGTGGACGGAGACCATATTGACATTTATCTGTCTTCCGACATTGACGGATGGAACGGCAGGAAAGTCTTTGTCGTGGACCAATACAATCCTGACGGAAGTTTCGACGAACACAAGGTGATGCTTGGCTTCAACGACAAAGCCGAAGCCATAGAAGCCTACCTATCCAACTATGAGGCTGGATGGGAGAANGGGCGCAGACTCGTCTTCTCCACCGTAAGCATAGAGGACTTTGAGAAGTGGATCGAATCCTCGCACCGGAAGCAGAAACCTTTCAACGAATATAAGNGCGTACACATNGAAGACACCCATGAGGGAGGCAAGGACGCGCTTCACGATGAGGTTAGACAGTGGCTCGGCAAGAAGGGATTAGAGCCGGATGAAGCCTCATGGAGCGCAGTCATGCGCTATTTCAAGATCGGCTACAACCGTACAGAAAAAATCCTCAATGCCATAGCGGAGGAAAACTCCATACGACCACAGGAGAGTGCGACCATTCCTGACGATAACGGAGCGACCATAACTCCTACCACCTACACCAATAAGAAAGGGAGGACGAGCGATGTATGGCTCGTGAAGTTTGACCGCGACCTCAGCCGGGAGGAAAAGGANGCACTCGACACCTATACACGCGAGCCTCTGGCCGAGGGAAGAAAGACCCCACGCGGATGGTATGACCGCAAGGAGGAAGGCTACATGATGAGAAGCGAGGAAGCCGCCAAAGGACTTGCTGGAATGCTTGGCAATGATGAAGCAGTCGCCGACGCTCAGCCACTCTCCGCCAAGGACTACAAGGATGCTACAGGAAAACCTGATCGCACTCCGGAAGCACCAAAGCCAATCCCGATGAACCGCGTTGACGTGGAAGGTCTCTTCAATGATCTCCGCACCAAGGGTGAGACAAAGCTCACCGACCATGCGGAGCCTGTATCGCCAAAGTCAGAGCCGAAACCCAAGCGCATGGTTGTAGATGATGAAATGCGCGATATGGAAAATGAATTGCGCAGCCTCTTAGGAATTGACGACAGCGAGGGAGACCGAGGCGACCTTTTCCGCAACCCGGAGGACTTCACCAACAAGGAGCGTATGCAGATAACCTCATTGGGCATTACATACGCTTTGAAATACTTCGATCAGGGCATAGTCTCCTTCCCCGACTTTGCTGACAAGATGGTGAGACGTATGGGAGAAAAAATACGTCCGTGGCTCAAAGCCTTCTATGGAGGCGCACGTGACATTCCCGGCTACGACCATTTGCCATTCACACCGGCAGATGAGGTAAAGGCATTTGACGTGATGAACTTCGACAAGGCCGAGAAGGACACCGACCCCTTGCGGACGGCGCAGGGTATTGTGGCAGAATCGAGAGCCGAGGCCGTAGTGACGGAGACAAAGAAAGAGATAACCGAACAGAGAAACCAGAAACGTAAGAAACATGATGAACAGACAACAGCAGATACAGAAGCTATTGCAAAGCAAGCAGAGGCTACTGCAAGCAAAGCGGAAGCTACAGCAGAAAGCGCAGTCGATGAACAGTCAATCGCAGAAGCCTCCGAAAAGATAGATGAGGCACTTGAAAAGGTAAACGAGCAGCTTGCCCTCTTAGGCTACTATGAGGCCGTAGCGGATGATGCAAAATTCCATGAGAGTTACGGCTATATGCTAACGGCAGAGAAAAAGGCCGTAGAGGACGCAACAAAACTTGCAAAACAGTTGATCAATGATCTCGGCATTAACCTCAAAGTTACGAGTGCGACTACACCACTCGGACGTAAGAGCGTAAAAAAAGGAACAGCAGTAATGGCAAACATCGCTCCTGCCGGTGGGGATGTAATGATAAATCTCCCTCTCAACGAGGGCAGACAACTCGCTATCTACATCGGCCTCGAGCCAGTGGCAGAGAAAGGCACTCGCAGACGTGGTGACAACCTTGGCGTTGAGAGAATACTCTATCGTGTAGAAAATCCCGATGGAAAAGGAATGGAGCGTTACGGACATAATATGTACGCTCCTGTCGAGTCAACCTATGCTGATTTCCTCCGTAGGATTAAGGAGATTACTCGTGATTATCTTCCCAAGCAGGAAGCTCCCAAGACTGAACAGGCATGGCCGGACACAAAAGACACCGAAGCGGTCAGCAAATGGCTTGATGAAAATTCCGCAGCCATCTGGGACGGCGTGGATGCAATCACAAAGGACGCTAAGGCAGACACCGGCCTTCGCAATACCTTCAAAGCGTCAAACGATGACTCCATCAAGGAGGCCGACCTTTCTGACTATGTAGAGAGATGGTTGGCTGAGCGTATTGAGGACATGATGGAACTGCATCCGGCAACCGTCAAGGCATGGTATGACTATGACCAGCAAGGGATAATCCTCAGCACTATTGCAGGACGCATCGAGGACGCACTTGCAGAGGAAGCCAAGAGGGATAAGAAGAATGAGACCGTCAACGGCTTCAAGCGTGGAGATGAAGTATTGTGGGACCGCTACGGCAACGGCCAGTGGGAGAAGCAGACGATCACCGACTTCGACGAAGCCGGACGACCTATACTCGACAGCTTCGGCCAGAACTGGATAACAGAGGTGGCCGACTGGGAGCGCATAAAGCCAATAGAAGGGAAAGAGCCTAAGCAGGAAACCCCGGCTGAGACATCTGAATCAGCTACCGACAAAGCAATAGAGACTCTGACCGGAAAGAAGCCGGTCAGGAAAACGGAAGTTAAACCTAAGCAGGTTGTCGGCGATCTATTCGGCGGCCTGTTTGATGAACCTGTAACCAACAATGAGCAAAAGGAAACTGAGTTACGACCTCGCCCCGGCACTGGAGAGCGAGAAGGGGGACACGAACCTCGACAGGATGAACCGTTGGGAACGAGCCAACGGAATGAAGATGGAGGAACTGACGGAAGAGGAATGGCTGGACGTGGTGGAGGCAATACTATGCCTGACACCGGACGAGGCAGTGGAGTATCTGCAATATCTTCAGAACATGCCGTAACGCAATCTGAAAGGAAGGCGCGTAAAAAAAACACCTCTACCCCACAGGAAAGGCTACCGGAGGCTGAGCGAAAGAATACGCACAACAATCGGGCTGAGCGAGGCATAGACTATGCTCCGAAAGGCGTTGACGCACGGATCAGAGCCAACATCAAGGCGATAGAGCTTGCACAGGAGTTGCTTGAGAGCGGCCGGAAGGCCACGCCTGAACAAATGGCCGTACTCCGTCAGTTCAGCGGTTGGGGAGGTCTCGGAAAGGCTTTCAATGATGATGGCTACTCAATGCAGATTAAGAAGCTACTCGGAAGCGCATATGAAGATGCAGTGAAAAGCCGCAAATCGGCATACTACACACCGTCATACATCATTGATGCCATGTGGGACATAGCGCGAGCTATGGGATTCAAAGGCGGCAACGTGCTTGAAGGCTCAGCAGGTATCGGCAATATTCTGGGACTCATGCCGCAGGATATGAGCGAAAGGAGCAATATCCATGCTGTCGAGTATGACAGCACCACTGGAGGCATATTGTCGCTTCTGTATCCTGACGCTAAAGTGGATATACAGGGATTTGAGGCCACAAAGATACCTAACGGCAGCGTAGATCTCTCAATAACCAACGTCCCTTTCATAACCGGATGGAACGTAGCCGACACAAGCGGCGACAAGGATCTGTCACGCAAATTCCGCGATATTCATGACTTCTGTATTGCAAAGAATGTCCGCAAGTTGAAACCGGGAGGTATCGGCATCTTCATCACATCGAACGGAACACTTGACAATTCCGACAAGCTCAGAGCATGGATAACTAACGAGGGCGCATCAGATGTAGTCGGAGCATTCCGAATGAACAACCAGACATTCGGAGGCACAGGCGCGACGAGTGATATAATTGTCGTGCGCAAGCGCATCAACGGCCAGAAGTCGCCCCACGCCATCGACGTGAGCGAAGTGACCGGCGCACGCATAGCCGAATACGAAGCCGATGGCAAGAAGAAGAATTATCCAATGAGCTATAACAAATATTTCTTCGAGCATCCTGAGAATATGGCCGGAGAGATGATGTTTAACTTTGAGAAGGGCGAGACATTCCAACCAACAAGCCGCGCACTCTTTCCAGCCAAAGGCAAGGATCAATCCGCCATGCTCAAAGAATGGGCAGGACAATTTGCCGATATGGACTTTGAGACAGCCCCGGAGACCGCAACCTTCACGCCTACATACGATGCCGTAGGTAACGAAGTAAAGACCGGCTCGATGATTGTTGACAGTCAGGGAAGGCTATGCACCAATATGAACGGTGTTGCCGTACCTGTAATGGGAAGCACGCCTACCGGCTACAGCAAAATGACTCCGGAGCAGAAGACAAAAGCAGACGCAGAGCGTGTCGAGAAATTCAATAGAAGCAAAATCAAAGGACGCACCCGTCAGCAGTGTCTTAAAGACTACAACGAGCTGAAGAAGGCACTTGCAGACGTGTTGCAGTATCAGACAGAGAATGCCGATAATGAAGGTTTGGAACCTCTTCTAAAGAAGCTCAACCAGACATTTGACCGTTTCGTCAGCATGTATGGTAATCTTCACAAGAATACACAGCTTGCATGGTTAAGAAATGATGTTGATTATCCGTCTATCCTTGCTCTGGAATCCTTCGAAGAAAGACCCAACGCGCAAGGAGATCGAATAAGGACATACGGAAAGACCGACATCTTCTCTCAACGCGTAGTCGAAAAAGAGGTAGCACCGAAGCCAGAGAACGTGAAGGACGGAATCATAGCAAGTATCTATATGAACGGACGTATAGATTTGCCTTATATATCCGAAGCTCTTGGTCGCTCTCCCGAAGAAGTTAAGAAGGAAATCATATCTTCCGGACTTGGATTTGAGAATCCTAACACCACCGATCTTGAAGTGAGCTATGAGTATCTATCGGGCAATGTAAGGGATAAACTCCGTCAGGCACAAGACAACAACGAGGACGGACGCTACAACCCCAACATAAAAGCTCTGGAGAAGGTAATACCGATGAATATACCGTCGCACCTCATAGAGTTTTCTCTTGGCTCTTCATGGATCACGCCTAAACTTTACGAGGATTTCATAAAGGAGCGAACCGGCGTAAGCGTAAGGCTGAAGAATGCCGGTGGCACTTGGTTTGTCGGCACTCCTGAAACCGGTACAAATACTGAACTTAACCGTTCACAGGGTATATTCAGTGAAATGTTCAAGGCTACCATATTCGGGCATCAGCTTATGGAGGCAGCTATCACTAACCGGTCTATTACGGTTTCTCGCACCTACAAGAACAGCGACGGTACGTCAGAGACGGTGACCGATAAGGACGCGACACAGGCATGTGCAGCAAAGATAGATGAGATACGTCAGGACTTCAAGGACTGGGCGCGTCAGCGTATGCAGCAAGATCCAGAAATGTCAGATGAAATAGAGCGCATCTACAATGAGAAGTTCAACAATTATGTAGCTCGCAATATTCCCGAAGAATTTATACCTGAACACTTCGGAGGTGCGGCGCATGTCGTAAACGGCAAACCGTTTAAACTCCGTCCACATCAGGCTAAGGCTGTCATACGAGGTACAATGCAATCTCAGTTGCTTGCACATGAGGTAGGCACAGGAAAGACTTACACCCTCATCAGTACCGCAATGGAAATGCGCCGTCTCGGTACAGCCAGAAAGCCGATGATCGTCGTACAGAACGCAACAGTCGGGCAATTTGTGGAAAGTGCGAAAGCCCTATATCCCAATGCCCACATCCTTACCATTGAAGAAGCTGACCGCACATCAGAAGGCCGAAAAAATTTCTATGCAAAAATCAAGTACAACGACTGGGATATGATTGTTGTTCCGCAGTCTGTATTTGAGCGTATCCCGGACAGCGAAGAGCGTCAAATCAAATTCATTCAGGATAAGATTGATGAGAAGCTGAAAGTGTTGGAGGATATGAAAGAGGAAGATCCGGACGGCAAGAGTATGATTGTGCGTCAGGCAGAATCAGAACTTGAAAAGAGCCGTGAGGAACTTAACAAGATTACTCAGGAACTGGAGGAGAAGCGCGGAAAGAAGAAAGAGAAGGACGAGAAGCGTGAAGCCCAGACAAAGCATAATGCGGAAGTTCGTGCAATGGAAATGCTCGACCGTGAGACAGATGATGTTGAGAACTTCGACGAAATGGGCATAGATGCTATTCTGGTGGACGAGGCTCACGAATATAAACACCTCGGTTTCTCGACTGCCATGCAGCGTGGAGTTAAAGGCGTTGACCCTTCATATTCAAAAAAAGCACAGTGTGTTTACCTGAAAACCCTCGCGGTCAAAGAGCGTAACAATGGCCGCAATGTAATCTTTGCCACCGGTACGCCTATATCGAATACCGCAGCAGAGATTTGGACATTCATGCGGTATCTCTTAGACCCGGACATGATGAAGGAATATGGCATTTATTACTTTGATGATTTTGTCCGAAATTTCGGAAACCTTCAACAAATGTTGGAGTTTACCACTTCCGGAAAGTTTAAGGAGAATAACCGCTTTGCCGGATATGTGAACCTTCCTGAGCTGGTAAGAATATGGAGTGGTGCGGCCGACACGGTATTAACACGAGAGGCCGGAGGAGTCAACGACAAGATACCGAAAATGGAAGGAGACAAGGCGCAGGATATTTATCTTCCCCAGACACGTGCGTTACGTTCTGTAATGCTATTCGTTAAGTCAGAACTCGACAGATATGAGAAGATGACAGGCAAGGAGAAAAAGCAGAACAGCCATATTCCCCTTGTGATGTATGGTCTCGCCAAAGCCGCCGCAGTGGATGCACGTCTTGTTGTGGCCGGAGCTGAAGATGATCCGAATAGCAAAACCAATGAAGCCGTCCGACAGACTTTAAAATCTCTAAAGGAAACGGAATCATATAAAGGTACAGTCGCCATATTTGCCGACAACTACCAGAATAAGAAGAGCGGATTTAATCTCTATGAGGATATACGTCAAAAGCTCATAGACAAAGGTGTTCCGGCGGACCAGATTGTAGTCATGAGGTCAGATATGACCGTCAAGAAGAAACTTGATATATTTGACCGCGTGAACCGTGGTGACATTCGTGTAATCATGGGCAGCACCTTCACACTCGGAACCGGTGTAAACATTCAGGAGAGACTTCATACACTTATCCATATTGATGCACCCAACAGGCCGATGGATTACACCCAGAGGAACGGACGTATCTTGCGTCAGGGAAATCTTCATAAAGACATGGGATTGCCCGTCCGTGTCCTCCGCTTCGGTGTAGAGGACTCTCTTGACGTTACCGCTTATCAGCGTTTGAAAACAAAGGGTGCTATTGCCGACTCAATAATGAACGGCAAGGAGCTAATCTCAAACGCCATGGAGAACCGCTCAATGGAAGAGGATGAGGACGTTTTCGGTGACATAACCGCACAGCTCTCCGGCTCTGAATATGCCATGCTGAAAAATCAGGCCGAAAAACAGGTACGTAAATACACCTCAAAGCTCAAACAGTGGGAAACTCAGCAGACCCATATACATAATCAGCTTCCACGATTGAGAGGACAAATCAAAGCAGCCGAGCAACGCATTGAAGAAGCCCAGAAACATCTGGAAGTAATAGGCACAGGAAGGGACAATAAAATAACTATTGGCTCTACCACCTATACCAATATTGACGCAATGGCTGATCTCTTCACTGAACACAACAAGAGAGTTAAGGCCGCTCAGGATGAAGTAAGGGAAGGTTCTGGAGAAAGGACAATGACAATGAATGTCAATGTCGGTGGTATTGATTTCACCATCAACACCAAAGTGAACCGTAAGATTGCCAACAACGGACAGCTTTCATTTGAGAGCGAGCGCAACATGACGTATTCGTGTCAAGCTTTGGAAATGGAGGATGTTCCTGTCAGCGGCTCTCGTCTTAAAGCGGCCATAGAAGATATTGTCGGCAATGTGATGAACGGCGACCTCTTCCGTGAAAGGATTGAAACAGCCAATAATTCAATCGAACGCATGAGTAACGAGGTTGCTCAACTGGAATCACAGAAGGGCAAACCATTTGAACATGTCAAAGAATTGGAGGAAGCAGAAGCCCGTCTGGAAGAATACACCGAGAAAATGAAGGCTGAGCTTGCCGAGAAGGAGGCGAAGTATGCAGACATCGACGCAACTGTTGAAGCAGCCGAGGATGTAGCGTTTGTCGAAGATGAAGAGGAAGAAGCAAGTGAGGAAAGGAAACTTTATCGTGAGATAGAAGCGGCTGATGAGATTCTGAATCTTGAACCGATAGAGATTGAACGTAACAATCTGACCAAAGATGAGCTCCGGAGGGAATACAACAATCTTCCGAGCGTGATCAAGAACGGAAGGGAGATAGAGTTCTACCATTCGGCCTTCAAGAAGATCTACAAGCCGGGAGGATTATTCGGGCAAATAGTGCCTGTGCTTGATGAAGTGCTGGCGCAGTCGGTTTTGGCATATTCGGAAGGAGATAGCCTCGGAGGAATGATAAGGCCCGACGGGACGGTTCATAAGGAGCATCCAAATGTGGGAAGGTTTGATAATTATGTTGGAAAAGTAAGTATTAATGACCGGGAATATTATGTCAGAACCACTGTTCAATGTTCTGAAAACTCCAATTTCGGAACTCATTCCTTTATGGTCACTGCCGTGGAGCTGTATGAAAAAACCGCCGATGGTTTGTCGCTACCGATAACTACTCGGGCGAGAGGGACCAATGGCGGAATAAATCCTGAGAGCCGGATCATTCCGATTACATCACGGGGGACTACCGACCTCAATGGGATTGTTGACGCAAAGTTACAGCAATTTTTTGAGAAAGTCAATATCCGGCAGGGACAAAAGGAGATGGAGGGAGCAGTGAAGAGGCTTTCAGATAAGCTGCACTCCCCTATCCGTTTGATCTCGCGTAAGGAGGCCGAGGCCGAGGGCTACCGCCGTAAAAAAGGATGGTATGACCGTGAGACCGGGCAGATCACCGTTGTGGCCGACAATCACCGTAACGTCGGAGACATAGCCGACACGGCAGTGCATGAGGCCGTCGGCCATCATGGTTTGCGTCAGCTCTTCGACACCGAAGAAAAACTCAATAACTTCCTCGATGAAGCCTACAATATCAGCAATGACAGGATTAAGGCTGAGATCGACCGACACACTGAGAAGATGATGGACGATGAGGTTGAGCGTCTCCGGGAGAAGATGAGGAAGGAGCATGAGGCACGGGGCGAGAATCCTGATGCTGAATACTACGCCGACATGGCGAAGGCCCGCATCGAGGCAGAGAAGCAACGAAAGCAGATTAGGCGCGACGCTACGGAGGAATATGCGGCCGACCTCGGCATGAAGATAGGAGAAGAGGGATTTGAGCGCATGGACGCAGAGGAACAGACCTTCTGGGGAAAACTGAAAGGGATGCTCCAGAAGGCACTCGACCGCCTTCTTGCCGGTCTCAAACTTCCGAAGATGAGAGCGTGGACGGACAAGGAGTGGAGCTATGTGCTATGGAAGTCATGGCACAATCTCCGCGAAGGAAACCGCCGGTCTTTCTTCACAGAGGCAGAGGACATCGTAAGGCGCGAGAACAGTAATTTCGGAGCGAGCGAGAGCCGCCTCTTCCGTGACGGCGACATGGGACTTGAAGAGGCAATCACAAAGATGAAGGCCGATGCAGCGGTAGCCAACGGCGCGGACTTTAAAGCGAAACAGGATGCAATGAGGGCAATAGACGGAAACCTCAGCAAACTGCGTCAGGCCATGGCACGGCAGAGAGAATATGACATCACCACAGTGAAGTCAATGACCGACCTATCGAAAATCCTTTTGGACGCCGGACTTCTCGACGACCTGAGCAAGTATGAGACAAAGCGCATACTTTCGGCAATAAAGGATGCTGTGGGAAGAGAGGACACCTCAAAACAGGTGGAACGCCTCATGGACATCATGGTTGACAATCAGCTACGCATGGGAGCAAACTATTTCGGGAAGCTCCTGAGCGTAAAGGGAAGCCGCATAGATGCAAGAGGCATCGAGGTTCAGGGCGAGCTTGACCCGGACGGCCAGAAGATTGCTCAGGTGGTGAGGAAGGCCACCACCCGGACGCTTGACGATATTAACAACATGATGGCCGAGGCCATGAACCGCATGAGCAGTGCGGATCAGGCATTGGCAGATGAGGCCGCTCTTGAATATGCCGGTCTTCAGATCGCTCACCAGTATGCAGAGGAAATCAGGGAGAGCAAGAATGAAGAGAAGGAACTTCGCAAGAGCATTGACGACTACAAGGCCGAGAGAAAGGCCGAGGCCGAAGATTCAAAAAAGAGTATCGAACAGGCTCGTGTGCATAAAGACGCAGGGCGCATGACCGAACATGACTTCAATCTGCTCGTGTATGACATCGAAGAGGAAGAGCGTGCGCGTTGGGCAGCGTTCAAACAATATGCCGAGGCAACCAAGGACGCCATACGCCAGAACAAGATAGAGCGCGCGGAGGCTTACCGGAGCCTGTCTGAGCGGCTTGGCGGCGTACTGGGTGAGAGCGTGGAGCGTGCCAAGCAATGGAGGGAGGCCGAGAAACAGCGTGTGGAAGAAATACACCATAACGCCAACTCCGACATGGAAGGAAGGCCGACCAACGAACACCATAAGGCAGACCGCCTCCAGAAGTTTGTCAATAATGGCATACTCCGTTTCCTTCTCGCACCATTGGGAACATTCGACCAGATGCTACGCATGTTCGGAAGCAAGAGCGTGCGCGGCGAGGGATACCTGTGGAACCGCTACATGCGCGGATGGGTGGACTGCACCGAGAAAGAATACACCGGCTATCAGGAGGCACTCAAAACCCTCGATAAAAAGGTCAGCGAGGTATTCGGCAAGGATATGAAATGGGGCGACCTCTTCGCCATGGAGCGGCGAATGCCAAAAGCGTCCGTGAGATTCTGGGATGGAGGAGAAATGCGCGACCATGAGCTGACGCAGGGAAACCTTCTCTACATCTACATGACTGACAAAATGACGGACGGACGCATGAAGCTTCGCCGCATGGGAATAACGGAGGTCGATGTGAAGCGCATCAAGGATTTCGTCGATCCACAATTCATACAGCTTGCCGACTGGATGCAGGAGGAATACCTAACAGAGAAGAGAAACGGCTACAATGAGGTGCATAAGCGGATGTTCGGCACGTCGATGGCTGCCATTGAGAACTATTTCCCCTTGAAGATACTCGCCAACGCGAGAGTGGAGAATGTGGACGTTGCCGACGATACAGGCGAAATCGGATTGCCGGCTACCTCAACCGGGAGCATCATCAAGCGCAAGAGGAACAATCTTGCCCTCGACGTGACCGGCGCAGACGCTTTCAGCGTGATTCTGGATCATATACAGCAGATGGAGCGTTGGGCTGCCTTCGCGGAGTATAACAGAGACCTCAACACCCTGCTATCGTACAAGCGATTCAGGAATCAGGTGATGAACATGACGAGCGCATACGGAGCAGGGAAAACCCTATGGACCAACTTCCGCAATGTGGCTTCAATGGCCACCGGAGCATACCGGCCACCTATCGCACAGCTTGACAAGTTGGCCGTGAACGTGGCAAAGGGAGCTACAGCGGCAAGGGTCAACTTCCGTGTCTTTACGGCGCTGAAACAGTTGCTCTCCATGCCTGCCTACGTATCGGACAGCAATCCGATGTATCTGGCGGACAGCATACTGAGTCCGCATGTGGCATGGTGGTGGGCGATGGAGAATCTTCCGCTATTCGAGAAACGATGGAAAAGCCGCATGGCCGGAGACCCGCGACTGATGAAATCGGAAATGGACTGGAAGATGTGGAGGAGCCGCGTGATGGAGATAGCCGGAAGAATAGGCATGTCACCCAACGCATTTGTGGATGCTGTGACTGTATCGATCGGCTCATACGCTATGTACAGGACGAAGCGTGCAAAGTACAGGCGATATGGCTATACGGAAGAGGAGGCCGAGAGACGTGCGAAGCAGGATGCGACGATACTATTCAACCAGACGCAGCAATCGAGCGAGAATGCATTTCTTTCCACCATGCAGGTAGATCGTTCATGGCTGAGCGTACTCTTCACCATATTCCGCAACTCCTCGATGGCGTACACGCGTCAGCTCTACGACGCCTTGCGCAACCTCGGCCACCGATTCAGGCCGGGCTACAAGGGACTGACAGAGGAATTCATGGCAAAGCAGATGAGGCGCGACGGCATAGATCCAGACCAAGCAGACCGGAACGCCAAGCATGAATACCGTCGTGGAATCATCAGGGACCTCGTGCGCGTGGGAATGTTCGGCTACGGGCTTCAGCTCCTATGGAATTTAGGGGCATACCTACCCTATCTTCTCTTCGGCAAGGACGATGAAGAGAAGAAGAAAATGATGGATGACGTATGGAGCCACAGCATGTTTGGCAGCATCGAGGGACTGACTGGAGGCGACGTAATGAGCGCAGCCGGGAAAATGTGGATGAACGGCGAAGGAAATCCGGAGCAACTGACAAAGGACATGCCTCTGGCAAGCGATGTGGTCTCAATCCTGAGAAAGATGGATAAAGACTATGTATCGGCAATGAACGACGTTGTGAATCTTCTCGTACAATCCGGCTTAGGCTTCAATCCCCAGTCGCTCTCCGACGCAGCAGTCGCAGTCATGGACTATTGCGGTGAGGATGCACAGACCTCACGCGAGTGCGCTCTTCTTATATCGAGAATCATCAACTGCCCACAGAGCCAGATAGACAAAATCTATTTCGACGAGATCGACGCGACCGGCGAAGAGGCAGCCACCATGACCCCGGAGGAAATCGCCGAGAGATATGCGGAATACAAGCTGAACCGCAACGCTCCCCTGACAGGCTGGACATACGACGAGGAAGGAAGAAAAAAAGCGATGGATAAGCAGCGCAAGAAGGCGAAAAAGGCCATGAAGGAGCGCATAACCTCCACCGCCGCCAACCAAAGGACACGCGAACTCCTTAAAGGTTTCGACGAGGTTTCGGAGAAGGAGAAGGAGCTGCACCGTCTGAAAAAGAGCGACCGCGAGGCTTACCGCCGAGGAAGAAAGGACCTGAGGGAAGGCACCGATATGAGGCGGCATAACAGAGTGAAGCGGTACAATCACGACATAAAACGCCTTACCGAAAAATGGATGAACGCCAAGACCCCACAGGAGGCAGACTCAATAGCGAGAGCCATGCTCAATGCGAGAGAGAGAGGATGCTAATTGACGTGGACAGCATCGAGGCACAATAGTTAAACGAGCCGGGACGCAAGGATTTATTAGCTATGTAACAAGTGTTGATATTGCGTCTATATAACATATAACAATAAAGCGTATTGAATTGAAAATATTCGATACGCTTTATCTATTTTTATTTTATTAATTATCTAACCATTTACCGGCAATCTCTTTATAGTATTGCTCTATTAGCTTTTCATCGACGCGATCAACGGGAATACGTGCGGTATAACTCGTGAACCTCATTATCATTTGTTCCACAAAAGGATGTTTAAGTTGCGCTATTGGGACAAGTGATCCTACATTTTGAAATTCAACGCATTTAATCTGCTGAAAATCCACTAGTACACATCCAAGATCCTCTATCACAGGTCGAGTATCAAAGAAAAAATGACGGCAAATATTCCTATTATGAATATAGTCCAAAAGTAAGTTCTTTAAAGAATTTTTTTGCCTACTACTTATCACACCACCTTTATTTTCTTTTATCTTATTTCTAAATTCGGCAGTCATAGGTAAAACATCCTCTGCCAATTCCAGCGCAGCAACAATAATAAAATTACAATGTCCATGTTCTATATCACAGGCATTTGACATGACAATACTGAGTGGATTAGTGCCGTCATTTCGGCCCCAATCTACGTTATCCACGATTGTACCTTGAGTAATTGAACATTTTGGATCCTCGACCCACATAAATAGTCAATAGCTTTATTATTATTCCTCGCATCCCATGATTTCACCTAGACTCATGTTTTCATGGGTCTGTTTGAACCATTGACTCTGCGCAATTTTTTTATATCGATCTCTATATGACCTTTTACTCGGAAAAGCATAAACATTGCTAAGGGATGCCGTTTTTGCAATTCCAAAATTAGAAGGAGTGGTCCATGTGCTTAAGATATGATCCTCCTTAAAAACTTGACCACCAAAAGCACTTGTCGTTGTAAGAGCAGTAAGAAAGGATACTCCCACAACGCCATACTTACCGATTCTTGCAAGCTGGCTACTCCCTGTTTTAGTGCTATTGTCCATCAGTGGTTCTCGATTAATCTTAATATTATGTTATCCTCAACAATTTTTTCAGATTCTTCTATCAACTTTAAGAAGTCGGCAGTATCCGGAAAAACATCAATGATATGATTATGGTGATGATTTATATTGGCATACAATCCATCACGGATGCCAACACGAGGGGCAATATCAACATTGAGGTATTGGGTCTCGCCATAATTAATCCGAAAATTCAAATTGTTGCATACGTGGTATTCATGGCTATTGAATATGGAATCTTTCATGAAATGTTCACATATCCAAATATCAGCGTTTGTAGGCAACTCCAACCATTGATATTCACCATTAATACCATACGCAGAAAATCCTATCTTGCTTAATCCACATTTCTCCAACTCCCTTATAAGGGATTCAGTGTATCCGGCAAGAGCTTCAATAGTTTCGCCTTTAACAATAAGTTTTTCAGGGTTAATGATTACCATAGGAAAGGGCTTATTATTAATGGCAATAGTATAACCTTCCGGAGTCATACCATTCATCGTATCATAAGGCTTACCAAATAAATCACGACAAAATTGGTTATCCAAATTGGGAATCCACGAAAGTGGACTCTTGAAGATACCAACAAATGATGTGCAAATCTGTGACCGTTTCATTAAGGATTATATTGCAACAAAATAAATTGCCATAGATAAATCTTATTTATAGCAATACTATCTTTACTTAAAAATACTGTTTTAACAGCACAAAGATAAATATTTACACCTAATAAAAAAAATAACAAATATTGTTTTATGTTTATTTAATATTTATTTATGTATGCATAATCTATGGAACAACAAATAAAACTAAATCTTAAAACATATAAATATCTTTGTACCGCGTTATTTTTTAATGGTCCTGAGACTGAAACACTCGTTGACTAAATATATAAGACATGGCAAAGAAGAAACTTCATAGGTTGGGCAAGGTATTGCCGAAGGCCAAATATGACTCCGTGGCGGAACAGAAGGTACGCCGGGGAGAGAAGAAGGCATTTGACGTACTGATGGAGGCACAGCACTACTGGATGTTGATGGACAGATTCAGGCGCGACCGCGAGAGAAACAAGAAATACACCTACGGCAAGCAGTGGGACGACATGGTGTGCGTCGATGGCCAGCGGATGAGGGAGTCGGATCTGATCAGACGGCAAGGGAACATTCCGCTGAAGAACAACCTTATCCGGAGAATGATCAGGAGCGTCTTAGGCGTGTATGAGAGTCAAGACAAGGAGCCGACCTGCACGGCCAGAGACCGGGACGAGCAGAAGTTTGGCGAGACGATGAGCACCGTCCTGCAATACAACATGACGCGCAACCGGATGAGGAAGGTGAACGCAAGGAGCATGGAAGAATTTCTTATCTCGGGCTTTGTCGTACACCGGAAATGGCACGGATGGCGCAACAATACTCTCGACTGCTGGACCGACTATGTGCAGCCCAACAATTTCTTCATCGATCCGAACATGAGGGATTTCCGGGGATGGGACGTAAGCTGCCTTGGCGAGATCCACGACATAACTTATGGTGAGCTGATAAGCAAGTATGCCCACAGTCCGGAGGATGAGCGGCGACTTAGGGAGATATATAGCCACGCATCGAACCGTAAGGTCGTGGGGATGGCATATCAGAGATTCGGGTATCCGCTGGAGAACCGGTATGACTTCCTTGTGCCAGAAGATACGAGCCTCTGCCGAGTGATAGAGGTATGGAGGAAGGAGAGCAAGGCACGCTACCGCTGTCATGACCCGAACAGCGGCGATATTTTCAAGATAGAGCTGGAGGACTATCAGGAAGAGGTAGTGAAAGTGAACGAGGAACGCCGGAGAGAGGGAGCGGCTTTAGGAATACCGGAGGAAGAGATACCATACATCAAGGCTAAATGGTTCATAGATTCATACTGGTATTACTATTTCCTGACTCCTTTCGGGGACGTGCTCGACGAGGGAGAGACACCATACGAGCATAAGGAACACCCCTACGTCTTCGCGGCCTATCCCTTCATCGACGGCGAGATTCACAGTTTCGTCGCCGACGTGATAGACCAGCAGAGATACGTCAACCGCCTGATAATGCTCTACGACTTCATCATGAAAACGAGCGCGAAGGGTGTGCTTCTCTTCCCGGAGGACGCACTTCCGGACCACATGAGCATGGACGACATCGCGGAAGAATGGGCAAGAGCGGACGGCATCATAGTGTTCAAGCCCAACAAGAGCGCGACGATACCGAAGCAGATAGCCAACAACTGCACCCAGATAGGAATATCGGAGCTTCTGAACATGCAGCTTAAATTCTTTGAGGACATATCAGGCGTGAACGGAGCCATTCAGGGAAAGCCGGGATTCTCCGGCATGAGCGCGAGCCTCTACAGTCAGCAGACTCAGAACGCCACCACGTCGCTGCTTGACCTTCTGGAGACCTTCTCGGACTTCGTGAAGGAGGGAGCCTACAAGGACGTGAAGAACATCCAACAGTATTATGACGACAAGAGGACATGCAACATAGCCGGGAAGGAGGCCATATATGACCCGTCGAAGCTGAGCGACATAGAATTTGACCTGAGCATAACGGAAAGCACGGCGACACCGACATACAGGGCCATGCAGAACGAATTCCTGATGAAGTTATTAGAGATGAGACTGATCACGCTGCAACAGCTTCTGGAACACGGCGACTTCCCATTCGCGGACGGACTTCTGCAGAGCGTGAAGAGCCAGCAGGAGCAACTGGAGCGGGGAGAGACACCGGACAACATATCTCCGGAACTCTTGAGACAGGCACAGGCCGGCGCGGACATGAACGCAGTAAGACAGGCACAAGCGATGCTCAACGCCGCATGACAACAGGCAACAATCAGATAGAGGCTTCGGAAACGTGGCCTCTTCTTTTTTTATGCCTCATTTCAGACACTTTGATAATCTGAGGCATATCCATTTCATAAAGGGAAATGTGAAGGCCGATGGCGCGGGTCATAAGAAGGTCGTCATGCTTGCCGACGATTGCGCCGTATGCGCCGTTCTGCTTCCGCTCATAGGTCAGGAACTCGTTGAGAACCTCACGGTCTCGCTCAGTGTAAAGATGATCGCGGACGCACTTAATGAGAGTGGTTATTATCATAGGCTTTGTGGCGGCATTGGTGTGAAAGCCATATTTCCGTGGTATGCCCTGACGTATCTCGTCCTCGGACTGACGGCGAGCGTAGAGGTTAGGATATACGTCGGAAATCTGATTGAGGATATACTGCGACTGATCGCCTCCCTCAATCTGCCGCTCCCGGTCGTGTGTCTCCAATGTGTTTGACTCTATGACGAGAAGGGCATTGTCGTACCATGCGGCGATCTGAGCGGCACGCCAAGCAAGCCGGTCGATGTCGCAGTGACCTCTCCACTGGGCAACAATCGCCTGACGGTCTCCGTCTATCATGTTAATACGGTCGAACACCGCTATCACGGACCAGTCGGCCTTGTTGGACCGGCCTCCAATATCGACAACGACGAGGTAACGGTTTGCAACCTTTACCTCCGGGTCTATCTCCGGCATAGCCCAGATCCAGAAGTTAGCCTGACCGTCCTCACGAAAGCGGATATTCTTCATGCACTGACGGCCTTCGTTGGCATCACCGTTGATCTCCCCTATGAACCGGGGAATGGAACATGCACCCTCAAACTCCTTCACGAGATACTTGTCAAACACCATCGAGCCTGAATGCTGGAACGCCTCAATATCATCCGAGGGATATTCGGAGGCCATGACGGCATGGGAGTTTTTGCCGGCGCGCTCGTGGACATACCAGTTGATAGCCTCCAGAGTGGCACCCTTCTCCCAAAGCCACCACAGATAGCGGCCTGACTCCTCACGGGCAGACATGGCAGTGCGCGACTCCCGATTGCTCCAGAGCTGAAGGGCGAAGTTCGCCTTATCGCTGAACGACTTGAAGGGAAGGGAATACTGCTCTATCTCATACCAAGCGATGAAGAGGGGCGAGAACTGGGAGTGCACCTTAGCGTCCGGGTCAGGATATGCGGCCGCCTGATATTCGGAATGGAAGAAATTGCCGGTTCCGTTGGCTGTAGATTCATAGACAATCATCGTGTATGGCCGGAAAAGAATACCGGAGCAAGCGGAACGCACAATATCCTCTGGAGTCTTGTTTTCGGTTTTCTTCCACAGCCCGACCTCTGAAAGATGCACGAGGTTGTAATCACCGCCACGGCAAGAATCCGGACGCTCGGCAGTACCGATCTTTATCTTGCAGTTGCGCTGAATCACACGATGAATGGAGCCTGACTTACCGACCCCCACCATCTTAACCTCAGACTCAGACCATGAATCGCCGAGGGGATGCAGCATCTCCACAGGATAGTCAGCTATCATGCGGTCGAACATATCCTTGATCTCGTCGGAGGCTGAACCCTGATGGGCGATGATAAGGGAGTTTAGGCCTTTCTTATGAAGAAACTGAAGCCACGCCATATAGAGCTGCGTAGTGGTGGAGCCTCCCCACTGTCGGGCCTTCAACATGATAATGCGTATCGGCTCACCGGCCAACCGGCTTTTCTCAAACATTTCGACGAGGCGACGCTGAGGATACCAGAGCCGGAACAGGACATCATCACCACCACCCTTTTTCTTCACCTTCACCAGAGTTGCGCACCAAAAAGGGAAGTCATGCCGATAGCGGAGACGTATCAACTGAGTGGCCACCTTTGAAGCGTCGGAGGGGTTAGGCTCCACACCGAGAAAGCCGGAAAGAAACCGCTCAATGGAACCGGCCTCAACCAACCTGCGGACAAACTCAACCTTCATCATGCTTTCAGGAAGCCACTGAACCGGAATAACGAAATCAGTAATCTCGACACGGACACGCTCACCTACGGAGCCTTCACCGGTAATCGGGTCGAACTTCGCATAAATGATCTCGTTGCGCCTGTCATTCTCCTTCAGGAGATCAATAATCAGCCCGAGCCTATCCTTTATTTCCTTTACTAAATCCATCTGCCTCTAAACAATTATGCTTCCGGTCATAGTACCCACTGCGAATACGGCGCACGAACTCCCTGACAGTACGGGGGGTGAAATAGAATTTAGGAGCGGGCTGATTGACTATTACAGCGACCAAATCCAACAAGGAATCTTCCGGGCGAATAAGCCGCATCTCCTTATACCTCCTGAAAATCTCGTCGAACATCTC
>JAAVDF010000026.1 GCA_014801945.1 Bacteroides sp.
CTCCCGTCGATGGTCGGATTGGTGAGGGTGGGGCGGCCATTGACGATTTTCTCGACAAGCCCTGCCTTGATATATATCATGGCCTCCTCCTTGGAGCCGATGGCCTTGAAGATCGCATCCGACCACCCTGTCTGTCGCTGAAGAGATGAATAATTTTCCATGTCAAGAGATGTCCATTTTTGAAAATCAAGCTGAAAGTTAACGGGTCAATTCCTTAATATGATTATAGCTTTCTTTGAGCTTATCCAATTCAGCCGTTTTTCTTTCAATCTCATCCTTTGTGGCTTCGAGAGCTTTTCCTTTTTCCTCCTTGGTGCCAATCGCTTCTTTGGCTTGTTCAACAAGATCTCCAATGAGGCTATTTGCCGCATCACCTCCTAAGGTGGAGATGAATTTTTGCTTTCTCTCATTAAACCGATGTTCCATGCTGTCCCAGTCAATGCTGGCGAAGAAGTTCTTTACTTTTTCACGTGCTTCGTCTCGTCCGGTGTGAAAAAATGTAATTAAATCTTTAGGGACTAGAGGTATTTCAGAAATCCAGTCCAAAAAGGATGAGTCATCTCCAGATGAAAATCCTGAACCTTCAGTAAAGTAATCATTCCTTGTCTCCATCGCCAGACCTTCTTTCATGGTTCGTATGAAAGTTTTGGATATTTCATCAGTATCATCTACGTATCTCTTCAGGATCGATGCAATATCATCAGATAATTGATACAAACTATCGTTAAAAGCACATTGAAGTTTTTTATTGATGTCCTTTAAGTATCTTGAGAATTCTCTGTCTTTGAATTTTTCGAGTGTGGCATCAAGTTTTCTGTGAAGAGAGTCCCCCTTGTTACTGTCGATGATTTGGTTGCATTTTTCTTTTGTCTCATCTGCAAGGTCTTGTAAATTACGGAATAGTTTTTTTGATTGCTCGTCAAAATTTTCTCCAAGATCGGATTCTGCGTGCTTAATTTTACGTTCAATGCGACGTTGAGCTTTTTCAAGGTTCGAGATTTTTTCCTCAAGCTCATCATCCGGCAAACTCAGGTTTTCTTTCTTCTGATGTAATAATTCAAGATTTGTAGTGATCTCATCAATTAAATTTTTTGCCTTTGCGAGAATGAGGTTTTTAGGCTTCTCTATTAATATTTTCTCCTTCTGATTTACGATAATATCACGGACCTTTTCTTCCAAGTCGCTGATCCTGCTTAGTTTGCGGAGCTGTTGCTGGCTATCCACTTCAAAGTTATTGCATGCGTCAGCGTAATGATGCTTCAGCGTTTCATCGGCATTTATCTGAGCAAATGGCATTTTTGCTAATAAAGCCATTTGGGCGGAAATAAGAATTGGATCGAGATCCTCAAGAAGTTCGTTCAATGATTCATCTTTATAGAATCTGATTGCCTTATGAATTTCATCGGAAACATTCTCTTTAATCTGTTCGGGGCTTTCACCCTGAAGAAGTTGTAGTTCATATTTGTTTACAGCAAGAATGATCTTGCCGACTCCTACACGTCTTACTTTTTCGAATAAAATGTCACGGTCGGTGGAATCAAATGCACGCCCTGCATAAAGCATCATGAGGACGACATCAGCTTTTTTAAGAAATTCCTTGGTTCTTTCTTCGCGTGAAACCACAGGGTCGTTAAATCCGGGAGTATCGACTATCTCAACACCTTTTAACCATTCTTCCGGGAGGGTTATGCGGACTGATTTTACTATTGACACGTATTTTCCATCAGCACCCACATACTCGATGAGATTATCGAAGTCATCATTCTGAGTCTTACCTAACAATTTGGGCAATTGAGACATGATGGGGCGTGACTTCGTGTAGAGTTCCTTAGCGGCTTTGATGGAGGACTTTGTCTGCGAATCAGTTACCGCGCTTTCATCGCGTTCCGCGAGGGCCCTTAATTCATCCCATTCATTCTGGGTATAAAATTCGGCTTCCAGTCCCTTCCGGTCACCATACGTGATCACAGAAAGAGCTGCTGTCATGGGAGTGGTTGCGGCCGGAAGCAGAGGTCTTCCGAATAGGAATGAATTGAGAAATGTCGATTTCCCGCACTTCATCTGTCCGATTACTCCTATTATGAGTTTATCCTCATTTATTTTTTTGAGGATATCATCGTGAGTAGTCTGGTCTATCCAGCCACCTTTCAATGCTTCGGAAGCAAGCACACGGATTTGTGCTTTCTTCTCTTGGTAGTTTTGAAAAATATTTTGTTCCATTATGATTTCAATTTAGAATGTTATCCCCAATTTACGACACTGATCTTTTGCCGCCTTGTAGCCATGTTGGGCAGCCTTCCTGTACCAGAATTTTGCCTCTTCCACAGCACCTTTATTATAAAGTTGATTCGCTTTTTCGAATTCCTGTTGGGGTGTTGCAGGTGTATTGTTTCTATTCGTGTTTGTTGATGCAGTTGATCTTCCGGTATTCGTTGAGGAGTTGTTATTGGATGCTCCTGAGTTCCGGTTGTCTTCTTCTTTTTCTTTCAGTTTCGCTTCAATCATTGCTTCTATCTCTTTACTAAGATTCGAATCCAAGTCTTTGATGGCCTTAATCAAGCGATCATAAATCCTTTTCGTGTCGGAATACTGATCTTTTTGCTTACTCTGCTCCTCCGAACAGTCATGACGATCCGAGACAAACTCTTTGAACTCGTCAAAACATTCGTTTACAAAATCTGATCTTTTTTTTACATTTTGGCACAAAATATACAGCTCTTGATACTCATCTTTATCCATACGATAGTCATCATCATGAAACCATCTTGAATTTGGTTGAGGTATGTCCGCGATCCTATCACATTCATCTTTGATATTTTCAAGGCCATCCGTTATAATATTTTCACGATTTTCGATGAGCGACTTCAATTCACGGAGCTCTTTGTAAGATTGGTCTAGATACTTTTGAAGATTAAAGAGATCTCGTTTTAAATCATAACAGATCTGAAAAATATCGAGACCTGTTCTACCCTCAGGTAGTGATTCAACTACAGTCATTATATCTTTTAATGGGGCCTTTTGTGAAAACCTCACATAACCACGCACATCTATTTCAGCGCGTGACATTGTTTCCTTTATATGGCTTTCAAGTTTGTCCAACTCTGCCGGAGATTTTGTGTCGGCCTTGTTTATTACGACATAAAGAGGCACATCATGCACGTTGTCAGCAATGATCTTAAGAGAAGTTCGGTTTATTTCGCCTGAATTTGCATCCAAAACCCAAAATAGTGCGTCTGCCTCATTGATAACAGCCAACGTACGCTCCTGATCTTGATCGTCATTGCTTGAAAAACCCGGGGTATCAAGAATGCTCAATCCACGAAGATTGTCATTCTTATACTTCATTACAAAATATTGGATGATAGAGCTGACATTTACTTTTGCAAGAATATCTTTGTTTACCATGGTAAACATTTTATGCGGCAAGTTTTTCAAGTTGCCGTTAGCATCAGTAAATTGAGAATGGAAGCCCTCACCATAAGAAATATAGGTTGCAATAGCAGTAGTCGCCTTACTACTTACAGGTAAACGCGGACAATCAGGGTCATCCTGAGAGAGAATCCTGTTGACGATGGATGTCTTTCCCGCAGAAAACTCACCGATGAATGCTACGACCTTTTTTCTCTTGATCCAAGATTTACGTTGCAGATTGGCCCAGTGACGAGTTATTACCTTCACCACCTCAAGCCATTCATTGATATTAGATTCCTCGAAATATTGCTTTTGTAAAGGAATATATTGATCAAAAATAATGGACTCGATTTTATTTACCTTCTCATTAATGGTCTTGGCATCCCGGTCATCAGCATCTTTCGCTTCAAGAACCGCGTTTACAAATTCAATGGCATCCGATTTGACTTTGTCCTCTTCCTTTAGGTCAGTCAATTCGGATTTCATATCTTTCAAATCTCGTTCATATTTCTTTACGGTCTTATCGGAAGATTCAATTTTGAGGGTTAATTCATCGACTTCAGCCTTGGCAGATTTAAGTTTCTTTTTAGTTGATGATATCTCATCCTCTAAATCCTCGATTTCTTCCTCTTTGGACGATATTTCACTTGATTTCTTTTGTAAATCCTTTTTCAAGGACTCAATTAACGCAGCCTCTTTAGACTCGGTAGGAATGGAGCTTAGATCAACAACTCTTGAATTTAGTTCCTTGATTTCTGTTTCACGTTGGGTCAATCGGGTCTCAAGTCTTGAAATCTGGTCCTCTAAATCCTCCTTTAATGAAACGGCAGCGTCCTTTGATTCTAATGCTTCCTTGAGTTCGCGTTCAAGTTTTTCCACATCAGGGTGAACAGGATCATTTGTGGTTAAATGATCCTGTTCTACCGTTTCTGAGGAAGTTTCTTTACGAAAAATGGATGTGAACTTTTTAAACATAGGATTATGCCTTTAGACGTTCGATTTCCTGTTGAGCGGCCTCATAAAGAGATTTATAATCATTCATCTTTTCATTGAGATTATCGTTCTGTCTCCGTAAAGATTCTATGGTTCTCTTCATGTCCGATAAGTTGTCTGCCTTATCCATGTCCGCATCTTCGTTATCACGTATTTTACGTGTAAGGCTCTTGATCCGTTGATTGAGATCATCGATCTCGGAATCTTTGGAACGTAACTGTGACTTCAATTTAGAAATCTCTTGCAGGGATTCATTGTAGAGCAGTGAAAAAGGTTGACCGGAGCTTGACAGGCTCTCGGATTTCGATGCCTGACTCTTTACGGCATATCCTCCGGCAAATCCGGCGGCCGCTCCTATTATTAGATTCAAAATTTCCATATCAGATTTCATTTAATTCGGTGATGTATTGCTTGTACGTTTGCATTTTGTTTGCGTATTCCTCTTTCCTTTCAGAAAGCGAGGCTTTGAGAGACTTGAGATTAGCCTGTATGTTTTCACTGCAACTTGTTGCCTCGCTTCGCAGTAGGGTGGAAATCTCTCGGAATATATCGCTTGACACGGATAATATTTGTTGCCTGAATTCCG
The DNA here is from genome assembly GCA_014801945.1 of Bacteroides sp. GTDB lineage: Bacteria > Bacteroidota > Bacteroidia > Bacteroidales > Muribaculaceae > Duncaniella. The sequence goes on from JAAVDF010000026.1 coordinate 4,991, forward strand.
GGATGAGTGTACCGTCGATATAATTGTTGACCGCACGTTGTCTGGCCGGTTTGGCGAAAAATTCGGTTATCCAGCCTATGGAGGTTTCAATAATACCTCTGTTCACGCCGGTCTTTTTGCCTAAATCAGCATTATATTTTTGTGTTTTCTCCATATTTTCTGACACACCATCAACAAATCCCTTAGCTATTTCTGCTTTTTTCGCAACTTTTGCCAGTTTGGATATTTTATTGGATGTATAAGCGGTTGAGGCCACGTCTGTTACTACATCTGCGGCGATTACAGCTCCGGCTGATCCGGCTGCCGTTGCCGCCCCACCTGCTGCCGCCCCACCTGCTGCCGCTGCGCCACCTGCCGTTGCAGCACCGCCTGCCGCCGCTGCACCACCTGCCGCCGCTGCACCACCCACTGTGGCGATAGTAGCTCCGACAGCTATTGCTGCCATAAGGCCATAACCTATATGCTTATCAAATCTATGTCCGATATTTGATACATCAACTTCGGAAGAGAATCCGTTAAAGGAATTGCTGGCCATGTCGATAGTTTCAAGGACTCCCATAGGTACTTCCTCGATACGGCTCTGTCGGGATCGGGCTAATGAGACAATATCGGAAATCACATCTTTCTGATAATTCTGCATTACCATCACTGCTGTGCTGTTTACAGCGCAGTTTAAGGAATCACTACAATCTCTGCCTTGTGCTTTGACGATGCTATCAACCTGAGTAAACACAGATTTAGAGAATTGCGATAAGGNGTGANTGGTCCTGTCATCAATTCTTGCCTCCGCGTCTGCAAGCAGAGAGTTGATATTTCTGTTCAGCTTGTCTAACTTATNTTGTTCCTCTTCGAGNGCGTCGTCCAGCTCTTTAGTGGAGTTNCCTTGCTTAATAAGATTGCTGATNATGCCTGAGATTTCTTTGGCTACAGTTTTGACGCGCTCGTTTATAGACTTCTCTACAATGAGATTCTTATTGGCCTGCAGCTCGGATATTATCTCATCAAATTCNGTTAATTCACCTTTAGTGGCTGAAATAGATATTATTCTCTCGAAAGGTATCTCTATAGTTTTACGGATATATTCCTTTGCCGATTCTACTTCTGATGGTGACTTGGTGTCACATTTTGTGATTATGGCGTAAATAGGCTTATTGGCAAGTTTGGAGTTGTTTAAGAAATCAGTCAATGATCTCGTGATCTGTTGGTTGACATCGGTGAGCAAAAGAATTGCATCTGCATTGGGAAGATATGAGGATAATGCGATTCTATGAGCAGGATCATTTGATGATAGTCCCGGAGTATCAACCAAAATTGTGGATGAACCAATTCGTTTTGAGGTATCGTAAACTTTGACAACCTCAACATTCTGCAATCCATTGTTCTTTATCTCGGCCACATCCTCAACATTGATTGCAGAACCATCCTCACTGACAATGACTGCCTCACATTTGTCTGATCCGAATCGGATTTCAAATATTGATGCAGTGGTTGCACGTGAGGCTGTTTCGAGATTAGGATTGTCGAGAAGTGAATTGATAAGCGTTGTTTTACCTGAAGAAAACTCACCGACTAAAGGCAGAACCAAATCTTTTTCCGGAGCTTGCAGTCTTTGAGCATAAAATTTCAGCTCTTTAACTTTGTCTTGGAGGTTCAGCTCTTCGGCAATTTTGATTATACGTTGAATATCCATATTAATTTTTATATGGGATTGCTGATTATTTTTATTATTGTCAATTTATTCGTTGGCAATCGAGATATACCATGTTGAGGGCACCGGCCTTTTTGATATCGATACCGTAGATGCGCATGAATGCGTCGATGACGGGCTGCCCGCCGTTTGTGGTCACCGGGTTGGTGAGGGAGTTGGTCACGACATCCACGGACATGCCTTTGTCGAGACGGATTCCGTTGCTCACTCTGTTTTGTTTGACTGTGATTCTGTAAAGCATGANTTTTTTCATNTTCGGCCGTCCCTCACTTTCGGCCGGGATNGGTATTAGATACGCAAAAGACGTGAGGCAGATCTGCTTCACGTCCTTCAATTTCAGGTATCGCCAAACACCCTAACAAACAAGACTTGAAGAAATCAGCCCCACGTCCATACCTGTATTGTATCAGGCTATGNGCCTGATATATGCGGATATAGANAAGNGGGCATTCTNCGTCGAGAGTNCGTCTGTTGTTTCTACTGATTTGGCGATTTCGAAATTGAGAACTTTCGGCAAGATGCCTTTTNCGTGGTTTCGTCCGGCATAGGCCCGAAACTCTTTCCGGGCTGGTCGGCATGCGGACCGCCGATTGGCGAAACCAATTGCAAATATAGCTCTTTTCTCGAAGAATGCCCACTAAGACGGTAGAAATCTTCAAATGGGAAAACCATGTTGTAAAACATAGCGCGCAGTNATCACCGTCGGTCAGCNAATGTCATTATCTCAATATTAAGCTAAAGGATATATACACAAATTATATTAAAGGACNGTGCAAATTTAGCGGGTTGGANGGAATCAAGGGCTGTCGGATTTGGTTCAAGTTGGTTCAAATTTGCTGCCGGGTGAAAAATTTAACATTTGTTGCCGCCCGTGGGGGGGTAGGGGGAATGATATTGCCGGCGGGGTGTGGGATGCGGAAATGATGTTGCCGCCCGAGGGGGTGGTTTGTAGGGACGCGGCGTGCCGCGTATGCCGAATGAAATAGTTTTTNCCCCGCGTGTATCATTAGGGCAGATGTATTCNATTTGGCATACGCGGCACGCCGCGTCCNTACAAAANTATTGTTATTCNGNTCGTTTGCCGGNATANGCGGCACGCCGCGTCCGTACAAAANTATTGTTATTCAGCTNGTTTGCCGGTATTGCGGCACGCGCAATGCCGNGTCGGTCAGCCTTTGTTTCGGGGGTAGATGAAGCGGGCGAGGCCGTAGATGTAGCGGCGGAAGCCGGGGCGATAATGGAGGAGGCGGTCAAACCAGTGCATGTGGGGATTGACGAGCTTGACGACATAGCCGACGTAGAACATGGCNAAGAGTGTNCCCGGTCCGACAACTGTCCACGGCCANGATCCGAAGAAGCAGAAGCCGCAGATGACGGCTATGATCACGAGGGTGGTGTCGATCATGATCTTGACCGTAGGGAANGGCTTTCCGGTGACGCGGGCCACTGCGACCTGTATGCCCTCGCCGGGCATAGTGACAGATCCNCAGCGGATCTCGGCNGCTACGGCTATGCCGAGGACTGTCGCTCCGATGAATTGGGCACAGATCTGGTTGATTAACGATTCGTAGGTGAACACGGAGGTGATCCACATATTTATGTCGAGGAACGCTCCGAAGATGAAACCTACGACAAGTTGAAAGAGCTGCACTTTTTCAAAACGANGGCGAAGAACGAGGATCTGTGCCNCGACCAAGATGACGTTCATGATGTTGGTGTAGCCACCGATGGTCCATCCCGGCGCGAGCCCCGCCTCACCGGCGAGTGTGAAGGCCATAGGGATTGAGGATATGACGCCGCTGCCGAGGTTTGACCGGACGCAGAGCGCGACNCCAAGGGTCATGAAAAACATGGATGTCAGGAGCAGAATGTGCTGCCAGAGGAATTCAATTACTCGTTCTTTAGTGCTANCTGTCAGGGTATTTTGCATTACGTGTTATGGATTTACGATGCAAAGTTANATAAAATCCGTGAGTCGGTGAAAATAAAAAACGAGNGGGAGGGTCGGNCAGGTATCTATNGCNGCCGGCAGGCGGGNGGAGATTGAAATGACTGAACTTTGTTGGTGGGAAAATTGCAATATCGGGGGTGATTGAGTAAATTTGCAGCTATCATTCAGTTGCGGCGTCAGTAAGAATCCGGAAGTGTGACGGCGGGACGGAAAAATGATCAGCAATTACAATCGCAAAGTCTGCATTACCCATGAGTTCATCAAAAGATAAAATAGCCAAGACCAATGCNGCGAGGCTGCTCGACAGGGCCGGGATTGCCTACGAGCTTATCCCTTACACGGTAGATCCCGATAATCTTGCGGCCGATCACGTGGCCGAAGAGCTTGGCGAGGATATAAACTGTGTGTTCAAGACACTGGTGCTCAACGGCGACAAGTGTGGTCACTTCGTCTGTGTGCTTCCCGGAAACATGGAGGTNGATCTNAAGAAGGCGGCAAAGGCTGCCGGAGCGAAGAAGGCTGAGATGGTCCACATGAAGGAANTGCTCCCGTTGACTGGCTATATCCGTGGNGGCTGTTCGCCTGTCGGGATGAAGAAACCGTTTCCGACCTATTTCCACTCGACGGTGCTTGATTTTCCGTTCATATATGTGTCGGCCGGACAGCGCGGTCTGCAGTTCAAGGTCGCTCCCGGCGATCTGATTGGATATTGCTCGGCTCAGGTGGCCGATATCGCCGTNCCGAAGGAATGANGGCGGCAATCACTACATTAATGCAAAGAACATGAATACAATAGGCAAGATATTTACTTTCACCGGATTCGGTGAGAGTCATGGCGCGGCCATAGGCGGCGTGATCGACGGAATGCCCGCCGGTGTGAAGATAGATCTCGAAAAGGTGCAGCATGAACTGGACCGCCGTAAGCCGGGNCAGTCCGCCGTCACGACGGCACGTAAGGAGAGCGATACGGTCGAGATCCTGTCGGGGCTNTACGAAGGCATGACTACNGGGTGTCCGATCGGTTTCATAATCCGCAACGAGAACCAGCATTCGCAGGACTATGGTCAGCTGCGCGAGGCGTTCCGNCCCTCGCACGCCGATTACACATATACTACCAAGTATGGCCTGCGCGATCATCGCGGAGGCGGACGATCGAGCGCACGCGAGACTGCTACGCGTGTCGTGGCCGGGGCGTTTGCGCGTCAGGCTCTCGAACAGNTGGGTGTCACAATAGCAGCCTATACCTCGCAGGTCGGTGAAATTTCNGTNGGTGAGAGTTATAAGGATCTCGATCTCTCGCTCACGGAGAGNAATCCCGTGCGCTGTCCCGATCCTGCCAAAGCCGAGGAGATGGAGAGACTGATCATGGAGGTGAAAGCCGNCGGTGATACGATAGGCGGAGTGGTCAGCTGTGTGATCAGNGGCCTTCCGGCNGGTGTGGGNGANCCNGTGTTCGGCCGACTCGGCGCACGTCTCGCNGATGCCATGATGAGCATCAATGCCAGCAAGGGATTTGAATACGGAATGGGTTTTGCCGGCGTAGGGCGCAGAGGCAGTGAGGTNCTCGATCCGTTTACAGTCGGTGATGACGGNAANATCGGTGTGAGTGCCAACAATTCGGGGGGAATTCAGGGTGGAATCTCCAACGGCGCGGACATATATTTCCGNGTGGCCTTCAAGCCTGTNGCAACGCTGATGCAGGACATTACCACTGTGGATTGCCATGGAAACGAAGTGCTCCTGAAAGCCCGTGGCCGTCATGATCCGTGTGTAGTGCCTAGAGCTGTCCCCATCGTGGAGGCAATGGCCGCGATAGTGATCCTCGATGCCGTGTTGCTCAACCGTGCCGCACGGATATGAAGCCTTACCGTGACTTTTCCGACTTCCTCGCGGAGCATTTCACAGGGAAGGTGCAGAAGATTGCGGTCAACGCCGGNTTCACTTGNCCGAACCGCGACGGAAGCAAGGGNCGGGGCGGTTGCAGCTACTGCAANAATCAGTCGTTCAATCCGGGCTACTGCGCTCCGACNGAAAGCGTCGGATCACAGCTTGAGGAGGGNAAGGCTTTCTTCGCACGGAAGTATCNCGACATGAAATATCTGGCCTACTTTCAGGCTTACACCAACACCCATTCGTCGGATATCGANAGGCTGNTGGGGCTATATGAGGAGGCTTTGGCTGTGGATGACGTGNTNGGCCTTATAATAGGTACTCGGCCAGACTGCATGCCGCAGGANCTTCTTGACCGTCTGGCCGCACTTCAGGCGTGGGTCATGGTGGAGTATGGAGCGGANAGTTCCCACGATCCGACATTGGAATTNGTGAACCGTTGCCACACTTGGGCTGACACTGCCGATGCTGTCAGGAGGACTCATGATGCAGGGATTCCGTGTGGACTCCATCTGATAATGGGGCTTCCGGGTGAGGATGAGGAAATGATGCTCTCGACGATTGACCGCGTGAATGANCTTCCGGTNGATACAGTGAAAATCCATCAGTTGCAGCTCATACGCGGGACACGGATGGCACGTGACGTGGAGGAGGNCCGTTATGANATNCCCCGCTTCACAGCNGGGGAGTATGCGGATCTGTGTGTGAAGATCGTTCACAGGCTGCGCCCNGACATAGCGATCGAAAGATTCGTGTCGCAGTCGCCACCGGAATTGCTGATATATCCACGCTGGAATCTGAAAAACTATCAGTTCACGAATCTGATACATAACAGACTCAGGGCCGGAAGTTAGCTTTCGTTTTGTTCCCGGAGTGAAAAAACGCTACTTTTGTTGTTATAAATTCAACGATAAATTTTCAAATACCTTATAATAATAGACTATGGAAGTAATCAATTTTGCCGACCAGCCGTCACTGGTAAGCCAATATATGAGTGAGCTGCGCGACGTGAACGTGCAGAAGGATATGCTGCGTTTCCGCCGTAATCTTGAGCGCATAGGCGAGATCATGGCCTACGAGATGTCAAAGCGTATGCACTACAAGACTGTTGATGTGACCACTCCGCTCGCAATCGCTCCTTCGCAGGTGCTTGACGAGGAAGTGGTGCTCGCTACAATTTTCCGCGCGGGCATTCCGTTCCACAAGGGATTCCTCGATTATTTTGACCATGCGCAGAATGCGTTCGTGTCCGCCTACCGTAAATATCGTGAGAAGGAGAATTTCGATGTGTTTATTGAGTACATAGCTTCTCCGCGTATCGACGGTAAGACTCTCGTGATAGCCGACCCGATGCTTGCCACGGGTTCATCAATGGAGTTGAGCTACCGTGCGTTGCTCACCAAGGGAGAGCCGGCTCACATCCACGTGGCATCGATCATCGCTTCGCGCAAGGCGATCGATTATGTAAAGAGCACTTTCCCGGAGGATAAGACCACCATCTGGGTNGGTGCGATAGATGAGGTCANCAACGATCATTCCTATATCGTACCCGGTCTCGGTGACGCCGGTGATCTGGCCTACGGTATAAAGGAGTAACTGAATTGGATATAATAAGGAATTATTCTATNAACGTTTTGTGAAGATAGGTAAAACATTTGTAGGGNCTGCGNNNGCGCAGNCCCTACAAATGTTTTGNTTTTGACTCCTTGGCAGGAGAATCTTTTTATTTCAGTCCGAAGGCTTCCTTGACGGCGGGGACTGCATCGAGCTTCTCCCAAGTGAAAAGCTCGACCGTGCGGGTGATCGGAGCTTCATACTTGGAGTGGAATGTCTTGGTGACAGTCTGCGGTTTGCGACCCATGTGGCCGTAGCTTGCGGTCTCGCGGTAGATGGGGTTGCGGAGGCCGAGGCGTTTTTCAATAGCNTAGGGAGTCATGTCGAAGCAGGGGAGGGCATTGACTTTCTCAGCGATCTCGGCGTCGGACATGTCAACTTTCGCAGTGCCATAGGTATTGATGCAGAGGCTTACCGGGCGGGCTTCACCGATGGCGTAGGCTACCTGAACGAGAACNCGGTCAGCCACTCCTGCGGCCACGAGATTCTTGGCGATGTGGCGTGCGGCGTAGGCTGCCGAGCGGTCAACCTTGGAGGGNTCTTTGCCGGAGAATGCACCGCCGCCGTGTGCGCCGTGACCACCGTAGGTATCTACAATGATCTTACGTCCGGTGAGACCTGTGTCACCGTGAGGACCGCCGATCACAAACTTGCCGGTAGGGTTGACGAGAAGCTTTACGTCGTCNCCTATAAGGGCTGCTTCCTCCGGACGGAGTTTNGCCTTGACACGAGGGATGAGGATGTTGCGGACATCATCGGCAATGCGCTTCTGCATGGCGCGGTCAGCTGCAGCACGTGCGGTGTCCGAATCCTCGGTCGGGAGGATGAATTCATCNTGCTGGGTAGAGATGACGATGGTATCGACACGNAGTGGGCGGTTGTTTTCATCGTACTCCACTGTGACCTGACTCTTGGCATCGGGGCGGAGGTAGGTGTAGATACGTCCGCGCTTCTCGTGGGTCATTTCCTTTTCCTCGCGGCGGATGTCGGCGAGTTCCTGAAGCAGACGGTGGGAGAGATCGATGGTCAGCGGCATATAGTCGAGGGTCTCGTTGCAGGCGTAGCCGAACATCATNCCCTGATCGCCTGCGCCNTGAGCCTCGGCCTCGCTGCGCTCGACACCGCGGTTGATGTCGGCACTCTGTTCGTGGAGGGCTGAGAAAACNCCGCANGCNTCGCCGTCAAATTTGAGGGCACTNCGGTTGTAGCCTATATTGCGGATCACGTCACGTGTCACTTCCATGAGATCGATGTATGCCTCACTCTTGACTTCACCTGCGATGACAACCTGACCTGTGGTGACGAGGGTCTCGCAAGCTACCTTCGATTTCGGGTCACGGGCAAGAAATTCATCGAGTATGGCNTCGGAAATCTGATCGGCAACCTTGTCGGGATGCCCTTCCGAAACGGATTCTGATGTGAAGAGATAAGTTTTCATAAACAATAGAGCTTATATATAAAAAAATAAAATGTCGAAGTCGGCTGAAAATGCGTGTGGATTTGGTTACGCGCTGCCTGCTTCAACATTTCTTTCATTTTGTGTCAGNGTCCTCNCGGATTCCCGACACGCGCTATGAATCTCAAAAGTCTAAATCCTCAGTGAGTGACAATGAGAAGAGAGAACCTTTAGAAACCCGTCGGAATCAACTGTGATGGCCGATCCGGCAGGATGGCACAGCTGACCTAAGGGTGCAGTTTTAGCATTTTTTGAAGTGGTTGCAAGCAGCCAAATTTGTCCACTTTGATTTTCGGGTGCAAAGGTAAAAAGAAAATGCGGTAAATCCAAGGATTTTATCTTGGAATTATGAACACTCCGACGGAAAGTTATGAAAGCAAGNGGCNACCCGTTACGGACGGACACAACGAAGCCTCCGGAGCTTCTTCCGTGCGGTTGGTCAGCCGGAAGATCACCCGAAGGCTTCGTNGTAGTGAGATTATATGCTTAGAGAGGGGATCTCTCTGTCATGTATCCGTTGATGGATCAATTGGCGTTGTCAGTGATNCGTGTCTCAGGGTTGATCGTACCGCCCTGATCCCCGCCTTCACCGGGCTGGTCGGGNTTTTCGTTGGCCACGACATTGATGGTGAACTGAGCCACAGCGAAACCGACTTCCTTATCGACCTGAAGCACGGTGGCATTTACGCCAAGGTAATGCTTGCCAAGTTCCAAGTCAGTGGTGTTGATGCTGATGGGATAGGGAGAGATCGCAGTGCGTCCCTGAGGGATACCATCGAAGAAGTATTCGACCACACCGAGTGTGGCAGCCTTCGTGCCTTCNACAGGAACGGCACGGAGTGCGGTGATATTGAGGGTGTCGCCCTGAGTCACTTGAATGACACCATCCACTTCAGAACCGCCGGTATAATCGACGGAGAGGGTTACCTGAGGCAGATCCTTGTCATCGTCACAAGACGCCATGAATCCCAGTAACGGAAGCATAAGAAGCAAATAGAAGATACGTTTCATAGTGTGTGTAAATTAAAATAAATAGTTTGGTTGTTAATAATAAGATTGTTGAATAATTATGAATTTAGAGAAGAGATAACGGTTCGTGTGTTTGTATTTATTCAAATGCTGCCGTCACTTGGGTGTAAAAGATCAGTTGCGGAATACGATATCGTCGCCGTCATAGTCGATGACGATCGGTTTCTCACGATCGACCTTCTGGCCAAGGATATCCTTAGAGAGCTGGTTGAGGACCATTCTATGGATGACTCGCTTGACAGGACGCGCACCGAACTCAGGATCGTAGCCTTCCTCGGCAAGGAACTTGAGNGCCTTGGGAGTGACTTCAAGNGTAACACCGTTCTTGGCGAGCATACGCTGGATAGACTTGATCTGCAGTCCGACGATTTCCTCGATCTCCTGCTCGTTGAGCGGGGTGAACATGATGATCTCGTCGATACGGTTGAGGAATTCGGGACGGATCTGCTGCTTGAGGAGGTCGAGCACTTCACCTTTAGTCTTTTCNATGACCTCGCCACGGTTTTCGGGTGTCATCTTGGCAAAGTTGTCGCGGATGACGTGTGAACCCATGTTTGAAGTCATGATGATAATGGTGTTCTTGAAGTTGACCAGTCGGCCCTTGTTGTCGGTCAGATGTCCGTCNTCNAGAACCTGAAGCAGNATNTTGAANACATCGGGGTGNGCTTTCTCGATCTCGTCGAAGAGCACTACAGAGTAGGGCTTACGGCGCACTGCCTCGGTGAGCTGACCGCCTTCATCGTAACCGACGTATCCCGGAGGCGCACCGACAAGACGGCTTACGGAGTGCTTCTCCTGATACTCNCTCATNTCGATTCGGGTCATCATGGTCTCATCGTCAAACAGATATTCGGCGAGNGCCTTTGCAAGCTCGGTCTTACCGACACCGGTCGTACCGAGGAAGATGAATGAACCGATAGGACGGCGGGGATCGTTAAGGCCGGCGCGCGAACGGCGGACTGCATCGGCGATGGCCGCAATGGCATCGTTCTGACCGACCACGCGGTTGTGGAGCTCGGCTTCGAGATGGAGGAGCTTTTCTTTCTCGCTCTGGACCATCTTGTTGACGGGGATGCCTGTCCAACGCGAAACTACGTCGGCGATGTCCTCGGAATCGACCTCTTCCTTGATGAAGGCTTTCTCGCCCTGCATCATTTTGAGCTGTTCCTGAATAGCGGCGTTCTCCTGTTCCTTCTGNTGTACCTTGGAGTAACGGATCTCTGCCACCTTGGCATAATCGCCCTCACGTTCGGCACGCTCTGCGTCGAAGTTGAGCTGCTCGATATCGATCTTGTTCTGCTGNATCTTATTGATGAGATCCTTCTCGGCTTTCCATTTNGCGGTAAANTCCTTCTCCTGATCNCGGAGGTCGGCGAGTGATTTTTCAATTTCCTTCACCTTTTCGGTGTCGCCCTCGCGCTTGATGGCCTCACGTTCGATCTCCTTCTGTGCGATCAGACGGCTGATCTCGTCAAGAGCCTGCGGNACGGAGTCGATTTCGAGACGAAGTTTNGAGGCTGCCTCATCCACAAGGTCAATAGCCTTGTCAGGGAGGAAACGGTCNGTGATATAACGCTCCGAGAGGGTTACNGCTGCGATAATCGCTTCGTCACGGATACGTACTTTATGGTGATTCTCATAACGTTCTTTAAGTCCACGGAGGATCGCAATGGCTGCGGCTTCGTCAGGCTCGTTGACCATTACTTTCTGGAATCGGCGTTCGAGNGCCTTGTCCTTTTCGAANTATTTCTGATACTCGTCAAGGGTGGTGGCACCGATTGAGCGGAGTTCACCACGGGCAAGCGCAGGCTTGAGGATATTGGCGGCGTCCATCGCTCCCTCACCCTTACCGGCACCGACGAGGGTGTGGATCTCATCAATGAAGAGGATGATTTCGCCGTCAGCTCCGGTCACTTCGTTGACGATGGCCTTGAGACGTTCCTCAAATTCACCNTTGTACTTCGCACCTGCTACNAGTGCTCCCATGTCGAGCGAATAAATCTGNTTGGTGCGNAGGTTTTCAGGAACGTCGCCACGGACAATACGCTGGGCGAGACCTTCGGCGATCGCTGTCTTACCTGTACCCGGCTCACCGATGAGCATGGGGTTGTTCTTGGTACGGCGCGAAAGGATCTGGAGTACACGGCGGATCTCGTCGTCACGACCGATGACAGGGTCGAGCTTGCCTTCACGAGCGCGCTCGTTAAGGTTGATGGCATACTTCGAGAGGGCCTGATAGGTGTCTTCGGCACTTTGGTCGGTGGCTTTCTTGCCTTTGCGAAGCTCTGTGATAGCTGCTTCGAGATCACGTTGGCTCAATCCCGCGTCCTTGAGGATGGTTGATGCTGGAGAGTTGACCGTGAAAATTGCTAAGAGGAGGGCTTCGAGAGTGACATATTCGTCACCTTGTTTNTTGGCAATGTCCAGAGCTTTCTGGAGGACATCGTTGGAGCTGCGACTCAGATAGGGTTCGCCGCCTGACACTTTCGGTTCGGCTGCGATCTTTGTATCAACCTGACGCATCAGGGTGGCGGCGTTTGCGCCAACCTTGGAAAAGATGAAGTTGATGAGTGATTCCCCTTCGGTCATAACTCCCTTGAGCAGATGCACCGGCTCAATAGCTTGATTGCCTGCACCGCGGGTAATCTCTATGGCCTTTTGGATCGCTTCCTGTGACTTGATAGTAAAATTATTGAAGTTCATGAGCTATGTTGAAGTTGTGAGTTTTTTATAGTAATGTCAATTTTGTCTGGTTCTGTCAATAATGGCAGTCGGAACTGGGGGAGACGGCCATTATCGCGTCGTTATACTATACTAACAAAAATCGTGCCGATTGGTTGAGTTTTCAGGCCTAAAGTTTACAGATGTAATAATAAATTAAAAAAGAAACCGTCGCGGCTCCCATTGAGGGAACAGCGACGGTTGNCTGAATAGCTTGTAGTGGAATTCGATTATACGCCCTGAAGCTTGAAGGTAACGGGGAGGGTGTACCATACGTTCACCGCATGTCCGTTCATCTTGCCGGGGACGAAGTCGGGGAGAGACTTAACCACGCGTACAGCTTCCTTGTCGAGGTCGGGGTCCTTAGAGCGGATCACCTTAACCTCACCGACCTTACCGGTCTTGGTAACGACGAACTGTACGACGACACGACCCTGAATATTGTTTTCCTGAGCCATTGCCGGGTAACGGAGGTGGTCACCTACCCACTTGAGGAGGGCAGCGTCACCGCCGGGGAACTGAGGCTTCTGTTCAACCACGGTAAACACCTGATTGTCATCAACCGGTTCGGGCTTCTTCTCTTCGACGATAACTTCGTCCTTATGTTCACGGATCACGTTGAGGTCGTCAGTACCCTTGTCAAAGTCAGTGGTACCTACAGCAGTGTCAGTTTCCTTGAGTTCGTCCTGCGACTTGATTTCCTCAACCACTTCTTCGTCCTTAGTGATCTGAAGTTCGGTTGCCTTTACGGTGTTGAGGATCTCCTCAGGGAGAGCTTCGGGCTGCTGCTCTTCGACGCGCTGCTGTTCGGGCTCATCGGGTTCATCTTCCTGCTCTTCGGCTGTATAGTCGATCATGGTCTGCTCGATCTGATCCTCAGGACGCTCTTCAGCTTTCTGAAGCACAGTGTTGGCGAGGAGGGCGATGATCGCAACGATAAGGAGGACGATGAGGATGACGATCATAGCGCGGTTGTGGCGCTTTGCGGATGCTTTACGGAGTTCGTAAGCACCGAAATCCTTATTTTTGCCTTCGAATACAAGGTCAATCCATTCTGATGATGAAAGATCTACATCTTTTGCCATATTTCAATAGAGATTTTTCGGGTTAATATATATCAGTCATCAACAGATTATTTCTTGGGGTTCTTGGCGAGGTAATCAAGGATGAGCACGGAGTCATTCTTGTTGATGTTGTCAATCTGATAACGTGAGATCTGATTGATCTGCATCTCGTCAAGCGCGCTGATTAAGCTTTCCCATGAAGCTTCGGGGGTTGCCTTGATGATCACAACAGGACGGGTGAGAGTAGAGTCGTTACGGATCTCACGTGCACGNGCCTGATAGATCGAGTCATTGATGGCAGAAACGGTGGAGAACTCTTTGTTGCGCCATTTAGCCTTTTCTTTCTCGATTTTTTCAAGTACGGTCTTGTTGCGGTCATGGAGGATCTTGCGAATGCCTTGCTGGATCTTGCCATCGTTGCCGATGAAGTGTTCAGCTTTGAGCTTGTTGTTGTCAAGGAGTCCGTCGCCGTTTTCGTCAGTGAAGTCAGGCATACCTTCGTAGTAGTAAACCGTGTTCATCGGACGACCGGTCTCGTCGTTCTTGACGTTGCCGTTGGCATTGCGTTCAGTAGTCAGGATGAGTGTGATTGCCTCTGATTCCTTAGCTTTGTTCATCTGAGTCTGATCCACTTTCTCGTTCGAGGGGAGCGAGATGGTGAGGGTCTGAGACTTAATCATTGTGGTACAAAGCATGAAGAATGTAATCAGAAGCATGTTCATGTCNACCATGGGGGTAAAATCGACATGGATCGACATTTTCTTCTGGGCGCCTTTTTTCTTTTTGCCGCCGTCTGATTGTTCTATCTGTGCCATAATGATTATTCTTGCTCAGTTTTTAAAGCTGTCATGATGCTGAAGCGGTTCATCTTCAAAGTCTGGAGGTTGTCAAGCACGTCATGAACAGTGTCATAAGAAGTGTCCTTGTCGGCCTTGACTGCGATACCTTCGCCTTTCTTCATGGCTTTCTGAAGGTTGTCGTTACCAGANTTGTAGATGGCGCGCATCCAGATCTGGAACTCGTTGAGGTGATCCATGTCCTTGTTGTCGTTGATGGGTATGCCCACGCCTTTCTGAGTCATGTCAGTGATGAACTTGTCCTGCTCAGTCTGAGACATTGAAAGGAACTGGGGGAGTACCTGAAATGGAACACCGAACATATTGATTTTAGAGAATGCGTCGCGCTGTGCTACAGAAAGCTGTACCTGATTGTTGGGGTGCTGCTTGTTGTAGAGCGTTACTGCTTCATCAAGAATCGTCTTGCGGAGAGCCTCCGATCCCCATGTGTCCTTGGTTTCAGCGTCAGCGTCACCGGCAATGGAGATAAAGATTTTCCCCTCGGGGCTTACGAGGACCGACGCGAGGTTGGCGGTCGGTACTTTCTGCTCCGATACAGAGGAGGGGGTCAGGACGGTGACCGGCTCCTTCTGAAGGAAGGTAGATGTCAACATGAAGAAAGTAAGCAAGAGCACAGTCACGTCACTCATCGCGGTCATGTCGATGAGGGTGCTTTTTCTCTTCATTTTTACTTTTCCCATATTATGATAATCTAAATGTTAGAGGTTGTAAATTAGAGGTTAAAACCTTGTTTTTGAATTAGTATCAATAATAGGGATTAGTGAGTTGCAGTGAATGTCTGCACGATAGAATAACCGATCTCGTCGATAGCGTAGGTGAGGTTGTCGATCTTGTTGGTGTAGAAGTTGTAAGAGATAACAGCGAATGCACCGGTTGCGATACCGAAGGCAGTGTTGATAAGTGCCTCAGAGATACCAGTAGAGAGTTCGGTTGAGTCAGGAGCACCAGAAGCAGCGAGTGCCTGGAATGACTTGATCATACCCATCACAGTACCGAGAAGACCGACGAGAGTACCGAGAGTGGTGAGGGTAGCGACGATGGGGAGGTTCTGCTGGAGAGCGGGCATTTCGAGAGCGGTAGCTTCTTCAACAGTCTTCTGAAGGTTGGCAACCTTCTGCTCTTTGGTGAGGACGGTGTTCTTGTCCATTTCCTGATAGCTTACGAGAGCGGCAGCAACAACAGCGGCAACTGAACCCTTCTGGCCTTTGCAGAGATCCATAGCACCCTGAATGTTACCGGCAGCGAGACATTTCTTAACGCCGCTAACGAACTTCTCGATAGAACCTTTACCCTTTGCAGAAGAGAGGGCGATCCAACGTTCAACAGAAAGAACGATAACAGTAAGGAAGAGAGTCTGAAGAATAGGCACGATGAAACCACCTTTGTAGATAGTGCCCCAGAGGTCGATGGGGTGACCTTCCTCGAAGTGTGATTCATGACCGAACCAGAAGATGAAGAGGCAGAGTGCTACTACGAAGCAGGCAAGGATCACGAAGAATGCGTTCTTGATGCCGGCTACGTTGCTTTTGTTGTTAGCGTTAGCCTTTGCGGGCTGTGCGGGATTAGGCTTTTGAGCTTCCATAATTTGTAATTACTAAAGATTTTAAGTTTGTTTGGTTTATTATTATTAGTTTGATGATTCTTTGGTAAGTTTTTTAAGGTGAGCTTTAAAT
Organism: Bacteroides sp.; assembly: GCA_014801945.1. Taxonomy (GTDB): domain Bacteria; phylum Bacteroidota; class Bacteroidia; order Bacteroidales; family Muribaculaceae; genus Duncaniella. Next base: position 20,954 of record JAAVDF010000026.1, read on the forward strand.
GGTATCGATTTCAGATATCCATCCGAAAAATGGATGTCAAACGATAATGCAAAATTAAAAGGAAAAATCGGTGTTTGCAAACGTTTTGCCGCTTTTTTTTCCTACGGAAGAACTAAAGGTCAAATTATGAGGGCTGAAAAACGTTTTTAGCTTGATATTAATCTTAATTCAGTTAAATCTTATTAAGTAATATTCAATTATATTTATTACCTTTGTGCTTTCCATATTAAACAGGTACAATCAATAATTCCATATCATTACGGATGAGAAGGACTATCAACCTAAAGAAAGGTTTAAACCTAAATCTTGTCGGTGGCTTGGGTTCGGATGCTCCGGTCGCCATTCCTCTTCCCGCCCGCGTTGCTGTGGTGCCCGATGATTTTCCGGGTTTCCTGCCTAAGCTCGATGTGGCCGAGGGTGACAGGGTGGAGTGCGGTTCACCCCTGCTTCGTGATAAAAATGACGGACGCATCAAGCTCGTCGCTCCTATGGGGGGCACGGTCGAGGCTGTGGTCCGCGGTGCGCGCCGCAAGATAGAGCGCGTTGTGGTCAAGGTCGATCCGTCGGCCGGAACAGCCGGTATGACACCTTTTGACACTGCTGATGCCGCTACCGTTACCGAGGCTCTGATGGCCTCCGGTCTGTGGGCCATGATGCGCCGCCGTCCATACGATATTGTGCCTTTGCCGGATGACAAGCCGCGGTCAGTGATGGTGACTGCTATGGATACGGCTCCGCTCGCTCCGTCGCTCGAAAAAATGGTGGCTGACCGTCGCACTGATGTCGAGGCCGGAATCCGTGTTATCTCCAAGTTATCGGCGGGCCCTATATATATAGGAATAGAACAAGGTTCCTCACTGCCCGATTTTTCAGGGGCTGAGATGGTGGAGTTTCCGCGCCTGCATCCGGCAGGAAATCCCGGAGTGCAGATGGCCAACATTGATCCGGTCAATAAGGGTGAGGTCGTGTGGACGCTCGATATCGTCACGCTTGCGCGCATCGGACATCTCGCAATGACCGGTCAGGCTGACTGGAGCGTCGATGTGGCTGTCACAGGCAGTGAGGTCAATGCTCCGAGGATAGAGAAGACAGTTGCCGGTGCGGCTCTTGAGACTGTTCTTGAGGGTGAGCTGAAGGCCGGTGCGGAACACCTGCGCGTGATTTCAGGTAATGTGCTTACAGGTGTGCCCGTCGGTAAGGACGGATTCCTTCGTTTCCCCTACCGTCAGGTAACCGTGATCCCCGAAGGCGATAATGCTGACGAATTCATGGGCTGGGCTTCAATGAGTCCTTCGAAGATGAGTGTCAGTCCTTCGTTCATCGGACGTTTCCTTAACCGTAAGTTCAAGCCCGACGCACGTATCAACGGAGGTCGGAGAGCCATGATAATGTCGGGTGAGTATGACAAGGTATTCCCGATGGATATCCTGCCTGAATATCTGGTAAAGGCTATCCTTGCTAAAGACATTGACCGCATGGAGGCACTCGGCATCTACGAGGTCGCCCCGGAGGATTTCGCGCTTGCGGAATATGTCGATCCTTCGAAGCTTGAGTTGCAGAAGATAGTCCGTGAGGGTCTCGACTATCTCCGAAGTGAAGTCTGAAAAACCTTATCTCCGAATCAAAATCCTAACAATGAAATCGCTAAGAAATTATCTTGACAGAATCAAGCCCAATTTCGAGCCCGACGGAAAGCTTCATGCTTTCCATAGCGTGTTCGACGGACTTGAGACGTTTCTCTACACTCCAAACACCACTTCGACTTCAGGTGTGAATGTCCATGACAGCCTCGACTCGAAGCGTGTGATGATAATAGTGGTGCTTGCACTGATGCCCTGCCTTCTGTTCGGCATGTACAATGCGGGCTATCAGAACTGGCTGGCTGCGGGGGCTACAGAGTTTCCCTTCTGGCAGTTCATGGCCTACGGCTTCCTTGCCGTGCTTCCGAGAATCATCGTGGCTTACGTGGTCGGCCTCGGTATTGAATTTGTCGTGGCCCAGTGGCGTCACGAGGAGATTCAGGAAGGATTCCTTGTGACAGGTATCCTCATTCCGCTGATCTGTCCGGTGGAGACTCCTCTGTGGATGCTCGCGGTTGCTACGGCTTTCTCCGTAATCTTCGTGAAAGAAGTGTTCGGCGGTACGGGATATAATATCTTCAACGTCGCGCTTGTCACCCGTGCGGTGCTCTTCTTCGGCTATCCGGCCCAGATGAGCGGCGACAAGGTTTTTGTTTCATCACGTGCCATCTGCGGACTCGGTTTCGATCTGCCCGACGGTTTTTCGGGTGCTACTCCGCTGGGGCAGATAGCGTCGTTCACCGGTGGTAATCTCGAACTTCTCAATCTCAAGGGTAATCCCATCAGCACTTGGGATGCTTTCCTCGGACTGATACCCGGTTCGTTTGGCGAGACATCCACGCTGGCGATACTTCTCGGAGCTGTGCTGCTGTTGGCTACCGGTATAGCGTCGTGGCGCATCATGCTCAGTGTCATTGCCGGTGGTCTTTTCATGGGGTGGGTGGCAAATGTGTTCCAGACTCCGACCTATCCGGCTTCGTTTCTCGATCCGTTTGACCAGCTGCTGTTTGGCGGCTTCGCTTTCGCGGCGGTCTTCATGGCTACCGATCCGGTGACGGCTGCACGCACGAATCCGGGCAAGTATGTCTATGGTTTCCTTGTCGGAGTGGTGGCGGTGCTCATCCGCACGTACAACAACGGTTATCCCGAAGGTGCGATGCTTGCCGTGCTTCTTGCCAATGCTCTCGCGCCGCTGATTGACTACTGCGTAGTCCAGCTTAATGTGTCGCGCCGTATGCGCCGTCAGAGACGGACAGCCGCCTGACGCAAATGTGATGCAGAGGATGTGTCACAATCTCACATAAAAAACGAAATCCAACAGCTATCACGCTCAATTCAGAATCAGTTTTATGAATAAGCAAAGCAATACATACACCATAATATATATAATAGTCCTCGTTGTGGTGGTCGGTACGGCTCTCGCTGCTACGTCGCTTGCGCTCCGCGGACGCCAGCAGGACAATGTCAATGCCGACAAGATGAGTCAGATCCTCAATGCGGCCCTGATCACTCCTGACAAGCAGAATGTTGTGGCTGAGTTTGACAAATATATCACCGAGCAGTTTGTGGTCAATGACCGCGGTGAGCGCATGGAAGGTGTCGATGCATTCAATGTCAATGTCGCGGCGCAGAGCAAACTCGGTGCTGACCGCCGTGAACTTCCGGTGTTTGTCTGCACTACTCCCGACGGTGCTGTGAAGTATATCGTGCCGGTATATGGAGCAGGACTCTGGGGCCCGATCTGGGGCTATGTGGCTTTTGACAGCGACGGCTCGACAATCTATGGTGCTTATTTCGCACATCAGGGTGAGACTCCGGGTCTCGGCGCGGAAATCGAAAAACCGGCTTTCAGCAGTCAGTTCGAAGGCAAGCAGGTGTTCAAGGACGGTCATTTCCGTCCGGTAGCGGTTGTCAAGGCCGGTCAGCAGCCTCTCAACGGCGAGGATTATGTAGATGGAATTTCCGGAGGTACGATCACGTCGAAGGGTGTCGGAGCTATGCTTGACAACTGTCTGACTCCTTACAGAAAGTTCTTGCAGGGTCTCGCACAGGCTGCACAGTGATTTGCTGCGACTAAACGAACCGTTACCAAAAGTTTTATAGCATACAAAACCATTATTTCATCCGTCATGGCTGAGAAAATCAATAATAAAGAGGTACTGTTCAATCCTCTGTCAAAAAATAATCCGGTGGTGGTGCAGATCCTCGGTATCTGCTCGGTTCTCGCCGTAACCGCCAAGCTCGAACCCGCGATAGTGATGGGCGTTTCGGTGATCGCCGTGCTCGCGTTTGCCAACGTCATCATCTCGCTCCTGCGCAACACTATCCCGACAAATATCCGTATCATCGTTCAGCTCGTGGTCGTGGCCGGACTTGTGGTCATCGTCGATCAGGTGCTGAAGGCTTATGCCTACGATGCTTCCAAACAGCTGTCGGTGTTCATCGGTCTGATCATTACCAACTGTATCCTCATGGGTCGCCTCGAAGCATTTGCGATGGCTAATAAGCCGTGGCCTTCATTCCTCGACGGGGTGGGCAACGGTATAGGTTATGCGATCATACTTGTTATCGTCGGCTTTTTCCGCGAACTTCTCGGAAGCGGCACGCTCCTCGGCTATCAGGTGATCCCGCAGAGCTTCTATGATGCCGGTTATGTCAACAACGGACTTATGATCCTCCCGCCGATGGCCCTTATACTCGTGGCATGCATCATCTGGGTGCAGCGCAGCTACAACAAGGATCTTCAGGAGGATAACTGATGCGCAAAGCATATATAATATATTATAGTTCACTCATCTAAATTTTACCATACGTGGAAAATTTCAATATATTCATAAGGTCGATTTTTGTCGATAACATGATTTTCGCCTACTTCCTTGGCATGTGCTCATTCATAGCCGTGTCAAAGAACGTAAAGACCGCATTCGGTCTTGGAGTAGCCGTGACGTTCATGCTTGTGGTGACTCTGCCGGTCAATTATCTGCTCCAGACCTACGTGCTGAGTGCTGGTGCGCTGACTTGGCTCGGTCCGGAGTATGCCGATGTTGATCTGAGCTTCCTGTCGCTCATAATGTTTATTGCCGTGATCGCGTCGATGACGCAGCTCGTCGAGATGACCGTCGAGAAGTACAGTCCCGCGCTCTACTCGTCGCTCGGTATCTTCCTTCCTCTTATCGCGGTCAACTGTGCCATCCTCGGTGGATCGCTTTTCATGCAGCAGCGCGATTTTCCGAGCGTATGGACGGCCGTGTGTGCCGGTGGAGGCTGGGGACTTGGCTGGTTGCTCGCCATCACTGCCATAGCGGCAATCCGCGAGCGCATCGCCACCTACTCAAATATTCCCCGTCCGCTACGCGGAGTCGGCATAACTTTCATACTGACCGCTCTCATGGGCATAGCCTTCATGAGCTTCCTCGGTATCAAGATCTGACCTCCTCCCAACGGGATTTCATTCAGTAGTCACACATCGTTAATCAGATAATCAAGATTATGTTAACCATACTTTCAGGTGTAAGCATCTTCCTTATCATCACTCTTCTGCTGGTGATGATCCTACTGCTTGCCAAGAAATATCTTGTCCATTCGGGCAAGGTGAAAATCACCATCAATTCCGATACCGTTGTCGAGGCTGAGTCAGGGAAGCCGCTGCTATCCACTCTTGCCGATCAGAATATCTTCCTTCCGTCGGCCTGCGGTGGTAAGGGTAGCTGCGGTCAGTGCAAGTGTCAGGTCTTTACCGGCGGCGGTGACATTCTCCCGACCGAAAAAGTCCACTTCTCGCGTAAGGAGCAGCAGGACCACTGGCGTCTCGGCTGTCAGGTAAAGGTCAAGGAGGATTGCTCTATCGCAATTCCCGCTTCCGTTCTCGACGTGAAGGAGTGGGAATGTGAGGTAATATCGAACAAGAATGTCGCGACGTTCATCAAGGAGTTTATCGTAGCTCTTCCTAAGGGGGCGCACATGGATTTTATCCCCGGATCATACGCACAGATCAAGATCCCGGCTTACGAGATGGATTACGATAAGGACATCGACAAGGCTTCGATCGGCGACGAGTATCTTCCTTCGTGGGAGAAGTTCGGTCTGTTCGGTCTGAAGTGCCGCAACACGGAGGCTACCGTCCGAGCTTACTCTATGGCCAACTATCCCGAAGAGGGTGACCGCATAATGCTTACCGTCCGTATTGCCACTCCGCCGTTCAAGCCGAAACCTCAGGTGGGATTTCAGGACGTGATGCCCGGTATCGCTTCAAGTTATATTTTCACACTCAAGCCCGGTGATAAGGTGCGCATGAGCGGCCCTTATGGAGATTTCCATCCGATAGTCGATTCCAAGGCTGAGATGATGTGGATAGGCGGTGGTGCGGGTATGGCACCTCTGCGTGCACAGATAATGTGGCTGACCAAGACGCTCAACACACGCGATCGCGTAATGAACTATTTCTATGGCGCGCGTGCGCTCAACGAAGTGTTCTATCTCGACGACTTCCTGCAGCTCGAAAAGGATTTCCCGAACTTCAAGTTCCATCTTGCGCTTGACCGTCCCGATCCGGCAGCCGATGCGGCCGGCGTGAAATATACCGCCGGATTCGTTCATCAGGTCATCTATGAAACATATCTCAAAAACCATCCCGAACCGGAGGATATCGAGTACTACATGTGTGGTCCCGGCCCGATGAGTGCGGCCGTCAATAAGATGCTCGATGATCTTGGCGTAGATCCCGAATCAGTCCATTACGACAACTTCGGAGGTTAAAATCATGATCTTAATTTAAAAAGAACTCTGCACCACGGATTTGTGCTCATACAGGTAAGCATAACTCCGTGGTGCAGATTTATTCAGGATGATATTTATTATCGTATAAAATCGACAGTAATCAGTTATGAGACAGATGAGGAAGAGTGCCCGGCAACAGTCAGCCGGATGGGCTTTGAAAGTCTTTGATAAGGCTCCGTTCGTTACCGTGAGCATGACCCGCCCTGACGGCACGCCTTACGGATTGCCGCTTTCGCTTGTCAGGAAGGATGATGTGACATTTTACTTCCATTGTGCGGATGAAGGTGAGAAGATGGATTGTATCAAGGGTAAACCTGTGGTGAGCCTTTCGGCCGTGAGCAGGTGCACGCCTAAATTTGAGGAGGATAAAAAGAATTTTACGGAATATTATGATTCTGCGGTAGCCATCGGGATGGCTTCGGTTGTGACTGACGATTCCGAAAAGATCGAAGCTCTCAGGTTATTGTGTCAGCGTTTTCTCCCGAAGTACATGGGGAATTTCGATGAGGCGGTGGAACGGAGTCTCGACAGAACGACCGTCGTGAAAATCACGCTTTCAGAGCCCCCGGTGGGCAAGCGAAAACCATAGGCTGTATTATGCCATATCAACAATCGTCATTCCAAGATTGTTGATATGAATGAGATCGGTTGCCGGACAGGGAAATATCGGGCACCGGATATGAAAAACACCAGTAGTTATGAAGCAGACAATTCAACTCAAGAGAGCTTACGAAGCAGCATCGCCCAACGATGGTTACAGAGTGTATATTGACCGGCTGTGGCCACGCGGACTCTCGCACGAGACGTTCCATTATGATTCGTGGGACAAACAGATAGCTCCATCCACGGAGCTGCGCGAGTGGTTTCATCAAGATCCCGACGGCCGATGGGATGAATTTTCACAACGTTACGCGGCAGAGTTGTCAGCCAATCCGGCCTTCCAATCGCTGAAGGCTGAAATTTCCGATAAACCGAAAGTCACTCTACTATACTCGTCGCATGACCAAACCCACAACAATGCCGTGGTGGTTCAAGGACTGTTGGGAAAATAGTACTTGACGGATGAGGTTAAATGGCATTGCTCAACGTGACAGATGAAGGATGGGGAAGGGCCTGCCGGCCTCATCTGTTTCGTCGCGCCTGATTATCTTGAATCCCTTTGATTTATAAAATTCAAGAGCGGCTGGGTTCTGCTCGTTGACATCAACCAAAGTCGCCCCACGGTTCATAGCAAATGCCATGAGGGCTGATCCGTAGCCGAACCCTATCTTATCGGCATCGATGAAAAGCATTTCAATCTTGTTGCCGCTTAGGCCGATAAATCCGACTATAGAGCCACCGGCCGATAGTCCATAGATATCGACATTTGGGAAATAGTCCGGAATGAGAGCTTGGCGTATGCTCTCAATGTCGTTTTCTGTAAGGAAATCATGTGTGGCGCGCACAGATCTCTCCCATATTCCGGCGAGTATGGCATAATCTGATTTCTGACATTTCACAATCGTATTCATGCGGTAAATTTACTCATTATTCAGGACTTCTGAATATTCTCTCCAATAAAACTTATAAATATTGGCTAATCAGTTTTTTGTGAATTGTATAGTTCGTAATATATCCTTTTGCCTGAGTATTCGGGATGAAATGTTTCCTCGACCTTTCTGACAAATCTAAAGCCTGAACTTTTGTACGTGTGCTGTGCAGGAATCAAAACTTCGTTTGTGCATACGACTATTTTTTCAGCTTTGGTCATCTTTATTCGTTTGACCGCCTCCCTCATCTGTTGCTTCCCATAGCCGTTACCTTTGTATTTTGTTAATATGCAATTATGGCCGATTTCAACCAATGCAGGAAATTTGGTCGGATTCCATGTCACAAATCCGATGGCTTTACCTTCAAGAACTGTTATGAAGCCGCATGTCTTAGCAATGTGAGGATTATTGTAGAAAAAGTCATCAAACTCTTCCCATTGTTTAATCCAATCTCGTTCGAACCTCGGTTCGAACGAATATCCATCTTTCAGCATATTCACAAGTGTGCCACGCGGAAAGTCTGTTATATCTCTATATTCAATTTTCAACAAAATATCGTTTTTTTTACTAATTATTTTTCGCCTCATAAGTTAACTTGTCCAGAACATTGGATTCTATACGTCACTTTCATTAGGATAATTTTGAGTGAGTGCCGAACCTGACAAGTTTAATGATATCTAATATCTTATCTCACCATATTGGCAATGTATCACTTTCGATATGACATTACATGCGCACGCGATAATTGCCCATCAGAGGATGTGGGGCTGTTTTCCTCCGGTATGGGCAAATTCATTACTATGGATCGGGATAGCAATTCTTCCTACGTTGCCGGCATATTACAGACTCGGATTATCGGGATTGGACGAAATGCGGTTTATGGTATCCAATAATACATCGGTTTCTTTCGGTGTTCAGATACCCATTCTTCAAAGTCTTCCATATTTGATATCCCATCAGCAATGACGGCCTCATAGTATTCTACTCCATGATAATCTTTGTCTGTTGGTGTATCGAATTTCAACCGAAGAATTATTTCTTTCTGAACGGGGGTCAGCACTTCTGTAATCCTATCGGCCATACGTTCAAAATAGCCATCGTACTTTGATCCCTCCTCAATATGGATAACATCAAACTGCCATATTTCTTCTTCGTGCTTATAGAAGATATGCCACGCTACGCAGTGCTCTTCAGTGTGTAGTCCGTTGATACATTTTATCTCTGTTACTTCAGGTATTTTTGCGATCTGAGCTGCTATGGCAAAGCTACTATCTTCAGTTATTCCTTTTGAATAGACATGAAGATCTATATCCCTATGGTTGGCAAACAATCCCATACGCAGTGAGCCTATGAGATTAACACGGCAGCCGTTCTGTTCCCATACATTGGCTATACCGGATTTCTTTAGAATACTTTTCGCCTTTTCCTGATTGGCAAAAGATAAATCGAATATTTCCTGTTGGTTCATCTTGATGATATCTGTCAAATCTAATATAACGCAGTAATACAAGGTATATTTTAATGAGGTAGAAAAATTATATACGACTAATAATAGCAGTAGCCTGACCGCTTCCGTGAGCACATAAAGAAAACATCCGATTTCTGCCCCCTTGAAAGTGAGAAATCGGATGGAAATTCAGTTAAATGCTTGATTGTAAAGCATTTAAAGTGGAGCAAGAGGGAATTGTTCCTTACACTCCAAATATCGCAGTATCAATTAGATACAGAGTGTTTAATTTCTTGTGTAACGAGTCGGTAATGGTATTTTACCATTCTTCTCCGACGGTTTCTCAACCGTCTCGGAAACCTCTGCTTCCGCAGTGAAAAATTACTGAATTTCAGTGAACCACACAAGTCCGAGGGGTCATTTTAACTATTCGTATGCAAACTGTTAAATGCACTTCGACCTTCCTCAAAACAATTCTGAATGTGTGCCGAATCTTACCAACTTGATTATGTCGGATTCCTGATCCCACCATATCAGTAATGTGTCGTTTTCCACATGGCATTCCATGTGTCCGCGATAATTGCCCGTCAGTGGATGAGGCTTGTTTTCCTCCGGTATAGGCAATTCATTTTGAAGCAATCCAAGAATAAACTCCAATTTCTCGATAACCTTAGGCCGATTTTTATATCGTTTGAGATCCTTCTTAAACTGAGTGGTGATTTTCAGAGTCTTCATAGAGAATCCACAAAGTTGCGGAAGTTTGAGAGATCAAGTGTCTCTAAATTGTCAGTGGTCTCGGCTTCCTTCATAGCAGCGAGGGTTGTCTTATTAGGCTTTTCTGAGACAAAGGCGAGCAGCACACTCTCAACAAGATTATTGAGACTGCGATTATGCCTCTTAGCCTCTATTTGGAGACGTTGGAGCAAATTCTCACTTAATCGAAACGAAGTCTGTTTTCTTGTAATTGATGTTGAATTCATAGTTATACCATTTTGTAGTGTAAAAATAGTGCATTTGTATAACATATCCAAATTTCGATGGTTCAAAGTGGAAAGAGAATGGGCGGTCTTGGTTGGTTTCGGCGTGATGCCGTATGAGGCGTTTCTTTGCTAAGGCAAAGCGGCAAGCCGATAAGGAGCGAGTCCAGCCGCCTTTGTTCCTTATCGGCTTATCACAGACTCGTCTTTCCGGGGCTGGGAAATGTTTATTAGTTATAGTGATAAATGAAGAATTGGATAAGGTCGGCCTGCTTCATCTGTTTCATCACGACCAATTATTCTAAACCCTCTTGCTTGATAGAAATTCAAGGCAGATACGTTCTGCTCATTCACATCTACTTTTGTTGCACCCTGTTTCAATGCAAAGTCTATAAGAGCAGAGCCATAACCTTTACCTCGGCAGCTATCATCAATAAATAGCATCTCAATCAAGTTTGATGATAAACCGATGAATCCTGTCATTCTCTCACTATCCGTAAGGGCATAAAATTTACATTCGGAAAATGTTAGTTTGTATCCGGCAGGAAGATGGATACAACCCAAACACTCTCTTAGAATGACCTTCCAATCCTAAAAAAAATCGTGTGTGCCACGTCAATCGACGTGTGGCACACACGATTATTTGTTGAGGGGGCGATTATTTTACTGCGATTTTCTTTGCAGTGTTGCCTTGACGGATAATGTAGATGCCTGCGGGAAGTGCATTGATTTCGGCTTCAGTAGCATTGCGGAGCACATGATAGCCGTTCAAGTTGAATACATTGACCACTGCCGATGAGTCGTTAACAATGTCTTGAACGCCTGAAGACGCTTCGACAGTGACTTTGCAGGATTCGGAATGAGCCACCCCATTACCATCATATATTGTGTAGGTGATGTCGGCGGTGCCGGGAGCTACTGCTGTCACCTTGCCATCCTCTACGGTGGCTACTTCAGGATTGGAACTTACCCACTTGTGGTCGCCGACAGACACATCATCGTCCTTAACGACAGTTACAATTAGTTCGGCCGTTTCACCCGGGGTGAGTTCGAGAGTGGAAGCACTGAAAATGATGTCGAAAGCACTCAACTCTCGGAAATCGGAGAATTGAGCCCATCCATCTGCCAACATATAAGTCATATAACTACCCTTGGGGATATAAACTACCGCATCGGATGGAACGCCTTCAAATGAATCATAAAACACCTGTTGAGGAGTTGGATTAAGGTCAATGATTGTTCTCAAATTACGGCAATACCTGAATGCCGCATAGGGTAATATAGTTAAGGAGCTGGGGATTGTAACCGAGGTAAGGCTGCTGCAACCAGAAAATGCCCCAGTGTTTATTGAAGTTACGGAGTTAGGGATTGTAACCGAGGTAAGGCTGCTGCAACCAGAAAATGCTTGCCAGCCTATCGAAGTTACGGAGTTGGGGATTGTAACCGAAGTAAGGCTGCTACAACCATAAAATGCTTCCCAGCCTATCGAAGTTACGGAGTTGGGGATTGTAACCGAAGTAAGGCTGCTACAACCATAAAATGCAGACTCTGGTATAGAAGTTACGGAGTTAGGGATTGTAACCGAAGTAAGGCTGCTACAATACCTGAATACAGACTTGCCTATTGAAGTTACGGAGTTGGGGATTGTAACCGAGGTCAGGCTGCTGCAACCATAAAATGCAGACTCTGGTATATAACCTACGGAGTTGGGTATTGTAACCGAGACAAGGCTGCTGCAACCATAAAATGCAGACGCTCGTATATAAGTTACAGAGTTGGGTATTGTAACCGAGACAAGGCTGCTGCAACCATAAAATGCATAGTATTCTATCCCAGTTACGGAGTTGGGGATTTCAATTTCTGTCTTAGCACCGGGACACTGAATAAGTTCGGTCTTCTCGTAATTATACAGAACTCCGTTTTCAGAACAATAATATTCGTTGCCGGCCGCTACAATAATCTCGTTTAGGTTTGTACATCCACTAAAGGGTCCAAAACCTATTGAAGTTACGGAGTTGGGGATAGTCACCGAGGTAAGGCTGCTACAACCATCGAATGCGTCTTGGCATATTCTAGTCACGATATAGCGAGAACTACCACGTGTGGCAAAGGAGGGAATGGTGACTTCACCGGACGCATCTCCATTTTTGTCAACCGCTGCCGTGTGGTCGGTTTCTGAGAGGATGGTGTAGTTGAGTCCTTCGAAAGTGAAGGTGTCGCCGTCGGCGGCGCGGGCGACTGTGGCGAGCATTATCGCCATCAAGAAAAGTAGATACTTTTTCATTGAGAGTTTTTTAGTTTGTGAATATAGTTGATTATCTCTTTTAGTTTTTCAGAACAAGGGAGATTGTTGTGCGCTCCGGTCAGACATACGAAGCTCACATCCTTTAATTCCTCGCAATTCAGATGAAAAATGTCGAACGCGACCTTGCCCTTTTCAGTCTCTCTACTCTCGGGCTGCGGCTCTGAAATCAGATTACCAACCACCTCCCGAATTTTGCCATACACGGCTCGCAACATGACGATATCCTTCAGGCGAGTGTTGA
>JAAVDF010000027.1 GCA_014801945.1 Bacteroides sp.
CGCGGTCAATGGCTGCGGCACTTTTCCTTTGCGACGCACTGGAAAACAATGCTACTCGTGTTGGTGCTCTGCGTAGGCTTCAAGGCCAATGCCCAGAATCTTACCGTAACAGGTACGGTCGTNGANGGCACCGATGAACCCATGATCGGAGCTACCGTTNCAGTCGAGGGCACCAAAAATATTGTGGTGACCGACATCGACGGTAACTTTACCCTCAAGAACGTGGCCAAGAACGCCACCATCCTCGTGTCCTACATCGGCTATCAGACAGAAAAGATCGCCGTTGACGGTCAAACTCATTTCAATGTCGTACTCAAAGAAGATTCCGAAGCCCTCGATGAAGTCGTCGTGATCGGTTACGGTGGTTCACGCGCTCGCCGCGACCTCACCGGTTCTGTAGGTTCGGTTTCAGGTGCCAAGCTCGCCGCTGTGCCTGTAAGCTCCGCAGCNGTTGCCCTTCAGGGTAAGGTGGCAGGTGTGCAGGTATCGTCAGTCGATGGTCAGCCGGGTGCCGATGTCAACATCCGTATCCGCGGTACAGCTTCTATCTCCGTGGGCGAAGGTTCNGACTCAAACCCCCTCTTCATCGTCGATGGTTTCCAGCAGGACAACATCAACGACATCCCGCCGAGCGACATCCAGAGCATCGACATCCTCAAGGATGCATCTCTCACCGCTATATATGGTGCGAAGGGTGGTAACGGTGTAGTTGTCGTGACGACCAAGAACGCTNNNGAAGGCAAGACTCAGGTATCGTTCAACGGTTCACTTACTTGGAGCCACATCACCAAGCAGCTCGACCTCATGGACAGCTACAACTTCGTTGACTACCAGTATGACCGCATCATCGGTACATCGACCCGCTCGTCNGAGGCCAAGAAGTTCCGCTTCAACTTCGGTCACCCCTACGACCTCGCCATGTACAAGAACATGCCTACCCACGACTGGCAGGATGAGGTGATGGGCAACACNCCGATGAGCTACTCNGCCAACGTNTCGATCGGCGGNGGTAACGACAAGACCCGTTACAACATCTCTATCACCCAGTCNGANGACAAGGGTATCATCCTTCAGTCAGGCGTACGCCGTACGACCATCAACACCAAACTCAACACCAAGCTCGGCAAGAACGTCACCTTCACTTTCAACCCCAAGATGACTTATCGCCGTGACCTCGGTGAGGGTGGTGACCACGTAGGTACAGGTGGTATCATCGACGTGCTCCTCTATCGTCCGACCAACGGTCTCCGCGANTTCGGTGGCTGGCAGGAAGGCATCTTCGATGCTGACGACGAGGCTGAGTTCTCTTACACCAACCCTGTCAACGACATCAAGCGCAACTCTTACAAGANGCACTCTTACGACTTCGTAAATCAGGCCTCACTCGAATGGAAGCCCATCTCAGGNCTCACTCTCCGCACAGANGGAGCCTACAGTGTCGCTTTCAAGCAGCTCGACCGCTTCTANGCTGTCGGCACAAGCACTGCAAAATCNAACCGCAACCTCCCCGTTGCGATGATTGACAAGTCGCAGACNGACAAGTACATCTGGACAACCACTGCAAGCTACGACTGGACTCTGAAGGACAAGAACAATTTCTACTTCCTCCTCGGTTATGAAATCCAGCACAGCCAGAGCCANGCCACTTCTATGGCAAACCGCTACTTCCCCCACGACATCACTGCCGACAAGGCTCTCTCNATGATGGGCATGGGTGAAAACTATGTAGCTACCTCTTCAAAGGGTACTCCCAACCGTCTCCAGTCATACTTCGGTCAGATCAACTANAACTTTGACCACAAGTATCTCCTCTCGTTCACCGCACGTGCCGACGGTACTTCATTCTACGCAAGCGACAACCGCTGGGGCTTCTTCCCCTCNGTTTCCGGTGGTTGGGTNCTCAGCGAGGAAGGCTTCCTCAAGGATGTGACTTGGATCAACAACTTCAAGATCCGNGCCGCTATCGGTAAGTCAGGTAAGAACCTTACCAAGGCCGACATGTGGAACGATATCTACTACATGAACTCATCNGGCGGCCCCGGCTTCGGCGAATCGACNACCGACGGCGAACTCTTCTATGATACCGGTTCTTACCTCCCCAACAAGCACATCAAGTGGGANTCNACCCTCACCCGCAACCTCGCCATCGACCTCTCGATGTTCAACAACCGTCTGACCATCACTCCTGAGGTTTATTGGAACACCACTTCCGACCTTCTCCACCGCGTAAGCATGCTCACCAACACCGGTTACNNNTANCAGTGGCAGAACATCGGTCANATCACCAACAAGGGTGTCGAACTTACCGTTAACGGCGAGATCCTCCGNGGNCGTGACTACAACCTCTCGGCNACCTTCACCCTCGGTGCNAACAAGATGAAGGTTGACAAGCTCAACGGCACTGAGAACGAAATGGGCAATNAGGCTCCCAAGTATATCAAGGACTACGACATGTATCGTCTCCGCGTAGGTGATCAGGTAGGTCTTATCTACGGTTTCGTCTATGACGGTCTCTACTCAGCCGACGAATTCTACTTCGATCCCCGCGACAGCAATAAGGCTCACCCCCGCGACGGACGNGACGAGAACCACATGCCTCTCGAAGGNCGTGACTTCACCGTCATNAACAACGTGATCGGTGACTCATACGTCGGNAGCGCNACCATGCCCGGNAAGGTTAAGTTCAAGGATATTTCAGNTCCTAACGGAGTGCCTGACGGCNNGATTNACTNCNNNTGACCAGACCATCATCGGTAACACAACNCCGAAACTTCAGGGTGGTTTCTCACTCAANGGTCAGTGGAAGAACTTCGACCTNACCGCCAACTTCACTTACTTCCTCGACTTCGANGTNTATAACGCNACCGCTCAGGCTCTCTCAAGCTGTGCCAAGAGCAANACCACTTGGAACAACGTGCTCGCCAAGTTCTCCAACACCCGCTGGCGTTACACCGAGCGTTTCAACTCGGAGAACCTCTATGCCAATGCTTACAATGTTTCATGGCAGGACTATGTTGCCTACAATGAGGGCGCAACCATGTGGAACCCCGGTGACCTCGTGACCGCAGTACCTATGGACTACTTCGTAGAGGACGGTTCATTCCTCCGCTGCACCGACATCACTCTCGGCTACACTCTTCCCCAGAGCATCACCAAGAAGGCCGGTATGTCACGTCTGCGTTTCTACGGTTCACTCAGCAACCTCTTCACTATCACCAACTACTCTGGCTACGACCCCGAAGTTGATGTGATGAGCGGTCTTACTCCTTCATTCGACTACAACCGCTACCCCCGTTCACGCGGTTATGTTGTCGGCATCAATGTTACTTTCTAAATCTTAAATCAGTAAAATTACAATGAAACTACGCAATATACTTTTTGCTGGTGTAGCTGTAGCAGGTCTGGGTCTGTCGTCTTGTTCCGACTATCTTGACGTAGAATCACCGTCGGTGTTCGACTACGATTACGTCTATNCTTCGGCCTACGACATGAACCTNGCGCTCAACGGCCTTTACTCCAAGCTCATGTCACCCTATTCGNGCTTGCTCATCAGCAACCTCGCGCTCAACAGCGATATCGATTTCNCCACATACACAGGTGACACCTACGGAACTAACAACACACGTCGTTTCGACGTGACCGACGAGAGCAGCGATGCCAACAACCTCTGGCGTCAGGGCTACGTNGTCATCGAGCACTGNAACCTCTTCATCAAGGGTGTNGAGAACAGCGAGCTCTACAAGGAAGGCAACGAAGAAGTNCTCCAGATGCTCGGCGAAGCCAAGGCTATCCGTGCCATCATGTATCACGAGATGGTATGGTACTTCGGNGATATCCCCTACAGCCTCACTCCCGCCAACGAGACCGGTATCAAGTTCCCCGTCGTTGACCGTCANCAGATCCTCGACGACATGNTCGCNGANCTNNAGGANGTAGCTCCCACNATGAAGAAAACCGCCGAGATCTCNGACGGCGTGGAGCGCATCGGTCAGGAGCTCGTTCACTCGCTCATCGCCCGTATCGCNCTCACCGCAGGTGGCTACACCCTCATGCCCGACAAGAACAATCCTGNCAGCTACGGNAAGATGGAGCGTCCCGACAACTATCTNGACTACTACAAGACAGCCGAGGAGTATGCACAGAAGGTAATCGAGTCCGGCAGCCACTCGCTCACCAAGGACTTCTATCAGGTTTTCATCGATGAGTGNAACTACATCGTCAACAACAACGATGACCCCATCTTNGAAATNCCCTTCGCCAAGGACAANAGCGGCAACATCGGNTACNTCCACGGTCTGAAGTTCAACTCCAATGACTCGAAGACNGATTTCGCTTGGGGTATCACAAGCGGTAGCGCGAAGGTTCACTCCATCGCNCCCTANNTCTTCGATNCNGAGGACATCCGCCGNCAGTATCTCTTCGGTACTCTGGAACTACTCTTATCAGGGTGTTCCCTCGTTCGAGAACAACGTNTATACCCTCTACAACAACAAGTGGTCCAAGCTTTGGTCACAGTCACCCCTCGGCAACACTTCAGCAGGCAACACCGGTATCAACTACCCCTACATGCGTTANACNGACGTNCTCCTCATGTATGCCGAAGCTGCCAACGAGGTTCACAACGGTCCTACCGGTCAGGCTCAGGAAGCTCTCCGTCAGGTGCGCGAGCGTGCGTTCCGCTACTCAGAGAATGCAGCCGAAAAGGTTGACGCTTACATCGCAAAGGCTGCCGACAAGGAGTCGTTCCTCAAGGCTGTCCTTGACGAGCGTAAATATGAATTCGCAGGTGAGAACATGCGCTGGCGCGACCTCGTCCGCAACAACATCTACGGTCAGGAACTCTACTATACCTTCCTCCGTCACTGCTGTGTTGCCGACAACCGCCTTTCAGCTCCCACCTACTCTGAAGAGCTCGCTCTCCATGACGGTCTCCCCTCGGAATTCTACGACAACAACGTTATGCTCACTCCCTACTGGCGTGTGCTCAACAACGTGAACGAGACAGGTGACCCCATCAAGATCGCATGTTTCCCCAACTCTCAGCTCCAGTACATCGACGTGTTCCGTCTCTGGGAGAACTACAACATCAACGACGTTGATCGCNCAGTCTATGACAACAATGCCGAAATGTACACNAAACACCGTACTGACGACGGTACGATCGGTGCAGAGCCTTGCTACTCACTCTCAGGTTACATCTACCGTGACCGCAACACCGAGATNGACTACCTCGTCTATGGAAAGAACGATGCNCGCGCATTCACTACCACTCCCGAAGTGTTCCCGCCCGTGCGCTACATCCTCCCCTACCCGCGCGCAGCTATCCGCGACGGTGCCGGTGCCTACGTGAACTACTATGGCTACGGTTATTGATAAAATCCTTATTTAACCATCTGACACAATGAAAAAGTACTTATATAGTTTACTTGCACTGTCATCCTGCGCGCTCGTTGCATGTAACGATGACACTGACAATATCGTGCCCAACGACCCGGACATGATTGAGGGACAGGAGCACATGACACTCTTCCTCTCAGACAACAACACCGGTATGAGCGACGACGCGCACTCATCGCACGTCGATACCGAGATCGTCAACAAGATCTTCCTCTCATGG
This sequence comes from Bacteroides sp., assembly GCA_014801945.1. GTDB lineage: Bacteria > Bacteroidota > Bacteroidia > Bacteroidales > Muribaculaceae > Duncaniella. Next base: position 5,618 of record JAAVDF010000027.1, read on the forward strand.
AGTAGAGTCGATGGTTGCGCCGGATATCACATCCGCGTCTGCAACGCACAGAGCGTGCTCGGCCATCCCGAAAACTGGCTCAGCGACACCTATCTGCACCTTGACACCATCATGAAGCCTGAGGAATTGAGCATGACTCTCGAACATCTTGAGTATTCACAGGTGTATTACTTCTCGATCCGTACCCTCTCGGAGAAGGCACGCCGCGCCGACGGTTCGATCGACATGGACAGCCCCTACCACTCCAAGTGGTTCGGCCACGGCAGCACTTCAGACTGGGCTAACTATTTCGGTCTGACCACAGGTGACCGCTACGATGTGCCCGACGTGCTCAGCTTCGATGACAAAACCGAAACTTCGATCCGCGTCAAGTTTGACAACAATGTGGCTACCGCAGGTCTCGGTGACGCTTCTCTCTGGGAAGAGCACTTCATGATGGAGGACGGCAAGTTCCTCTTCGACCAGCTCCACTTCGCTGTTTCGACCTCGAACCCCGACTCTGAGATGAATGACCCCAACTTTACCTACGACGCTCACAACAAGCGTTACGTTCACGTCCTCACCAAAGAGGAACTTGAGCAGGGTTATGTTGAGGTTACCAACCTCTCCCCCAACTCGGCTTACGTCGTTAACCTCTACAACAGCAAGGAACCTGTCTATGTGGATGCTGTGTATAACACCGTATCTCCCCGTACCGCAGGTCAGGTTGGCGAACCTATCCTCTGGGAATGGAAGGAAGAGAACGTGATGGCCGACACCGTACTTGCAGCTCACGAGTACAAGTGCTCACGTATCGACACTCTTATTGCCAACTACAATAAGGACATCACTCTCGCTGAAGGTACAATCTTCGAACTTGAAGGCGGAAAGGCTTACTACCTCTACACCAACACCGACATCATGAAGGGCTTCACCCTCCGTACCCGTAAGGAAGATGCCGCACAGGGTAAGCGTGCCACAGTCTATATGTCAGGTATCGACTACTCCGGTATCAACACCCCGCGTACTTGCAACTGGATCTTCGGTAAGGCAAAGGCTTCAGGTGAGGCTGACGCTCCTATCTTCGTCGATGACGTGATCTTCGAGGACATCGACTTCGCAGTGCCCTTGGCTCAGAACTACAACGATCAGGAAGCCGGCATGGGTGGTGCATGCGGTAACTACTTCGCCAACATGTACTCAAGCGGTCTTGCAGTGACCTTCAACTCATTCCAGATCAAGAACTGTACGTTCCAAGGCTTCATCCGCGGTTTCCTCCGTACACAGGGTTCGAAGCGTAAGACCTTCAACAACATCCTCATCGAGAACAACGTGTTCTGGAACTGTATGAACTACAACAACAAGGGTCAGGGCTACTGCTGGATCGCATCTGACGGTACTCCTGCAACCGGTACTTCAAACGTGTTCAACAACTGTATCGTCCGCAACAACACTATCATCGACTGCCCGAACAACTCGTTCTTCAACGACAACAACAAGAGCAATCCTTGGCCGAGCAGCGTGAAGTGGAACATCGAGTTTGACCACAACACCATCATCAACTTCAACACCGTGACTGCAACCGCTATCTTCGGTATGCGCTACATCCCCACCGGTTCGAAGTACAAGATCACCAACAACCTCTTCGTTGTTGCCAAGGATGCTGATGACGAACGTGCAACCAACTTCGGTATCGCCGACTTCCGTCAGGTCAACGGTACTCCTACCGAGATCTTCTTCGAAGTTCACCACAACTACGGCATGAGCTGGGATCCCACCCGTCAGGAAGACGACAAGGTGTTCACCTCTATGGGTCTCTCTTCAAGCAGCAACACTGTCGGTAAGTTCAAGGATTACTCATTCAACGGCGGCGAGCCCGGATCAGCCATGCACCCCGACAATGACCTCGTTGTCCGTGTAGGTAAATATCCCCTCCTCCCCACCGAACTCATGAGCAAGGTTAATCCTCCGACACACGAGAACGCTGACAAGACTCTCCAGCGCGACAAGCACCGTCGTTCAACCCTCGATCTCTACTACAACACTGATTCGAAGGTTACCGAGCACGAGATCTATCAGCAGAACATCGGTGACTACCGTTGGAAACTTGCTCCGAGAGAAAACTGGACCAAGACTTCAGGTATGCCCGCTGCATTCCATGCACTCGGTACTGGCAAGTAATCTTCACTGAGAAGAATTATCCCCTTCATAAGAGCGGCATCCGTGATCACGGATGCCGCTCTCTTTTTTATGACGAAATTACAGCCATGCCGGTAATGCGGTATTGGACTGATTTTAGTATCTTTGCATAAACATTGTAAATGAATCGCATCAAAGGTGCATTCTCACGATTCGATCCCATCACAATCCAATCTGTCACGAATTATGAAACAACTACTCACTATAATGATGACGGCCGCTATTCTATCAGCCTGCGGCGACACGTCAAAACCTAAACCGATGGCCGGCGACCTCTATCCGCCGGAATATACCTCCGTCTCAAATCTTCCGTTTAACGTGGAGCTCAACAGCCGTGCCGTCCATCAGATAGTGGATTCACAGAAGGAGTACCGCACGATTTCTATCGCCTATCCCGACTACGGTGCCGAAGGGCGCATCTCGATCGTCATGGTCGATTCCGCACGCCTCATCCCTACTTTCAGCCGTCACCTTGTCATGATGGAACTCCGCGCAGACTCAGTACGCGATATCGATGAAGTGCGCCGCAACAGTGGAGCTATCACCCGCTGGGTTTTCACACATCCCGGCGGTCGCGAACAGCTCCAATGGCTCGCTACCGACAGCCTTACCATGTATGTCGCCGGTAGCATCCACTTCGAGGCTGCCAAGGACTCGACAGTCGATATCACACCCGCCCTCGCCAATATCAAGGCCGACATCCTTCACCTCGTCGATAACCTCTATCCGGAGGGAAAGTAAAAGGCTGAAACGTATCGCCCATGTCAGAAAAATCAGGCATGGGGTTGCCAGTTTGACAGCGGAATGCTAATTTTGCAGACGGACTGAAACAATCTTTCACTCAGGAATCATCAATAACTCAATAAATCAATCTCCAACCATGAAGAAATTCGCAATCATTGCCGCCTCCCTCTTCATCGGTCTCTCTGCCGCCGCTCAAGGCGAGGCCAAGGACTGCTGCAAGGCCGGAGCATCAAAGGACTGCTGTAAGAAAGAAAAAACCGAAAGCTGTTGCAAGGCCGGAAAATCATGCGGCGCAAAAAGCATGAACGCTACCGAGGCTTGGGCTACTCTCTATCCGCAGATCGAGAAGTCAATCCAAGCACCGACCTTCCGCCAGAAGGATTACAAACTTTTTGACTACGGTAAGAAATCAAAGACCAAAGGCTTCCTCTACACGGAACTCATCAACAAAGTGATCGACCTCTGTTCGAGCGAAGGTGGCGGCCGTGTCGTGATCCCCGCCGGAACATGGCTCACCGGACCGATCACCCTGAAAAGCAATGTCAATCTCCATCTCGAAGAGGGTGCCACACTCCTCTTCTCGGACGATCCCTCGCAGTATCCCATCGTCAAGACCCGTTGGGAGGGCATGGACTGCTACAATTATCAGCCCATGATCTATGCCTATCAGCAGGAGAACATAGCCCTTACCGGCAAGGGTACGGTCGATGGCGGTGCGTCAAACGACAACTGGTGGCAGATGAGCGGAAAGCGCGGCTATGTCGAAGGCCCGATCACTCAGAAGATCGGCCGTCCGCTCCTTCAGGAATGGAATGAGAATGGCGTACCTGTTGAGAAACGTATTCTCGGCGAAGGCTACGGAATGCGTCCGCAGCTCGTCAACCCCGTTGAATGCAAGAACGTGCTGATCGAGGACGTGACGCTGCTCCGCTCGGCATTCTGGGTGATTCATCCCCTCCTCTGCCAGAATCTCACGGTGAAGGGCGTACACATTCAGAACGATGGTCCTAACGGTGACGGCTGTGACCCCGAATCATGCAAGAATGTGCTGATCGAAGGCTGCTATTTCGACACCGGTGATGACTGCATAGCCATCAAGAGCGGACGTAACCGCGACGGACGCGAACAGGGCATACCTTCGGAAAACATCATTGTCCGCAACTGTCAGATGAAGAACGGTCACGGCGGTATCGTGGTCGGTAGCGAGATCTCAGGCGGTTTCAAGAACCTCTTCCTTGAGGACTGCGTCATGGATAGCCCCGAACTTGACCGCGTGGTGCGCATCAAGACCAACGCATGTCGTGGCGGTGTCATCGAGGACATCTATGTCCGTAACGTAAAGGTGGGTCAGTGCAAGGAATCTGTCCTGAAAATCAATCTCGTCTATGAGCCAAACGAGAACTGCGACCGCAGCTTCCCCCCGACAGTCAAAAATGTATGGCTCGACAATATCACCTGCCAGAAGAGCAAATATGGCGTGATGATCGAAGGCTTCAAGGAAATCTGCAATATCGACAACATCAATGTCGATAACTGTCACTTCGAGGGCGTGACCTCCGACGGCAACTCCATCACCGGCCTCACTAAGAACGTCCGTTTCAACAATCTCTACATCAACGGTAAGCTTGTCAAATAAATTCACGTGCGCATGAGCGCGCGTACATATTAATTAGGATAAAGTTTAGAGTTTAAGGTTCAGAGTCCGGACAATACAGCAGTCTTCTTCCTGATCGGGAACTATCCCCGACACGGATAGAGCCAAGTATTGTCCGGACTCTGAACCTTAAACTCTAAACTTTATCCTCCCCAAGCGTTAATTATTTTAAAAGTTTGTTGCATTATGACAGAAATTCACTAACTTTGGGAGAAATTTTACGCACTTAAATCTATAACTTTCAAAAACTTACCTTAAACGGCTAATTTACTATATATTAGTAGGATTCAGCGCGCCAGTTGCAATGATCCAGAGCCGACAGGTCACAGTACATTTCTTTAATTATGATGAATTTAAGTAAACGTTTCACCCTGCTAACCCTTCTCGCCGCCTCTACAATGGGCGCAATGGCAGATGGAAAGCCATACACCTCGCAGGTCTGGTCACCGGATCTCGGCAACGGTCAGTACAAAAACCCCGTCATCAATGCCGACTATTCCGATCCGGATGTCGTACGCGTGGGTGACGATTATTACATGACAGCTTCGAGCTTCTGTGATATCCCCGGTCTGCCCATCCTGCATTCAAAAGATCTCGTCAACTGGACCCTCATCGGCCACGCCATAGCCGAAATGCCCACTTACGCACAAGCCGCTCCCGATCCGAGCCACGGCAACCACGTGTGGGCACCCGCAATTCGCTACCACAACGGTGAATTCTATATCTACTACGGAGATCCCGACCTCGGTATCTTCATGACCAAGACCAAAGATCCCGCAGGTCCTTGGGAACCGCTCGTGCATGTGCTTCCCGCCAAGGGAATCATCGACACCTGTCCATTCTGGGATGAGGACGGCAAGGCATACATTGCCCACGGTTATGCAGGAAGCCGCGCCGGTGTCAAGAGCATACTCGGCATGATCGAGATGACTCCCGACGGAAAATCGACAATCGGTCAGGACCGTGTGATCTATGACGGCCACATCGAGAACGAGACCATCGAGGGTGCGAAAATGTATAAGGTAGGTGACTGGTACTATATCTTCTCGCCCGCCGGCGGTGTTGCCACCGGATGGCAGGAAGTGCTCCGTTCAAAGAGCCCTTGGGGTCCTTACGAAGTGCGCAACGTGATGGATCAGGGCAATACCGAGATCAACGGTCCTCATCAGGGCGCATGGGTGGATACTCCTGACGGACAGGAGCATTGGTTCCTCCACTTTCAGGACAAAGGTCCTTACGGACGTGTGGTCCACCTCCAGCCTATGGCTTGGCGCGAGGACGGCTGGCCTGTGATCGGTGTCGATCCTGACGGTGACGGACGCGGCGAACCTGTGATGAAATACCGCAAACCCAACGTGGGCAAGACATATCCCGCTGCTAACCCTGTTGAAAGCGACGAGTTTGACTCTACCACGCTTGGTCTCCAGTGGCAGTGGAAGGGTAACCCCAACGCCCTCTGGCACTTCTGCGAAGCCAATACCGGCACACTCCGTCTGTTCTCTCAAAAGACCACGGACAGTCCCCGTCTCTACGATGCTTCCAACCTTCTCCTTCAGAAATTCCCTGCCGAGAACTTCACCGCGACCGCAAAGGTACAGTTCTTCCCCCGCAAGCGTAATGACAAGACGGAGACCGGTGAACGCGCAGGTATCGCAGTGATGGGCTACAACTACGCCGCCCTCGCTCTTGACAGCCGCGCCGACGGCATCTATCTCACAGAAGTGATGTCAACAAGTGCGAACAAGGGTAATCCTGAAAAAGAAGTAAAGGCCGTGAAGATCGACGGCGACAAGGAGCTTTATCTCCGCGTCACCGTGAAGAACGTAGGTCCGAAACAGCCCAAGGAAAAGGATGACTACAAGGGTGAAGCAGTGTTCTCCTACAGCTTTGACGGAAAGAAGTTCACTGACTTCGGCGAACCCCTCAAGCTTACTTCAGGCCACTGGATCGGCTCAAAGGTAGGTCTGTTCTGCGTCCGTAACTGGGATAGCAACGACAGCGGCTGGCTCGATGTCGATTGGTTCAGAATCACAAAGTGAGAATCAACATCAAAACACCCGAAACAATGAAAACAAGAATCATAAGCCTCCTGCTCCTCCTCATTGCCGGACTGCAAGCCTCTGCAGCTGACTATAAGCGTACTATCTCCGTCAATCAGAACGGGACAGGCGACTTCACCACCATAGCCGAAGCTCTCGAAGCAGTCCGCGCCTATATGGACTACGATGTCACAATCAATATAGCCAACGGCGTCTATAAAGAGAAACTGATCATCCCGTCGTGGCTGCGCAACGTCAAGTTCATCGGTGAAAATGCCGACAGCACAATAATCACATACGATCACCATGCCAACATCGACAAGATGGGCACATTCCGCACCTACACCGTCCGTGTTGATGCGTGCGACGTACTTTTCGAGAACCTGACCATCGAAAACGATGCTCCGCAGCTCGGTCAGGCCGTGGCACTCCACACCGAAGGTGACAAGATCCGCTTCGTCAACTGCCGTTTCCTCGGAAATCAGGATACCATCTTCACCGGTGGTGACCGCGCCCGCCTCTACTTCGACCACTGCTACATCGAAGGTACAACGGACTTCATTTTCGGACCGGCCACAGCCTATTTCAAGGACTGCGAGATCTTCAGCAAGCGTGATTCATACATCACCGCCGCATCGACTCCGGGCGATGTGAGATTCGGCTACATCTTCGATAACTGCAAGCTCACTGCGGCCGACGGCGTGACCAAAGTGTATCTCGGACGCCCTTGGCGACCCTACGCCCACACCGTATTCATCAACTGCGATATGGGCAGCCACATCCGCCCCGAAGGATGGCACAACTGGAGCAAACCTGAGAATGAACGCACCGCACGCTACGGCGAATACGGATCGCGCGGACCGGGCGCAGCTCAGGAAGGCCGTGTGAAATGGGCCATGAAGGTCAGCGACAGCGATGCAGCAGCCTGCCTCGATCCGGTAGAGGTCTTTGCGCAGGCCAGCGGCTGGAATCCCGTCGCCGACGCCAAATAAATCCTACCGTCTGTAACGACACATCTCATTTAGCATCAATAAATCACTATCACAATATTTTCAAATCATGAAAGCATTAAACAAACTCACCGCTCCTAAAGCAGTGGCCCCCGAAAGAATCATCCAATTCGGTGAAGGTAACTTCCTTCGTGCATTTGTTGACTGGATCATCAAGAACATGAACGACAAGACCGACTTCAACTCATCTGTAGTCGTTGTTCAGGGAACACCTGACGCGTTCGTGACCCAGCTTCTCCAAGGTCAGGACTGCCTCTACCACGTCAATCTTCAGGGTCGCCTCGACGGTGAGGTCATCAATTCGCTCACTCGTATCGACGTGATCAGCCGCGCACTCAGCCCCTTCACTCAGTTTGACGCGTTCCTCGCACTCGCTGATCAGCCCGAAATGCGCTTCGTGATCTCCAACACTACTGAGGCCGGTATCGCTTTCGATCCCGAATGCAAGCTCGCCGACCGCCCCGCCGCTTCTTATCCCGGCAAGCTCACCCAGCTCCTCTACCGTCGTTTCAAGACTTTCAACGGTGCTGCTGACAAGGGCTTCATCATCATGCCCTGCGAGCTTATCTTTGAAAACGGCCACCACCTCAAAGACATCATCAACAAGTACATCGAGCTCTGGAAAGACCAGTTCGACGGTGACTACGAAGCATTCAAGGCTTGGTTCAACGAAAGCTGCTACGTCTGCGCCACACTCGTTGACCGTATCGTCCCCGGCTTCCCCCGCAAGGACATCAAGCAGATTCAGGAGAAGCTCGGTTATGCCGATAACCTCGTCGTTCAAGGTGAGGCATTCCACCTCTGGGTCATCGAACGCGCTTCAAACATCTCCATCGAGGATCTCCGCAAGGAATTCCCTGCTGACAAGGCCGGTCTTCAGGTGCTCATCACCGACTCTGAAGCTCCCTACCACGAGCGCAAGGTGACACTTCTCAACGGTCCTCACACCGTCCTCTCACCCGTAGCATTCCTCAGCGGTGTCAACATCGTGCGTGACGCCTGCAACCATCCCGTCATCGGCAAATATATCAACAAGGTGCAGTTCGACGAGCTCATGCAGACCCTCAACCTCCCGATGGACGAGCTCAAGAAGTTCGGTGCAGACGTGCTCGAACGCTTCAACAACCCCTACGTTGATCATCAGGTGACTTCAATCATGCTCAACTCGTTCCCGAAATTCCAGACCCGCGACCTCCCCGGACTCAAGACTTATCTTGAGCGCAAGGGCGAACTTCCCAAGGGTCTCGTGCTCGGTCTCGCAGCCCTCATCACTTACTACAAGGGCGGCAAGCGCGAGGATGGAACTGAAATCGTCCCCAACGACGACAAGAAGATCATGGATCTCCTCACCGAGCTCTGGGCTACCGGCGACACCCGCAAGGTTGCTGAAGGCGTTCTCGCCGCCAAGGATCTCATCTGGGGCGAGGAGCACGGCGATCTCAACCAGATCCCCGGCCTCACCGATCTCGTCACCGAGTATCTCAACGCCATTCAGGCTAAGGGTATGCTTGAGACCGTTAAAGAAGTCGTTGAAGCATAATCCACTCCCATACACATGAAGGATTTCCTCAAAATCAATCCCGCCGACAACGTTGCAGTCGCCATCAACCCGCTCACATCGGGGACGACTGTCAACGTCGATGGTGACGAAATCACCCTTGTCTCCGACATTCCCGCAGGCCACAAATTCGCGCTCTGCGACATAGCCGAGGGTGAAAACGTCATCAAATACGGCTTCCCCATAGGTCATACCCGCCACGAAGTGAAGCGCGGTGCCTTCCTTGACCACAACGACATCAAGACCAACCTTGAAGGTCAGCTCGACTATTCGGACATCACCATCGACAATCCCTCGCCCGCCGCTCCCGGTGCTGCCAACAAAGGCACGGAGGCCACATTCATGGGCTTCGAGCGTCCCGACGGACAGGTCGGTATCCGCAATGAGGTCTGGGTCATCCCGACAGTTGGCTGCGTCAACGGTATCGCAAAGCAGATCGTTGACCGTCTCAACGCCGAGACCAAGGCTGAGGGTGTTGACGGCATCTTTGCTTTCCCCCACAACTACGGTTGTTCACAGCTCGGCGACGACCATGAGAATACCAAAAAGATCCTCCGCGACATGGTGCTCCACCCCAACGCAGGTGGTGTGCTCGTAATCGGACTCGGATGTGAGAACAACCAGCCCAAGGTGTTCGAGGAGTTCTGCGGTGACTATGACCGTTCACGCGTAAAGTTCATGGTGTGTCAGGAAGTTGAAGGCGACGAAGTTGAAGCCGGCCTCAAGATCCTCCGCGAGCTCTACGAACAGGCCCGCACATTCAAGCGTACCGAACAGCCCGCATCCAAGCTCCGCATCGGCCTGAAGTGCGGTGGTTCCGACGGATTCTCCGGCATTACCGCCAATCCGCTCCTCGGCGAGTTCTCCGACTGGCTGTGCGAACAGCAGGGCGGCACTACCGTGCTCACCGAAGTGCCTGAAATGTTCGGAGCTGAAACCATCCTCATGCGCCGCTGTGCCGACAATGAACTTCTCGGCGAGACAGTCTCGCTCATCAATAACTTCAAGGAATACTTCCTCAGCCACGGCGAGCCCGTCGGCGAGAACCCCTCGCCCGGTAACAAGGCCGGAGGTATCTCCACTCTTGAAGAGAAGGCCCTCGGCTGTACACAGAAGTCAGGCAAGAGCCCCGTATTTGGTGTGATGGAGTACGGCGAACGTATCCACAACCACGGTCTCAACCTTCTTTCAGCTCCCGGCAACGACCTCGTGGCCTCTACAGCCCTCGCGGCCGCCGGCTGTCAGATGGTGCTCTTCACTACCGGTCGCGGCACGCCTTTCGGCACATTCGTCCCCACGATGAAAGTCTCCACCAACTCCGGACTCGCCAAGCGCAAGCCCACTTGGATCGACTTTAACGCCGGACGTCTTGTCGAGGACAGCTCGATGGCTCAGGTGCTCGACGATTTCATCGCCTACGTGCTCAAAGTGGCGTCAGGCGAGGAAGTCAACTCTGAAAAGAGTGGCATCCACGAGATCTCCATCTTCAAGAACGGTGTGACACTTTAATCAAAACCTCATCAGGCTTCAGGGATGCGCGCGGCGATTATGCCGCCTGACTCATCCCTGAAGCCTCTCACACACTCTCACGCAAACCTCCCTCCTTAAATCTCTCATAAGTTTAACTCCTAAACCCTAAAACCCAGCCTCATGAAACCTTTCATGGATGAAAACTTCCTGCTACAGACCGAAACAGCACAGAAGTTATACCACGAACACGCTGCTAAAATGCCTATCATCGACTATCACTGCCATCTCATCCCCAAGATGGTAGCCGATGACCACAAATTCAAATCGATAACCGAAATCTGGCTCGGCGGCGACCACTACAAGTGGCGTGCCATGCGCTCAAACGGTGTTGACGAACGTTTCTGCACTGGCACTGACACCACTGACTGGGAAAAGTTCCAGAAGTGGGCCGAGACAGTACCCTATACCTTCCGTAATCCCCTCTACCACTGGACTCACCTTGAGCTCAAGACTGCGTTCGGCATTGACAAGCTGCTCAACCCCGAAACCGCACGTGAGATCTTCGACGAGTGTAACGACAAACTCCTCAACGATCCCAACATGACCGCCCGCGGTCTCATGCGCCGCTACAATGTGGAGACCGTCTGCACTACTGACGATCCCGTTGATTCACTCGAATACCACAAGCAGGTGCGCGACAGCGGCTTCGAGATCAAGATGCTCCCCACTTGGCGTCCCGACAAGGCTATGGCCGTCGAGAATCCCGCTGAATTCCGTGCCTACGTCGAGAAACTCGCCGAGGTTTCAGGAGTGGAGATAAACAAGTATCAGGACATGATCGACGCTCTTCAGAAGCGTCACGACTTCTTCGAGGAAATGGGTTGCCGTCTCTCTGACCACGGCATCGAGGAATTCTATGCCGAAGACTTCACCGACGGCGAGATCGAAGCCATCTTCGACAAGGTCTATGGCGGCAAGGAACTCACCAAGGAGGAAATCCTGAAGTTCAAGAGCGCGATGCTCCTCGTATTTGGCGAGATGGACTACAACTCAGGCTGGACCCAGCAGTTCCACTACGGTGCCATCCGCAACAACAACACCAAGATGTTCAAGCTCCTCGGTCCTGACACAGGTTTTGACTCGATCGGCGAATTCACCACTGCAAAGGCATGTGCCAAGTTCCTCGACAAGCTCAACACTAAGGGCAAGCTTACCAAGACCATCCTCTACAACCTCAATCCCAGTGCCAACGAAGTCATCGCAACCATGCTCGGTAACTTCCAAGACGGTTCTGTGGCCGGCAAGATCCAGTTCGGTTCAGGATGGTGGTTCCTTGATCAGAAGGATGGCATGGAGAAGCAGATGAACGCACTCTCGCTCCTCGGCCTGCTCAGCCGTTTCGTCGGCATGCTCACTGACTCACGCTCATTCCTCTCATATCCCCGCCACGAATATTTCCGTCGCACACTCTGTAACCTCGTCGGCAATGATGTCGAGAATGGTCTCATCCCCTACACCGGTTATGAGCAGGAACGTGTCAACAAAATGATCGAGGATATCAGCTACAACAACGCTAAAAACTACTTCAAGTTCTAAGTCATGGCAGCAGCAATCTCACCCCTCGCAGCCGCCAACAACAAGATGACCAACTTCCGTTGGACCATCTGTGCGCTGCTCTTCCTTGCCACGACCGTCAACTATATGGACCGTCAGGTGCTTTCGCTCACTTGGAAAGAGTTCATATCTCCCGAATTTCACTGGACCGATGCCAACTACGGTCTCATTACCGCCGTCTTCTCCATCGTCTATGCCGTGGCCAACCTTCTTGCCGGCCGCTTCATCGACTGGATGGGCACAAAGAAAGGCTATCTCTGGGCCATCGGTGTATGGTCGGCCGGCGCGTGTCTCCACGCTGCCTGCGGCTGGGCCACTGAAGTGACCTTGGGTCTCCACAACGCCCATGAACTTCTCGATGCCGCCGGAACAATGGCTGTGACCATCGCTACTGTGTCAGTCTATTTCTTCCTCGGCGCACGCACGATCCTCGCCCTCGGTGAGGCCGGCAACTTCCCCGCAGCCATCAAGGTGACCGCCGAATACTTCCCCAAGCGTGACCGCGCATACGCCACCTCGATCTTCAACGCAGGTTCGGCTGTCGGCGCGCTCATCGCACCCTTCACCATCGGCCCGCTCGCCAAGTTCTTCCAGAGCATCGGCTGGGGCAACGGTTGGGAAATGGCCTTCATCGTTATCGGTGCACTCGGCTTCGTCTGGATGGGCTTCTGGCTCTTCCTCTACAAGGAACCCGCAAAGAACCCCCACGTAAATGCAGCCGAGCTCGCTTACATCGAGCAGGACAATGACACCCCTGACGAGACTCCCAAGCAGAAGGCTGAGATCGAGGACAGCGAGACTGCCACCATCCCCTTCTTCAAGTGTTTCAAGTATCCACAGACTTGGGCCGTGTTTGTCGGTAAGTTCATGACCGACGGTGTGTGGTGGTTCTTCCTCTTCTGGACTCCCGCCTACATCACCGACGTGTTCAAGCTTTCGACATCGTCAGGCGAGGGTATGCTGATGATCTTCGTACTCTATCTCATCACCATGCTTTCGATCTATGGCGGTAAGCTCCCGACCATCTTCATTGACCGCGCAGCCAGCAAGGGCATCAACATCAACCCTTACGCAGCCCGTATGCGTGCAATGCTCATCTTCGCAGTGTTCCCCCTCCTCGCGCTTCTCGCGCAGCCCCTCAGCTCTGTGTCGCCTTGGCTTCCCATCATCATCATCGGTATCGCCGGTGCAGCCCACCAGTCATGGAGCGCGAACATCTACTCTGTTGTTGGTGACATGTTCCCGAAATCGACCATCGCAACCATCATCGGTATCGGCGGTATGGCCGGCGGTCTCGGATCGTTCCTCATCAACTACTTCTCCGGTATCCTCTTCGATTATTCCGCTCAGGTCAACCTCTCGTTCATGAGCTTCACAGGCAAGCCCGCAGGCTACTTCATCGTATTCTGCATCTGCGGTGTCGCCTACCTCATCGGCTGGCTGATCATGATCCTCCTCGTACCGCGCTACAAGAAGGTCATCCCCTAAGGAATATCGCCATTGCATATCAATGGTTGCAAAACGATATGACTAAAACATCACGCAACAGCCATTGAGCATCGCATCCCCAAAAACACAGGACCGCATATCCGTTTATGCGCGTCCTGTTTTTTCATTACTATAAACCGCAAAACGGTGGAAATAACGGGGACAGCCTGAATTCACACCTATAAACCGCGAAGCGGTGATACAATCATAGCCCCATCACGACCGAGCGTAAGCAGGATAAAAATTGACCGTAGGGAAATTTTTTATCCTGCTGTAGCGAGGGAGGCATGGGGTATGCGAGGTATTGTCGGCGAAGGGCATCGAAGATGTCCGACAAAGGAATTAACAATCTTCCGCAAAATGATTTTTATATTATCGAAATGCGGGAGCTGATCCATTGTCGGACATCTTCGATGCCCTTTCGCAATAATATCCATATAACCCCACGCCTCGTCGCCGCCGTGGGATGTGCGCCCTTTCGGGCTTACATCGCACCGACGGCTCCTCGTGGTGGGGCTATGATTGCATCACCGCTTCGCGGTTTATAGGTGTGGGTTCAGGCTGTCCCCGTTGCCTCCTCCGCTTCGCGGTTTATAGGTATGAATTCAGGTTGTCCCCCCTTGCCTCCACCGCTTCGCTGTTTACTGATGTGAATTCCGGCTGTCCTGTGAACACACCGCTTCGCGGTTTATAGGTACGAATCCCGACTATACTGCTATTCTTCCTCTATGGAGTTTGCGCGAGATGGGATGACTGCCACCGGGTCATATCCCCTCAAACGTATTTAACTGCCATTGAACTGTTGCAATTACTATCCACTGATACGTCGAAACTTCGACAGAATAAGTCGCTTCATAAGATATTTTTGGTTAAATAGCGTTAAATCATTGCTAACTTTAATTATAAAGCGTAAATTCGCATCACGTTTGAATTAATTGACTCACCATGAAAAAATAGTTCCAACTATTTGATTTCAAAAAGCTAATAAATTTCTCTGCTCCTCAATTCAGATTATCGAAATTTACAGACAATCACTTTTTATCATTAATTTCTTACTTAAATCAATCTTCTATGAAGAAAATCTTTACCCTTTTTGCTGCTGCCGCTACAGCTATTTCTGTAAGCGCAGAAGTTAAAACTGTAGATGTTTCCATCACATGGCCAATGGCTAAGGCTGTTGAAACAACTGATCCGGACACAGGAGAATCTAAAACCTCTTACTCAAATGACCTTACCCCTGTCATCACAGCCGGTTATGCAGAGTATATGACTGTAGGTGAGCCTGTACTCGGTTCAGAAATTGCATGGGGAACACCTCGCAATACCAACGGTATGATCGAAGCACTCGTTCAGCCCACAGAGCAGGTTAAAGCAGCAACCGAAGGCCACTCACTCTCTTTCGTCGTAGCACCTAATGCAGGTTATACTTTCAAAGCTACAAAGTTAACTCTTAAAGCAAACGTGATCGGTACTGGTGGTGGCAACTATGACCTCAAATACACAGTTAGCGGAAATTCCAACACTCTCGCTGAGAACTTCCACCCCAATCGTAACAATGAGGATAATGATTATTACAGCACATTAAGTTATGACCTGACAGGTGCAGCCTCAGAAAGTGCGCTTGATGTCACTTTTATGATTTATAATCTTGCTAACAACAAGCAGATGGGCTTCAGCGACGTTGTTATCACAGGCGAGCTCACCGGTGATTTCCCCACAACTGAACCCACCGAACCCTCAGAGCCTTCTACCGACGCGCTCATGTCATGGGACTTCACAAAGTGGAGCGAGGCCACCGTTGCTAACCTCAAGGCAGGTTCTAACTGGTCAGACATCGAGAAAGCTGACGATACCGAACCTACTGAAGCAACTAAAGACAACTGCTTCTGGCAGGTTTCTTACGCAGAAGGCAAGAATGCAGAAGGCTACCTCACAGCTAACGACGTAGTTATCGAAGAACTCAAGGGCCTCGTTTACACTAACGAGAAGACTAACCGCTCACTCGCAATCGCAGTCAACTATCCCGAAACAAGCCTCGGCACCTATCACGGTCCTGCATACCTCTGGCTCGGCAGCAAGGAAATCAACTACTTCGTGATCCCCGGTGTTCCCGCTGGTGCAACAATCAAAATGGGTGTTGAATCACACAAGAACACCGATGCACGTGGCGTTGAGCTCTCAGTTAACGGTGAAACCCTCAAAGCTCCCAACGGAAGCGCAGTTGAACTTCCCACAACCTACGCTGAACAGGAATGGCTCGTACCCGCAACTGCTGCTGCAACCAACGACGTGCAGATCTACAACACCAACGGTTGCCACATCTATTTCATCACTGTAACCGGTGACTCTTCAACAAGCGCAATCAGCAACGTTGCAGTTGACGAAAACGCTCCTGTTGAATACTACAACCTTCAGGGTGTACGCGTTGAGAACCCCGCAAACGGTCTCTACATCAAGCGTCAGGGCTCATCTGTAAGCAAGGTTATCATCCGCTAATCCGGACATCTGATAAAACATCCTTAAACTCCAATCGATCGGCATCTCCATGCCGATCGATTTTTTATGGGTCAATATCCCTATCAACTATATGTATATGAGTGATTAACACGCCATTCATCTCATTTTTCTCAAATTTTATCCACTTTTTTTGTTAAAAAGACTTCCAAATCCAAAGAAAAGCACTACATTTGCACAGAATATCGGTCAAGGAGGCCTGAGGCATCCGACACCGACAATCAGTATGGACACTACTGACTGACCAAAGCAGATTACATCAAATTTTTCGTATAAATTATCAACCAAAACCAAAATTAATCTATCATGGCTTACGTTATTACTGACTCTTGCGTGGCTTGCGGCACTTGCCAGCCCGTTTGTCCCGTTGACGCTATCTCTGAAGGCGACATCTACCACATCGATCCCGATACTTGCATCGAGTGCGGTTCTTGCGCAGAAGTTTGCCCCAGCGAGGCTATCATCCCCGGCGAATAATCCAACGCAGGACGTCTCAACATTAAAAAGACAAGACTTCAAAAGCTGCAACTATGTTATAAAGCATGGTTGCAGCTTTTTTTGATTTTTTTCATTCGCCCTATCAAATTTAATTATTACATTTGCAGCGTTAACCAAATCATCAATACATACCTTTTTATTAATTTCTTTTATCATGGATATTAACACCATTCTCAACAATCTGGAAGCCAAGCATCCGGGTGAAAAGGAGTATCTTCAGGCAGTCAAAGAGGTTCTCATCTGCGTTGAGGATGTCTATAACCAGCATCCTGAATTTGAAAAAGCCAAAATCATCGAGCGCATGGTCGAGCCTGACCGCATCGTCACCTTCCGCGTGACGTGGGTCGATGACAAGGGCGAAGTACAGAACAATATCGGCTACCGCGTTCAGTTCAACAACGCCATCGGCCCGTACAAAGGCGGCATCCGCTTCCACGCATCCGTCAATCTCTCGATCCTCAAATTCCTCGGCTTCGAGCAGACTTTCAAAAACGCACTCACCACACTCCCGATGGGCGGTGCAAAGGGTGGCAGTGACTTCTCACCCCGTGGCAAGAGCGAGGCTGAAATCATGCGCTTCTGTCAGGCATTCATCCTCTGTCTCTGGAAGAACCTCGGTCCTGACCGCGACGTTCCCGCAGGTGACATAGGCGTAGGCGGCCGTGAAGTCGGTTATATGTACGGTATGTACAAGAAGCTCGTCAACGAATGCACCGGCACTTTCACCGGCAAGGGCCTTGACTTCGGCGGTTCGCTCATCCGTCCTGAAGCCACAGGTTTCGGCGCGCTCTACTTCGTTCAGAGCATGCTCGCCGAGAAGAACGACGACATCAAGGGTAAGACTATCGCCGTGTCAGGTTTCGGTAACGTGGCTTGGGGTGCTACACTCAAGGCTACCGAGCTCGGCGCAAAGGTTGTGACCATCTCCGGTCCTGACGGCTACATCTACGATCCCGACGGCATCTCCGGTGACAAGATCGACTATATGCTCTATCTCCGTGCAACCGGTGAGGACATCGTCGCTCCCTACGCTGAAAAGTATCCCAACTCTACCTTCTTCCCCGGCCGCAAGCCTTGGGAGCAGAAGGTGGATATCGCCCTCCCCTGCGCTACTCAGAACGAAATCGACGGCGACGACGCAAAGAAGCTCGTTGAAAACGGCGTAGAACTCGTGGCTGAAGTATCCAACATGGGCTGCACACCCGAAGCCATCGACACCTTCCTCGCATCAAAGACCACATACGCTCCCGGCAAGGCTGTTAACGCAGGCGGCGTGGCTACTTCAGGTCTCGAAATGAGCCAGAATGCCGAACACCTCCAGTGGAGTGCGGAAGAGGTTGACCGTCGTCTCCACGAGATCATGAAGAATATCCACACCCAGTGTGTGAAGCACGGCACAGAGCCCGACGGCTACATCAACTACATGAAGGGTGCGAATATCGCCGGATTCATGAAGGTGGCAAACGCCATGATCGGCCAAGGTATCATCTGATAGTCCGACAACTCCGATCCATATCCCGGATCAGACAATAGGAAATAAAATGTGGGCTGCATCACGACAGACAATTGTCGATGCAGCCCTTTTTATTATATGCTCATTTTATCATATCAAATACGAGTTCTTTCCCAACTACAGTCAAAGCATAATGCTACAATAAGTCCTCCCTAAGCAAATTTTTTCATCCAAATCGGTCTCGGCTCGATTATTTTTGCTAACTTTGCCTGAAACATCGTGTTTTACCTTAGATCCACAGTCTTTAAGACTCACTAAATCTAAAAAAACCTATCAACATCAAAAACCTGAATCTAAAAAACAATAAGTAATGAGTAATTGCAAGTATCGTGGCGTAGTGGTGCCTATGGTCACCCCCGTCACCGAGAACCAGCAGCTTGACGTAGCCGCAGTGGAAAGAATCATCGAGTTTTTTGCTGTCAACGGTGTCGCTCCTCTCCTGATGGGCACTACCGGCGAGGGCAACAGTGTCTCTGCCGCTGATGGACTCCTCTTGGTCGAAACTGCCGTTAAAGCTGCCAAAGGCCGTATCTTAATCTACGCCGGACTCACCGGTAACTGTTTCTCCGAGCAGCTCCGTCAGGCCGAAGCCTACACGAAGGCAGGAGCGGACGTGATCGTGGCAACCCTTCCGTCATACTACGCCCTCACCGAGGAGCAGATGTATGGCTACTACAAGAACCTTGCCGACAGCATCACCGGTCCTCTCATGCTCTACAATATCCTCGCCACAACCCACATGACAATCCCCGTGGATGTGGTGAAACGCCTTGCCGAACACCCCAACATCGTTGGTCTTAAAGACTCCGAGCGCGATCTCGAACGCATGCAGCAGTGCATCGCCTTCTCGAAGGAACGCGACGATTTCGCATACTTCTGCGGATGGGCGGCACAGTCGGCCTACTCGCTCTCGCTCGGTGGCGACGGCATAGTCCCCAGCACCGGCAACTACGTTCCTGAAATGTTCGCCAATCTCTATAACGCAGCCGTCAAGGGTGACATGGCTCTTGCCAATAGCCTTCAGGACGAGACCAACGAGATCGCTAAGATCTATCAGGCCGGACGCACGCTGGGCCAGTCACTGACCGCGCTCAAAGTGATGATGCAGGCCAAGGGTCTCTGCGAACCTTGGATGCTCATGCCCCTGACCAGACTTTCAGAAAAAGAGGAACAGGAAATCAGAGCAAAGGTATGAACGACATTCACTGGATCGACTACCTGATAGTCTTCGCCTCCGTTGCAGCCGCAATCGGAGTCGGCATTTATTTCGCCCACCGACAGAAGGACACGAGTACCTATTTCGCCGCCGGCGGAAAGATCCCCGCGTGGGCGGTCGGCATGTCAATCTTCGCCACCCTCATTTCAAGCGTCACCTTCCTCGCCTATCCCGGAGCGGCCTACGCCGACAACTGGATTCTGCTCGTGCAGGGACTGATGGTGCCGCTTGTGCTCCTCGCCCTCATCGGTGTGATAGTCCCGCTGTTCAGACGAGTGGTCAAACTATCGACCTACGAATACTTTGAACGGCGTTTCGGACTGTTCGCACGAATGTACAGCTCATTCGCTTTCACTCTCGGTCATTTCTCCAAGGCCGGAACGGTGTTCTTCCTCGTATCGATGGCCCTATCGACATTCCTTGACATGAACATCTACGCTATCGTCATCGTGCTCGGTATCACCATCATCTTCCTCACACTCCTCGGCGGCATGGAAGCCATCGTCTGGATGGATGTGGCTCAAGGCGGACTCCTTATCGGCGGTGGCCTCATCTGCGTCGTTCTCCTGCTCTTCCTCCCCGAAGGAGGCCCGTCGGAAGTGCTCCGCATAGCAAGTGAGAACAATAAGATCGACGTCGGGCCATACGACTGGGATCTCGCCCAGCTGACCTTCCTCGTGATGGTGCTCAACGGTGTGTTCTACGCGCTTCAGAAATACGGTACCGACCAGACCATCGTACAGCGTTACCTCACGGCAAAAAATGACTCGGACGCTAAAAAAGCTGCCTATATCGGCGTGCTCATGAGTGTGCCCATCTGGGCTATGTTCATGTTTATCGGCACATGTCTTTTCGCTTATTATCATTCGGAGGCCGCTCCCGGTCTGCCTGACGGCATAAAGGCTGACGAAGTTTTCCCCTACTTCATCAGCAATGAGCTGCCTGTCGGCATCCGCGGTCTTATCATCGCAGCTCTTGCAGCAGCAGCCATATCGAGCCTCGACACCGACCTCAACTGCCTCTCGGCAATCGCCGTGCAGGATTACTACGTGCGCTTCAAGAAGAACGCCACCGACAAGCAGCAGCTCCGTTTCGGACGCATCATGGTGGTCTGCTCAGGCATCGGAGCGGTCGGAGTCGCCATCCTCTACATCTCTTGGGGCGGTGAGGGTGTGCTCGGCGCACTGTTCTCGCTCTACGCCATCTTCTCCGCAGGCATAGTCGGTATCTTCCTGCTCGGTCTGCTCAGCCGCCGAGCCAACGCCAAGGGACTTTACGTGGGCATTGCCGCAGCCGTCCTCTTCACGGCATACGCAGTCCTCACATCGACCAAGGTCGATATCCACGGCACAGGTGTCAAAGAAACCCTCCTCGATCTCGGAGAATGGAACTTCTCACACCATAAGTACATGCTCGGCGTGTATAGCCACATCATCGTGCTCGTGGTCGGCTATGCCGCAAGCTACCTCTTCGCCGCTCCCCTCGCCGCCAAGGAACTCACCATCCACGGCTATCTTGAGGAGAAGAAGAAAGCTGCACAGCAGCTCGATGTCGAACCAGTATAATCATCAATCTTGCAGAATATTCCAAGTCAATGAAACCTATAACCCTATTGCAGCCGCAGAAAATCGTATTCGGTTCAGGCTGTATCAATACATTTGTTGAAGATTATCTCAAACTCGGCCACAAACGCCTTTTCGTGCTCACCGCACCCCCGATCGTGCCCCTCATCGAGCCGGCTCTGAACGAACTGAAGGAGAAGGGTGTGAGCATCGAAGTGTTTCAGAATATCGTCGCTGAGCCGACACTCAACGACTTCGAGGCAATCCTGAAAACAGCTCGTGAATTCGGAGCTGACAGCGTAGCCGGTATCGGAGGAGGCTCGGTGCTTGACGTGGCCAAACTCATCGCCGCCTTTATCGAAAGCGACCAGAAGGCAGAGGACTGCTTCGGCACGGGATTCATCAAGAAGAAAGGCGTATGGCTGGCCTGTCTGCCCACCACTGCCGGAACAGGCAGCGAGGTGTCGCCCAACGCTATCCTGCTCGACGAGCGCGACAAGCTCAAGAAAGGTATCGTCAGCCCATATCTCTTGGCCGACGCAGCCTACGTTGATCCCAAGCTCACCATGACAGTTCCCGCCAAGGTGACAGCCGACACCGGCATGGACGCCCTCACCCACTGCATCGAGGCTTACACCAACAAGTTCGCCCATCCCGCAGCTGACATCTATGCCCTTCAGGGAATCCGCCTCATCGCCGCCAATCTGCTCCGCGCAGTCAAGGATGGCAACGATGTGGAGGCCCGCGAGGCTCTTGCACTCGGATCGCTCTACGGCGGTCTGGTACTCGGTCCGGTCAACACGGCAGCCGTCCACGCCCTCAGCTATCCCCTCGGTGGAGAGTTCCATATCCCCCACGGACTTTCCAACGCCATCCTTCTCCCCTCGGTTATGAAGTTCAACCGTCCCGCCAATCTCAAGCGTTATGCCGAAGTGGCTATCGCCTGCGGTGCTCCCCAAGGCAAGGATGACGACCAGACCGCGCAGAACGGTGTCGATTTCATCTGCGAGCTTTCCAAGGCCGTCGGTATCCCTCAGAAACTCACCGAGCTCAACATCCCGCAGGAAGCCGTCGATCGCATGGCCAAAGCCGCGATGGAAGTGCAGCGTCTCCTCAAGAACAATCCGCGTGAAGTAACCGAACAGGATGCCAAGGACATCTATAATTCACTCTATTGATATGAAACCTATTTTAGCGATCACAATGGGTGATCCCGCCGGTATCGGTCCTGAAATCGTGGTCCGCGCCCTCAGCCATGAATCCACTTACGAACAGTGCCGTCCCATCGTGACGGGTGATGCGGCCGTGATCCGTGAGGCTGTGCGCCTGCTCGGCCTCGACCTCAAGGTCAACGCCGTAGATAAGATCAGCGACGCGAAATTTGAATTCGGGACAATCGATGTGTATGATCTCCACTGCGTCGATATGGACACCTTCCGTTTCGGAGAGGTGCAGCCCCAGTGTGGAAACGCCGCTTTCGTCAGCATCAAAAAGGCTATCGAACTCGCCATGGCCAATGAAGTTGACGCAACTGTTACCGCCCCGCTCAACAAAGAGGCCCTCAACCTCGCCGGACATCATTTCGACGGCCATACGGAACTTTACGCCACCTTCACAAACACAAAGAAATATGCCATGATGCTGGCTGACGAGAACATACGCGTCATCCACGTATCGACCCACGTCCCCCTGCGCAAGGCATGTGACCTCGTGAAGAAACAGCGCGTCATCGAAGTAACCGAACTCATCGCGGATGCCTGCCGCCAGTTCGGAATCGAGAATCCCCGCATAGGCATAGCCGGGCTCAACCCCCACAGCAGCGAAAACGGTATGTTTGGCGACGAGGAGGCTCTCGAAATCATCCCTGCGATCGAGGAGCTGAAAGCCCGCGGCTTCAATGTCGATGGTCCCGTTCCTCCGGACTCAATCTTCGCCAAGGCCAAGTCAGGCAAGTATGACGGCTGTGTGGCCATGTATCATGACCAAGGCCACATCCCCTTGAAGGTCTGTGCTTTCAACTGGAACAAGGAGACCGGCAAGATGCAGAGTGCAAAGGGTGTCAACATCACTCTCGGACTTCCCATTATCCGCGTGAGTGTGGATCACGGCACAGCCTTTGACGTAGCCGGTAAGGGAATTGCCAGTGAAGACGCCATGATGCTCAGCATCGACTATGCCACACGCATGGCTAAATACCGTTTAGGCGTAAAGGACTGATGATAGCAGTTATCGCCGACGACATCACAGGAGCAGCCGAGATGGCGGGCATAGCCCACCGTCTCGGCCTTCGTGTGAAATTGACCACCGAACCTGTGAGCACACCGGACTGCGATGTGCTCGTGATAGCCACGGATACGCGCTCGATGAGCCGTGAAGAGGCCGTCAGCGAGTCACGCCGCGTAGCGACAGCCCTACGCGGGATCACCGGTGTGACACATCTGTTTAAAAAGACCGATTCAGCCCTGCGCGGCCACGTGGCCGACGAACTGGAGGCCATCCTCGAATGCAGCGGCTACACGGACGCGCTTTATATCCCCGCCAACCCATCAAAGGGTCGCACAATCAGGGACGGAATATATTACATCGCTGAAACTCCCCTACACGAGACCGATTTCTCGTTTGATCCGGAGTTCCCTGCCTTTTCATCATCATTGTCCGAACGTTTCCCCGGAGCTGAAGCCAAAGGAATCCGTATGGCCGATGCGACGAGTGAGGCAGACATCGACGAAGCCGTTGCGACGGCATCCGGAACAACCCTGCTTGCGGGAGCTGCCGACCTGTTCACTGCATTCCTGAAACGCCATGCATCGACAGATGAGCGACAGGCCGGAAAAGTAAGCCTCGACCCTGCCTCGACCATAATAGTCTGCGGAAGTACCCAAAGCAAACCCATAGACTGCGGAATCGATACCGTCTATATGCCGACAGAAGTCTATGACGGGGCTTCGGCCTCAGAATGGACAGCAGAACTTGCCGAAGCATATCGCAAAAACGGCTCAATCATCATAGCCATACGTGACCGCCATCGGACCGGAAAGGAAATAGCTGTCTATCTGCGCGAGACCATGGCCGGGATCGTCGAAGCTCTTGTAAACATACGTCAGCCGCACGAACTGGTGATCGAAGGTGGTGCCACAGCCTTTGCAATCCTCCGACGGCTTGGGTGCGACTCATTCACGATCACTCAGGAGATAGCTCCGGGAGTTATACGCATGAGAAGTACCAGCGGCATGTACGTGACCATGAAACCGGGCAGTTATCCGTGGGGAGGGCTGTTCTGACCACAGGAACATATATTACGTTTATTTTATATCTCTGCAAAAATGCTTCTACTCATAGCTGAATCGAAGACAATGGCAGGCTGTACCGCTAATGTAGGCCGGGAAGAATATGCCGCACACACTCCAATGTTTGAAGATGAAGCCGATGCCATAATGCA
This sequence comes from Bacteroides sp., assembly GCA_014801945.1. Lineage (GTDB taxonomy): Bacteria > Bacteroidota > Bacteroidia > Bacteroidales > Muribaculaceae > Duncaniella. Next base: position 30,115 of record JAAVDF010000027.1, read on the forward strand.
ATCGCTGCGCGATGCGTCGGTCGATTCGCTTGCAGCGGATGTGAAAATCAGTCAGCAGATGGCGCGGAAGCTGCTGCAGATGATCTATGAGTTTCCCAATAAAATCACAGGCGGAAGGGCAATTGAAAGTTTCACGGGAGTAGTTTTCAAGGCTTTCGACTATCCAAGCTTGCCGGCGGACGCAAAGTTACGTGCAGACGAAAGAATAAGGCTCATATCATCGCTCTACGGATGGTTGCGCCCCGACGATTTCATTAAGGCTTACCGCTTCGACTTCACCACTCCCCTCGCACCCGAAGGCAAAAGCTTTGCCGCATATTGGCGCGGAATGGTGACTGAAGCCATAGTCCATTATCTTAACGAGATGGGCGAGAAAAATATACTCAATCTTCTTCCGGGTGATGCAGCGCGGTGTATCGACTGGAAAACTGTCAGCAGTCATGCGCGGGTGTGGAAAGCCGACTTCCGCGAGATGCTTTCCGGCGGAAAAAACCGTACCCCGAATGCCGGACGGCTCAAGACACTGCGCGGTCAGCTGCTACGCCAGATCGTGACGGAAAATATAACTGATCCTGAAGGACTGCTCGGACTATGTTCGGAAAACTATGCAGGAACGGACGCTCCCGAAGCCGACGGATCAATAGTGTTTCACACCGTCTGATGAATAAATAGTCACAAGGTATTCACCGGTGGTTCATATTCGTTTCACCTCACTGACATAATTGCCCTTTTGAGGCTCTCGCGCTTCTCGATGGAAGTTCCCGGCACTACAGCTACAACATGACCTGTCTTATCGACCACAACATTAAAGGGATACCCCCTATCCCCTAAAAAATCACAGAACTGCCGGTCGTTGACAAGAGGAATCCAGTTAAAAATACCTTTGTCAAGTACCTGACGGGCCACTTCCGGACTCTCGTAAGTCGAAGAAAAGAACATAACGTCAGGCATCTCGTCCTTCCACTCCGAAAGTTCTGGCATTTCAGCCCTACACGGCCCACACCCCGTAAACCACAAGTTGAGCACCATTACTTTGCCCTCAACATCGGCGTTGGTCCATACATGTCCGTCAATGTCAGTAGCTGAAAATTTCGGGAACGTATCACCCACTCTTATCTGTGGACCCGGAGTCGCAGGGATACGCCGGTTCTTATTTCTTTCTATTTGATCTTCATAGCGGCGCAGAAGTTCGTGTCCCTCCTCCACCTCATCAACGGGGATTGCCGTGGTCATCATTTCCTCTGTCAGTGTAATTCCCGGATCGTATGTACAGAAAGCCGACACATCATTAACAGTACCGACGGAGAAAGACATACGGTCATCCGAACCGCTGGATTTGAGTCCGGAAGGTGATTTCTCAAAAAACACACCGTTGATAATCCTGACTCTACCTATTGCAGGGAGAGGAGATAATGAATATATCCCGATAAGTACACAAAATGAAATGAGGAGTCGGCGCATGGTTTGATCAAGGTTAGATGAATACTGTTTTCTACAAAAAACGGCTGACATTCATGAAGATGTCAGCCGGAAGATAAGTAATGAGGTGCGCATGAAGGGACTCGAACCCCCACGTCCTGAGACATTAGATCCTAAGTCTAACGCGGCTACCAATTACGCCACATGCGCGAGTTTATGAAAATAATGATCGTTTCTGTCTGCAAAGTTATGACTTTTCACCCAACTTTCCAAATAAATTTGAAAAGGCAGAAATAAAAAACAAATAACAGGATGCATCGGTATCAACTTCAATCCCGATGCATCCCGTCATTTGATTAATTTGGGGCATTGAATGACCTACATACCCGGATCGCCGGAAGCCTCCGCACGCAGATTGGCGAGAGCCTCACTGTCCTTGACATGACAACCGCTGATGCCGTAATAGAGCATGAACAGTTCACACAGGAGTGCTATCGACCATGTCCACTGCCAGTTGCCCAGACTGTCGGCAAGCACAGCTTGCAGGAGCGGGAAGACAGCACCGCCAAACACTCCCATCATAAATATTCCCGATGCCTTTGAGGTATATTTCGACAATCCCGCCACAGCAAGAGTGAAGATGCAACCCCACATCACCGAGTGGAGCAGTCCGACAGAGACCAGAATCCAGAGATTATCAAGCACCATAGCCAGAATCACCAGTACTGATGCCAACGAGGTCACGGATATGAGCAAGCGGCGGGGAGGTATTTTCGGGAAAAATGAAAATACCAGTCGTCCTACCATCATGCCTCCCCAGTAGAGTGTAGCCAACAAGGCAGGTATTCCGAAATTCAAACCCGCAAGCTCTATATTCTCAAGTCCGAAAAACGATAGCCTGTGACTCGATTCGATCATCTGCATGGCATGAAGATTGACATTGACACCGATTGAGACTTCAGTGCCGACATAGAAGAAGATAGCTACTACACCAAGTGCGAGATGCCTGAAACTCCACACGCTTCGTGGAAGTTTCTCTCCTGCGTCGCTACGAGTGCCCTTGATATCGGGAAGATAGAGACGCGAAGTCACACCTGTCACGAGCAACATTACGGCCGCAATGACGAGGAACGGTATCAGAAGCTGACCCGGCATCACCGCCTCCATCGCCACTCCGGCAAAGATGACGCCTGTCACGAAGAACGGCGCGATGGTAGTGCCTATGGAATTGATGGCGCAGACGATATTCATTCGCTGCACGGGCTTCGTTCCGGGAAGATTATATGCCGCTATGTAGGGGTTGATCACTACCTGCAGTATAGCCGCCGACGTTCCCATGAAGAATGATCCAAGAAGGAAAACGAAGTAGCCCCAAGGGACGAGATCCTCTCCGAGTGTCACTCCGGTCATTCCCCATTGCGTTGCTATAAACGATGAAAGCGAATAGAGCACAAGACCTCCGATCATGATCATAAGAGCACGCAGGAGAGTGGTCTTGTAGCCCTTGGTGTCGATCCATCTGCCTCCCAGCGAACTGTTCACGAGATATCCGAGGAAAAAGAAGAAGGATATCATCGTGGTCAGTGTGTTGCGGAGGGCATCGGCATGCGACAGAAACGCCACCTGCAGCGGTCCCTGAAACTGCCCGTTGACAGTTGTCAGGAAACCCACCACGAAGTAGATGAAGGTCAGAACCACGAACGGTCCAAGCTTATTTGCTTTGCTATCAGTCATCGCATCATCATTATATAATGGTTTCCAATGTGGCCATAGCCCCCTTATCGCGTATCTCCTTCACAAATTTCAGATAGAGATCCGTAAAAGGTTTCGAGTTCCTGAGACCCGCACCGGCAAATGCAGGCAGATCAAGGAAATCGAGGGGATCATTGCTTGCGAGGGCTTTCTCGACAGCGGCATCCATCCACGGCTCGGCTATTTCATACTTATCTCCGTTATCATCAGTCTTATATTTCAGATAATCATAATAAGATGCGAAAAGATAGGCGACACGCGTCAGATCCTTGCCATCCTTCACCATCTTGGTAAGATTGGGGATGATATATACCGGGAATTTGGCAAGTCCATCGAAACACAAACGTGCCACCTGATCGCTGACGGAGCTGTTGCCGAAACGCTCGACAAGAGTCTGTTTGTACTCATCGAGATCGATATTGCCGGGCGCAGGGACGTAGGGGGTAATGTCAATGTTCATGAAATCCTCCACGAATTTACGGATACGCTTATCCTTCATGGCCTCATCAACCTTGCGGTAACCGGCGAGGAACGACGGATAGGAAAGCAATGTATGCGAGGCGTTGAGAAGCGACAGTTTCATATTCTCGTAAGGAGCAACATCATCTGTAAACTCGACACCTACCGCCTCCCATTTCGGACGACCGTTGGCGAAATTATCCTCCACTACCCACTGAATGAAATCCTCACAATACACCGGTGCTTTATCATCAGTGCCGTTCTTGGCATTCAGACGCTCGACATCGGCGGGGAGTGTGGCGGGAGTGATACGATCGACCATCGAGTTCGGGAACGTAACATTATCCTTAACCCATTCAGCCAGTTCGGGATCCTGAGCCTTGATAAAGCTGGTAAAAGCCTTCTTAGCTGTGTCGCCGTTATGCTGCAGGTTGTCACAGGTAAGTATTGACACCTTACCCGCTCCGGCATTGCGACGCTGTCTCAATCCTTCGGCCACGAAACCAAACACCGTGACGGGAGAGGATGGATTGGCGAGATCCTTCTTGACAGCCTCATTCGAGAGATCAAATTCACCTGTCTTTTTATCAATGTTATATCCACCCTCGGTAATAGTCATCGAAACGATCTTTGTAGCAGGATCAGCAATCTTTTCAATCACCTTTCCGGGATCTTTCTGGGCCCAGATCACCTCTTTGAGTGATCCGATCTCGTATGCTTCATCGACACCGTCGCGTCCACACATTGTCAGAGTGTATAAGCCGTCCTGATCTTTGAGGGCATTGTAGAGCTTTTCATCCGACGGAAGCAACATCGCGCCGGTAATGGCCCAATTGTTCTGCGAGGGATCAATCCGTAGCAATGCGTCCGTATAGGCTTCCTCATGGGCGCGATGAAAGTTGCCAACGCCTATATGAAGAATTCCACTTTTCGTTTTACTGCGGTCATAGTCAACCGCCTTTACCTTTGTGCTTTTCATAATATATGTTTGTATTTATGTGTAAAATTTAATTGAATATTCCGACTGACATTGATGCCGTGTCAAAAAGTAACTCGGTTGTAGGGCCTGTGCAAGCGCAGACCCTACAATCCGGAATTTATCCATTCTTATACAGCCCCCACGACATCCACCCGATCAGACATTCACAAGCTCGTCAGGCAATTGCGGCATGGCTCCGTGCTGTGTACACACGAATGCCGATACGGCAACCGCACGACGATGAGCCTCATCAACAGGAAGTCCCTTGAGCAATGCAGCCGTGAATGCAGCCGTGAATGAATCACCCGCGCCGACCGTATCGGCAACTTCGACCTTAGGCGTTTCGACAAACGACACATGTCCCGGAGTAAAAACATAGCTTCCGTTGACTCCACAGGTGAGTATGAGTATCTTGAGGTTATACTTGCCGAGGAGTATCCAGCACTTGTCCTTCAGATCGATTCCGGGATAGCCGAAAAGTCGGCTTATAAGCACAAGTTCCTCATCGTTGATCTTCAACACATTGCATTTCTCCATAGATTTTTCGATGAGTTCGGGCGTATAGAAGCCCTGACGCAGATTGATATCGAAGATCTTCAGGGTCTCCTTGTCGTCGGGCATCGCATCAAGAAATTTGTGGATGGTCTCGCGTGACACTACATTCCTCTGTGCAAGCGAACCGAAACTTACTGCCACCGTCTTTGCCGCGATAGCTTCCAGCTCAGGCGTAAAAGGAATATTATCCCACGCCACGTTCTGCTTGATATCGTAGGAAGGTATGCCGAGTTCGTCAACCTCCACAAACACAGTTCCGGTCGGATAATCCACGACGGCCATGCTTGTCCTCAATTTCCGCTCATCAAATTTCTCGGTCAGTTCCTCGCCGAGACGATCGTGGCCGATAGCACTGACAGCCATGCCGGGCAGTCCCAGCTGCGAGACATGATATGCGAAATTGGCGGGCGCACCTCCAATCTTCTTGCCGTCAGGCAGGACATCCCACAAGGCTTCACCGATACCGACTACTACTTTATCTTCCATAACTTTATTAATTTAAATAATTGCTGTATAATGAACAACATCCCTCTCCCATCAAAAGATTAATCAACAGATATGTTTTAAATCACATCTATCATTAATTTTTCCAAAAATACGGATATTATAAAATTGATTAAACCGGCATTGAATATCCACATAAATTGAAACCGCGGAGCGTGGTTCAACCATAGCCCCGCGGTTTAAAGCCTACCCGTGTTTGGACAAATAGGACTAATTAAACAAAGGATAAGTAGAAATGAGGAGATCAGACGCATCGTCATAATCCTATCAGCTTCATCGCCTCAGCGGTGAAGCGGTCATCAGTGAGGTCGTATGCGAGCCAGTGGATGGGAAAACCACGGTGCTCCATGCCGCGAAACCATGTCATCTGTCTCTTGGCAAACTGATGGATAGCTATTTCAAGGCCACCGACCATCTCGTCACGCGTCAATGCACCTGTCAGATAAAGAGTCAGGAATTTATATTCAAGTCCGTAATATATGAGGTCTGCCGCAGGGATGCCCGACTGAAGTAGATGGCGGACCTCATCGATCATTCCTGCCTCCAGACGCGAGTGGAGACGCTCCGTGATGCGACGGCGACGCGACTCACGATCGATATCCACACCGATGACCACCGCATCGGTCAGCGGATGCGGTTCGGCCTGACGGGCGGCGTCGGGATGAGCGGCATAATA
>JAAVDF010000028.1 GCA_014801945.1 Bacteroides sp.
ATGGGGATACTTCGTGTCATTTTTAATTATTATCAGCCTTCTATCATAAGGCAAAGTTACTAAAAATTTCTGACACACGAAAGAGGTATAGTTCTGAATATTAGCTATGTATTTGAATATTAACTTGAATTTAATCGTTGATACAGAAAAAGGCCTAATATGCAAAAAGTAGGCTGAAATAAAAGTTGCTTTTTTATCCAAACACAGGTTTTTTACTATGCGCCCCAAAAATGTCTTCTCCAGCCTGCACGTACATGGAATGGTATTAGGAAAAGAAAAAAGCTCCGAAGCTGATATGTCATCGAGCTTTGGAGCTTTTTCAGGAGGTTCCTAGCAGATTCGAACTGCTGTAAACGGTTTTGCAGACCGGTACCTAACCACTCGGCCAAGGAACCATACCGTGATTTTTACGTCTGCAAAGGTAGGGCTTTATTTTGAACTGTGCAAATTTTTCGGTAGATTTTTTACTATTGTTTTTCAAAGTTTCGAATTAATCGTTAAATTTGTATCAGAAAATGAAAACATTAACCATATAATCCCATACCAGATGAAAAAGTCACTTCTGATCCTCGGTGCGGCATTCTCATTTGCCCTCCCGACGCTTTATGCGGCTTCCCCTGCAAATAACGGAGGAATTTCTGATGCGGACATTACGGCCTTCCGTAATGCATACGAGAAAACTCCCGCTAATAAAGCCATCCATAATGCCATAGCAAGCAACGGCATCACCGCGCTCGCATCAAATCATGCAAACAAGGCTAATTTCGACAATCATTTTTCGCATCGTGTCAAGAGCAAAGGTATCACCAATCAGCGTTCGTCCGGTCGCTGCTGGCTTTTTACAGGCTTGAATGTGCTGCGTGCTCAGATGATGCGTGACCATAATCTCCCTAAGCTCGAACTGTCGCAGAACTACAACTTCTTCTGGGATCAGCTTGAAAAATCCAATCTTTTCCTTCAGGGAATCATCGATACCGCTTCTCTTCCTGATGATGACCGTAAGGTGGATTGGCTTTTCAGCAATGCAATAAGCGACGGCGGTCAATACACCGGTGTCGCGGATAACCTTATGAAATACGGCGTTGTGCCCATAGAGGTCATGCCTGAGACACATACGAGCCAATCGACCTCGAAACTTCGAAGCCTCATGCGTCTGCGCTTGTCGGAGGACGGATTGGAACTCCGCCGCATGGCCGCTTCAGGGGCTGACGCCAAGGCTCTCGATGCCCGCAAAAAGGAAATGCTTACCGATGTCTATCGCATTCTCGCCCTTAATCTTGGCGAGCCGCCGACGGAGTTCACATGGACACGCCGCGATGCCGACGGTAATGCTGTGAGCACCGAGACCTATACTCCGCAGTCGTTCTACAAGGCTTTTGCCGGAAACGATCTGAAATCGGACTATGTGATGCTCATGAATGATCCCACGCGCGAGTACTATAAACTGTATGAGATCGAATATGACCGCCATAACTACGACGGTTATAACTGGACTTATGTCAATCTTCCCGCAGATGAGATGAAGGAAATGGCCATTGCTTCGATCAAGGATAATAATGCAATGTATATTTCCTGCGATGTCAATAAATTCCTTGACCGTGACCTCGGTCTGCTCGATGTGAACAACTTCGACTATGATTCACTGCTCGGTACAAAGTTCGGCATGAACAAGGCTGACCGTATCCGCACTCATTCATCCGCCTCATCCCATGCCATGACTCTTGTGGCCGTTGATCTTGATGACAATGGCAAGTCAAAGAAGTGGATGGTGGAAAACAGCTGGGGGTCGGGCGCAAATGACGGACATCTTGTCATGACCGATGACTGGTTTAATGAATATATGTTCCGAGTTGTGGTCAACAAGAAATATATCACCCCTAAGGTGAGAGAGGTTCTCAAGCAGAATCCCACTCTTCTTCCGCCGTGGGATCCTATGTTTGCCGAGGATGTCGATATAGTTGACTTCGAAGATTGATCTTTACGATAGGCTGCTGTCAGGAGTAGCCTGAACGCATTTGAAAGCCCCATGAAAGTTAGATGAAAAAACTTTCATGGGGCTAATCTTTATGCGGTAAGGTTCTGATTGAAGAGAATCAGATGTGTCAGTAATTATGGTTGACGATTGATCTTATTAACGGGTTGTCATGATTTAGCGGGACATTGCGTTTTCCACAGATTCTGTTGTCGGTTGAGTGGTTTGGGCAGATCCGTTGGCATGTCGAGGAGATTTCTTCTTTATCCGCAGGCGGTCGAAACCGTTGCCATAGACACTCCTTACGGTAGAGGTCGTAACGTAAGCCGTAGGATCTACTTCATGGACGATACGGTAGATCATGAACGTATTCCCCTCACGACACCATACAAGCATGAGCTTTCTATCATTGCCGGTCCAGTAGCCCTGTGCATCCCATATCGTGGCACCTCGACCCGTCTCATGGGTGATGCGGTAAGCTATCTCATTCCATTTCTCGGAAAGTATGATGAACTGGATTGTCTGTTTGCCTTGGGCGATATATTTGTCGGCAATAACCGAATAGATGACGATTGACAGGAGGCCGAAAATGATTGTCTGTGTGCGCGCCTGAACACGTTGTTCCATATCTCCGTCGAAAGGGAGGAAAAACGACATGGCGACAATAGTGACATCTATTATCATCATGACACGCCCCATGCTGATGTCGCTGACCTTTTCCATTATCGCAGCCACGATATCGGTTCCACCCGTTGTCCCGTGGTGACTGTAGTATATTCCTATGCCGAGACCCAGCATAACTGCTCCGAGCATCACACTCATAGGCGCGCTCGTCACTATGGGAGGATGGGAGATGAAGTAGTTTTCCATTGCGCCTATCAGCATCGAAAGCAGGGTGGTCCCAAATACAGTCCGGATGACAAAACTCCTGCCGAGATATCGGTAACCGCATATAAGCAGGAGGATGTTTGTGCCGTACATCACCACTGCTACCGGCAGGAATCCTCCGGAGGCATAAAATATAAGTGTGCTGAAACCGGCCATGCCACCGATCACAATATGGTGAGGGAGGATAAAGACGGTGAAGCCGATGGCATAGATGGCTATACCGAGGGCAATGGCAGCCCAGTCACGCAGGTTGCGTCCTAACTCCGGATGCCGGGATAAAATAGCTGTGGAGGCCATGAAAGATTGGTTTTTGTTGAAATGCGGAGCAAATTTACACCAATATTTCCGATTGACAAAATAGCCGCCCGAAGCATTTGTTGATGATATTTAACATGTGCGTCCCGAACTATCCGCGTGGAGAGGCGTTTTTAGGATATAACAACCACAAAACAACACGAAACTATGATTTATACACTCCCTGAATTACCGTATGCGAAAGATGCACTCGCACCCTCGATCTCAAAAGAGACCATCGATTATCATTATGATAAGCATGAGCGTGCTTACATCGATAATCTTAACCGTCTGATCAAGGATACTAAGTATGAGGACATGGAGCTTGAGGAGATCATCACTTCATCGTCAGGTCCTATCTTCAACAATGCCTCTCAGGCTTGGAATCATATTTTCTACTTCTTTACCTTCTCACCCGACGGCAATCATGAGCCGGAAGGTCATCTCCGCAAGGCCATCGACGAGCAGTTCGGTTCGTTCGAGCAGTTCAAGAAGGAGTTTGAGGATGCCGGAGCATCAATCTTCGGATCAGGATGGGTCTGGCTCTCGAAGGATAAGGATGGTAAGCTCTTCATTACTCAGGCATCCAATGCAGGCAATCCGCTTTGCGAGGGTCTGACACCTCTGTTGGTGTTCGATGTGTGGGAACACGCTTACTATATCGACTATCGCAACCGTCGTCTTGATGCGCTCAAGGAATTGTGGAAGATCGTCGATTGGGACGTGGTAGCAAGCCGTTACCTATAAAAAGACTACGTCCGATATCCCTGTTATCGGATCTGAAAAATTATACAAGACTCAAACCTATATATACAGGCAATGTCGTTTCCCAGAATGAAAAGGACTATTGCTAAAATATAAAAACGCATTTTACCAAGACAAATATAAGCACTGAAATTTTAATAAGCATAATGTGATGAATGGAGAGAGAGGCTGTCGTGAGATACCCTCTCTTTTTTCGTGTCAAAAAATTCATGTATAGGTTAAAATTTCCTACTTTCGTTAAAAAGCCCTACCTTTGTAGGGCAGAAGGTCAGTTGGATCGGCTTTTCAGGAGGAAGTAAAAATCTGATTTGCTTGCCGGATGCCGGCTACTGGCTGAAATGATGCTGTGTCAAAATCACCCCGGAGTTTGTCCATTCTGACACAGCCACTGTTTGACCATGAAAATTTTATCACATTAATATATTGACCATGAAAATTTTATCAAAAATCGGTCTGTTGGCCGGTCTCGGCCTCTGCCTGACTGCGCTGGCTGACAGCTTGCAGGCTGCGGACTACAATCAGTATTACCGTAATCTTCCTATCAAGCTTAACCCGGTTACAGCTCCTGTGATCCCGGACTATGAGGTTAAGATAACAGATTTCGGTGCAAAGAATGATGGCGTTACTCTCAATACCGAGGCTTTTGCCAAAGCCATGAGCCATCTTGCCGAAAAGGGTGGTGGCCGTCTGGTTGTACCTGAAGGTATATGGTACACAGGCCCGATACAGTTTGAGAGCAACATCGAGCTGCATCTTGAGCGCGGAGCTCTCGTGCTTTTCAGTGAGAATCTCGCCGACTATCCGGCTCTTGCTTCCGACTGGGAGGGAGTTTCGACCCATCGTGCCATGTCACCGCTGTCCGCGCGTCAGAAACACGACATTGCCATTACCGGTGACGGAACAATCAATGGCAACGGTCAGAATTGGCGTCCGGTGAAGAAGGGTAAGATGACAGCCGATCAGTGGCGCAATCTTACAAAAAAAGGTTGTGTCAACGCCAAAGGTGACATCTGGTTTCCCAATGAGCGTATCCGTGATGTATATGAAAACCGCGATCTTCAGGCCAAAGTGCACCGTGGCGACAAAGCTACCGTTGATTACGCACATGATTTCCTCCGTCCGGTCCTGCTGTCGTTCATCGGTTGTAAGAATGTCCTGCTGAAGGATGCGACTTTTGAAAATTCACCCGCTTGGAATCTCCATCCGCTTTTGTGTGAGAACCTGATCATCGACAATGTCAATGTGCGCAATCCTTGGTATGCGCAGAATGGCGACGGTGTGGATATCGAATCATGTACGGACGTACTGCTTCTCAACAGTCGCTTTGACGTGGGTGACGACGCCATGTGTATCAAGTCCGGTAAGGATAAGGATGGTCGTGAGCGTGGCATCCCGTGTTCAAATGTGCTGATCGAAGGTTGCACAGTCTATCATGGTCACGGAGGTTTCGTGATCGGTTCGGAAATGTCGGGTGGATGCAAGGATATCGTCGTGCGCAACTGCGTGTTTATCGGTACAGATGTCGGTCTGCGTTTCAAATCAACCCGCGGACGCGGTGGAGTTGTCGAGGATATCTATGTCGATAACATCAAGATGTCAGACATCGCCGGTGACGCTCTTATTTTTGATCTCTATTACGGCATCAAGCCCGGTGCACCTGTCCCGGAAGTCAGCGAGGAGACACCCTCGTTCCGCAACATGTACATCAACGATGTTACCTGTCGTTCGGCCAAGCGTGCAGCTCTGTTCAACGGTCTGCCTGAAATGCCTATGAAGAATGTGGTCATCACAAATTCGCATTTCCGTGCCGATTCAGGTATTGAGCTTAATCATGTTGACGGTCTGACCCTTAAAAATGTCACAATCACCACCCCCGGTGAAAAGATCAAGGAAGGTGAGGGTGTGAAAAACGTTTCAATCGAGAAATAATGACACATAAACTTTTAGGGCTGGCATTAGGCTTAGTGTCAGCCTTTTTTACAGCTCTTCCCGCTGCATCTGCGGATTATTCCGGCTATTACAGGAATCTTCCTTTCGAGACTCAGGAGGTGAAATCACCGGTGATCCCGGACCGCACGGTCAACCTCAAGGATTTCGGTGGGGTAGGTGATGGAATCACCCTCAATACCGAGGCTTTTGCGAAGGCTATAGATCATTTGGCTGATCTTGGCGGTGGGCATCTCATTGTCGGTGACGGTGTGTGGCTGACTGGTCCGATCACCATGAAGAGCAACATTGATCTCCATGTGGAGCGCAATGCCCTTGTGGTGTTTTCGCCCGACAGGAATCTCTATAAGGTGCTTCCTCCGGATGAGGGAACTGTCAGCAAGCTCGTGACAGCTCCAATCAATGCCTCGCATCAAAGCAATTTTTCCATTACCGGAGAGGGAATCTTTGACGGCAATGGAGAGGTGTGGCGTCCGGTCAAGAAAATGAAGTTCGGCGAGTGGGAGTGGAACAAGTTCGTGAGTTCTGGTGGTACGCTGTCAGACGACGGAAATATATGGTATCCGACCACGGCCAACGATGAGCAGGGACAGAAACGTCCTCGTCTCCTTCGTTTCGTCGGTTGTGACCACATTCTGCTTCAGGGTGTCACGTTCCAGAATTCACCGAGTTTTCATGTGAATATGTTCATCTGCACGGATATAATTCTCGATGGTATCAATGTCCGCTGTCCTTGGAATGCTCAGAATGGTGACGGCATTGACCTGAGTTCATGCCGCCGTGCATTGATTGTCAATAGTTCGGTTGACTGTGGCGATGATGCGCTCTGTCTGAAAAGCGGTGTAGGTGATCCGGGTCGGAAACGTGGTCAGACTTCCGACATAATAATTGAAAACTGTACAGTGTTCCACGGTCATGGCGGATTCGTGATCGGATCGGATGAGGCCGGCGGAATGGACAGGCTTCTGGTCCGTCACTGCCGTTTCATCGACACTGATACCGGCCTGCGTTTCAAGAGCGGACGTGACCGCGGCGGAATAGTGGAAAATGTGTATGTGGATGACGTCGTGATGAACGACATTGATGGTGAGGCTATACTCTTCGATATGTATTATCAGGAGAAGCCGAAACTGACAGGCGACGTCGAGCCCCGTCCTGTCACCGCCGATACACCTGTGTTCCGTAATTTCCATATCAGGAATGTGGTTTGCCGTGAGGCCGGACGCGCCCTTCTCTTTCAGGGACTGCCTGAAATGCCTTTGAGCGATGTCATTATAGAGGATTGTACGATCAATGCACACTACGGGGCACAGATTAATGAGACAGATCGTCTGACAATCCGTAATCTTAAACTCGAAATTACCGAAGGTCCGACAGTAGGTATAAATAATTCACGTGATATTACTATCAGTGATCTCACTACCGTCGGAGAACCTCTCACGACATCAGTGACCGGAAGCCGTAACGCCGATCTCATGCTTAACGGTAAGAAGTTATAATCCCCATAAGTCATGAGATGAGAATTTTCTAACGGTCTTATTGATTGAAAATTGATGGGGCTGTGTCAAAATTCAACTTGTTTGTAGGGCCAGCGCAAGCCCTACAAACAAGAATTTATCCATTCCGACACGGCCTTATCACATTTTTTCTATGAATTGGAAATTGTGTTTTTTTATTTTCCGGGCTTTTGTGATATCAGTGCCATGAGTTGCTCATGAATCGCGGGGGGAGCGCAGACTACGGAGATGCCGCGATCCGGACGGAAACGTGTGAATATCGCTCCCGCTTCTTCTGCAATGAGTGATGCTGCGTTGACATCCCACTCATGAAGATTGAGTTCCCAGTAGCCGTCAAGAAATCCGGCTGCGGTGTAGCATATATCCACCGTCGAAGATCCGAGGCGACGTATGTCCCTGACTCTCGGCATTATCGCTGCGAAATTGTCAAGATTATTATCGGGATTATCACCTTTATCCACAGGGAAACCGGTGGATATGACAGAGCGCGAGAGTTTGTCCTGAGCCGAAGCATGGATGGGACGTCCGTTGAGAAACGCGCCGTTGCCTTTGGAAGCATAGAAAAGTTCGCCTGTCGCCGGCATGAATACCACGCCAATGACACGCTCGCCATTATGCTCTACGCCTATGCTAACTGACCACAACGGAATGCCTGAAAAGAAATTGGTTGTACCGTCGATAGGATCGATCACCCAACGGTAGCCACCTGCACCGTCAGTCTCTCCCGATTCCTCGGAGAGTATGGCATGAGTCGGGAAATGGGTCTTGACATAATTCTTTACAACAGCTTCTGATTCCTTGTCGGCAGTAGTGACTATATCGCTGTCGTTGAGCTTATTCTCAACATTCATCCTGTCCTTGTGACGGAAATACTTCATGGCTGTCTCCCCGGCCATCCGTGCACATTCAATCACATTATCTAACGTTGGAGTATATGACATAGAGTAGTTTTTAAATTGATGGTTAGCAAATTATTATCTATTATACTTAACCGATTTAGAGGCCGTTTAGTTTAAAATCCGAAACGGGGTCAATCTTCCGGTTCATAAATTTCATGATTTTGACACAGTATCATTTTAGCAATTATAAGGGAGTTAGGCTTAATCCTTGATAGCAGCCTGTACGATTGTTTTAAATATCTGCTCAGTGGAGATAAGATTGACTTAGTAATGGAAAAGGAAAATCTTTAGTTTATAGAGTCCGTGAGAAAAATTGCGTCAGACAAATGGGATTGTGATAGGGGAGAGTGGGGAAAACGTTTCCAAAGAAGAGGGTTACAAACGTCCTTTTTAACTTATTTTAATGACTGTCTTTTGTTGTTAACAATATAAATATCGTAATTTTGTATAAAATTAGAAGTAAATCGCCGTTTATTTGTGGAGATAGTTTGCTATGCTATTATTTTTTATTTAAATATCTAAAAATAAACGATAATGATTTAGCATTAGGTTTGTCACAGAACTTTCCTAATATATCCATGAATAAACTGCAACTTACTTTATAGAAATAAATGACTGACGACCTCTTAATCCATTATTAATTATACTTAGAGATAATAACCATAATAAACCTGTGCTGAAGTCGTATGACAGCCAAAATATCACTTGGAATGCAAGGACTTCAAGATCATGAACCCGAAGAGCCAATCATAGGTAAAAGCCTCTATCTAAATATGGTGCAGCTGTTGCCGTTTGGGTAGCAGGTTTAAAACCCGATGTATCCGTTTTAGTAAAATAAAAAACAACTGAGCATATATGAACACTACGATAAAATCTCCGCTCTGCCTGATCAGTGCTGCGCTGCTTTTGGCTGCATGTTCTGAAGAGGATGTCGCCCATCTCAGCGATAGTGAGACTAATCCTATAAGATTCCGCACATCGCTTCCCACCCTCTCAAGCCGAGCTCAGATTGTCACCAATGATAATCTTCCTCATTTCTTTGTCACAGCATTTAACCCTGCAGACCCTGACCTTGTGACTCCTACCGGACTGATGAAGGAGTATATCAGTCAAGAGCCCATCATTAATGACGCCGGTCTGGAATTACTGACCTCAGATAAGTGTCTTTGGCCTGCTCCCGGCAAGGACGGCAATCTGGCCTTCTTCGCATTCTATCCCGACCTGACTGACGGTGCCGGATTGGTGAATGCTACAACTCTCAGCGGTAATGATCTTGCGATTGATTACAAACTGACTGATTTCCGTGTGGCTGCCGACATAGCTGACCAACAGGACTTCATCACTGCCTACGCCACAGGCTCTATGGAAAAAAATCTGTTCGCAGGCATTACTCTTAACTTCGAGCATCAACTCAGTCGCGTCGAGCTGCAAGCATGGGGAGCGAACAAAAGCTGCAACATAGAGATTGCCGGTGTGCGTCTCGGCGGTGTCGGTGTCGAAAGTACATTCGATTTCCAACCTATCGATGGCGGCGGACAATGGGTCGGTGATCTTGGCAAAGGCATAGTTGAGTATATTTATCGAAAAGGCGACCAAATCGTTTCGCTCGACAGAACCGCCGGTTCACCCCTCACTGCCGACGCAGCCGTATCCATCATGGGAAGCAAGGTGGGCACTGCCGACAACTGCGCCATGCTTCTTCCAGCGACATATAGTGGATGGGACTTTCTCGAAGATGGCCAGAATCAAAAAAATCAAATGTACATCAGTGTGCTTCTTAGAGTAGTTGATGCAACACCCACAGATGGTGAGGGCCAGCAGCAATATCCTTTCACACACAATATCGATGGCTCTGATGCGTTGAATATTCCGAAAGTATATTTAGCTGTCGATAAGTTGACCGGCAAAACCGTCAGCTCCCGTCTGTACAAAAATGGCAACGACTACTTCACCGACGAAACCTTCACATCAGCCTACACATTGACTGCCGATGAAGAAGTGAAGGAATTCGGATGGGCCGCACTCCCCGTAACAGGTGAATGGGAGCCGGGATACGTCTATACTTACACGCTTGATTATACATCAGGTGTCGGTCTCCATGATCCCGATAGTCCTGACGCCGGCAAGCCCATCATAAGTGATAAGGTTGGCGTTTCAGTCAGCGTAAAAGACTGGCAGACAAAACCGTCTTCGGGCGTTGTCGTTCCCGGTTCATAATCTATCCATATTGCATTCATGAATAAGAAAGAACTTTCATATATCACAATTCTGTCGCTGTCCGCTGTGTTGGTGTCATCATGCAGTCAGGATGATATGTCAGGCGGTCGATTGGCAGTTGATGACCAAATCTCTTTTCAGGTATCGTTGCCCGGTGTCAACAGTCGCTCGGCAGACAAGGACATGCTTGGTGCTCTCGCCTCAGGATTCGACGTTACGGCTTTCTGTCCTGAAGATGAGACCAGCATCTCTGCGGATGGAATTCTTAACGAATATTTTAGCGAGCAGAGAGTGACACAAGATGGCAACGGCAAATTCCGCTCTGATTTATGCCGTTGGCCCGGCAATAAAGATGAGAAAGAAGGATTCCTGAAATTCTTTGCATTCTATCCATCGCGCAGCGATCTGCGACAGAGTGTCGATGAAGATGAGACATCCGCTCATTTCGTGCTCACCAATCATTCGTCGGTATCCACTTTCGACTACCGTCTTGAAAATTTCAAAATCAACAGAGACATCGCCCGCCATATCGATTTTGTCGCTGCCTCAACCGAGGGCACTAAGACTACCAATCTCTACTCCGGCGTTGATCTCGACTTCCAGCATCAGATGACTCGTGTGGGTCTCCGTGCGTGGGGAACCAATGCCTCCTACAACGTTGAAATCGCCGGAGTGAGAATTGGCCGTCCTGTTATAGAAGGCACGTTCAGCTTCACTGCCGAGCCTGCTGATCCCGAAGAAGGCGATAACAGCGTAGGGGGATGGATTCTCGATGAATCACCGGTAAGAGACTGTGTTGAATATATCTTCTGTGAGTCAGGCGACAAAGTTATCCCGATTGACGGGAGCAGTAACAACTCAGAGAATGCCGCTTCATCCATAATGGGCGAGGGCGGCTGGTCTATGGTGATCCCTTACACTCACGATGCATGGAATCATCATGAAGACGCACCAAACACCCGGCAGGGAATGTATTTCAGCGTTCTGCTACGCGTCACCGATAAATCCGGCATCCGACTTTATCCTTATCCCGGTGATTCTGCTCTTGATGATTCTGACGAACAGAAGATGACGGTGATATATCTGGCGGTTGAAAAGTCAACCGGCAGTGTCATGAAGCGTCTTTACAAAAGCGACAACCGCTATTTTACGGATACTGATTTTACCGCCGACTCTGAGTATAATCTTCCTGCGACTCAGGAAATCCGTGAGTATGGCTGGGCGGCTCTGCCTATCGCAACCGACTGGAAAGCCGGATATGAATACACTTACCTGCTCGATTATTCCAAGGGGGTAGGGCTTCATGACCCGGATGATCCTGATCCCGGAGCACCGATTTTGAATGAAGTCGCAGTTTCTACAACGGTAAAAGAGTGGGACGCCCCTGTCGGCGAGCATAAGGTGATAGACCTGACCGTTATTAATAATTCCACTATAAATATCGGTAAATAATCGTAACGCAATGATCGACAATCGTAAATACCTTAAATACTTTACATGCTGTGCTTACGGGCTTGCAGCCCTGATGGTTTCGTGCTCGTCAGATGACTCCGAGCCACAGTGTGCCGGATCTGAGGAGTTGGTCTTTGTCACGGCCGAACCTTCTCGCGCAGCAGTGACAACCACTACAAATCTTACCGCAAAGCCTTTCGCGGTCTATGGTGACGTATGTCTCGCAACCGGCGAGAGCGAACCAACCGAGCTTATGAACGGTCGTCAGGCCACATACAATAGTTCCGAAAAAAAATGGAATTATGGAACGACTCTTTACTGGTTCCCGAATCATATCCACTCCTTCGTTGCTCTCCACCCGATTGAGGCTATAAATAATACAAGGACAGTTACGGATGTCAAATACAGTGAGGGCGGATTGAGCTTCAATTATACCCATCCCTCTGATTATAAAAATGCCTCCGACCTTCTGGTTGCCACCCACCGTCGCCGTTATGATCAGGAATTGGGTAAGACGGCAGATCCGGTATCATTTACGTTCGAACATATCCTTTCCGTGCTTGATATCCGCATCATGTATAACGAAGAGTTAGCTTATACAAACCAGAATAACCGTATTGAGATTACTGAAATTGTTCTTGACGGCATCAACGTTTCCGGCTCATACGATGTACGTCCCGATGATCTCAATGAGACCAATGCCCGCAGCGGTACCGATGCTCACGTTGTGAGGAGCGGCTGGAGCAACCTCAAATCCGGAAGTCGTACGTTCAGTGGAAACGTCTATAAAGATTGGAGCGCGGGACATGTTAATCAGTACGATACGAAATCCAGTGTATTTAAACCTGTATTCGAAAATAATGATGCCATTACAGTCTTACCTAAGGCTGCCGGCGATGTGACACTCACCATGAAGTTTAGGCTATACGTTAACATCACCCATGCTGCTGACCACACGCTCTCCACTGTGCTTAAGGATGTGGAATGGAAAGCCGGACAGAAGATTACTTACAATCTGCAAGTAAGTGTCGGAGAAATCTTGCAAGGTGGCTGCACGTTTGAGGACTGGAACGCTATCACCGGGCTTACAGAAACTATCACCGATGCATCCGGCGACCATGATGCTGGAAAAGGCAATCTCGACCGGGAGGATTGGTATAATTTTAATAATGGCTGGTAAAAAGCAAGTCGGGAAATGCGTCGTGGCAGATCAGGATTTGCAATAAGCTTACTTAATTAAAAAATCATTATGTTTTCAATTAACAAACAGCATATCATACGCTTTCGCCAAACGTTTGTCTCGTTGATGCTCTCGTCGCTGGTGGTTTCATGTAGCGACGACCTTGTGTCATCACCGGCGGATGTGTGCGAAGGTGTCGAGCGCACAGTCTCGCTCAATCTTCAGTCCGAAGGCTTCAGTGGGGACGACTCTCGCACCTCGCGTGCAATCGGTAATGGTTTAGTTGACGAGAATACCATCAAGGACTACTGGCTGATTGAATATGACCAAAACGGTAACCGAATAGGTTTTCCCCGCTATTACGAATATAGCGAAACAAACGTCCGTATCATCGTTCCGACAGATCCCACCCATATATACCGTGGAGTGATTCTTGTCAATACCCATAATCAGAACCTCTTCGATCAGGAGAACGATATGTCGATGTCGGAAGATCGTCTGAAAACCATGTATGACGAAATCCGACAGGAAGAAGAGATATACACCACTTTGGAAGAAAGTGATGGCACGACCTCCCACTATCTTCCCATGAGCTGTGTGTTTGACATACCTGCTCCCAAAAACGACGAGATTCAGGAGTTTGATTGCAAACTACGCCGCAACGTAGCCAAAGTGGTCATGCGTATTAAGACTAAGGATGTAAAGATTAACAATGTCCTTTGGCGCAATGTGCCCGAAAAACGTTACATGGCCGAACAGTTTCTCAGTTTTCGCGGATCTGACGCTGCCTCGTTTGAAGAATCATATCGCAACGCAATGGAGCCTGATGTCAAGGTTCTTGATTGGGATACAGAAGATATAACTGACAGTCAGAACGCACTTGCCGCCGGCGACGGCTATCTTGAATTTGTCTATTATCTCCCGCGCAGTTGTTGGGGTAAGGCCGGTAACGCTACTCAGGCCAAGGATAAAAACCGAGCCGCGCCCGATAAAGCGACTTATTACGAGATTCACGCCACGAATACAAAGGCTACCGGCTCAGGAGCACTTCGTTACCGCATCTATCCCGGCACAGATGCCATCCGCGATTTCAATATTATCGCCAATTGCTGTTATAACGTGACCCCTGTTTTAGACGCCTCCGCTATAGCCAATGACAGCCGCGTGGAGGACATGAACAGAATCCGTCTTGATGAATCTAATTCATATATCATCGACCACTTGAATCCCGTCACTTACGAGATTCCAATATCACGTATCAACGAATTTTGGTCAAACGAGGCTCCATACCCGGCAACGGCTGACAATGTTCTTAAAGATACCGACGAGTGGATAGCGGAAGTAATCTGGCAGGACCAACCTGCACCAATGATCCAATTCTCCTCGGCTGACTCTGACGCCGGAATGTCATCATACACCGGTGTTGGGTCAACATCGTTCTATGTTCGACCTGTTGTTAATTCCGTCGCAGGCAATGTTGTTATCGGTGTGAGAAGAAAGGAAGCCACAGAGCCTGCTCGTGACAAACGGTTATATCTATGGAGCTGGCATCTATGGCTTACTGACTATGATCCTGATGAGCAGAGCCATGCTTGGGAGGATGGTAAATATGCATATCCTGTTCCCGGCGGTGAAGTACACCGTTATGAATCAAGTTATTGGCAGACAACGTTCCATAATAAGTACATGATGGACCGTAACTTGGGTGCATTGACCTCCGAGCCGGGAGACCAAAACGAAAATCTGATAAACACTTTCGGTATGTATTATCAGTACGGTCGTCATGCGCCGTTGCCATACCCCAAGCTAAGTAATGTATATGATGTAGATGGCAATGTTATAACTGCTTTTGCTTTTAATAGTTCTAATTATAATATGTTGCGCCAGTTGTTTGCCCATTCGCATGCCGAAGCTGTTACAAAACCGCACACCTACTTCTATTGTTCCAATAAGCCTGTTCCACCGCTTAACTACAATTTACGCCGTTGGCTCGGTAATGACGCACTCACAATATCCAATCCNTACGAAAGAAATGTGTGGGATAACCCNGACTGGNACTCTGATACGAAGAGNATNTTCGANCCCTGTCCNCCCGGATGGGANGTNCCTGACTATGGTGTTTATGAAGGNTTNGCATCCTACGAGGTGAGTTACAGAGATAACAGTAATGTCGTNAAAAGTTATTTCAAGACAAATTCNGTAGAAAAGAACAATACNGNAACAGGACAAACAGGTTCNGTAAANGGTTATCACTTNTATCTTAANCCCGAAGATACAAGNAAAGGAACNGCGTGGTTTCCCCTTGCNGGNTGTAAAANCTCAACANATGCCAGTTTTTATGTAGGTCCCACAGNCACCCATAACAGTGGCCCTGAAGGAATGAACTGGATGAGTGTCCCCATCAATTCTGACTACTGCAACCGCATGGATATGACAAGAGCCGGCATACAGCTCACACCGAGTTTTGACCGTGGTAGCCGTAGTGCTGCCTGCGCGGTCCGTTGCATACGTCAGTAGCCTTCTTACTTTANTCCCTAAAAAGACCGATCATGAACATATATAAGCGATTAAGAATACTACTCCCGGCTCTGTCATTACTCGCTGTTTCATGCAGCGATAGCATGACGGANGCAGGTGATATTTNGATTGATAACCCCGATTCAGGCACTGAGCGCACTATCTCGCTGCAACTTTCGGTCAGCGATGGTTTTGAAGGCGATCAATCCGTCAGCCGTGCATTTGGCGATAATGACGTTGATGAAAATACCATNAAAGATTTCTGGTTCATAGAATATAATGAGCAGGGACGTCGTATAGGTTGGCCCAAATATTATGAACTCGAAAGNCAGACTCAACTAAATGATCTTCAGGTGATTGTGCCTAANCGCCCGGATGTGTATTACAGCGGTCTGATCATCGCCAACACCCANGACCCTTTGCTGCTTGACAGAAATGATAAACAAAAACTTGATACATGTAACTATATCAAATCCTTCAGCACAGCCTTCAATATAAATATTGATGGACCAAATAGCTGCATAACAACCGGNCCTGATGGCAAGCATTACCTGCCTATGAGCGGATCGTTTGATATACACAAGAATGCAGGTGATACGAACAATGAGGTCAGTTGCCGACTCCGACGCAACGTCGTAAAAGTAGTTTTNCAGATTGAAGTTCCATCGGCCGAAGTCAAGCTGATCAACGGTCTTTGGCGCAATGTNCCGGACGGAATATGTTTTCTCGAACACTTCAATCATCCTGATTANTACACTACGAAGAAGGATAACGAGGCTTACAAGGCTGTTTACTCCTCCTACGAGAGTTTTTATAAGAAGGCCTTGGGGGATGATGTAAAAATCCCCGAAGTAACAGTNAAAAACTGGGCTGAAGACAAATTGGATCATATAGGAGGTACTCCTGTCAGTCTTGTNTATTACCTCCCGCGCAATGTGAGCGGCATACACGGTAGTGCTACTGACGAGCGTGACAAAAACCGTGCGGCCACAAATCTTAAAGCCACATTTTTTGAGATTAATGCCGCCGCAGGTAACTATCAGCTNCGTTATCGCCTGTATCCCGGNAAAGACAAATTCTCTGACTTCAATCTCCTGCCGAATTATTGCTANACGATGCCGATTATAGTCAGAGCTCCGGGCAATCCGGACACCGACTCACGAGTGACAAACATGAATAAAGTGCGACTCGATGAATCAAACTCCTACATAATCAATCCGGTGATCAGAAGCACATACGCNGTCCCCATTTCACGAATCAATTACTTCTGGCAAAATGAAGAAGGTACGGCGTCTTCTCAGATTATCAATGAGTCAGACGAATGGATTGCCGAGGTTATATGGCAAGATCAGCCNCGGCAACTCATCAGCTTCTATTCCTACGACAACGAGCCAATTTCNGGTAATTTCGAGGGTAAAGGTGATGCGGCTTTCTATTTCCGTCCAATGGAAAATGTTAAGGGTAATGTTGTGATCGGAGTACGCAAAAAAACACCTGCCACCTCTGATTCCCACTATGGAGAATATCTGTGGAGCTGGCATCTATGGATCACTGACTATGAGCCCGACGATAATATCTCGTCATGGGAGGATGATAAATATGTCTATCCNGTAACCGGNGGGGCTATCCATCGTTACGAGTCAGGTTTCTGGGATAAGTCTTATCTTAATAAGTATATCATGGACCGTAATCTTGGAGCCTACACTGCCGTTCCGTCAACCGACGCTACGGAGAATGCCCGTTCTTTTGGCCTGTACTATCAGTTCGGTCGCTTCGCACCTATGCCTTATGCCGACGCAGAAGTCTATGATATGTATGGAAATGTCATAACTGATTTCCAAAATAAAGGTGGCATCAATATGAAAATTCAGGTACTTGCATCAGGCATTCCTGAAGCAGTCACCAAACCCTATACGTTTTTTACATCTGCGGCCACAGGTACCGACCAAAAGTGGCTGGCAAATAATAACTATAACAAAAACTCATGGAATAATCCCTCATGGCACACCTCCGGCACGAAAAGCCTTTTTGACCCCTGTCCTCCGGGGTGGTGTCTTCCGGGAGATGCTGTGTGGGAAAACTTCCGNTCTTACGATGTTACACAAGGCGGTACGGGCACGACACGNTTCAAGGCTATAGCTGACGAGGCTTATCCTTTTGACACTTATCACGGATATTATTTCTANCTNAATCCGAATGAACCAAAGTCCGGCAAGACATGGTATCCTGCGGCAGGTAAAAGATCCCGCTCAACCGGTGGTATGACTAATGTAACCACTGAGGGAGTCTATTGGATGAATATGCCGGCAAGTACAAATTTCGGACAATGTATGGATATGAANAATGTTGGTATCCAACTTACAGCAAACTATACTGATCACGGCGAACGAAGTGCAGGATCCTCGGTAAGATGTATTCGTCAATAAAAATTGCCCACTGGATGAAATCAGGCTTAGGAATAATTTGGATTGTATTGACAATTCTGTTAGCCTCATGCTCAAGTAAAAACAACAACAATGCTGACACTCAAAGCGAGACGAGCGAAGAACTTTCTCCGCTCGCCTCGCTTTGCCGCAGCATAGATTATTCGGACACAGCNTCGCTGNGCGACGAACGCGTCATGACCCGCCGAATGATTGACATTGTAAAACTTATGCCTTACACCGACAGTCTAACCACGAGTCAGGAACTGAATTTGTTTTTCAATCGTATAAGCTCCATACCCCGAAGTGTTGCTATTGTCGATAGTCTGGGGGATCTTTACCTCAATAATCCGGCCTCACCGGTGAGGGACAACGAACTCTATATCCGCTTCCTCAGCGCGATGCTCTCAGCCGATTCTATTGCTGATTTCGTAAGGCTGAGGGGCGAAGAAAATCTTCGTATGGCAAGTCTCAATCGAAAGGGGACAATTGCCAATAACATCTCTATCCTTGACCGTAACGGCGTCGTCCGCGATTTGCACTCAATCAAGGCATCCCATATTCTTCTTGTATTCTATGATCCGGAGTGTCCCCATTGCAGTGAAATTTTGGCCGGGATTGCAGGCAGCGAAAAGATGAACGGGTTAATCCAAAAAGGCGAACTTGTGATTGTCGCTGTCTATGCCGAGGGCAAACGCTCAGTCTGGGAAAGGTCAAAAGCCGATATGCCTGACAATTGGATAGTAGGCTACGATATGAGCGGCGTTCTCGACAATGATCTCTACACCCTCCCCGCAATGCCTGTGATATATCTCCTCGACAGCAACCATCGTGTCCTGCTTAAAGACCCGGAATTCTCCTTCGTGCTCCAAAATCTCTAAACATACCCATAACGATAGCAATCTCAGATTATATTTGTAACTTTGCGTTTAACATCAAAGTAAAGGTGAAATTAGAGAACTTATGCGCTATAAATATTGCCCTGAATGTGGCATCAAGTTGACTGATAGACAGGCTGGCGATGATGGCTTAGTGCCTTATTGCAATGAGTGTCAGAAGTATTGGTTTGATACTTTTGCAAGTTGCGTTATCGTAATGGTTGTGAATGAATTTCAAGAGATAGCCATGCTTCACCAGTCATATATCTCGGATGAATTTGAAACCTTTGTTGCTGGTTTTATGACTCCCGGTGAGACTGCAGAACAAGCTGCTGTTAGAGAGGTAAAAGAAGAACTTGGACTTGAGGTTGAACACCTCGAATATGCCGGGACTCATTGGTTTGCTAAGCGTGAGCAGCTTATGCACGCATTTATAGGTTATGTCAAGAAGAGAAACTTTGTTTTATCAACTGAAGTTAATGGCGCTAACTGGGTTACTTTTGAAGAAGCTCCCAAGCGAATGTTCCCTGATCGACCGGGTAATACACAGCATATCCTATATCGCCAATATACAGCCCATATTAACGGCAAATGATAACGAACCATCACTTCTTTTTATGGAGGCGATTTTCCTGTTCCCACGACTGGAGCGCGCATAACTTTCTAATTAACGTGAGTTCGATATAAGAATCTTATATCTTTGTAAAGATTATCATTGATATGGTTTGTCGCGCCCTGAAATTCTTGCGGATACACAAGCTAATCGTCTCATAATATTGCTGATAGTGCGTGGATTTCATACCTATAACGATGGCAATCTCAGATTATATTTGTATCTTTGCGTTTAACATCAAAGTATGAGCAAGATGCAGCCCTCCCTTGATACCCTTGTGAGGATTTCCGAATTACTTGGTATTGATGTTAAAGACTTAATCATAAGTAATAAAGTAAGTCACATCTAACGCTCAAATGAGCCATAAAATATGAAGCCGAATAAGACTGACAAGGTGTCAAATTCAACTATGGATGCCCTATATAATCGGGCATCCATGTCATCGAACAGGCTCGTGAAACCGCCTATCGGCAGGTCAACGAGGCGTTAGTGAAAAGAAATTGGGATCTTGGAAAACTCATCGCTGAAGAGGAACTCAACGGACAGGATCGAGCTACTTATGGGTTAAATGTCATCAAGAATCTAAGTCAACGTCTTAGCGCACAATTTGGCAAAGGTTTTACTCGTAGGGATCTATATCATTATCTCACATTCTTTAAGACCTATTCCGACCTGTTTATATCAACGGGATCAAAAGTGTACTCAGCGAGTACACAATCCAATATTTTTCTATCATGGACTCACTATCGCACCCTGCTTCAGGAACTTAATGCGGATGCCCGTAACTGGTACGAAAGAGAAGCGGCCGAACAAGGTTGGAGTGTCAGAACATGGCTGGGACATACAGCGTGCCATTGACGAACTTTATTCATCCACAACTTTCCCCAAGCTCAACGAACCCAAATGCGGCCTCTACTATCAGGACGCAGTCTATATCTTCNAATTCTTCAAATCCGAAATNNNAANCGGCAAACTCGCATAACAATANNANGATTGAATAACTATGGCTAAAGAAAATAATTTAGGAATTGTGTATGTATTATCAAACCGNGCAATGCCCGGTTTGGTAAAAATTGGCATGACAACACGACCGGAGCTTGACGCTCGACTCAAGGAATTATATACAACCGGTGTGCCTGTGCCGTTTGATGTGGAGTATGCCTGCGAAGTTAAAGCTTCCAATTGCGCAAAATTGGAGAAAGCTNTACATAAAGCATTTGAGCCAAACCGGTTGAATGTCAATCGTGAATTTTTCCAAATAAAAAAGGAACAGGCTATTGCAATTCTCGAAATCTTCAACGAGAAAGAGATTACTACTGAAGTAAGCGATGAAATGAACAATGACCTCAATGCTGATGATATAGCCTCCAAAAATAAGGCTACCAAACACCGTCCACCGCTTAATTTCAGCCAGATGGGTATTCCCATTGGTAGCATTCTTACTTACAATGCCGACTCCTCTGTGTCCGTTACAGTAATTGCCGATAAAAAGGTAGAGTATCTCGGAGAAGAAACGTCTCTTACTGCTGTTACCACNAAACTTCTCAACTCCAAGTACGCGGTACAGCCAACTCCACGCTGGAGCTTCAACGGCACTAACCTNCAAGAGATCTACGACACAACCTATCCAATAGAAGAATAATGNATGACTTAGATACACTAACACAGGGAACAAANCNTCGTAAAGTTTNGCCTAACNAAGCAAANGACTTTACGCCGTGGTTGGCCGAGTNTTTGGAATATATCGGAAATCACTAATGTCCCATAAAAATGGGGACATTAGTGATAATTTGATATAACTGATCCTNCTACATGGGNNATGGTATTCAAATGGTATGTNGAGAAGTGCATAATATTAAAGAAAAATAGTTCAAAATATTTGTGACTTAATTTATTCTAATGCAGCAAAGTACATTTCATAAATTAGGCGTTTATGAGCTTATGAAGATTCTGCATGAGCTTCATAAGTTGGGNTATCAGAAACTCCGTTGGATGTCTTATATGGCATCCNCTGGACTTAGCTTACGTTGCCATATCACAACGCAAGACCATATNTGTGCTAATCGGGAAATTGTCTTTAGNGGAGACCCGAATGAAATATGGTGTACCTCCATCGGAGCAATGACTACCGGCGAAGATATAANGCCTTTGGTAAAAACCTTTATGAATGAAAANCCTCGGCTTCTTGAAATTGGCAAGGGCNATGATCCGGAGTATGTAGAGTGGTTCAACAAACTTCTNTCTTTCGCTGCTGAAGGTCAAACGCCTGTATTCTATGGAGAATATTGGTCATTGTCGATGGGACGTATAAAAGTGGGACAATGTACAATGCCTACACCTCCTACAAAAATGCGATTGATTAGTTGGAATATTGACGGAATTAAGGCACATTTTGATGCTTTGAAAAAGTTAGTTGANGAATATTCTCCGGAGGTTGTATGTCTTCAAAAGGTCAAAGACATTAAAGACTCACCTGAATTTGAGATNAAAGGATATAAGCGAGAATGTTTCTCANCACCGTATGCTGGAGTAGCGACCTACGTTAAGGATTGCGTTCCTTGCAGTTTTAGCAAATCGCAAGCATCGGAGTTGTCAGGGCATTTATTAAAGACTGAGTTTTTCTTTCCTTCATTCACTCTTTACAATATCTACACTCCATACTCTAACCCTAAAATAGAGGGAGCCATCGAACATCGCAGAAAATTTGACGAAACCCTTATCAAGTTAGTAGAAACAACGCCAGATCGTCAGATAGTATGTGGAGATATGAATATTGTTGTTTCTGAACAGGACTGTTGGGACGGCAAATACAAGCGTAATCAAGCGAATTTCCATGATTGGGAAAGACAGAACTTTACGAAACTTACGGAAACAGGTCATCTTATCGATACGTTCCGTGTGTTTAATCCGTTTAGAAAAGAGTTTTCATATTTCTTCCGAAATAATCCTAAGGTAAGAGCCAACAATCAAGGACATAGAATTGACTATTTCCTTGCCAGTCGTAGTTTTATACCTCAAATTACCAACGCCGAGATTATCAAANATTGNACCGTCAGCACCAACAATCCCATTCTTCTTGAAATCAAATACTAAATATGACTACACTTCACAATATAGTCTATCCTGAAATATTTTAATNNTTAATATTTNTTTGTTAAGTATNTGATTNATTATTGATTACGACGGTAAACNTTTGGTAAANCCGTGGTAAACGGTCTCCAGTGAANTGGTAAACTATTTGTAATTAAACCCGTTCATTCTGCTCGAAAAGTGAGGCCAAATGTACGAACCGTCTAAGCNCAAGTTAGGCTGTAATCTCCTTTGAATCGGAGTATTACAGCCTAACANGTTATTTATTCAGTATGTCCTGAAATCTCGGACGTTTAGTCCTCGATNGCAGCCTGCGCCGCAGCTACGCGGGCGATGGGCACGCGGTAGGGTGAGCAGGATACATAGTTCATGCCGAGACGTGCGCAGAACTTGACTGACGAGGGTTCGCCACCGTGTTCACCGCAGATACCTACCTTGAGTTCGGGCTTAGTTGCACGACCCTTCTCGACACCCATCTTCACGAGCTGACCTACACCTTCCTGATCAAGCACTTCGAAGGGATCGGTCTTGATGATACCGTGCTCCTTGTAGAACTTGAGGAACTTGGGTGCGTCNTCACGTGAGAAACCGAAGGTCATCTGAGTGAGGTCGTTTGTACCGAATGAGAAGAAGTCAGCGACTTCAGCGATCTGGTTGGCAACNAGGGCAGCACGGGGAACTTCGATCATTGTACCTACTTTGTAAGGTACGCTGTGGCCTGCTTCCTCGAATACCTTNGCTGCAGTGATGTTGATCACGTCGGCCTGATTCTGAATCTCCTTGAGTGAACCTACGAGGGGGATCATGATTTCAGGATGAACGTCGATACCGCGAGCCTTGACAGCNAGAGCAGCCTCGATGATGGCGCGGGTCTGCATTTCGGTAATTTCGGGGTAGGTGATGCCGAGACGGCAGCCACGGTGACCGAGCATGGGGTTGAATTCTTCGAGCGAGTCAACCTTAGCCTTAACTTCTTCGAGTGTGATNCCCATTTCCTCTGCCATAACCTTCTGGGTAGCGGTCTGGTGAGGTACGAATTCGTGCAACGGGGGATCGAGGAGACGGATGGTCACGCCGTAGCCGTCCATAGCCTCGAAGATACCCTCGAAGTCGCCACGCTGCATGGGGAGAAGCTTAGCGAGGGCTACGCGACGTCCTTCTTCATCAGAAGCAAGGATCATTTCGCGTACAGCCTTGATGCGGTCACCTTCGAAGAACATGTGTTCGGTACGGCAGAGGCCGATACCCTGTGCGCCGAAGTGACGGGCCTGCTTAGCGTCGCGGGGTGAGTCAGCGTTGGTGCGGACGAGAGTCTTGGTGTATTTAGCAGCGAGGTTCATGATCGCACCGAAGTCGCCACCGAGTTCTGGTTCGGTTGTGGGCACCTGACCGTCATAAACTTCACCTGTCGAACCGTTGAGTGAGATCCAGTCGCCTTCCTTGTAAGTCTTGCCACCCATCTCTACGGTCTTTTCCTTGTAATCAACACGGATTTCACCTGCACCTGATACACAGCATTTACCCATACCGCGGGCAACGACGGCAGCGTGAGATGTCATACCGCCACGCATTGTGAGGATACCCTGAGCGACAGCCATACCACGAAGGTCCTCAGGAGAGGTCTCGATGCGGACGAGAACGACTTTACGCTTCTTCTCGCTCCAAGCTTCGGCATCGTCAGCGGAGAATACGATCTGACCTGCGGCAGCACCGGGAGATGCGGGAAGACCCTTGGCTACGACCTTGGCACGCTTGAGGGCAGCCTTGTCGAACACCGGATGGAGGAGCTCATCGAGTTTCTGAGGCTCCATGCGGAGGAGGGCAGTCTTTTCATCGATCTCACCTGCGCGGAGGAGATCCATTGCGATCTTCACCATAGCTGCGCCTGTGCGCTTGCCGTTACGGGTCTGGAGCATCCAGAGCTTGCCGTCCTGAATGGTGAATTCCATATCCTGCATGTCCTTGTAGTAGTCCTCCAGACGCTTTGAGATAGCGATGAGTTCCGCTGCACATTCAGGCATTGACTCTTCGAGTGAGGGATATTTTTCATGACGAACTTCTTCGGAGATACCCTGAAGAGCGGCCCAGCGACGTGAACCCTCTACAGTGATCTGCTGAGGAGTGCGGATACCGGCTACCACGTCCTCGCCCTGAGCGTTGATGAGGTATTCGCCGTTAAACATATTCTCGCCGGTTGCAGCGTCGCGGCTGAATGCCACACCGGTAGCCGAGTTGTCGCCCATGTTACCATAAACCATTGCCTGAACATTGACGGCCGTACCCCATTCTTCGGGGATCTGGTTCATGCGGCGATAGAGGATAGCGCGTTCGTTCATCCAGCTGTCAAACACAGCGCAGATGCCACCCCAGAGCTGCTCCCAAGCATTGTCGGGGAAGTCCTTGCCAGTGTGTTCCTTTACAGCGGCCTTGAAAAGTTTGACGAGATTCTGGAGATCTTCTACAGAGAGTTCGGTATCAAGTTTAACGCCTTTCTCTTCCTTAACCTTATCCATGATTTCCTCGAAAGGATCGATGTCGGTCTTGCTCTTGGGCTTCATGCCGAGCACGACGTCGCCATACATCTGGACAAAACGGCGGTAGCTGTCCCATGCGAAACGAGCATTGCCGCTCTTCTTGGCGAGAGATTCGACAGTTGCATCGTTCATGCCGAGGTTGAGGACGGTGTCCATCATACCGGGCATTGAAGCGCGGGCACCTGAACGTACAGAAACGAGAAGGGGATTTTCGGGATCATTGAATTTCTTGCCTGTAAGCTGCTCAACGTGAGCTATTGCAGCCTCGACGTCCTTAGTAAGATCCTTGACAACTTTGTCACGGCCATACTGGGTATATTCCGAGCAAACTTCAGTTGTGATTGTGAAACCGGGAGGCACGGGCATGCCGAGAAGGTTCATTTCGGCGAGGTTAGCACCTTTACCGCCGAGGAGATTGCGCATAGAGGCATTTCCTTCTGCCTTGCCGTCTCCAAAAGTATAAACTCTTTTCATTCTGTAATTAGATATTGATAATTGAATCTGTGAATTACAATGATAATAAATGATATTTGTCAGGCGAATGCCTTGAACGATCAGGTAATGGAACAGGAGTTATTGAAGATGCGTGAAACCGATCAGGTATCCGAGTGCATTATTCCCGGCATTACTTTAATGCAAAGATAGGTATTTTTTCGACTACTCCCAATTTTTTTGCTGTTCTTTTAGCAAAATTATGGTTGTTTTTACGTTCGTTTGTTTTATGTCCGTTACGATTTATTATTTAATCATAATTAATGACTTTAGAGGGGGGGATAGTAGTGATTATGGCTGATGGGAGGATAAGCACGAGGGCTGCGACAACTATGATGGAGGCATTGAGCAAGAGGAGTGCCGCCCATGAGACCTGCATCGGGACGTGGTCGAGATAATAAGCTTCCGGATCAAGGGGTATGATGCGCAAGGTATCCTGCAGTATGATCACACCGAGACCGAGGAGATTGCCGATAATGAGTCCGGCAGCGAGAATGCGCATTGTCAGGTAGATAAAGGTTCTGCGGATCATACTGTCGGTCGCACCGAGTGATTTGAGTATGCCGATCATGTTGACTCTGCGCAGGATGAGCATATAGAGTGAAGATACGAGTGTCAGGCAGGTCAGAAGGGCCATTAGCGTAAGGATTACCACTACATTTGTGTCAAGCAACGCGAGCCAGTTGAAATAGAGCGCGGCCGATGTATGGACATCCGTGACTGCGTAGAGCGTGTGGATCTGACCCCTGTAAAGCTTTTCAGTCAGGTGGGCCGAGAGCTGACGTCCGCATTCAGCGATCTCGTCGTCCGATCCGAGTCCTGAAATCTCGAACTGAGTCCCCATGCCGTCACCGATTCCGGCAAGAGCTGAAAGCATCGGAAGAGTGGCGAAGATGTAACTGTCGTCATACTCGCTGAAATGTGTGTCATAGACCCCGGCTATCTTCAGGCGGCGCATACGGTAGGTGCCGTCGCCGAGAAAATAGGCATCGATCTTATCGCCAAGTTTCGTGTCGAGATTTCGTAAGAGATTACGCGATATGATGATGTGGTAGAGCGTCGAATCAGCCTGATAGTCCGGGATTACGCCTTCCACGAGATTCTCTTTCACGAATTCCCAATCGTAGTCACGCCCCATGCCCTTGACCACCGCGCCTGTGAAATCAGTGGCTGTTTTGAGTATGACAGGCTGACGGATTGTAAGAGCGGTCGATGCAGACGGCGGAAGTGTGGAGAGAGCATCGGCGATTTCAGTCATATCGACAAGTTTTTCACCATTGGTGTTGTCCGATGGATGAACCGATATGCTCAGCTGTGAGTCAAAGCCCATGATCTTATGCCTGATCTCGTCCTTGAATCCGAACATCACGGCGATTGATATTAGCATGACAAGCACGGATAATGCCACGCCTGTCACGGCAATGGCAATACCTGTCTGCATTCCGCCCGAAGCGGAACGCAGAGTAAGACGTTTGGCTATGAAAAACGATAGGGACATGACGGGGGACAAAGGTAGAAAATTTTTATGGATTTTCCACTCTTTTGCTACCTGCAATCAGGGAAGCCTGATGCAGATATGCCGATATCCTCACGGTTAAAACAGCAGGGCGATACGATAGACGATAAACGCCACGACCCAAGCCACCGCAGTGTTATAGATCACCGAGAAAAGTCCGTAGCGCGGATTGCCGGTCTCCTTTACTATTGCCGTGATAGTGGCGATGCACGGACAGTAGAGCAGCACAAACACCATGAAGCTGAGCGCAGCGGCGGCTGTGAAATCCGGATGACCGGTGACAACGTTGGGAGTTGTCAGACGTTCGGAAAGTGTCTGCTCGGAAGCCTCCTCGTCTCCGGTGTAGAGCACGCCGAGAGTCGAGACTACAATCTCTTTGGCCGGAACTCCGGCAAGGGCGGCTACGGAGGCGCGCCAGTGGAATCCGATGGGTTCGAGAATAGGATTGATGGCTTTACCTGCCATTTCGAGGAAGCTGTCCTGTGAGGGATCTATGGCCGAATCATCGGCCACCGTCATTGCAGACATATCCTGCGACGATTTTCCGTCGTGAAGCGGGAAATAGTTGAGAGCCCACACGATTATGCTGGCCACAAGAATGATTCCTCCCATTTTTTTAAGATACTGCTCGCCTTTGCCCCACATGTGGCGCAGTGTGGCTTTGAGAGTCGGGACACGATAGGGTGGGAGCTCCATGACGAACGGGGTGACATCCTCGCCGAAATAGAATTTGCGTAGAAGGCGCGCTGTTATGCCGGCCATGAGTATGCCCAGCAGATAGATGCACATGAACACAAGTGTGGCGTGTTCCGGGAAGAAGGTGCCTATGAGCAGCACATAGATCGGCAGACGTGCGGAGCAGCTTATGAAGGGGTTGATGAGGATGGTGATTATGCGGCTGGAGCGACTTTCGATCGAACGCGATGCCATGATGGAGGGAACTGTACAGCCGAAGCCCATCACCAGCGGGATGAATGATTTGCCGTGGAGTCCGAGGCGGTGCATCACCTTGTCCATGATGAAGGCCGCACGTGCCATGTAGCCGGAGTCCTCCATGAACGATATGCACAGATAGAGGATGAGGATGTTCGGCAGGAACACGATGACACCGCCGACACCGCCGATGATACCGTCGGCTATGAGATCCTTCACAGGGCCGTCGGGGAGATATTCGCGTGTCATATCACCGAGCCAGCTGACCAATGACTCGATCCATTCCATCGGGTAGGAACCGAGCTGGAAAGTGGCCCAGAAGATGAAGAACATTATACCTATAAATATCGGGAAACCGAAAAGGCGGTTGGTGACGATAGTGTCGATGATACGGGTGGAATTGATCTCTTCCTTTTTGGACTGCTCCATGGTCTCGGCAAGCGCGCCGGCGATAAATCCGTATTTGGCATTTGCGATGGCCATGCTTATGTCCTCGGATGCCGGGGGCAGATTGCTGAGCAGCGAATCGCGCAGGTCGATTATCTCTTTGCCACCGGGGAGATCGCTGACACGTTCTTCAATTTCCGAATCCTTTTCGAGCAACTTGATGGCCAGATAGCGGGGTGAAAAGTGAAGCCCTACGTGCGGATCGGCTTTCAGCCGGTCCTTGATCTGGGTGACGGCCTGCTCGATATCATTTCCGAGATTTACGTGGATATGTCTTACCGTCGGGTCAGTTCCCTCATAGACGCGGATGACGGTGTCAAGCAGTTCGTTGATCCCTCGTCCCGTCCTTGCCGCGGTGGGGACGATAGGCACGCCGATCATCTCGCCGAGGAGCTTGCAGTCGAGGCTGACACCGGCACGGTCGAGTTCGTCGATCATGTTCAGGGCTATCACCATGCTGCGGTCCATGTCGATAAGCTCGGTTGTCAGATAGAGATTTCGTTCGAGATTCGACCCATCCACCACATTAATTATAATGTCAGGAGTTTCATCACGGAGATATTTCCTGACATAGAGTTCCTCAGGAGAGTAGGAGGCTAAGGAATAAGTGCCGGGCAGATCGACTATGTTGATGCGGAAACCTTTGTAGCGGACGCTTCCTGACTTGGCATCGACAGTAACACCACTGTAGTTACCTACGTGCTCGCGCGCACCTGAAACGATGTTGAAAAGCGATGTCTTGCCACAGTTAGGGTTTCCGATAAGAGCCACGTTTATCGTCCGATGATGGTTACTTACGTGGTCGGCGTTAGAGGAAATTTCGTTTCCGGTTCCTGAGTGAGTGCGTTCGGCTGGTTCTGACTCGGTATTAGTGTGCGACGGCTGCAACGTGTGGAGCGCGGCGTCGGCATCGACGGCTACTTCTACAAGTTCAGCCTCGGAGCGACGGAGCGACACCTCGTAGTCCATGATCTCATATTTGACGGGATCGCGCAGCGGAGCGTCGAGCAGTACCCTGACTTTACGCCCTCTGACGAAACCCATCTCAAGCATACGTTTTCTGAAGGCACCGTGGCCCACTATCTTGACAACCGTGGCTTCCTCGCCCGGTTTTAATTCGGAAAGTCTTGTCAGCATGGAAATGTGATATACAAATTTCAGACTACAAACTTACACATTATTTATTTTACAAAAAATACCTAAAAATAGTGATTTTCTATAGTCTCTCACCGTCGGGTGTTTCAAAATCTATCGCGGTCAGGCAATATTATTGCATTATTCAAGTTATTATGAATGTAAACACCATCTCCAAAATCACGTAAATCCATGATTTCAATCAGGCATATTTTCCCCTTGGCTCTTCTGTCGCTCGGTGGTTCACTGACCGTTTCGGCACAGAAGTCAGAATTCAATCCCGTGCAGACCGGTGTCAATTCACTCGGAATAGCTCCGGATGCCCGCGGTGCATCAATGGGTGATCTCGGTGCAGCAACCGAGCCCGATGCCAACAGCCAGTTCTGGAATCCTTCGAAGTATGCGTTTGCCTATTCAAAGGGTGCTGTCTCCTTGAGCTACACACCTTGGTTGCGCAAACTCGTCAACGATATTTTCCTTGCCAATGTGTCAGGTTACTGGAAGATCGGTTCTGAGGACAATCAGGCTGTGTCGGCTTCGCTCCGCTACTTCTCGCTCGGCGAGGTGTCGTCGGACAACAGCGGACTTGACATCCAGACCGTCAATCCCTACGAAATGAGCATTGATCTCGGATATTCGCGCAAGCTGTCCGAGAAATTTTCTATGGGTATCGTGTTCCGCTACATCTACTCGGATCTGAGTTTCAGCGAGAGCTATGCAAGCGATCAATCGACCGGTGCTTCTGCATTCTCGGCTGATATCTCCGGTTACTACACCACATATCCTATCGTGGGGCGTAATGAATGCCAGTGGTCATGGGGTTTTGACATCTCCAACATCGGTTCGAAGGTCAACTATAACCACGGTGATAACCCCGCTTTCCTCCCGACTAATCTCCGTCTCGGAACATCGTTTACATTCCCGCTTGCCGATTATCACAATCTCTCGCTCAATCTTGACCTCAACAAACTGCTTGTGCCGACTATGCCGCGCCGTGTCGATTACGCCGACGGTACTGAAGGAGAGTTTGACTACGTAAAGGCATACGAGGATTGGCAGAACATGTCGTCCATCACCGGTATTTTCAAATCGTTCTCCGATGCTCCCGGCGGATTTAAGGAGGAGTTACGCGAGATTTCCTATTCACTTGGTGCGGAGTATAATTAC
Source organism: Bacteroides sp. (assembly GCA_014801945.1). Taxonomy (GTDB): domain Bacteria; phylum Bacteroidota; class Bacteroidia; order Bacteroidales; family Muribaculaceae; genus Duncaniella. Next base: position 30,876 of record JAAVDF010000028.1, read on the forward strand.
AATGACCAGTTCTTCCTGCGTGGAGGATATTACTATCAGAATCCAACCAAAGGCAATCTCCAGTACTTTGCTCTCGGCGCGGGCTTCGCGCTCAATGTGCTCCGTCTTGATGCGAGCTACATGGTGGCTACCGCCCAGAATTCGCCCCTTGATCAGACTCTCCGCTTCACACTCACATTTGATATGGACGGTCTGAAGGAGATTTTCGGACGCAAGTGATGCGGGATGATTGATCCATTGCTGCTAATCTGAAAAAGGAAATATAAGAAATGATACGGACAGGTTTAGGTTATGATGTGCATCGTCTCGTCGAGGATCGCGCGCTGATCCTCTGCGGAGTGACTGTGCCTTACGAAAAAGGTCTCCTTGGCCATAGTGATGCCGATGTGGCTCTACACGCTCTGTCGGATGCGCTTCTCGGTGCAGCCGCCATGCGCGATATCGGTTACCATTTCCCCGACACGGCTGCCGAGTATGAGGGTGCTGACTCACGTGTGCTTCTCCGCCGTGTGGTCGAACTTATATCAGAGAAGGGTTTTTCGATAAATAATGTGGATGTCACAATCGTAGCTCAGCGACCTAAGCTGCTGACATTTATTCCACAGATGATTGAAAATATAGCTTCGGATCTCGCCATTCCTGCCGATTGCGTGTCTGTCAAGGCTACCACCACGGAGCGTCTTGGCTTCGAAGGACGAGGGGAGGGCATCTCTGCGATGGCAGTCGCCACTCTCACTGATCCCCGCTGATCCGGAGGGCTGATTTTTTCAATTTGGCATTTGAAAAAAAATGCCTAATTTTGCACATCTATGCAGAAAATTACCCGTAGGCAATGGCTCATCCGCGTCGGGGGAGCGGCTCTCGCTCCGGCGGTGTTTTCGTCCTGTCGGCCTGACATTTCAAGAGATGTCGAGTCGGTCGGCAGTCGTCTTGCTTCCGCTTATGTTCCGGTAAAGCCTAACGGATGTGTCGCTTGCGACAATTGTATGCCATGTCCTTACGGGATTGATATTCCCTCGAATCTTATTTTTGTCGATCGTGCCGCCGAGGAGTCTTATCTCCCCGGAGATCTTGATGATCCCGATTTTGCGCAGAAGGGGACAAAGTTCCTTTCGCGCTATGAGGATGCCATTCCGGATGCGGCGCAGACCCAGCGGTGCATAGCCTGCGGGGAATGTCTCGGAACATGTCCGGTGGGGATCGATATTCCCCGCCAGATGTCAGTAATAACCTCACTCACGGATATCCTGCGCGATCTCCGGTGTCAGCAATTATGATTGATTTATGGGATCGCTACTCCGTTTTTCACGCATAGCTGTTGCAGTGGTGGTTTTCGCCCTGTTCGTGATGCTGTTTACCGATTTCGGCATGTCAATTCCGACAGTGGCTGTATGGCTCGTCCATATTCAGTTCCTGCCGGCGGCAATGGCCTTCTCACTCACTACGTTCGTGCTGTGGTTGATCGTCACTCTGGTATTTGGCCGTATATATTGTTCGACCGCTTGTCCGCTTGGAATATTTCAGGATATATGTGCGCGTCTTCCGCGTCTCGGACGTGTAGGCCCTAAGTGGCAGTATCACTACAGCGAGCCTTTCACGCGTCTGCGCATGGTCACGCTGTTCATAGTGGTGCTTTCAATAATCCTTGGCATATCCGCTCTCTCAACCCTCCTTGATCCCTACAGTATTTTCGGCCGCTTCGGTCTCTATGTGCTCAGACCGTTATGGGCCTTTGTCCTTAATCTCTGGAGCAAGATCGACTCTGCTCCGCAGATCCGTTTTGCTGTCGCATCGATTACCGGAATGGTGATTTCATTTGTCACGATGGTGATAATAGGAGCGATAGCCATGAGAAACGGCCGCACGTTTTGCAACACAGTCTGTCCCGTCGGTACGACTTTGAGCTTCATATCCCGTTATTCCATTTTCCGTATCGACATAAATACGGATAAATGTATTCAGTGCCGGCGTTGTGAGCACCGCTGTAAATCGTCATGTATCGACCTCGTTAGCCACGTAGTAGATACATCGCGCTGTGTTGTGTGCTTTGACTGTCTGACGGACTGTCCGAACGATGCCATAAGCTACACCTATAACCGTCATCAACTTTCCATACCTCTGTTTCAGAAAGTGAAAGGTACTGTGGCCGGTCCTGCTGCCGGCATCAGTACGGGGCGGCTTGATGTTTCGTCGTCCGACGATTCTGCGTCCGCGCGGACAGTCGGGGAGGATTCACGCCGTCCGCTTGACCGCCGCCGTTTCCTGACCTTGGGTGCGGTTGTCGCGGCTGTTCCGGCCATTGCCAAGGCTGCTCAGGTTGCCGATAAGATTGACACTCTTGAGGAGCCGCGCAACCATCGCGGATTGCTCCCCGTCACTCCTCCGGGCACACGTTCGCGGCGCGAATTTCTTGACCGTTGTACGGCATGCGGACTATGTGTTGACCGCTGTCCACAAAAAGTATTACAGGTATCATTGAAAGAATATGGCCTGCTGCGGGCGTTGCATCCGGTGATGAATTATGACTTGTCATGGTGTATCTATAACTGTACGCTATGTTCCAATCTTTGTCCGACGGGTGCGCTCCATCCGCTTGCGGTAGCGGAGAAACACCGTTCGCGCATCGGTCTTGCATGTGCTGATCGTGATTACTGCATATCATACGACAAAGGTGTGAAATGCGGGGCATGTTCACGCCGTTGTCCGGCTGGTGCTATCACGATGGTATCGGATGATGGTGGCAAGGGTCCTTATCCGGTCGTGGATTCACGTAAATGCATCGGTTGCGGTGCGTGTCAGTATGTCTGTCCTGCCAAACCGAAAGCTATAAAGGTAGGAGGGATTGCATAGTATCTTCCGGAATAATTAAAAACAGTATATTTTTTCATGAGGCAATATCTTGAACTCCTTGATAAAATCATGACCGAGGGCGTTGATCGCGGTGACCGTACGGGCACAGGGACGCGCAGCATCTTCGGCTATCAGATGCGTTTTGATCTCAGCGAGGGCTTTCCGCTCCTGACCACAAAAAAACTGCATCTCAAATCCATCATCCATGAGTTGCTTTGGTTTCTGAAGGGGGATACAAACATCAAGTATCTTCAGGACAACGGTGTCCGCATCTGGAACGAATGGGCGTCGCCTGAAGGTGAACTCGGTCCGGTCTATGGTTACCAGTGGCGTTCGTGGCCTGACTATAACGGTGGGCACATTGATCAGATTTCGGAGATGATAAAGACTATCCGCGAGAATCCGGAATCACGTCGCATTATAGTAAGTGCATGGAATGTGGCTTCTGTTCCTGATATGGCTCTTCCTCCGTGCCATCTGCTGTTCCAGTTCTACGTTGCCGATGGCCGTCTCTCGCTCATGCTCTATCAGCGCAGTGCCGACTGTTTTCTCGGTGTGCCGTTCAACATCGCATCCTACGCTCTCTTGCTCATGATGGTGGCTCAGGTCACCGGATTGAAACCGGGTGAATTTGTCCATACTCTCGGCGATACGCATATCTATCACAATCATTTCGATCAGGTGAGGACTCAACTCTCACGTAAGCCCGGAAAATTGCCCGTCATGCACATCAATCCTGACGTGAAGGATATTTTCGATTTCAAATATGAGGATTTAGAGCTGCGCGACTATGAAGCCCAGCCCCATATCAAAGCGCAGGTTGCCGTATGAAGCCGGAAGTAATCCTTATTGTAGCTGTCACGCGTAATTTTGCCATAGGTCGCGGAGGTGATCTGCTCTTTCATATAAGTGATGATCTGAAACGTTTCAAATCCCTCACCATGGGCTGTCCGATCATCATGGGGCGTAAGACTTTCGAGTCATTTCCTAAAGGTGCTTTGCCGGGACGCCGTAACATCGTCGTTACACGTAATCCGGATTACACAGCTCCGGGGATAGAGGTGGCTTCATCAGTAGAAGAGGCCATCGCTATGTGCGTGGCCTCTCCGGTTTGTTTTGTCATAGGTGGTGGTGAGATTTATGCTCAGGCTCTTCCTCGTGCATCGAAGATTGAACTGACGTTGATTGACGAAGAAATCAAGGATGCCGACACATTTTTTCCACTACTTTCATCTGACGAATGGACTCTTCCTTCATCACCGGTGTTTGATCTCACCGATCCCCGCAGCGGTGCGCGTTATGCCTTCATCACTCTTGAGCGTAAAAAGGACTGATCATTTACCACGATACTGCGGCAGCACGGCGACAGGGAATTTCGAGAACAGAGTCTGTACGGCTTCCGCTATGCCCTGAAGATTACGGAACTGTGAGTCGCCATTGTCAAGGATAGTCCCTACAGAGGCGGAGAACAGTGGAATCTTGTCGGTTATGTTGACCATATCCATTGTCAGCACGCCTTCGCGGTACATTCCGGTTACGACCTGTACGTTAGGATTATATACGGTCCAGTAATTGTTGCGCGGGTACATGAACCAAGGCGACATACCGTTGTAGGCCGGTCCCCATGCATGGGGGAAGGGGTGAGGTCCGTGACCCGGTAAAGGTCGTGGCGGCATTGGAGCCGGAGGGAGTGGAGCGGGAGGTGCGGGAGCAGGTACTTGCTGCATGAGCGGCTCAGTTGCAAGTTCCTTTTTGATTGTCAGACCGATGTTGATGAGCAGCGGTGAGGCTGGATCTTCCGTGAATCCGCGTTCCACCATCTGTTCGCGTATTGCGGCAGCGATGTTGTAGTATGTCACCATTTCCATCCCCGGAGGTAATTTTCCCTCCTCTGGAGTGACGATGTGGAATGTGTGATAGTCACTCAGGTCAGCATTGTTGTAGGTCGTGCTGGTGACGAGATTGTAAGGGCTACAGCTCGTCAGAAATGCTGCAAGTACGACCATAAGTCCGAATATTTTTCTCATATCAGAATTATCGATTATGGGTTAAGATATGTAATAAAAACGTGTGATTTAGCTAAAAGGTTGAATATTTGAGATTTTAAACATTTAAAATTTGGTTAATTCATACTGATGCTATATATTTGAGCATTCAAATGATACATTTCCTAAATTATCTTTATAAATATTAATAAAGCGTAAATGAGACACAGGCTTGTGTCCTGAGATCGCGGTTTATTATCAGTCTTACCCTAAACCTAATTACAATGGATCATATTACCGACCTTTTCAACGATCTGCTGCACCACTTCGGCAGTATTGATATCGCAGAGGCGGAATTTAAGAAACTAATACATGAAGATCCCGAACTGAGAGCCAAGTATCGTGAATGGTGCGATGAAGTCGGCAGCTCTGAAAAACGGGGTTTTCTGGACTATTGTGAAGAATATTTCGAGTCCCAAGATTCTATCTGGGACAATTTAAAAGATGACTATGAGGATGAATGAACATCAGACCATTCCCTCTCTCCGCCGTTTTCCAGCCGAATGGGAGCGTCACGACTGTGTGATGCTCGCTTGGCCTCACGAAGAGACCGACTGGAACTACATTCTTTCGGATGCACGCCGTTGCATCGCCGATATTGTAAGGGCCGTGTCGCGCGACGAATGCGTTATGCTCGTCGGGCCGGCCTCGCTCTGCCTCCCCTCGATAAAGGAGCAGGGGTTTGATCCGGAGCGCGTGAAATTCTTCGATCTTCCCACCAACGATACTTGGGCACGCGACTTCGGTCCTCTGACAGTAGAAGTGGATGGCTCGATCCGCCTCCTTGATTTTAAATTCAATGGCTGGGGTCTGAAATTCGCCGCTGACAGGGATAATCTCATATCCTCTCGTCTTGAGGGATTGGGTGCTTTTTCAGCCGGAATGGAAAACCGGTTGAATTTTGTCCTTGAGGGAGGTTCGGTCGAATCGGATGGCGAGGGAACATTGCTCACCACTGCCGAATGTCTCCTGTCACCCAACCGTAACGGAGAGTGGGGTCGCGAACAGATATCCCGGTATCTCGGCGAGGCTTTCGGTTTCACGCATCAGATGTTTCTCCACCACGGTGCGCTCCTTGGTGACGATACGGACAGCCACATCGACACCCTCGCCCGACTTGCTCCGCACAACACCATCCTGTATTGCGGTGCGGGCGAACCGGGAAATCCGAATTATGATGAGTTGGCCAAGATGCAGGAGGAACTTACTACTCTGCGCTCACCCGACGGAATGCCTTATAATCTCATTGAACTTCCGCTACCTGACACGATCGAGGCTGATGGCGAGGTCCTTCCCGCTACATACGCCAACTTCCTTATCACTCCATCAAGCATTCTTCTGCCCGTCTATGGACAGTATCGAAAGGATCTGCTTGCCGCACAGACTTTGAAGATCGCTTTCCCTGACCACGAGATCGTGCAGATTGATTGTAATCCCCTTATCCGTCAGCATGGTTCACTCCATTGTGTGACGATGCAATTTCCGGTCGGGGCGGTGGCAGGTATCGCTGATGGTAAATGGATTGAAAACTCTACACTTGATTGAATCGTTTATTTTTTGCTCTCCGACTTAAAATATTGAACTGAATATATGAAAGTAGGAATCATACAGCAACACAACACTTCGGATATTGAAAACAACCGTCGCCGTCTCGGCGAAAAGATCATACGCCTTGCGTCTGATGGGGCGGAACTGGTAGTGCTTCAGGAACTTCATGACTCGCTTTACTTCTGTCAGGTTGAAAGCGTGGATAACTTTGATCTTGCAATACCGCTTGACTCGTCAGTCGTAAAATTCTACTCCGACACTGCGCGTCAGGCAGGAGTCGTGCTCGTGACCTCGTTGTTCGAACGCCGTGCTGCAGGACTTTATCACAACACCTCACTTGTCTTTGATAAGGATGGATCGTTGGCTGGAAAATATCGTAAAATGCACATACCTGATGATCCAGCATATTACGAAAAATTCTACTTTACACCCGGCGATCTCGGTTTCAAACCGATCGACACCTCTCTCGGTCGTCTCGGTGTGCTTGTCTGCTGGGATCAGTGGTATCCAGAGGCAGCACGTCTGATGGCTATGAACGGTGCTGAAATGCTCATCTACCCGACGGCCATAGGCTGGGAGAGCAGCGACACTGACGATGAGAAGCAGCGTCAGCGTGAGGCGTGGATGACTGTTCAGCGTGGACATGCCGTTGCCAACGGTCTTCCTGTCGTGACGGTCAACCGTGTCGGACATGAACCTGATCCCTCCGGTGCGACGAACGGCATCATGTTCTGGGGTTCAAGCTTCGTGGCCGGTCCGCAGGGCGAACTGCTGTATCTTGCCTCAGACAACGAGGAGGCTATGGCTATAATCGATATTGACATGAAGCGTTCGGAGCAGGTGCGTCGCTGGTGGCCCTTCCTGCGCGACCGCCGTATCGAGAATTACGGTGATCTCACGCGCAGGTTCATTGACTGATCACGTTCGTCTGTTTCAATGTTTTTCTGCTAAAGTACAGTTTTGATAATCAGATTTAAGCATCTTGAAAAAAACTCGACCGTTCTCAACGACTTCCGGTGACTATCTCTCAGTCCTGATTTCGCTATGGCTTCCGCGCTACGGATGGATCATTATCGTGCCCATCGCTCTTTGTGCCGCGCTCGGCTTTGTGTTTGACGAGCGTCTGCTGCTCGTGGCCCTGATGCTCCTTTTCATAGTCGTGCCGATGCTCATGTCGTTCCTCTATACATATTATATGCTCACCCCGGAAGCCCGTCGGGCTGTCCTACGGAAAGAGGTGGAGATTGCCGACGGAGAGTATATACGCCTGACCTATCTGAATCCGGAGTCGCAGGAGACGGAGGATGACGGCAACAATAAAGATAGCAGGATGCTGCTACCGGTTGCCGGTAAGGATTCACGCGTTAAATCCGCTCCCCTGCGTTTACCTCCACCGGAGACGATACAATGGACAGATGTGCTCGGCGTGAGATCGACCTCGCGTTTCACGGTCTATTTGCTCCGGGGACCGCGGCTCATGTTTCTGCTTGTCCCTCATGCGGCTTTCATTCGTGAAACATTGGCATAGGAGAATCAGAAATTCTTTGCATCTCTGCATACGATCTGAAGTTTAATTATATATCATCCCCAAAATACATACATAACAAATATGTCAGTACCTCATAAAAAGGTCTATGGCCTTATCGGTTTCCCCCTTACGCATTCGTTTTCGATGAACTATTTCAATAATATGTTTGAGTCGGAGAATATTGATGCGGAATACGTGAACTTTGCAATCCCCGAAATAGATGCTCTCAAGAACGTGCTTTCCGATAATCCGAATCTTGCCGGACTCAATGTCACCATCCCGTATAAGGAGCAGGTCATCCCTTACATGGATGAAATGGATGACGAGGCGGCTCTCATCGGAGCTGTTAATGTGATAAAGATAATCCGTGGCAAGAACGGAGAGATACGTCTTAAAGGATTCAACAGTGATGCCATGGGATTCCAGAATTCCATTGCTCCGCTTATCAACGCCAAGCGTAACCGCGCTCTCATTCTCGGTACGGGAGGAGCATCAAAAGCCGTCAACCGTGCGCTTATAAATCTCGGAGTAGAGCCGGTCTATGTCTCGCGTACTCCTGCTGACGGCCAGCTCTCCTATGACGATCTCACACCTGAGGTGATGGCTTCGCACAAAGTGATAGTCAACTGTACACCTCTCGGCATGTATCCCAATGTGGATCGTTGTCCGGATATTCCATACGATCTTCTCACACCTGAACATCTCTGCTATGATCTGATCTATAACCCTGACGTCACTACTTTCATGAAAAAGTCGCGTGCCAACGGTGCGGAGGTCAAGAACGGTCTTGAAATGCTGCTTCTGCAGGCTTTCGAATCGTGGAATATCTGGAATTCCTAAATAGATAATTTTGTTACGGGCAGGGAGGTATGGTGTGAGTTACATTCCACTCCCTGAAGAGGAAATTTATATTTGAAACAATGGACAATAATAAGACTTTCTATACAAGCGAGGTCATGACAGGCGCACCTGCCGTGTTCAAGACCGATACTCAGAGGCTTATTTATGAATCGCTTGATAGAGCCGGGATTGATTATACAAGAATCGAAAGTGATCCCGGTATATCGATGGATGACTGTCTGAACATCGACAGGGCTTTCGGTATCGACACTGTCAAGACCATACTGCTGACTAACCGTCAGAAAAACAAATTCTGGCTTTATGTGACTCATGCAAGGAAGCCGTTCATTACGAAAGAATTCGGCGCATCATTGCAGATTCCGAGAGTCTCATTCGCGGATGAGGAACTGATGTTGGCTATCCTCGGAACTGCTCATGGTGCGGCCACTCCTTTCGGACTGCTGAGGGATGAGGCCTCCGAGGTGACATTCGTGATGGATCGAGATGTTGCTGCGCGTGACAAAATCGTGCTTACTGACGGTGACCCCTGCGGATTCATCGCCATATCCAATGCCGATCTGTTCAGGCTGCTCGGAAAGTCACCGGTTCTCATTGAGAATCCGGCTGAAATCATTATGCCATAACATTCATTTTTTACGCCTTTATCCACACACGTCCTTCTGTCATCGCAGTGGTGCGTGTGTGGTTTTTATTTACCGATTATGCGGTTTCATTCAGTCCCATTGCTCCCATTTACCGTTGTCTTTATCATCGGTATTCTCCTCCATGATTGTGGATGGGCTGAATTGTGGTTGATTTTACTTCTATGTATAGTTGGTGGAGGTTTCTTTATGATTCGAAAGCCGTATGCCGGACTGATGTGCGGTGGAATCCTTCTGGGCTATGCTGTCAGTGCTGCGAACGAACCTGCTCCTTTTCCTGAGGGGGTAGAAGGTCGTGAACTGGATTATTCAGGAGTGGTGATGGAGATACGGCACTTTGATCCGTCACAGGTAATGGTGGTTAAGGTTGATTCGTGTATTGGAAAGGTGTGTCGTCCTTTTCTCGTCAAGCTGACGACGCCTTCATCATTGCCATCCGTTGAGGAGAGGGACAGAATAGATTTCACCGCATCTGTTTCTCCTCTTGCTTTTGAACTTGACTTGCCGGGTGAGACTGATTACGACAGACCATTGCGTCTGATGGGCGTGGTAGGGCAGACATTCGTGCGACCTGACAGTCTGAACGTTTCAGGATTAGAGCTGGGAATGATGAATGCCATCCGTCGTTTCCGCACAGATGTCACTCTTGCTATAGTGGATCTGCCGGTTTCCAATGGATGTAAGGAATTCCTCAATGCCGTGCTTACAGGTGACCGCTCAATGCTCACTCCCGATATGCAGGAGCTTTTCTCCACCACCGGTCTTTCACATCTGCTTGCGTTGAGCGGATTGCATGTGGCCATAATTGCCGGATTGATTTCAATCCTGCTTTTTCCGCTTGCCTTAGTGAGACGCGGACGCATCCTGCGTGGTGTTGTGGTGGTCACGCTTCTGTGGCTTTTTGCCATTATGACAGGTCTTGGCCCTTCTGTGGTGCGTTCGGTGCTGATGGTGACGCTGTTTTTTATCGCTTACTCGCTCCAACGTCAGCGTTCGCCTTTCAATTCGCTTTGTGTTGCGGCCTTGATTATACTTGTCTGTGATCCCAATTCGCTGTATTCCATCGGATTTCAGTTGTCGTTTTTAGCAGTCGGGTCAATCCTGTTGTTTGCCGAACCTTTCAATCCGTTTCCGCAACGTCAGACACTCCTCCACGGGATTGCTGCTTATCCTGCCGTGACGTTGGCTGCAATGATGGGGACAGCAGTCGTGAGCGCGTATTATTTCAATGTGTTTCCTCTTGTGTTCCTTCCGGTCAATTTCGTTGCCGCGCTTCTCATGCCATTTGTCCTTGCCGGAGGCGTGGTCATCACTCTTTTCAGTCTCGTCGGACTTACCGTTCCATTCTTACCGGGAATGGTTGACTGGCTATTCAGCCTGCTCCAAGGTTCGGCTGCATGGTTCGGATCATTTTCATGGACTGCCGTAAAGGATGTGGATGTGTCCGTGCCCACTCTCCTTGCGTGGTTCGTCACGCTGATACCGTTGGCATTGTGGTTCTACAGACGTAGAATTGTTTATTTGACGGCTTCATTGCTGTGTCTGGCATTCACATTTGTAACTGTCATTGCGTCTGAGAGGCCGGATGAAATGGTTGAAGTATATATCCCACGTTCAAAACACCACACATCCATTATGGTCAGGGATGGTGGCACACTCCATGTCGTTACCTCTGCTCCTGAACGGACTCATGGTGAATTGTGTGCAGAATACAGGCGTAAATATGCCCGCTACATGCTTTCACGCAGTATTGATTCGATCCATGTCGTCACGCCGGTCCGCTATGCTGTAGAGCCTCTTGAAGTCTGCGGCAGACGTTACGCCCTTATACATGATGCCCGCCAGATCTCCGAGAGCGATGAGGGGAGTGGTGATCGCAACTGTTCGGGAGTCCATCTGGATTATGCGGTGATCTGTTCAGGATTCAGAGGTGATATAAATGCTTTGGCTGAAAAGCTGGATGTGGATTCAATACTTCTCTCCGCCGATATGAATACCCGTCGTCACGACCGCTATTTCAGCGAACTGTCTGAAGCAGGTCGGAATGTGCGTTCACTCAGACGCTCCCCGTTCGGCTGGCGAACGGAGAGCGTCGGTTTGGTGGATTAATGTATTGTTTATGTTGTAGTACGGGATTCTCAGTGTGTTTCGTAAGCTCCTTTTGAAAGAAGTTCGCGGTAACCGAGATTGAAATAATTACGTTCGAAATCTCTCGGACGCTTGATATGCTCATCCCAGATAACTACATCGAGATCAATCGGTATGATTCCTTCCATGTTGCCGATCTCTGTCCGTCCGCATTCTGCTTCCCATTCTTTCAGGAAACTTACGGTGGCATCATAGTCATGTGGAGTGAAACCGAGGATCACGGCGTTCAGATATGGTTTGTCCTTACCGTTGATTGCTTCCGTTTCATAGACGGATGAGACCGAACATTTGTTCAGTGATCCGCAGATATGCTCAATGGCCCGCGTTATCTGATATTCGCGGTCGGGGCTATTGCTTCCGAGGCCGATCGTGCAGGAGTGTTGCTTGTCCATATATTGAGTAAAATGGTTTTTACTGATTTACACCTTTCATGGTGAGTGCGATTCGCCCACGCGGAATATCAATGTCCATCACACGGACGCGTACATTCTGACCTATGCTGACCACATCTGCCGGCGACGAGATGAATCGTTCGCTTAACTGAGAGATATGTATCAGGCCGTTTTCCTTCATACCGAGATCCACGAATACACCGAAGGCGGTTATGTTATTGACTTTTCCCGTGAGTTCCTGTCCGATGTGGAGATCGTCGATCTTACGCACAGCATCGTCGTAAGGTACTTCCTCGGCTGTTTCGCGTGGATCACGACCCGGTTTCTCAAGTTCAAGGATTATGTCGGTGAGGGTAGGGAGACCTACTTCCTTGGTCACATATTTATCAAGTTCGATGTTATGGAGGAGATTGCGGTCACGTGTCAGACGGCCGATATCGGCCTTAGCGTCGGCTGCTATCTGTTCGACAAGCGCATAGCGTTCGGGATGCACGGCTGTATTGTCGAGTGGATTCTTGCTGCCGGGGATACGCAGGAAGCCTGCACACTGCTGAAATGCCTTTTCACCCATGCGCGGAACGTCGAGCAACTGAGTGCGCGTGGTGAAGTCGCCGTTTTCAGCTCGATATTTCACTATATTGGCGGCAAGTGCCGGGCCGATACCGGAGACGTAGGACAGCAATTGCTTAGAAGCTGTATTGATATTGACTCCGACAGAGTTGACACAGCTTTCCACCACATAGTCAAGAGCTTCCTTGAGCTTGGCCTGATTGACGGCATGCTGATACTGTCCGACACCGATTGACTTGGGATCTATTTTGACGAGTTCGGCAAGCGGATCGAGAAGACGACGGCCTATGGAGACAGCTCCACGTACAGTCACATCCTCATTCGGGAATTCCTCACGTGCAACTTCTGACGCCGAGTAGATCGACGCTCCGTTTTCATTGACCATAAATATCTGTACCTTGCGGGGTAGCATGACGTCGCGGATGAAGCGTTCGGTCTCGCGTCCGGCTGTACCGTTTCCGATAGCTATGGCATCGATGCGGTAGCGATCCACATAGAAGCAGATGGCATCCGCCGAACCGACGAAGTCATTTGCAGGTGGAGTGGGGTAGATCACGTCGTGCTGGAGGAGATTGCCCTGCTCGTCAAGGATCACGAGTTTGCAACCGGTGCGGAATCCGGGATCAATGGCAAGCACCCGTTTGCGTCCGAGAGGAGCTGACATGAGAAGCTGGCGTACATTGTCGGCAAACATCTGGATCGCTCCATCGTCGCTTTTTTCTTTCGTTGCCGAGGCAATTTCATTCTCGATCGATGGACGCATCAGGCGGCGATAGCCGTCCTTGACAGCAGTCTTTACAACAGCGGCAGACTCCGGAGTAGCTGTCGATTTCACGAACATACGGCTGAGACGGTCTATCATCTCATCATCATCAATCGTAATGGCTACTTTCAGCACCCCTTCTTCCTCTCCGCGTCGGATGGCGAGATAGCGGTGAGAGTTGCACAGACGTAGGGGTTCGGAGAAATCGAAGTAATTCTGATAATTCCGGCCTTCATCTTCCTTACCCGGAACGACTTTCGAGCGAATAGTTGCCGAACGCTGATAGCGTGAGCGCACGAGATTGCGTGCTTTCTCGCTTTCGCTGACCCATTCGGCAATGATGTCCGCCGCGCCGGCGATGGCCTGACTTATGCTTCCCGCATCCTTGGCAAACTTGCGTGCCTGTCCCTCGATATCCGAGGAGTTCTGGGCCATGATCATACGTGCGAGAGGTTCGAGACCTATATTGCGCGCCGCCTGTGCGCGGGTGTTGCGTTTAGGTTTGTAAGGAAGATAGATATCTTCAAGCACGACCGGATCAAGTGTCTCGGTAATGCGTTCCTGAAGTTCGGGAGTAAGCAGATCACGTTCCCGGATGACATCCATTATATATTCCTTGCGTTTGTCAAGTTCTGTAAGTTCCTGATGGCGCGTCTGTATGGCATGGACTGTGACTTCATCCATTCCGCCGGTTGCTTCCTTGCGGTAACGTGAAATAAAGGGGACAGTGGCACCTTCGTCAAGCAGACGAAGACAGGCAGCCACATGTTTGCGCAGATATGTGCCAAGTTCAGCAGTGATTACGTTGGCGTGAACGTTTGCCATTAATTGTATTAATTAGTGCTTTTTAGTGTTATGAGTGTAATTTCGGGGGTTGCACCTATGCGTGCCGGAAACCCGACGGTTCCGCCGCCGATATTGACATATAATTGATGTTGATTGTCCGAATCTTTATATAATCCTCCCCATGTCGGATAACGGTACTTTGCCGGTGACCATCCGAGCATCTCTATCTGCATGGCGTGTGTGTGGCCTGAGAGCGAGAGAGCCACGCGTTGCGACGGATGATCGGCAATCGAATCGACCCAGTGGGCGGGATTGTGCGTGAGAAGAATTTTAGTGACGCTGTCCGATAATTGCGGATAGGCTTTGATGAGCGAGCCATAGACCTTGAAAGGGGGATCACCGATATTTTCCACACCTATCAGTGCCACGGAGTCATTACCCTGACGCAGCATTTCTGTCTCGTTGAGCAGCAGTCGCCATCCCATTGATTTCTGCAGATCTTTCAGACGGTCGAGATTCGCCTGCTTCGCAGCGGCCGACGGCCAGTTGGAATAATCACCGTAGTCATGGTTGCCGAGGATCGAATATACTCCGTCAGGAGCGGTAAGGCGGGAGAACGGGCTCGTATGTGGCGGGAGTTCATCAGTTTTGGAGTTGACTATATCACCGGTGAACACGATGAGGTCGGGATGGAGGGAGTTGATGCGGTCAACGAATTTCGCAACGAAGGTCGTATCAGAACCGAATGTCCCGACGTGCATATCGGAGAACTGCGCTATGCGGTAGCCGTCAAATGCCTTGGGAAGTCCGGGGATTTCAACGGTCACCTCTTTCACATCAATGGTGAAACGATTTATGAGCGCACCCCACCACAAGGTGAAGAATACGGCAAATCCCGCCACTGCACCCGTCGTGGAAAGCCATTTAAGACGTTTCCGCCGGAACAGTACCGGGATTTTTGCAATAAGATCTATTATTACGAATATGTATTTCGAAACATAGCCTGATATATATGTGAAAAGCATCCACATAGTAGCCAAGAGCACTGAAGGCGCACAATTGCGTTTCGGCATACAGATGACTGTCAGGATAAGCAGAAAGAGGAGGATGGCACTCCATAATTGCACACGGCTTGGCCACAATTGACGGCATCTGCGTTTCAGTGCTTTATAAATATAGGTATCGACAGCTATGTTTACAAAGAGAAATACAAATAACGGAAGGAGTGGCAGGCGCATGACGGTAGTTGTTTTTGTTTAATGGGAATACAGTTTTCTGTAAGATTTATTCTGTGAATATAATCTTTCTGTCAATTCTAACAACAACCTGAGGCAAGTAGTTTATTGCGCAGTGGATTCGCATACATCATATACATGTATGTGCGCATGAAACTGCGCTCCTGAGTGGTGACGTCAGGGATATCAACCTTGTCAAGCTGACCTTCGATATATTCCTGCACTCTCTTCATCTCTTCGTCATCGTAGCGTTCACGATACATGTCTGAATCGAACGCGAAATCGTATGCCACATAGTTTATGGGATAGATCTTGTAGCCTCCGTGTATGCCGCAGTCGATATGGTGGCATATCTGACGGATGGTTTCCTGTTTGTCAGTATCCGCAGGGATTGAAGAGATCAGCGGAGTTATGCAGCTTGCGAAAGATATGTGGACACGGCCTTTGTATTGCATCAGACCGGTCTCCATGGAGAAAAGATCGTCATGCTGTGATTTCTTGAAGTCCGGATCACGATGGCGCAGGAGATATTCGCGGGCTTTCAGATAGTCGTTCGGATCAAACTCGTAGGATATTGCGGCAGGGAAGATATTGATCTCAGCGAGGTTCTCGGTCAGAGT
This sequence comes from Bacteroides sp., assembly GCA_014801945.1. Lineage (GTDB taxonomy): Bacteria > Bacteroidota > Bacteroidia > Bacteroidales > Muribaculaceae > Duncaniella. Next base: position 46,863 of record JAAVDF010000028.1, read on the forward strand.
TCCTCCACCGGCAAGTCCGAGCATCTTTAGGACACTTTCCTGAGTATGGTCGCTCGAATCTTTTGCACGACCCTGTCGTTGGGCTATCCAGATGCTTTCCTTCTTGTTGCGGATGGCATGGTGGATGTAGCCTGATAATTCGCGTGCTGCGTCAAGTGCTTGACGGGTAGGAAGATTGCGCTTTACAATAAAACTGCCGTTGAGTTTGACAAGATCGGTGATCCATTCATAGATCAGGAGATTGTCGCCGATCGCCACCTCGGATGTCTTCATGTCGTTGCGCAGGAAGATAAGGTTGAGGAAGGATGCATCGAGCACTATATCGCGGTGATTTGTAATGAATGTGTAAGACATGTCGGGCTTCACGTTCATTACTCCGGAAGCGGTCACACCGGCCGTTGTCTTGCGTTCGAGCTCGTTTAGGAAATTTTGCATCACACGCGACTGGAACTCACGCTTTGAATTGCAGCTCGTGAGCAGGGCTATGAATTGCGGATAGTCAATATCGGGTAGAATCCAGCGGATAGCATGTTCAAATCCGGGTTCCGACACCATTTTTGCAATGATCTCCTTGAACTGACTATCGTCGTAGGGAGCTATATCTGTGAAATCTAAATTATTTGCGTCCATTACGCTTCGGGGTTTATCAGATAAACCAAATAGATGAAACAATAGTTGGCTCAAAGGTAGAAGATTTTGATAAATTATGCAAACGATTTAAGGTTTTATTGGATATGGGAGTTTGGAATTAAGAATTTTTTATGTTGGAAATACGTCTCGGTGTTTTTAACCGATAGCTTGTACGCCTGATGATTCACTATAGGGTTGATGATTGACTGAAATGTGATAGCCTAGTTTGGAAAAATACTTTTAATTTGTGATTTTATGAAGAAATTTGCCAAATAATTTGGTTTGAATATAGCAATTTGCTACTTTTGCGAAGTCAAATAAAATTTTTTAAGATTGTTTAGGTTTCGATTTCAATTTTGAATCAATAATATAAAATCTGATTAGGTATGGTTTTAAAATGTAAAAGAGTCAAGGTAGGTGAGGCATACGGAAGCGAGACAAGTTCAGTCGTTCCCACCGAGAGTGACTGGTTCAAGGGAACGGAAGAAAACTAAAAATCCACGAAATATCTGTCAGATCACAGGCGGCTCCCGAATATGGAAAATATGTTTGAAATTGCAGCGTGCCGTGTGGCTTGGAGAGCCGCCTGAATCTGATCAGAGAGTCATAAAATAGATTATTAAACAGATCAGCTATATAAATAAATGCAAAAGTCAACACCAACACAACAAGGTCTCTATGACCCGCGTTTCGAGCATGATGCATGCGGCGTGGGCTTACTGGTAAATGTGCGTAACATCAAGTCGCACCATCTTGTGGAGAAAGGTCTGCAAGTACTCGAACACATGGTCCATCGCGGTGCGGAGGGTGCTGATCCCAAGACCGGCGACGGTGCCGGTATAATGGTGCAGATTCCACATGAATTTATCCTGCTTCAGGGAATCCCTGTTCCTGAAAAGGGTCGATACGGCACAGGACTCGTGTTCTTCCCGCGCAACGAGGATACCATCCAGATAATCCTTGGCATCATAGAGCGCGAGGCTATAGAGCTCGGTCTTAAACTGATTGCCGTCCGCGATGTGCCGGTCAACAACGAGCAGCTTGGATCGGTAGCGCGTGCGGCCGAGCCGGTCATCAAGCAGATCTTTGTTTCCGACGAGGAGAGTGATGATCCGGTGGAGATGAGGCTCTATCTCTTGCGTAAGGCGGTCGAAAAGAAAGTGCGTTCGCTCTCGCTTGACGGAAAGGATGATTTCTACATTGTCTCCCTGTCATCGCGCATCATTATATATAAAGGTATGCTTTCGAGCCTCCAGTTGCGCTACTATTTCCCCGATCTGATGAACCCGCGATTCACTACGGCAATGGCTCTCGTGCATTCGCGTTTCAGCACCAATACTTTCCCTACGTGGTCACTGGCACAACCGTTCCGTATGCTCGGACACAATGGCGAGATCAACACCATTCAGGGTAACCGCCTGTGGATGAAAGCACGTGAATGTATGCTCCGTCCGGAAGCTTTCGGCGACAGGGACATGACTCCTATAGTGCAGCCCGGAATGAGCGACTCGGCATCACTCGACAATGTGCTTGAGTTTTTCGTAATGTCCGGCATGAGCCTGCCGAGGGCACTGTCAATGCTTATTCCGGAATCGTTCAACGACAAGAATCCGATTTCACCTGAACTGAAGGCGTTTTATGAATACAACTCCATTCTCATGGAGGCATGGGACGGTCCGGCAGCCCTGCTTTTTAGCGATGGCCGTTATGCCGGAGGTCTGCTTGACCGCAACGGTCTGCGTCCGGCAAGATATCTGATAACAAAGAATGACACCGTCGTTCTTGCGTCAGAGATGGGCGTGCTTCCTTTTGATGCCTCCGAGGTCAAGGAGAAAGGCCGTCTGCGCCCCGGCAAGATGATGATGATCGATATGGAGGAGGGAAAAATCTATCAGGATGCAGAGCTGAAAGAAGCTCTCGCCAGCGAATTCCCTTATCGTGACTGGCTTTCACGCAATCGTATCAGCCTTGACAACATCAGTTCGGGTCGAAAGGTGGAAAACAGTGTGAAAGATCTCAGCCGTCTTCTCCATACCTTCCTCTATAACCGTGAGGAAGTGGAACAGATTATGACTCCGATGGTCACTGACGGAAAAGAACCCGTCAATTCGATGGGTAAGGACACTCCTATCGCTGTGCTTTCCGAAGAACCCCAACTGCTTTTCAATTATTTCAGACAGCACTTCGCGCAGGTGACAAATCCTGCCATCGACCCGCTGCGTGAGGAACTGGTGATGAGTCTCGACAGTTACATCGGAGCAGTGAAACTCAATCTCCTCGATCCTTCACCCGAACTCTGCAAGATGGTGTTGCTGAAACGCCCCATAATCACCAACCGGGAGCTTGACCTTCTCTGCAACCTGCGTTACAAGGGGTTCAACACCCGCAAACTATCCATGACATTCCCGGCGTCGGAAGGCCATGAAGGACTCGTCAAGGCTATCGAACGCCTTTGCCGCGAAGCTGAACAGGCAGTTGACGAAGGTTGCAACTATGTCGTGCTTTCGGATCGTGATGTCGATGCCGACAATGCGCCTATACCTTCGTTACTGGCCACGGCAGCAGTCCATCATCATCTCATCGATTGCAAGAAGCGCACGCAGACCGCACTCATCATAGAGACCGCCGATGCCCGCGAGGTAATGCATTTCGCTCTACTTACAGGTTACGGTGCGAGTGCGATAAATCCCTATCTCGCATTTGCGGTCATAGAGGATCTTGTGAAACGTCATGAGATACAGCTTGATTTCGATACGGCTTCTAAGAATTATATCAAGGCCATCGACAAAGGACTGCTGAAAGTGATGTCCAAGATGGGTATATCCACGCTTACGAGCTACAAGGGAGCACAACTTTTCGAGGCTGTCGGACTTTCTGACTCCGTGTGTCGAGAATACTTCGGAAATACCGTCAGCAAGATCGGTGGAGTCGATATCCAGCAGCTTACAGCTGACATACTCGCTCCTCATGCACAGGCTTTCGACGATGATTTTGACACTGAAGCTCCGCTTCCGTTCATCGGTCAATATTCCTTCCGCAAAGATGGAGAGTCACATGCATGGAATCCTGAAACAATAGCGACTCTCCAGCTTGCCACCCGTCTCGGAAGCTATAAGAAATTCAAGGAATACACCTCGCTTGTCGATAATAAACCCCGTCCCATTTTTATCCGCGATTTTCTTGACTTCCGTAAAGGAGAACCGATTCCCGTCGAGGAAGTAGAGCCGGAGGAGGCTATCATGCGACGTTTCGTCACCGGTGCGATGTCGTTCGGTTCGATCAGCCGTGAGGCTCACGAGGCACTGGCTATGGCCATGAATGCTATCGGTGCGCGCAGCAACACAGGTGAGGGTGGTGAGGATCCCGAACGTTTTGCCGTGCGTCCCGACGGATCTTCTGTCCGTTCGGCCATTAAGCAGGTGGCGTCCGGACGTTTCGGCGTGACAACAGAGTATCTTGTGAATGCCGATGAAATACAGATTAAGGTTGCGCAGGGTGCAAAGCCGGGTGAGGGTGGACAGCTTCCGGGATTCAAGGTGGATAAGATTATTGCCAAGACGCGTCATTCAATACCCGGAATCTCGCTTATTTCACCTCCTCCGCATCACGACATCTATTCAATCGAGGATCTCGCACAGCTGATATTCGATCTCAAAAATGTCAATCCTGCGGCTAAAGTCAGCGTTAAACTCGTTTCGGAAAGTGGAGTGGGTACCATCGCGGCGGGCGTGGCGAAAGCCAAAAGCGATCTGATCACAATAAGCGGCAGTGATGGCGGCACAGGTGCGTCGCCCGCCAGCTCGATCCGCTACGCCGGTGTCCCGGTTGAGATCGGTCTGTCGGAGACACAGCAGACTCTCGTCATCAACAATCTTCGCGGGCAAGTGAAACTTCAGGCCGACGGTCAGCTCAAGACTGCGCGCGACGTGATCATCCTCGCAATGCTCGGTGCTGAGGAATTCGGTTTTGCAACGAGTGCCCTCATAGTGCTCGGATGTGTGATGATGCGCAAGTGTCACAAGAACACTTGTCCCGTTGGTGTAGCTACGCAGAACGAGGAATTGCGCAATCGATTTGCTGGCCGTTCGGAATATGTGGTCAACTTCTTCCGTTTCCTTGCACGTGAAATCCGTGAGACAATGGCGGAAATGGGAGTAAGGAAACTCGACGACATCATCGGTCGTCCGGATCTTCTTTTCATAAAGAACGGTATGGATAAAACCAAGACCGCAGGATTGGATTTCAGCCGTCTGCTCCATATCCCGGCCGAGGCCGAAACTAACGCTGTGATCAATGTCACCACACAGAAGCACGACATAGATCATGTGCTTGACCGCGAGATTATAAGCCGTGCATATCCGGCAATTGAATCAGGAATGCCTGTTGAGCTTGACTTTACCATCTGCAATACTGACCGATCTGTCGGTGCGATGCTGTCAGGTGTGATAGCCAAAAAGTTCGGAGATAAGGGCTTGCCTGAGAATACGATCAATTGTACGTTTAAGGGAGCGGCCGGACAGAGTTTCGGTGCATTCCTCGCCCACGGCATAAGTTTCCGTCTCGAAGGTGATGCCAATGACTATGTGGGTAAAGGTCTTTCCGGCGGTAAGATCGTGATTGTGCCTCCTGCCGGATCTACTTTCGCTCCTGAAGCCAATATCATTGCCGGAAACACCATCCTCTATGGGGCTACTGCAGGGGAGATCTACATCAATGGCCGTGTGGGCGAACGTTTCTGTGTCCGCAATTCCGGTGCCACTGCTGTGGTGGAGGGGGTCGGCGACCACTGCTGCGAGTATATGACGGGTGGCCGTACGGTAGTGCTCGGAACTACCGGCCGAAATTTCGCTGCCGGTATGAGCGGTGGTATCGCTTACGTCTGGAATCCGGACGGCGATTTCGATTACTTCTGCAACATGGAGATGGTTGAGCTGTCGCTGATCGAAGAGATGGCTGACAACCGTGAGCTTTATCGTCTTATCGGCAATCATTTCCGCTACACACATAGTCCGCTTGCGGGTGCTATGCTCGATGATTGGGATAACTATGTCGGTCAGTTCATAAAGGTGATTCCGATCGAGTACAAAAAAGTGCTCCATGATGAAAAGGTGGCACGTCTCGAACGCCGTATAGCCTCAATGCAGGTTGATTAAAATTCAGGTTCAAAAATTAAACGATTAAAGTTCGCAAATATGGGAAATCCCACAGCATTTCTGAATATACCGCGCAAGGAAGCGGGCTACCGTCCCGTCCATGACCGCGTCAACGATTACGGTGAGGTCGAACAGACCCTCAATTCCGAGGATCGCCGCCTGCAGGCTTCGCGCTGCATGGAGTGTGGCGTGCCTTTCTGCCACTGGAGTTGCCCCCTCGGCAACCGTCAGCCTGAATGGCAGGACCGTCTCTACAAAAATGATATAAAAGGTGCTTATCAACTGCTCACGATGACGGACGATTTTCCGGAATTTACCGGTCGTGTCTGTCCCGCGCTCTGCGAGAAAGGGTGTGTGCTCAACAAACAGCATGAACCCGTGACCATACGTGAGAACGAAGCAGCCATTGTCGAACGCGCGTTCAGCGAGGGCTATGTCACCGCCTGTCCGCCTAAGAAACGTAGCGGTTTCCGTGTGGCTGTTATCGGTTCAGGCCCTGCCGGACTTGCCTGTGCCAATCAGCTTAACCGTCGCGGGCATAGCGTCACGGTGTTTGAGAAAAACGAAGCACCGGGCGGCCTGCTGCGTTTCGGCATACCCGATTTCAAACTCAACAAGAGTGTGATCGACCGCAGATTTGATCTGCTCAGGGAGGAAGGTATTGAGTTCCGATGTGGAGTTAAGGTCGGAAGCGATGTTTCGGCTGAGGATCTGCTCGGTGAGTTTGATGCTGTCTGTCTGGCTATGGGTGCGGAAGTACCTCGTGATCTTGCCGTTGATGGCCGTGACTTGAAGGGCGTGCATTTCGCTCTCGAATTACTTCAGCAACAGAACCGTGTCAATGCCGGCACGGAGGTGAGCCGTCAGGATCGTATCTCGGCCAAGGGTAAGAATGTGCTTGTGATCGGAGGCGGTGACACCGGAAGCGACTGTGTCGGTACTGCTCACCGTCAGGGTGCGCTATCGGTCACGCAGATCGAGATAATGCCGAAGCCGCCGGTAGGGGATAACCCGGCTACTCCTTGGCCATACTGGCCTGTGGTGCTTAAAACTTCGAGCAGTCATCTCGAAGGATGTGACCGCCGCTGGTTGCTTGACACGCGTCGTTTCATTCCCGATTCTGACGGTCGCGTCAGCGAGGTTGAAGTTGAGGAAGTGGAATGGGTTAAGGATGAGGAAACCGGACGCATGAACCTTGTCCATACAGGCCGGAAGGAAATCATCAAGGCAGAACTCGTACTTCTCGCAATGGGATTCACTCAGCCGGTTGCCGAGGGTGTGATCGATGTACTTGGACTCGAAAAGGACCAGCGCGGTAATGTGAAAGTTAACGAGTCGGGTCAGTCAAGCAATCCAAAGGTATTCGCTGCCGGAGATGTCTCGACAGGTGCATCACTCGTTGTCCGCTGTATAGCTTCCGGGCGAAAGGCCGCTCAGGGCATACATGAATATCTAAACGGGAAATAAGAGGGCGTTTAATAACGAATATTAAACCCCTTTACGAAAAAAGCGCAGTAAGATTTCATTATCGCATCATTTTTAAGGCTTGCGGCTACTACCTTTGCAGTAGCAATGCAAGCCTTATTTCATGTCCACACCCTCTGCATAGCACTTTTTTAAGCATTGCATTAATTCACCCGATTACTAATCTTTTAACCCAATTTCTTATCTGAACGACATTATATTGAATCATTTACGTTAGATCGCATTATTTCAATGATCCGGTTTCCTATTTCAGCCTGCTTGTATGGAGTTTTTTGATTTTTTTTCTCCGTCGTGATGCAGTGAGATGAGTAAGTGTGATCATTTTTGAAGGGCCTGCGCTTATGCCGCCGGAAATTCTACATGATAATCTATCAGTTATCACTAAAGTTTAAATTCCGGCTTGCACAACAAACGCAGACCCTACAACATGTCTGATTATGTTTCTATGAGGACTCTATTCCGATTTTCAGGAGTGTCGGCGGAGGAGTTCTTTTTCGAGATCCGGCAGCGTGAGACCCATCTGCTCCACGAGTACGAGGAGATGATAGATTAGGTCACAAGCCTCGTAGGAGAAGCGGTCGCGATTTCCATCTACCGCCTCAACGACAGACTCCACAGCTTCCTCGCCGACTTTCTGTGCGATCTTCTTGACACCTTTTATAAAGAGACGTGTGGTGTAGCTATCCTCCGGCATTTCGGCATGACGGCGATTTATGAGTGCGGAAAGCGAGCGGATGAAACCATCCTCGGCCGGAGTGTCGAAACATGAAACCGTCCCGCGATGACAGGTAGGCCCATGAGGCACTGCCTTTATTAATAAAGTGTCCCCGTCACAGTCGGCATACATATCGACCACATCAAGGAAGTGACCGCTCGTCTCGCCTTTGGTCCACAGACATGAACGCGTGCGCGAGTAGAAAGTGACATGTCCGGTGGAGCAGGTGAGATCGAAAGCTTCGCGGTTCATGTAGCCGAGCATGAGGACGCGGAGTGTCACCGAATCCTGAATGATGACAGGCAGGAGTCCGTCGGCACATTTATCGAGATTGAAATCATCAAAAGTCATAGTCTTACAGGGATATTTCGTGAGTGAAGTTCGTGTTTGAGGTCTGAGATGGATATTTCGCCGTAGTGGAATATCGAGGCTGCGAGAGCGGCATCCGCTTTGCCGAGTGTAAGCACATCGGCAATATCGGCGACTGATCCTGCACCACCTGAGGCGATGATGGGTATGCTCACCTCGGAAGCAAGGCGAGCGAAGACATCGCAGGGATAGCCTGAACGCGTGCCGTCATGGTTCATTGAAGTAAACATGATCTCACCTGCACCCATGTGTTCGGCCTCACGGGCCCATGAGAAGAGTTCGCGTTCGCTCATTCGGTTGCCGCCGTGGGTAGTGACGTGCCATATACCGTCATCATCGGAGAGCCGGGCATCGATAGCCACGACCACAAACTGACTGCCGTAGCGATTGGCTATTTCCGATATGAGTTCTGGACGGCGGACAGCGGCCGAGTTGATTGTTATCTTGTCAGCTCCGGCATCGAGGAGACGTGAGGCATCTTTGAGTGATGATATGCCTCCGCCGACAGTAAATGGAATGTTGAGCCTGTCGGCTATGCGCCCGACAAGTTGAGCGAAGGTATTGCGCCCCTCAAGCGTCGCACTGATGTCGAGAAACACGAGTTCGTCCGCACCCTCTGCGGCATATCGTGCTCCAAGTTCCACAGGATCTCCGACATCTGTGAGACCTTTGAAATTAATCCCTTTGACAGTACGGCCATCCTTGACGTCAAGACATGGGATGATGCGTTTAGCAAGCATTTGGTATTTAATTTTATATAAATTTAGGTGTATTCTCGGAAAGATATGTTACAAATGTAGCACTTTTTTATGGATTTCAGAAATTTTCAGTGCATATCTTGTTTTGCAGTTTATCTGGTGAAAATAGGTATAAACCTTGCCAAATGTTAAATTGAGGGTGGATAAATGACAATTTTTAGAACTTTTTTACTAAAAAGTGAGCATGAGAGGAAAAAACTATAAAAAAAAGTTTGCCAAGTAAATAAAATGTCTTACCTTTGCGGTGTTTTTGAAGCTTAAAAATTGTTTTATAATTTAATCAAAAAGAAAAAAATGAAAAAGTTAGTTTTATTACTCGCTGTCGTTTTCAGCGCATCACTTTTCTCTTGCGGTTCTTCTGACAAGGCTGCTGAAGCTGCTGACACCGCTGCTGTTGCAGTAGAGGAAGTTGCTGTTGAAGAAGTAGTTGTTGCTGATTCAGTTCCCGCTGACAGCGTAGCTGCTCCCGCTGACTCTGTAGCTGTTGCTGAATAATTTTCGGCCTACACAGTTCGCACTAACAGTACGAAAGAAAAAATCAAGCTGATTGCTCATGACTATGAGTGACCAGCTTCTTTTTTTGTACCCTTTAGAGCTAAAATTAGCAATTTAAGCCACTATTTAGCCAATCCGGCGAATAGATGGAGGGAAATTTATAAAAAATAGCTAATTTTGTTTCATAAAATCAGAGAGCTGTCTCTTAGATTGATTCCAGCTCTGACTGTAAATGTCCACACTCCTTAGATACCCTAATGAAAATAGCAAATATAGATTTAGGTGAACGCCCTGTGATGCTTGCTCCGATGGAGGATGTCACTGACCGTTCTTTCCGTCTGATGTGCAAGGAGCAAGGTGCGTCGATGGTTTATACTGAATTTGTGAGTGCCGATGCACTCGTCCGCGACATACCTTCGACTGTCCGCAAACTTTCGATTGATCCCGGTGAACGTCCGACTGCCATACAGATCTACGGGCGTGAGGTCGAGCCGATGGTTGAGGCTGCCAAAATTGTCGAGGCTGCCGGTCCGGATATAATTGACATAAATTTCGGCTGTCCCGTTAAAAAAGTAGCGGGCAAGGGGGCGGGCGCAGGTATGCTGCGCGATATCCCTAAGATGCTTGAGATCACGCGTGCCGTGGTGAATGCGGTCAATCTTCCTGTCACTGTCAAGACCCGTCTCGGATGGGATCATGAGTCAAAGATAATAGTGACGCTTGCCGAGCAGCTTCAGGATTGCGGTATAAAGGCTCTGACTGTCCATGGACGTACGCGCTCGCAGATGTACACCGGATCTGCCGATTGGGAGATGATAGCGCGTGTGAAGGAGAACCCGCGTCTCACCATCCCGCTGATCGGTAACGGTGACATAACTACCCCTGAACTTGCGCGGGATGCATTCAGCCGTTATGGTGTCGATGGAGTCATGGTAGGACGTGCGTCCATCGGTGCTCCTTGGATTTTCCGCGATATCCGCAGCTGTATTGATGCCACCGGAGTCGCACCGCTTGGCATAGCCGATAAGTTTGAACTGATCAGGCGTCAGATCCGTGAGAGTGTTGACCGCATTGACGAGTATCGTGGCATTCTCCATATCAGAAGGCATCTTGCGGCATCACCGCTGTTCAAAGGCATATCGAATTTCCGAAGCACGCGCATTGAAATGCTCCGCGCATCAACGCTCGACGAGCTTCTGTCTGTGCTGGCACGCGTAGAAGAAATCCTGATTGAGAATGAGCAGAGGGGAGAGCAAGGATCAATGGATCCCGATGCTCCGGAAATGTGAATAGATCGAAAGAATAATCTACAGACAATATAATAGCGTTTTTAAATAATGAAACTGAAAGCTTTTTTCTCCCTGATGCTCCTGTTTGGATTCATCGGTGTGCAGGCTGCGGATCTCGTGAAGTACGAGCTTAATGTAGGTGAATTTCATGAACTGAAGGTCACGGATGGTCTTAATGTGGTCTATTCGTGCAATCCCGACTCCGCCGGTCTGGCTGTTTTTACAAGTCCGTCGTCACAGGCATCAGCCTTCATTTTCAATAATAACAAGGGAAAACTTTCAATGAAGATTTCCACGGAGAATGTAGGTGTGACAAATCTGCCGGTTGTGACGGTCTATTCTACCTATCTGACAAAGATAGAAAATGCAGGTGACTCACTGGTCAAGGTGGTGAATGTGGCAAACGGGCCGAAATTTACCGCCAAGCTTATCGGTAACGGCCGTATGTCTGTCCAAGGCGTAAAGGCTACGGAAGTAACGGCCGCACTCTCTACCGGCAACGGTACGCTCGTTATAAACGGCGAGTGTGAGCATGTGAACTTCAACTTTACCGGAACGGGAGTCATACAGGCCGACGGACTTGAGGCACAGGCTGCGTCGGTTAAGGCCGGTGGTACGGGGTCGATCGGACTTTGGGCTGTCAAGACCCTGAGCGTGATGGGTATGGGCAGTACCAAGTTGTATTACAAGGGTAATCCTGAGATCAAGAACCGTTCAGTCGGTATAAAGACTTTCCCGCTTGGAAAGTAAGCCCGATAAAAACCATAGAGACGGAAAGTGCGTATGAGCGAGGATAATGTCGGCGGAGTCGGCCTGAAAGTGGCCGTCGCGCGCAGTATCAAGTGGAATGTGATAGACCGCGTGTCGTCACAGCTGCTTTATACTGTCACCGGCATCGTGCTTGCGCGTATGCTCTCGCAGGAGGATTTCGGACTTGTTACCGTCATCCTCATTTTTCAGTCTTTTGCATCATTGTTTATTGACAGCGGTTTCTCGTCGGCATTGATCCAGCGGAAGAATCCGACACATCTTGACTATTCGACTGTGTTGTGGTTCAATCTTGGAATTGCCGTCGCGCTTTACATCATCCTGTTCTTTGCTTCACCGCTGATAGCCTATCTGTTCGGTGACGACGATCGCCTGATACCGCTTGCGCGTGTGATGTTCCTTTCATTCATACTGAATGCCACAGCGATTGTCCAGACGAATATGCTTATGAAGCGTATGGAAGTGAAGATGATCGCCGTAAGCAATTCCATCGGTCTTATAGGCGGTTCCGTCATCGGTATCTATATGGCTGTGACAGGTTGGGGAGCTTGGGCTATGGTCTGGCAGACCTTGGTTATTGCGGCTGTCAAGTCGATCATCCTTTGGTGGACAGGAGGATGGAGACCTTTATGGAAATTCTCCATGACTTCTCTTAAAAGCTGTTTTGCTGTGGGCAGTGGGGTGATGGTTTCGTCCTTTCTCAACACGGTGTTTCAGAATATCGCAAGTTTTTTTATCGGCCTGAAAGTCGGACTTGTGTCTGTGGGTTATTATGGTCAGGCCGACAAGTGGAGCAAAATGGGGGTGATGTCGCTCTCGCAGGTATTGACGGCTTCGTTCCTTCCGCTCCTTTCAGAGGTGCAGGATGATGACGAACGCTATGCTTATATGTGCGGTAAGACTCACCGTTTCACATCCTACCTGCTTTTCCCGGCCATGGGTCTGCTGATAATAATGGCAAGACCGATATTCCATACGCTTTTCGACACGAAATGGGATCCTTCAATCCCACTTTTTCAGATCATGCTTGTTCAGGGTGTCTTTACAGTGCTGATGCTTCTCTATCGTAACTTTATCCTCGGTCTTGGAAAAGCAAAACTTCTTGCTGTCACTGAACTGATCCGTGATGTGACTGCTGTCGGTGCGATTATTATTGTATTGCCCTACATTGGTTTTGCTACTCCTCAGTCACCGGTCGAAGGATTGAAATATTTACTTGTCGGTCAGGTAATAGCTTCGGCACTGACATGGGGTGTGACCCTTTATTATGTCATCCGGCTTACGAAGCGTCCGCTATGGAGCTATATCGCGGATATGATCCCGTATCTTGCGATGACGGCTGTGATAATGATCCCGTGTTATTTTGTCGGTCATCTCGACGTGCATCCTCTTGCTGTATGCATTATGCAGGCATCCGTGTTTGCCTTGCTTTACCTCGGCTGCAATTATCTGATGCATTCACGTATTCAGAAAGATGCTATCGCTTATTTCAGAGGTAAGCTTTAGGAATAGGTAGTATTGAACACCTGCAAAAAAAACGATTCAGGGCCTGCGTATCATTTGCGCAGACCCTGAATCGTTTTTTGGTTAATACTTATTTTTCTGCTTATACTTGGTAATGGAGGGGAAGACAGCGGTTGAGATATTCACGAGCTTGCTGCCAAGGAATGTAAATTGTACTCTGTCCGGGGATAAGAGCGACTGGTGTTTCGTTGAGATCGACACGGACGTAGTATTTTCCGCTATCGGATTGGAAAAGAATCATCTGCAGGTTGGAGGCCATGGGAACGACATAGAAGTCACGCCAGTGAAGTCCGACGGTGTCGAAATAGTTGGTCATATAGTAGCAACCGGGAATGTGCATGAGTGCAAGAAGCGGCATCATGGTTTCAGCATGACCGAAACGCAGCATGACGCTGTAAGGGTTGCTGCCTGCAATGGCAGTGTCGATTGTGGATATGAGTTCGGATAGCAGCTTGGATGCAAGGTCAGGAGCTGCACTCGAAAGGGTGGATGCGGAGTGAGTCAGGTAATGATGAAGATTCTCGACGCTCCAGAGGGCGTTGATCTCTGCCTGAGTGAAATATTTCTGCAGATCTATCTGTACCGACATAGCCGCACAGCCGGCGAGCACTTTATAGATGGCCAGACTTACATCGCGGGCTTCATCGCCAAAAAACGGATAATTCTTACCGAGAGCGCGTTCAGCAACAGTTACAGGGACTTGCTTATTCAGGAAATCTTCATAGACTTTGTGCCATTCCTCTCCGGCCATGAACTCTTTATAGGCTTCATCATCATGCCAAGGACGCACGAGCGGTGAATTCTGACGACCGGATGACATATAGATCTCCACTTTGTTGTTGAGGCGCGTCAGCTGATGGGTGAACTCGTCCATCGACATGACACATCTGGGAACGTAGGAAGAGATGGCATTTATCTTTGTGTTGTCGAACAGAGGACGGTAAGCCATAAACGCGCGTGAGGCTATGGCACGTTGCTCTGCCATACCGAGTGAGTCGAGCGCACCCCAGCGTCCGGCTGTACGCGTGACAACGAGATCGCAGATCTGTATAAGCTCTCGCCCCATCGGAGTGATGGTCTTCAGCGAGTCAGCTTTATGGAGTGTGCGGAGAAGAGAAGTGGTATATTTGGACGATGAAAGAAACCTTGCTCCGTGACGCCCTACGTGGTTAAAATAGACAGGTTTGAGTGAGTCCGGATAGGCGAGATCCCTGACCGTCCGGTCGGGATAAGGATTGGCAGAACCCTGACACTCGATGAAGGAGTAGTCAGTAGCAGTCGGATCAACCGCAAGTGCATTGAAAGTCACACCGAGCAGGAGCGAAAACAGAAAATGTAGTTTCTTCATTGTGATGACAATTCTTTTTAGTAGTTTTGCGTACTGTTGGACATACGTGGCGTTTTTTGATATGCAGATAGCTCTGACCGGGAGGGTAGGAACCTGATCTATTCGGATAGAAACACTATCTAACAGTTAAACAGCGTTAAAATCTCTTTTGTTCAGTCCTGATGCATGTCACGCGTTCTTATCACGTAAGTTTCAACGGTTGAAAACATTAATTAGGAAACTCAAGCCGATAATATTGATATGACGCAGGATTACCACATACTTATTTCAGAGGGTAAGATCGAGGCAGCTCTGTCTGTTCTCGATGATCTCATTAAGCTCTCACCGGATGATGACAGACTGCTTTTCGAGCGTGGGAAGCTGAGATGGCGCATAGGAGACCGTGCAGGGGCAACTGGTGACTATGCCAAGGCTTCAATGATCAATCCCGAAAGTCCGGCGGCCAAAGCTCTCGAACAGGCTCGTGATATCGCTGATTTCTTTAATCCGGATCTATATAATCCCTAAACAATAGATGGGATTATATAGACCGGAATAGATGTATGGTTGAAGCTTTCCTAAAAGTTATGGTTGAAACATGAGGTAGGGGGAGGATGAGATCACTCCTTATCCGAGAGTTCGAGCCAACGCATCTCTTTCTCATCGAGGATATCTTTGAGTTCGCTGTATCGTTTGGCTTTTTCAGCTATGTCCGTAAGCTCTTCACCGGAATTGAACAGTGCTTCGAGCGAGGCTTTTTCTTCCGTCAGTTCATCAATCTCCTTGGTGAGGGCTTCGAGTTCTTTCCGCTCCTTGAATGTGAGTCTTTGCGGACGCTCGTTCACCCTGCGTGAAGTCTGCCCATCCTGCTGTGACGACGACGTGGCGACAGCTTTTGCCGCTGCTTGTGTGGCCTTGGCCTGTTCCTTGAGATAATTCCGGTAATCAGTATAATTTCCGGGAAAATCCTTGATGACACCGTTGCCCTCCATTACGAAGAGATGATCTACGATCGAATCAAGGAAGAAACGGTCATGCGAAATGACTATGACACAGCCCTTGAATTCTCTCAGATAATCCTCAAGGATACCGAGGGTCATGATGTCAAGATCGTTTGTCGGCTCGTCAAGGATCAGGAAGTTGGGTTGTGTGATGAGGACGGCAGCGAGATTCAGGCGTCGCATCTCACCTCCGCTCAAAGTGGATATGTATTTCTGCTGATCCGCTGGTGAAAAGAGGAAGCGGTTCAGGAATTGCATGGGGGAGTAGTGGGTCGTGCCGTTGATCACTACGTCCTCGGTTATGTCCGTGATAGCATCAATCACCTTTTTGCCGGGAGGTAGTTGAAGACCTTCCTGCGAATAGTAACCGAAACGGACTGTCTCGCCGACGTTCCATGCACCGCTATCGGGGGCTATCAGTCCTTGGAGCATCTTGACGAAAGTCGATTTGCCGACTCCGTTTCCGCCGATTATGCCGAGTTTTTCATAACGTGCGAAATTGTAAGTGAAATCATCAAGGATGACTTTGTCGCCGAAACGCTTTGAAATACCCTCGGCTTCAAAAATCTTTGAGCCTATGTAGGATGATTTGATTTCAGTCGGGTCGATCTGCTTCTCATCATAATTGGCACGAGAGCGTTCCTTCAGATCATAGAATGCATTGATGCGGTAACGTGCTTTTCCTGCACGGGCCTGTGGCTGGCGTCGCATCCATTCCTGTTCTTTGCGCAGTAGATTCTTCACCTTGGCAAGTTCGCCCGTAAGAGCCTCGATCCGTTCGGCACGCCGGCGGAGATAGAGGTCGAAGTTTCCTTCGTATGTGAAGATCTGCTGCATGTCTATCTCGATGATCTTGTTGCAGACACGATCAAGAAAGTAGCGGTCATGAGTCACCATCAGCAGTGTCACACGCATACGTGTGAGATAGTTCTCAAGCCATTCGACCGAAGCAAGGTCAAGGTGGTTGGTGGGTTCGTCGAGTATAAGGAGGTCGGGATTGCCGAGCAGTACCTGCGCGAGAGCCACACGTTTCAGCTGGCCACCTGACAGGTGATCGACTTCGCGCGACGGATCATCAATGCCGAGCTGCGAGAGCATCTGCCTTATGCGGTCCTCGTGTCCCCATTCCTCATGCTGTTCGGGGCGCACTGTGGCAAGGAGATTGTCCATGATGGATTTTCCCTTCTCGAATTCCGGCATCTGCGCGAGGAAACCTACACGCAGATCGTTGCGGAATGTAACGGATCCACTGTCGGGAGCTTCACTTCCGGACAGAATGCGGAGCAGAGTCGATTTTCCTGTACCGTTCTTGGCGATAAGACCAATCTTGTCACCTTCGTTAACGCCAAAGGTGACAGAGTCGAATAGCAGGCGGTCGCCGTAGCTTTTGGTCAGATTTTCTACTTGCAGATATGGCTTCATACGTCAAGACAGGCATCGAGGGCTTCAGTGATTGCTTTGCGGTCGAGATTCTGTCCGATGAATACAATCTTGATCATGCGGTCGCCATAGTCATCATCCCAATCACGGAGTATAGAAGGATCCTGCTCCACGAGTTCCTGAAGTTCGTCCTCCGGTGCTGTCGCAAACCACATTCCAGCCTCTTTGAGCTGCTTCTGACGACCGGCACTTTCGAAAAGATATGACATGTCGGGATTATTGCCGAAATAGCAGATGCCTTTGGAACGGATGATATTTTTAGGCCACTTATTGGCTGCGAAATAGTCGAATTTGTTCAGATCGAAACCGGGGCGGCGGAAATAAACGAATGTGCCGATACCATATTCCTCAGCCTCTCCTTCACCGTGATGGTGATGATGGTGGTGGCAGCCGCATGTGCAGCCTTCGCCATGTTCATGATGATCATGTTCGTGCTCGTGCTCGTGTTCATGTTCGTGGTGGTGGCATTCGCATTCATCATCGTGGTCATGGCCGTGCTCATGGTGGTGCTCGTGATCATGCTCATGCTCATGTTCGTGATGATGGAGATGCTCATGTTCATGGTGTTCGCGTTCCTCTTCCTCGATCTGTTCGATAGGTTTCTCAATCTCCTGTACCCAAGCGGCTGAGGTTGCGACACTGTTGAAATTGAAGAGATGTGTGTTTATGATATCGTTTATATCAACGTCAGCATAATCACACTCGATTATGCGTGCGCCGGGATTGAGGGTCTTGATGATGGTGCGGATGCGTCCCTTTTCCTTATCCGTGACTTCAGAGATTTTATTGAGAATAATTATATTGCAAAATTCCATCTGCTGGATGACGAGATTTGCAATGTCTTCCTCATCATGTTTCTCCGAGGTAAGGATCTCACCGCAGTTAAACTCATCCTGCATACGCAGGGCATCCACAACAGTCACAATGCAGTCGAGGCGGGGCACGCCGTTCTTGGTGTAGTCCGCACCCATCTGAGGAATTGAGCAGATGGTCTGGGCGATAGGTGCAGGCTCGCAGATACCGCTTGCTTCAATGACGATGTAGTCGAATTTACCCATAGCCAAGATGTCGTCGATTTGCTTTACGAGATCCATTTTAAGGGTGCAGCAGATGCAGCCGTTCTGCAGGGCCACGAGTGAATCATCCTTTGTATCGACTATACCACCGCGCTGGATAAGATCGGCATCGATGTTCACCTCACCGATATCATTGACGATAACAGCGAAACGGATTCCGCGTTCGTTGGTGAGGATATGGTTCACAAGAGTGGTCTTGCCACTTCCGAGATAGCCGGTTAGAAGAAGGACAGGAGTTGACATATTGTAGATTATAGATTTATTTTTATTGTTTGGAATATCGAAATAACATAGGCGGAAATTACCATTCGAGTTTGACTGCCGTACCGTCAATGTCTGCCGGAATGGGAGGATTGAGTTTCGTAAGCCGGATAGAGCCTCCGGAAATGGCCGGATAAGCCTCGGTCAATGCACGGTAAATACGACCGACGACATGTTCGAGCAGGTCGGACGGAATATCCATCTGGGATCGGATAATCTCGATGGCCTCCGCATAGTTCAGCGTGTCGGTAACGTCGTCACTCTCCATCGCCTTTTCTATAGGGTAGTCGAGATGTACTGTAAGTTCGAATGTGTTACCGTTGCGTCGCTCTTCCTCAAACACTCCGTGACGGGCGAAGAGCCGCAGACCGTTGATCTCAATAGTGCCTTTCATCGTTTATGGGATTTTTAATACGCCGGCAGAATAAGTAAATTGCCGATCAGTTCCAAGTGAGGTTGTGACCGCGTTTGAACAGTCCTTTGATCCGATAGTAGAAGTTATAGACAGGTTCGTAGGTCATGAACCAAGGCACTGTAAGGAGCAAGGGACGCGAACCGAGTGACCGTGATGTCTTGCGCCAAGCAAACATCAGTGTTATGGTCACGGCGAGCCATATCACACAGGCTGCGATAAGCGGAATTATGGACGGGAAACCAATGATGGAAAGTGCTACGGCTGATCCAAGCAGAATCCACCATGCCAATGAGCATGAGCCGAAGAA
Organism: Bacteroides sp.; assembly: GCA_014801945.1. GTDB lineage: Bacteria > Bacteroidota > Bacteroidia > Bacteroidales > Muribaculaceae > Duncaniella. The sequence continues at coordinate 65,876 of JAAVDF010000028.1, forward strand.
TACTCGTGACCATGTGCGCAGTGATTTTGCCGTGTAGTCATAACGCAGTTTTGCATTGCGATGTGCTATCTGTGGGTATGAATCAAGAACCTCGACGATTGAGGCAGTGGAGAGTTCGACGGCGGTGTTATGTGCGTTGGCCACTTCGTTGACAAAAAGGTCATCGTCACCGAACTTCAGATGCAGAGTGCGTGAGAAACCCTTGTTCTTGAAAAAAACCGAACGGCGGTAGGCGAGATTGTAGCAGTTGCCACGATAAGGACGTTCGGCTATAGCCCACGAGAGATATTCGACAGCTGTGCGGACTTCATCGAAAGAGTGAAGCCGCTTCCACGGATTAGGTACATCGTCAGGGATAAGTGGTGTTGCATAGCCGATCACGACTTCTTTACCTGTGATGAAATGGCGCATCATGCATTTTAACCATGTAGGCGATTCAATGCGGCAATTACCTGTGGTAAGCATGATCACCTCATAGCGTGCAGCCTTTATGCCAAGAGTGATGGCGAGTTTTTTCCTTGACAGCGAACGCGACTCAAGTGGGGTGAAGGTCATGTAGAGATTTGGATAGCGGCGTTCGAGACGAGCGATGACATCTTTTGTTGATGAAACCGCACCGTCATTGACAACGATCACTTCAAAGTGGCCGTCGTACTGCTGTTCAAGAATCTGTGGAAGGAGTATTTCCAGATTGGAGGCATCATCTTCAGAATACACTATTACGGATACCGAGGGATAGGCTGACGGCTCCGTAGGGAATGGAGCTTCATTGTCTCGTGTGATCCGAGAACTGACCGAGGCCACATAATGACGGAATCCTAAAATGAGGTAGAGGGAGGCTACGACAATGATAGAGAGGAGAATTATGATAGTCGGAGTGAATTGAAGTTCAAACATCTGATAGACGGGCTTTGAATAGATTGGGGGGTATGATATTGGAAGCGATTTCTATTGCAAAATCAAGATGCAAATTTACGAAATCCCATTTAAATATCATGTTCTACTTTCAAAAAATTATATGCAAGAGCAGTGGTAAAGGTAAAGTTAAAGCTGAGTTGTATAATTAAGTAGTTAAGATTGGCTGATTTTGATTTATAATTTAGTATAAAAAGCCCCAAAGCCATCATTAAAATCGCTAAATATCTTAATCTAATTTTGAAAATGCGATATGATTTCGCTATATTTGCAGTATTAAATCGTACAGGATATGATACAAGAGCTGAAAATACGAAATTTCAAGTCATTTCGTGATGAAGTGGAACTGAGTTTTGAGCCATCGGAAGATGATCGCTACAATAGCGTGGTCGTAATGCCCGACGGAGTTAAACTGTTGCGCTTTGCCGTCGTATTGGGCGCAAATGCAAGCGGTAAGTCAAATCTACTTGATGCCGTTGAGTTCCTACGTCGGTTCTGGAATACACTTCCTTCTACAAATGATGACGGTACGGACGTACAGCCATTTTTATTAAGGGAAGATGCTCTTTCTTTCGACACAGAATTTGAATTGAAATTCTATGCCGACGGTCTCCGCTATTGGTATAAGCTCAAGGTCAATCCTGAAAAAGTTTGCCACGAGTCGCTCTTTGTGTATCTTTCCAATCGCCCGACAAAAGTGTTCTGCCGTGAGGATGTAGGGGGGATATCCAGATTGAATTTCAATCCGGCTGTTGCCAAACTTTCGCAGGCAGAGGTGGACGTCATGACGATGAACTGTCTCCGCAATATGTCGCTGTTAGCTACATTGAAGAAAGTAAATGTCTCGGTTGCCTATCTTGATAATATGCGCCGCTGGATTGACAACCGTATTCTCCCGTTGCAAAGCGGTTCACTCTCGACGCTTTCAAATGACGCGAAGAAGCATATTGCCGACAGCGAAGATCTCCGCGAATATCTACTGCAATTCGCAAAGGAAGCCGACTTCAATATTTCTGATATTAAAATTCAGAAGATGGCGGCTCTATTTGGACATAAGGTTGAGAACGCCGACGGAACGCAGAATTATGTTCTCCCGGAGGCTTGCCAGAGTACAGGCACCAAGCGAATGGTCGAACTGGAATCTATGATATTTGAGCAACTGAACCGTCAGGCATTCCTATGTATTGATGAGATTGAGGCATCAATGCACCCCAACTTAATGGAGTATATTCTCTCAAAGTTTGTCAATACTCCCGAAAATCAGTCGCAGCTACTGGTATCTACCCACTATGACCCGATTCTGAAAGATATTGATGATATTTTTGGAAAGGATTCGGTTTGGTTTACGGAGAAAGGCAAAGACGGCAGTTCTCAGTTATTCTCTCTCGTTGATTTCAAGGGACTGAATAAACTATCGTCCATACACCGCGCATATATGAACGGTCGTTTCGGCGCACTTCCCAACGTACTGTAATTATGGCAAGAAGAATCAAAGAGCGTAAGCTCAAAAATCCCGCGATTACAATCATAGGCGAGGGCGCGACCGAGCGTTTCTATTTCACGCATTTGAAACGCCTAAATGGTTATAACTATGTATGCAAGCCACGTAACTTTGCAGAGCAGAATATTGATGATGTTCAGCGTCAGGTTGAGCGAGTGCTTGCAGATGACGGTATTGCCGTGTGTGTATTTGATGTGGATGTAACGCGCATACACCAAGCAGACAAAGCTAAATTTGATGCTATGCGCCGGCGATATGCCAATAACCCCTCAGTAATCATCTGCGAAAGTATGCCATCAATCGAGTTCTGGTTTCTACTCCATTACCTCAATACAAACCGCTACTTCGCAACGTCTGATGATGTAATAGCTGCTTTACATCGTTATCTGCCCAACTTCAGCAAGCAGCAATCATATCTTTCAAAAGAAAACTGGGTTGCTATTCTCTTGGCGGATAACAAACTGACAACAGCCATAAATAACGCAACAGCCATTGGCGAAGAAGGTGAATCCTACTCAAATCTTCACAAGCTATTCGCACTCCTCAATTCCTGAAAAAACCTTGCTCGCGTAATTATGGTTTCATCTTATCCATTAACAGGAGAATTAATATTCCGGCTTGTTTTATAGCTGTCAGGATACTATCCAACAAAGGTAGTCACAGTATCACATTGAGGGCTGACATAGGGAGGATTATTTGACTTTTTTACCGAAATAATACGTGCTCCATGTGTCTTTTGCGTAGCCGTCTTTCAGAACTTGGAAAGATCCTGCGGAGACACCGCTGATCTTCTTGCCATCAAAATAGGCATTCCACGTATCCTTGGCATATCCATCACGTAGGACGGTGAACGAACCGGCACTTACACCTGAAATTTTTACTCCTAAGTAGTAAGCATTCCACGTGTCTTTGGCGTAGCCGTCTTTCAATACTTGAAATGATCCGGCCGATGCATCCCCAATCTTTTTTCCGTTGAAATATACGCTCCATGTGTCCTTGGCATATCCGTCACCGAGGACGGTGAATGAACCGGCACTCGCTCCGGAAATTTTCACTCCTTGGTAATAAACATTCCACGTGTCTTTAGCATAAAAATCGCCGAGATCCTTGAAGTTCATGCTGCTTGCACCTTTCACCTGATGTCCGTCAAAATAAACACCGTTGCTATCAACGAAATACGATGGTCTGTGCGGTCTATGCGGTCTGCCGGGTTTCTGATGACCGTTATTTCCATGACGTGCGGCCTGTTCCTGCTGTTGGTGGGGAGCTTCATGATGCGGGGTCTGAGCTGCAGATGTTGAATATGTGAACCACAGAAGACCGATAGTCAGCAGGGAGGTAGAGATCTTGTTGAGCATAGCGGAAAGAATTAAAAGTGTGATAGAAGAAACAATACTATTTAGACGTGTCACACGGTCAAAAGTTTAACCTTTATCGCATTAAGCATAGATCAGTTTCCCGCCGTTACAATTATGGCCGCGGAAGTGTCGAAATAACGCCGGGCCATGTCGGCAAGAATGTCGGGGGTGAGATTGCGTGCGAGACGTTCCTGCTGTTCGAAGTAATCATCAGGTGTATATGCGAAGATATGAGTCTGCGTATAATCTATCCGGCTGAAGGGAGTATCAAGGATGGTGGCGAGGTTTGAAAGAAGGAAGCGAGAGAGACGTCTGATCTCATCGTCGGTATAGCTTGCAGGATCTTTCATCTTTTCCATCTCGTCGAATATCAAGCGGATCACTTCTTCTTTCGTCGATCCGTCTGTCTGGGTTGCGACGGTGATGAAACTGCGCTGCGAGTAGCCGAGAAGTGCGGCGGAAATACCGTAGGTAAGCCCCTTGTCCTCACGTATATTTAGCATAAGACGGCTACCGAAGTATCCACCGAGGGCAGTTACAGCGGCACGTAGAGGGACGAAATCATCACTCTCACGACCGACGGCAGGAATCATCATTTTTACCGCGCTCTGTCGAGCATGATCCAATGTGACGTCGATCCGTTGCTGTTTTTCTATCTTGTCAGGGAAATGGAGGGGAGCTATGGGGACGGAAGCGTGTGAGGGGAAACGGGAGAAGACCTTATCAACCGCCTTTATCATAGTCTCGGTAATGTTTCCTGCGAAGAAGATATGAATCTCTTTGGGATCAAGACGTGAGTAGTGAAAATCTGAAAGCTCTTCCGGCGTGAAGGACCGGATCTCGTCGGGCGAGTCAGTCCGGGCAAGCGGATTGGATTCGCCGTAAGCGACGGGACGTATGGCTTTATCGGCAAGGAATGATACTTTCCCATGCTCGATGTCCAGTCGTGCTGCCTGACGTTGGAGCAGGTTGGCGACAGCCTCAGCCGGGAACGTGGGAAACAGTATCATTTCAGCAAGTACCGGAAGAAGATCCTCAAACTTGTCGTTGAGACTCGATAGGGTAATGGTGGAATAGTGGGTTGAGACTGAGGAGTTAATCCAAGCACCGTTGTATTCGAGTGTATTGGCTATTTCTTCTCCGGTCATACGTTTAGTTCCCTCGATCAGAACCATTGCCGCACATGACGCCAATCCCGGTTTCGGTGATTCGGCCTCTCCTGCGGGAAGGGCAACCGTCAGACGGCTGACTTCGATCTCGCTACCGCTCTCGACATAGATCCGTATGCCGTTAGGAAGTGTGTGGGTTGATGCAGGGGCGAGGACGAGGGGTCCGAAATTATATACTTTTGGGGCGATGGTGCGGTTCATTGGTCTGAATTGATGAAAAGTAAACGTTGTTATTAACGGCTCATTTGTTCAGGATGGAGTCGATTTTCTGCTCGATAAGCGAGTTGAGGACTGCTTTGCGAGCCTCATCGGCGGTGGGTTCAGCCTTTGCTTTAGGAGATTCGGCAGAAACAGTCGGGACAGTGGCTTTAGTTGCCTGTTTTGACTCGCGGATAGGGGTGGCGGTGACTGTCGCTATGGTCCGGTTGGATTTTACGGCCGGAACGGGAGTCGCTGTCTCAGAAACAACGGCAGGAGCGGGCTGATTGTTCGTTGTGACAGGTGTGGTTGATTTCTGCGGAAGCGATGTCACAGGTGTCATCTTATAAGGTAGGGCTTCTCCGGCTGGAGCGGTGGATGGCTGCTGGGCAGGAGGGGTCTTTTGGCCGGATGAGGCTAAACCGGATGAGGTAGGTGTTTTGTGGGATGGTTTAGAGGTGGATTTTGCTGACGATTTGGAGATCATGGCTCGGTATTTATCCACCGATCCTGCGCCAGCGTAGGTTCTGACGTAATAATCGGATTCAATGTCACTGACCACTACGCCACCCGATGTGGATGAATGGATCATACGTCCGTCACCGACGTAGATTCCGACGTGAGATACGGTCTTTGATGAACCTGTGGCAAAGAAGATAAGATCGCCCGGCATAAGCTGATTTTTCTGCAGCGGAGAGCAATAGCGTGCCTGCTCGCTTGAGCTTCGCGGCAATTTAATGTCGAGCGCGCTTCGATAGACATTGATCACGAGACCAGAACAATCGACACCGCGTTTGTCCTCACCACCGTATTTATATGGTGTGCCGAGCCACCGGCGAGCTTCGTCGAGAAGTGCGTTGGACTGTGGTGGAAGTGACTTGGGAATTTCAAACGTGCGCGTGTCAGCGCGGCCTCCGCCCTTGGACTGATAAGGGATGGCGGAGGTGTGCTTTGAACTGCCGCATGACGCAAGCAGGGAGGCCACAATGGCCAAAAGCAGCAGGAGAGGTGGTTTTTTTGACATCATGTGGCAAAATTACAAATAAAAACTGACAGTTTTATTTTAACAAAACAACATATATCAGCTTCAAGGGCTAAATATATCTTAAATGCTCCGAAAATCGTCTTAATTTATTTTAAACTGTCACATAGCGGATGTAACATTGCATACTTTTTGCCGTCTTATAGGCAAGAAGCATGGAACACAGCGGTGGGGGCAATGCTCCCCGATCCGTCAGATTAAACCAATCTCCGGTGCTTTAAGAATTCATCAGAAAAAAATTAATAAACAATCACTGATAAGCTATCAAAAATGAAATTAACAGGGAAAATCATCATGCTGGCTGCCGGGACTGCAGTCCTGAGTTCGGCAGTGACGGCAATCGCAATGAAACGCACTCTTTTCGGCGATAATTACGAAGCTGCACGAAGCTACACCGAACTTTTCGATCAGAGCGGTGTGCAGGGCAGCGGAGTGACACGTGTGGCTCAGCTTCCGGCCAACCATTCGGATTTCACCACAGCAGCCGAGAGCACCATCAACGGTGTAGTCTCGATCAAAAGCTATGCCACTCCCAGAGGCTACAGTCAGGGAGGCAACAGCGGTGGATATTTCAACGATCCGTTCTTTGATTTCTTCTTCGGCAATCCCAACGGCGGTAGCCGCCGCAGTCAGCCCCGTCAGCAGGAGCAGCACGAACAGCGTCAGCAGCCTTCGGGCCTTGGTTCGGGTGTGATCATCAGCGCGGACGGATATATCGTGACAAACAATCATGTCATCGACGATGCAGAGCGTCTGGAAGTGACTCTCAATGATAACCGTACGTTTGACGCTACGGTCGTAGGCGCAGATGCCACGACTGACCTCGCACTCATCAAGATTGACGCTACTGACCTCCCGGTTATCCCTATGGGCGACAGCGAGGCTCTGAAGGTGGGCGAGTGGGTGCTTGCCGTCGGTAATCCTTTTGGATTTACTTCTACCGTAACGACCGGTATCGTGTCGGCTAAGAGCCGTAGTATCGGCGGTCATAACAACGGCCGCATGGGTATTGAATCATATATCCAGACGGATGCCGCTGTCAATCCGGGCAACTCAGGCGGTGCGCTCGTGAATCTCGCAGGTGAACTGATAGGTATCAATACCGCTATCTATAGCCAGACGGGCAACTATGCCGGCTATTCCTTCGCCGTGCCGACCTCTATTGTGAAGAAGGTGATGAGTGACCTCCGTCAGTACGGAACTGTCCAGCGTGCGGTGCTTGGTGTCTCAATCTCCGATCTGTCCAATGAAATTGCCAAGGAGAAAGGCATTACAGCCGTGACCAAGGGTGTCTATGTCGGTGAGGTAAGTGACCGCAGCTCGGCAATGGAAGCTGGTCTGAAGAAGAACGATGTCATCGTGAAGATCAACGATACACCGACCGACAACGTGGCCCAGCTTCAGGAACAGGTGGCCAAGTACCGTCCCGGCGACAAGATCAAGGTTACATACGTCCGTGACAACAAGACTCAGTCCGTGGATGTGACGCTCCGCAACCCGCAGGGCAACATGCAGGTCACCAAGGCCGGTGACTTCACTGATCTCGGATGTGCTTTCAAGAAGGTCGATGAGGCAACTCTCCGTCAGCTCGGTCTCAGCAACGGCGTGCAGGTGACAGCTCTATCCAAGGGGCGTTTCAGTGACTCCGGTGTCAAGCAGGGATTCATCGTCTATTCGATCAATGATAGCCGCGTATCGTCGCCCGACGATGTGGAGAAGATCTACAAGGCCATCATGAAGGGTAGCGGTGACGAGAAGGTGATGATCCTCCGAGGTGTCTATCCGACAGGCAAGCGCGGTATCTATGCCGTAGATCTTACAGGTGTTGAATAATACTCATTCTTTTCTCTCCCCAATATCTCCAATTATTTTTGTCCATTAAAACTGAGAGAGCGTGCATCAGATCTGATGCATGCTCTCTTTCATTCAGTTATATGAGGAATTAAATGCTGTCCAAGGAGTCCTATCGTGCGGCGTGAGGAGGAGTCTGAGTCTCATGGCTCAGGACGTAGGCTTTGACTTTCTGGAAAAGATCATTGGCAAAGACAAATTCGTTGAGAGCCTCGTTGGACGTCTGATAGATCTCGTGCATGTCACCGACCCACTCGCGGTAGCCTTTATTGATGAAGATGATGTTCTCACCTATACCGAGCACCGAGTTCATGTCGTGGGTGTTGATGATGGTAGTTATGTTGTATTCGTGGGTAATATCGCTCAGGAGTTCATCAATGAGGATGGATGTGCGGGGGTCAAGTCCGGAGTTAGGCTCGTCGCAGAAGAGATATTTCGGATTTAGCGCGATGGCTCGTGCGATGGCCACTCGTTTCTGCATGCCTCCGGAGATCTCCGAGGGATATTTGTTGTCCGCGCCCTTGAGGTTTACTCGCTCAAGGCAAAATTCGGCACGGTCACGCATCTCGCTATATGACATTTTAGTGAACATTGTGAGCGGGAACATGACGTTGCCAAGCACGGTTTCCGAGTCAAAGAGTGCAGATCCTTGGAAGAGCATACCGATCTCTTTTCGCAAAGCCTTGACCTGATTGGCATCCATTTGGAGAAGATCGCGTCCGTCATACAGGATCTGTCCCTGCTCCGGACGCAGGAGTCCGACAAGCGACTTGACAAGCACTGTCTTGCCCGATCCGCTTTGGCCGATGATAAGGTTCGTCTTGCCTGTGTGGAAAGTGGCTGAGACATCGTGGAGAATTGTCCTGCCGTCAAATGATTTGGTGATATTTTTGACTTCGATCATTGGAGCAAGAGTTTGGTCAGTACAACGTCAAGGAGAAGGATAAGGATGCTGGAAGCGACAACGGCGTTGGTTGACGCTTTGCCGACTTCGAGCGCACCGCCTTTGACATAGTAACCGTAGAATGCGGCTACGGAAGTGATGATGAATGAAAAGAAGAGGGATTTTATCAGGCCATACCATACATACCACTCCGAGAACATGGTCTGCAGGCCGTAGATGAAACGGTTGAGGGGTATCATTGAGGTGAACACAGATATGAATACACCACCGAGAAACGAGGTGAAGATACAGAACACCACAAGTATGGGCATATAGATGAGGAATCCGATGATTTTCGGAAGGACAAGGAAATTGGCAGAATTGACACCCATTATGTCGAGTGCGTCGATCTGCTCGGTGACACGCATCGTGCCGATTTCTGACGCGATGTTTGATCCGACTTTGCCGGCAAGAATGAGGCAAAGGATCGAATTGGAAAATTCAAGGAGGATGATCTCACGTGTTGCAAGGCCTGTCGAATAGGAGGGGACGAGCGGTGAGATGATGTTGAGCTGCATCTGAATCGTGATTACCGCACCTATGAAAAGCGAGATGACTATCACGAGCGGGATGGAATCGACACCGAGTTTTGTGATCTCGAAAAATGTCCGTTTTATGAAGATCTTCCATTTGTCCGGATTGGTGAAGACCTTCTGTATGAAGAGGCAATATCTGCCGAAAGTGGTCAGTGAGTCCGATATGAGCATATCTGTATTAATAGGTTTCCTGTGACAAAAGTAACCAATAATTGCCAAAGGTGATGTCGCAGATGGCCAAATGACCAAATTATTGGTAATATATGAGAAACTGTCGGGTTTTATCAAGCCTGTCCGGGCCGAAAACTTCGACAGTTTCTCATGATGTCTGCGTGAGTCTGAATAATATTTTTATCATTCAGACAGGTGGAGAGGGGAGATTCCGGTCCGTTAGGCGAGAGCTTTCACGAGTTCATCTACGGTGAGGCTCTGTTGTTCGCCGGATGTCATGTTTTTGAGTGTTACTGTACCGTCGGCCAATTCGCTTTCGCCGATTATGGCGACGAAGGGGATACCGAGAGCATCCGCGCGTCCCATCTGCTTCTTCATCTTGGCGGCATCCGGGTAGATTTCGGCTGAAATGCCGTTTGCACGGAGGGTCTTGATGATCTGAAGTGACTTGGCAGCTTCAGCAGGGCCGAAATTTGTAAACATTACCTTAGCTGCACCTGCTATGTCGGCCGGGTAAAGGTCAAGAGCGTTGAGCACGTCATAAATACGGTCGGCACCAAAAGATATACCTACGCCCGACACTCCGGGAAGTCCGAACACACCTGTGAGGTTGTCATAGCGGCCGCCACCTGTTATGCTACCGATCTCGACGTCGCGCGCCTTGACTTCGATGATAGTACCGGTATAGTAGTTGAGGCCACGCGCGAGGCTCACGTCAAGTTCGAGTTCCGAACGGAGACCGAGATTCTTCGAACCTTCCATGACGATGCGTAGTTCCTCAACACCTTTGAGGCCGGTCTCGTTACCCTGAAGAAGCTCGGCGAGACGGCTTAGACGCTCTTCATTGCTACCCGTAAGGGTGATTATAGGTGTGATGCGGTCAATTGCTTCGGCACTCAGTCCGCGTTCGGCCAGTTCTTCCTTCACTTTGTCGAGGCCGATTTTATCGATCTTGTCAATAGCTACGGTTATATCTACAATCTTGTCGGGTGCTCCTACAAGTTCTGCGATACCGGCAAGCACCTTGCGGTTATTGAGTTTGATGGTCGTGCGGATACCGAGACGGCTGAACACCTCATCGATCATCTGCAGAAGCTCTATTTCGTTGAGAAGTGAGTCAGAGCCAACCACATCTGCATCACACTGATAAAATTCGCGGTAGCGGCCTTTCTGCGGACGGTCAGCACGCCATACGGGCTGGATCTGGAATCGCTTGAAGGGGAATGAAAGGTCATTGCGGTGCATGACGACGAAACGTGCGAAGGGCACTGTGAGGTCGTAACGCAGTCCTTTCTCACAGAGTTTCGGAGCGAGACGCGGACAGTCTCCCGATTCAATGAGTGCCGGATCTACACCGCGCAGGAAATCACCGGAATTGAGGATCTTAAAGAGAAGTTTGTCACCCTCCTCACCATATTTTCCCATGAGGGTGGAGAGATTCTCCATGGCAGGAGTCTCTATCTGCTGAAACCCGAATAAATGGAACACACTACGGATGGTGTCGAAAATATAGTTGCGGCGAGCCATTTCTGCCGGAGTGAAGTCGCGGGTACCTTTGGGAATTGAGGGTTTCTGAGCCATAATTTAATTTGGAAATGTTAACCTTAAATTTTTTGCAAAGATACGGATATTTTAGTAAATTTGCGAAAATTTAATGCGTAATCACACTTCCTTTATGAAATACATCGGGGCACATGTCTCGGTGGAGCAAGGTGTAAGCCGTGCTCCGCTCAATGCCCATTTAATAGGGGCAAAATCATTTGCACTCTTCACCCGTAATCCGTCGAGATGGACTTCCAAACCTATCTCCGCCGGTGAGGCCGAGGCGTTTAAGGAAAACTGTGCGGCTTGCGGCTATACATCTGACGTGATCCTACCGCATGACAGTTTTCTGATCAATCTCGGTTCACCTGACAAGGAGAAATTGCAGAAGTCGAGAGAGGCATTTCTTGACGAGATGCGTCGCTGTGAACAGCTTGGACTGACAATGCTTAACTTCCATCCCGGCTCACACATGCGCGAGATGGATACGGATGCCTGTCTCGATCTCATAGCCGAGTCACTCAACGGCATCCTTGATCAGACATCCGGAGTCAAAGCAGTCATAGAGAACACGGCCGGTCAAGGGAGCAACCTTGGCTATACTTTCGAACAAATAGCCCGTATTATTGACAAGGTTGAGGACAAGAGCAGGATCGGTGTCTGCATTGACACGTGTCATGCCTATACATCCGGCTATGATATGGTGGATGAGGAGTCATATACGGCTACGTGGTCAGAATTTGAGAGGATAATCGGCATGGAATATCTCTGCGGTATGCATCTCAATGACACACTGAAAACGCTTGGATCGAAGGTCGATCGCCATGCTCCTATCTTCACCGGGCATCTTAACGAATGGTTCTGGCGCAGATTGATGAACGATCCGCGTATGGACAACATCCCGCTTATCCTCGAAACTCCCAATGAGGAGATATGGGCTGAGGAGATCAGAAAACTCTATGAATTAATTGAGCAGAGGGACTGACAGGAATGGAAAATTAAATTAACGAACAGATTATATCAATTACTCTTACACTTTATGGTTAAAAATAAGCCGGATCAAAGTTTCATGAAACTCTGGAATCTGAGTTTCGGATTTTTCGGAGTGCAGATTGCCTATGCGCTTCAGAGCGCGAATATCTCACGAATATTCGCCACACTGGGGGCTGACCCACATTCGTTGAGTTATTTCTGGATTCTTCCGCCACTTATGGGTATATTGGTTCAGCCTCTTGTCGGTGCGGCCAGTGACCGTACTTGGAACAAGCTTGGACGCCGATTGCCATATCTGCTCCTCGGTGCGGCAATCGCGGTAGTCGTGATGTGTCTGCTTCCCAATGCCGGAAGCTTCGGCCTGACGGTAGGCGGTGCGATGATTTTCGGTTTCATAGCCCTTATGTTTCTTGACACGTCGATCAATATGGCTATGCAGCCGTTCAAGATGCTTGTCGGTGATCAGGTCAACGAACGTCAGAAGGGTCTTGCATACTCCATTCAGAGCTTCCTTTGCAATGCCGGTAGTCTCGTGGGNTATCTCGCGCCGATCACCCTTACTGCCATAGGTGTGAGCAATCTTGCTCCGGCCGGTCAGGTGCCGGATGCNGTGACTTATTCATTCTATATAGGAGCGGCCGTNCTGATTCTCTGTGTGATCTACAGTTTTGCGACCATACGTGAAATGCCTCCCAAGGAGTATGCCGAATATCATGGCATCACCCAAGAGCAGACGGAGGAAAAGAGCAGCATGATGAGCCTCCTGCGCCACGCTCCCAAAACTTTCTGGACCGTCGGACTTGTACAGTTCTTCTGCTGGTCGGCTTTCCTTTATATGTGGACCTATACTACCGGTGCGATTGCTGACACCGTGTGGGGTACGACCAATACTGATACGGAGGCTTATCAGACAGCCGGTAACTGGGTTGGCGTGCTTTTTGCCGTGCAGGCTGTAGGTTCAGTTATCTGGGCTATCGTGATTCCGCGTTTCAAGAGCCATAAGGTGATCTATGCGCTCAGTCTCCTGCTTGGTGCCGTCGGTTTTATTTCGACGCTTTTTGTGACGGATCAATATGTGCTCTTCGCATCGTTCNTGCTNATCGGCTGCGCNTGGGCTGCTATGCTTGCGCTTCCGTTCACCATCCTGACAAACTCTATCTCCGGTAAGAATATGGGTACATANCTCGGCCTGTTCAACGGCACTATCTGTATTCCTCAGATCTGTGCAGCAGCTCTCGGNGGAGTGGTGCTCCCGCTTCTCGGTGGCCGTCAGGTCAANATGCTTGTCCTTGCNGGTGTGCTGCTTNTNATCGGTGCGCTCTGCGTCTATTTCGTTAAAGAGACCTATGGCGACTCAACAGCCGTGTCGGAAGAATAACGGCATTTATCTTCAGTAACATATAAAGAATCCCCTGTCAAACGGATTGAAGTTTGACAGGGGATTCTTNCATTCTATAACCGGTNGTTCAGTGATCGGATCATTGGATTTACNCTNTCTATAGTTTGTAGAGACGGTGACGGAGTAGGGTCAGGACGAGTCCACGGGTCAGGAGGTAGGCGAGGAANGCTATCCACAGTCCGTGGTTACCTAATTTCGGAAAAAGGAGCGTGTAGGTGATAAAATAGATCGCAGTGGCGGCGGCGATGGACATGAGCATTTCGCGGGTTCGTGTCGCTCCGATGAAAATACCGTCCCACGTAAAAGCTGCAAAGCCTACNGCTGGAATTGCNATCACCCAAGCGAAAAATTCTTTTGATGACAGGATCACGCCGGGATCGTCGCTTAGGAGCGTCATGATACCGTTGCCGGCAAGTGCATAGACAANGGTGAAGATCGCCACCATGAGGATGCTCCANCGAAAGAGCGCGCTGACGGTGGCACGTAGCCCATCGGAATCTTTTTTACCGATATAGTTTCCGCAAAGNGACTCGCCNGCAAAGGCGAAACCGTCCATGAAATATGAAAATAGGGTGAAAAATTGCATCAGGAGGGTATTGACGGCAAGAATGTCCGTCCCTTGTGAAGAACCGGTNCGCGTGAACCATACTGTGACTGCGATCAGGCAGAGAGTACGGAAGAAGATGTTTATATTTATGGAGAAGAAGCGTTTCAGTTCCTGTGGNTCAAACAGTCGGATGGCCGAAGCCGCTTGCGGACGATACTTACGGATAGCCGNTGAAATGGCGACAATGAAGCCGAGCCACTGNGCACAGAGTGTGCCGAGAGCCACTCCACTGATCTTCATGCCGAATCCATAGACGAGAAGGAGGCTTATGACGANATTGGAGATATTGATGACGAAAGCCACACNCATGGGTGTCCGTGCGTCTTTCTGTCCGAGAAACCATCCNGAGACTACGAATGCACCCAGTGATGCGGGCGCACCCCATATAAGAATGGTGAAATAGTCGCTGACCATCTCCCGAATNNTGTCCTTGATCTCGAAAAGGAAACNTGCGAGACGGAATATCGGTANTTGNCAGGCAATCATCAGNNCNGAAGCTGTGACGACAACAAGAAGTCCGCGCTGTAGGACCATNTCGCATTCAGATCTGTTTCCAGCTCCATANGCTTGTGCGGTCAGACCGCTTGAACCCATGCGCAGAAAGGCGAAAAGCCAGTAGATCATATTGAAGATCGTTCCTCCGACAGCTATGGCGGCAATGTAGTCAGCACCCCCCATGTGACCAACAATCACCACATCCATCAGCGCGAGCAGTGGAGTGGTGATGTTGGTAACAATCGAGGGTACTGCTATCGACAGTATTTCACGATTGATCTGTTTCATGAATTTTTCTGATGTTCTTCCTATCAGTCTTTGAGAGNNTTAGCTTTCATTGATTCCCATATAAGGTAGATTATAAGAAGCGCATAGACTGCAAGACCGGCCCACTGGGTGGTGATGGCATCCATCGGGTTGGTATATTCAAAGCCGAGGAAGCGTGTGAGAGCGGCAAACACTCCGAAGAGCGCACCACCGGCAATGAGACCTGAAGAGATGAGAGTACCGCGGTCGCGGCGTGCATCGTTGATCGACTTGTCTTTCGAACGNCTGCCGACGAACCATGCAATNGCACCACCGACAAGCAGGGGAGTGTTGAGCTGCAAAGGAATGAACATGCCGAGACAGAANGCGAGTGCGGGTACNCCGAGCCAGTTGAGAAGCAGGGCGAGGATCGCACCGACCATNTAGAGAATCCAAGGAGTATCACCACCCATCATGAGTGGTTCGATTACCTTGGCCATGGCATTGGCCTGCGGAGCGACGAGGGCGTTGTCACCGGTAAAGCCATATACCTGATTGAGCAGGAGGATGACACCGCCGACAGTGGCTGCGGATACGAGAGTGCCGAGGAATTTCCAGCTTTCCTGTTTCTTGGGAGTGGAACCGAGCCAGTAACCGACTTTGAGGTCTGTAACAAAACCTCCGGCCATNGAAAGNGCCGTGCAGACTACACCGCCGATCACCATTGACGCGACAATACCTGACGAGCCGTTGAGACCGATGGCNACGAAGATTGCAGAGGCGATGATCAGTGTCATGAGCGTCATTCCGGACACGGGATTTGAACCCACGATAGCTATAGCNTTTGCNGCCACAGTNGTGAAGAGNAAAGCAATGGCCGTNACGACGAGCCATGCCACGAGTGCCTGCCAGAAAGTGTGGATGACACCGAACCAGAAGAATATGAGCACAGCCACAAGAGCAATCGAGACGAAGAATACAATATGCTTCATNGAGATGTCCTGNTGCCAACGNACTGTGGTAGCTCCGTCGGCCTTACCGCGCAATTCGCGTCCGGCCAGACCGACAGCACTACGGATAATGCCCCACGACTTCACGATGCCGATGATACCGGCCATTGCGATGCCGCCGATACCGATCATNCGGGCNTAGTCGGCAAAAATAGCGTCGGGCGACATGGCTGCGATCTCAGAACTGCCGTAAGTACCGAGCAGGGGAATGAGTACCCACCANACGAACACTGAACCTGCAAAGATTATGAAAGCGTAGTTNAGACCGATGATNTAACCGAGGCCGAGCACTGCCGCACCGGTGTTGCAGCTCATGACNAGCTTGGTTTTCTCGGCGAGAGTCTGTCCCCAGTCAGCNACGGTGGTGTTGAGCACTCCTGCCCACCATCCGAATGTCTCCACGATATAGTCATAGATACCGCCGATGAGCGATGCGATCACAAGGGTNTTGGCCTGTCCNCCATCCTTGGCTGAAGCCTTGCCGATTCCGCTTGCAAGCACCTGAGTGGTNGCTGTGGCCTCAGGGAAGGGGTATTTGCCGTGCATATCCTTCACGAAATATTTGCGGAAGGGTATGAAGAACAGGATTCCGAGGATACCTCCGAGGAGTGAGCTCAGGAAGATCTGGAAAAAGCTGACGGAGATTTCAGGATACTTTGCCTGAAGGATGTAGAGTGCAGGGAGGGTAAAGATCGCACCGGCCACAATCACACCTGAACATGCACCGATGCTCTGGATGATGACGTTNTGGCCGAGAGGATTCTGTTTTTTCAGAGCTCCCGAAAGGCCGACNGCTATGATGGCGATGGGGATNGCCGCTTCAAAAACCTGTCCGACCTTCAGTCCGAGATAAGCTGCTGCCGCACTNAAGATAACTGCGAGAACAAGACCCATGCCGACGGAGTAAGGCGTGACCTCCGGGTAGTCATGCGCGGGGTGCATGATAGGGCGGTAGGTCTCGTCCTCTCCGAGTTCACGGAAGGCGTTCTCAGGTAGTTCCAAGGGATCTGCATCCTTGTAGATCTCTTTGGGATCACTGTTGTCTGCCATGATAATGAGAATGAATTAAGGTTAACGTTCTGAAAAGTAGGATGGTGCAAATGGACGGCAGTTGTAGCGCGAAGCCATGATCTCACCGTATGCACCGGCCGAGCGGAGAGCGAGAAGATCACCGCGTTTTACTTCGGGCAGAGTCTCATCCTGTCCGAAGCAGTCGGACGATTCACAGATCGGGCCGACAACGTCGTAGTGATGGAGTTCACCGTTCGGATTGGATATATTCTCGATTTTGTGGTGAGCATTGTAGAGAGCCGGGCGGATAAGGTCGGTCATGCCTGCATCAACGATNGCNAACTTCTTGGTNGTGCCTTNCTTGACGTAGAGCACNCGNGTGATNAGCGATCCGCANTGAGCNACNANNGATCGGCCGAGTTCGAANTGCACTTCCTGATNNTCNCGCANGTGGAGATGNTTGTGGAANGTGGTGAAGTAGCTTTCAAAGTCGGGGATGGGATGACGTTCGGGATGAGCATAGTCTATTCCCAAGCCACCACCTACGTTGATTGATGTGAAACGGATACCACGCTCGTTGAATTCGTCCTGCAGACGNTTGATTGTCTCGCAGAGCATCACGTATGGTTCNGTCTCNGTGATCTGNGAACCGATGTGGAAATGCAGNCCNCGGAGNTCNATGCCGGGNAGNGNANANGCGAGNGCNANNACATCCGGGNAGCATTTCGAGATTTATGCCGAATTTGTTTTCNGCAAGTCCGGTNGTGATATAGGCNTGGGTGTGCGCATCNATATTNGGATTGACGCGGATAGCCACNCGGGCNNTCTTGCCNNNCTCNACTGCNANCTNACTGATNATACGCAGTTCNGGTTCGGATTCGACATTGAAGCATTCAATGCCTTTTTCGAGTCCGAGACNGATCTCATTGTCACTCTTGCCNACACCGGCATAGACTATGCGGTCACCTCGGAAACCGGCTTCGAGAGCNGCCTCGATCTCCCATCCGCTGACACAATCCACACCGAAGCCTGCAGCNTGAATGGAGCGGAGTATTCCGGGATTGGCGTTGGCCTTGATGGCATAGTGGACCTTGAAGCGGGGATCGCGGGCGGTTCGTTTGATTTCCTTGAGCGTACGGTCAAGAAGTTTGAGATCGTAGAAATAGAAAGGAGTCTGCAGAGACTCGAATTCTTCTATAGGGAAACGTGTCATTATTTTTCGTTGACAGATTATTTCTCGTTGAACAGAACTTCGCTCAGACGACGCAGAGCTTCGATTTTGTCTTCCTTGCGGATGAGGAATGAGATGTTGTAGTTAGAGCCGCCATAGGANATCATGCGGACAGGGATATTGGCGAGAGCCTCCATAGCTTTTGCCTCGTAACCGGTATTGGTCCACTCCATGTTNCCGACNACNCAGATGATCACCATGTCACGGTCAATGGTGACTGTACCGAATTTCTTNAGTTCATCGACGATCTCAGGAAGGAAACGTTCGGAGTCAATGGTGAGCGATACGCCTACCTCGCTTGTCGCAATCATGTCGATGGGTGTGCGGTATTTCTCGAATGTCTCGAACACACGGGTCAGATAGCCGTAGGCAAGGAGCATACGCGAGCTCTTGATTTTGATGGCCACGATATTATCCTTGGCNGCGACGGCTTTGATGGAGGGTTCGGTGATGTTGTTGTAGATGAGAGTGCCGTGAGCTTCGGGTTCGAGAGTGTTGAGGAGACGGAGGGGGATATTGTTGACCTTTGCAGGCAGCACGCAGGTAGGATGGAGGATTTTTGCACCGAAGTAAGCAAGCTCTGAAGCTTCTTCATAATGAAGTTCGTTGACAGGGCTGGTTTTTTCAACAAAGCGCGGGTCATTGTTGTGCATACCGTCGATGTCGGTCCAGATCTCGATCTCTTCAGCATCGATGGCTGCTCCGATGAGTGATGCAGTGTAGTCA
The DNA here is from genome assembly GCA_014801945.1 of Bacteroides sp. Taxonomy (GTDB): domain Bacteria; phylum Bacteroidota; class Bacteroidia; order Bacteroidales; family Muribaculaceae; genus Duncaniella. The sequence continues at coordinate 84,820 of JAAVDF010000028.1, forward strand.
CTGCCACCGCGCTGGAGATTGTCGATCTCGCCTGTGGAGTTGCGGCAGATGAATCCTTGAGTGATAAAGATGTCGGCATCGATGTATTTATCGAGCAGAGGCTGGAGATGGAGAGTGATATGCTGCATGTCAGGCTCGCCGTTGGCATCAGTCTTCATGAAGTCAAGAGCGGGGAGCGATTCGGCATAAATACCGCGNTCGTTGAGGAGGATGGTCATCATGGCCACGCTCATTATCTCACCCTGAGCAAGAATGATCTTTTCTTCAATCTCGCTGAAGCTCTCGCGCTGAGTGAATGAACGGATGTANTTGAAGCAGGCTTTGATTTCCTTGAGNGCNTTCTCGCGGCTCTCATGTTTTTCATAGAGTGCAGCGATGGTCTTGAGATATTTTGATTCGAGAAGATTTATGGTCTCCTTTGCGCCATTGGTATTGTTCTTGTAGAGATAATCAGCGATCTCGACAAGTGAATTTGTGGTTCCCGACATAGCGGAAAGCACGATGATGTTTTTGCCTCTTTCTGATACGAGGTCAGCAACGTGGCGGATGCGTTCTGCAGAACCTACGGAGGTTCCTCCAAACTTTAAAACTTTCATACCTTATAGTCTAATGTAATTTTGATTGGAATCTGTTTGTGAAAATGACAAATTAAGCGATTTTACTAAAATCTTCGCAAAATTACGATAAATAATCCGAAAAATTCATCAATAGGCTATCAAAACCCGCAGCAAGATAACATATTGATTAGGATTGTGTACGATTTTGATATCATGGGCCATCAAAATCGTAAGTTGTCATCGTCCGGCTGCCATCCTTTTCAGGAGAGAATATGATGAGACTATGCCGAATTCTCCCGCACGGCTGAGATCGGGGAAGGCTTTGTCGCGATCGCCCATCGTCAGATAGACGTAGCCACGGTTGTAATACGCTTCGCCGAAATCCGGTTTGAGTTCCAAAGCGCGCGTGAATGCTTCAAGAGCCTCCTCAAGTTTACCGCTTTCTGCGAGGATTACCCCCTTGTTGTAGTAGGCGAGAGGCATGAAGGGTGATAGGCGGAGCGTGGTTTCAAGATCGTCGAGAATGTCAGAACTCTCTTCTGCAGCGAGTAAGACGGCGACTTTGCCGTCTTTTTTGCCGGCATGTTTCTGGAGGTAGTGAATCTGTGACCTCAATAAGTAGGCAAGGGCAAAATCCGGGGTAAGACTGATGGCTTTGTCAAGATCCTCAAGCGCATGAGAGTAGTCACCGATAGTGTAGAGATCCATCGCCCGTCCGAAATAGTCAATGGCGCGTGGCGCGTGGTTGGCTATGTAAGAGTCGTAAAATTCAATGGAAGAACGATGTGTCCGTTCGATCTCCGGTCCGCGTAGCTGTGATTCATGGTTCGTAACCTGCAGACCGAAGCGGAGCAGACCGGTGGAATTTATATCGTTGACTTCGCGGATATATTCACTGTTGAGTTTTATNTCAGTCGGCGAGGTGTAGTAAGTCACCATGAATATAGGTTCGAGTTCCACTCGTAGATCCTGATCCTGCACGCGTCCACGTATCGTAGCGAGCCCTCCCTGATCGGTGTCGGCATGGGCTGACACCGTAGCAAGTGAGGAGAAACGTTTCTTGACCTGTTCCTGACTTTCGGTAATCACAGGTTCACCATCCTCGCCGGTGGTTTCATTGCCGGGCGAGGCGAATTGTTTATCCGGTTCAACCGGAACATTGGTTTTTGCAAGGGCGAGAGACTTGTTGTAATCCTTCTCGGCTGCACGAAGATTGCCTTTGCGACGAAGGATGTCGTAACGCAGAAAGTAGGCGGCGGCAAAATCGGGATATGCTTCGAGAACCCTGTCGATATCAGCTATCGCACCGTTGAAATCTCCGGTCTCCGCGAGGAGCATCGAGCGGTTGTAGAGTGTCTTGTAGTCATCAGGATTAAGGTTGATCACACTCGTGAAATCATCGATGGCTTTGTTGATGTCATGGACTTCGGTTCGGAGGAGACCGCGGTTGAAAAGGGCAGTCGAATTGGTAGGATCAAGTTTCAGAGCGTGATCATAGTCCTCGAATGCGCCGTAGAAATCATCGGTGGCATAGCGCAGAAACGCACGGTTGATATAGTAGCCGGCATAGTCGGGACTGAGTTTGATGGCCATGTTCATGTCGTCAAGCGCGCTTTTATAGTCCTGTCCGGAGTGGATGGCTATGTCGGCGCGCAGGAGATAGCCGTTTATGGCCGATGAGTTGATGGATAGGGCTTTATCTATGTCACTTTTCGCACCTACAGTGTCCTTTGCTTCAAGTCGGACACGCGCACGGCCAAGGTAGCCTCCTTCATAACGGGGATATCTTCTGATCAGTGTCTCAAGTGTTTTTTCAGCTCCGTCGAAGTCTTTGATGATACTTTGGGCTATCGCCTTGTTATAGAGTACGCTTTGGGTCTCAGGGTGCATATCGAGCACACGGTTATAGTCCTCGATAGCTTCCCGATGCCGCCCCTGATTCTGACGGGCAACTCCGCGGACCTCATAGGCATCGACAATGAACGGATTGCGTTCGATGGCAAGCGTCGCATCCTCTTCCGCACCGGGAAAGTCATCAAGATTAAGTTTGGCTATCGCACGGTAGAAGTAGGGTTTGGCAAGACGGGGATTGACACTTATGACCTGATTGAAATACTGGATGGATAGCACATAGTCCTCGAAATAGTGCGTGTTNGCTCCGATTCTGAGCACCTGCTCGGTGTTGATCTGGGCCGTTACGGTGATGGACGTAAGAAGCGTGATGACAAGAAATATGATGGCGTTTTTTAAACGGGACATTTGCCTATATATAATTATGGTGGAGAGACAGTTTGTAAAATCAACGGCAAATGTAGTGTTTTATATGAAAATCACCTATAAATTTAAGGAATTTTCATAATTTTGTAAAATGAAATCCATCATAACGAGTATAACGCTACTACTCCTGTCCACTATGAACTTTTGTGAAGATATCAATGCCCGCAGTCTTGACTCGCAGCTTGCTGAAGCCGGATTTGTGGCGGTCAACAAGGCCGACACGACCATAGCTGTGAGGCTGATGTATGCGGGTGATGATAATTTCACCGGTGTGCAACTTTATGATGATGTGACCGACGCATATCTTCATCCCGATGCTGCAAGAGCGGTCATCAAGGCTTCTGAAGAATTACATAGGCTCTATCCTGCCTACAATCTTCTTATCAAGGATGCTGCGCGTCCCATGAGCGTGCAGCGTAGGATGTTTGACGCCGTGAAGGGGACACCCAAAGCCAACTATGTGGCTAATCCGGCAAAGGGCGGGGGATTACACAACTATGGACTGGCTGTCGATATAACCATTGTTGATGAGCGCGGTAATGAGCTTCCGATGGGTACGCCGGTTGATCATCTTGGGAAGGAGGCCAATATTGATCAGGAGGAAAGTATGGTCCGCGACGGGATCATATCCGAAACAGAGCGTCAGAACCGTCTGTTGCTCCGCCGGGTGATGACTGCCGCCGGCTTCAAACCACTGCGCACCGAATGGTGGCATTTCAATTTCGTCAGCAAAAGCCAAGCTCAGGCAGCATACAGATTGCTGAATTTCTGAGGGTAATTATCAATTCATAGACATATATCATATATAATGAAAAAATATAATATAGCCGTTGCCGGTACGGGATATGTGGGCTTGTCGATAGCGACGCTCCTTGCGCAGCACAATCATGTTGTGGCTGTGGATGTCGTGCCTGAAAAGGTCGAGAAGATAAACCGACGCATCTCTCCGATACAGGATGAGTATATCGAGAAGTATCTTGCTGAAAAGGATCTTGACCTTACCGCCACACTTGACGGTGAGGCTGCTTATCGTGACGCTGATTTTGTGATCATAGCTGCTCCGACCAACTATGATCCTGTGACAAATTATTTCGACACTCATCATCTTGAGGATGTGATAGATCTTGTGCTGAAGGTCAACCCCGAAGCAGTAATGGTGATCAAATCCACGATACCGGTGGGGTATTGTCGCTCACTTTATCTGAAATATGCGGCAAAGGGCGTAGAGCGTTTCAATCTTATCTTCTCTCCTGAATTCCTGCGGGAGTCAAAGGCTCTCTATGATAATCTGTATCCCTCACGTATCATAGTCGGTACTCCTAAACTCATCGCTGATCCGCGGTTTAAGGATGAGAATGAAATCATCAGTTGCATTGCCGATATCCCGAAGCTTGAGGAGGCGGCACGCACATTTGCGTCTTTGCTTCAGCAGGGAGCTATAAAGGAGGATATCCCGACTCTCTTCATGGGGATGAAGGAAGCAGAGGCGGTGAAGTTGTTTGCCAACACTTATCTCGCTCTCCGAGTGAGCTATTTCAATGAACTTGACACCTACGCTGAGGTTAAAGGGCTTGACTCCAAAGCGATCATTGAGGGTATAGGACTTGATCCGCGTATAGGCTCTCACTACAACAACCCTTCCTTCGGTTACGGAGGCTACTGTCTTCCGAAGGACACGAAGCAGCTGCTCGCCAATTATGCCTCCGTTCCGCAGAACATGATGTCGGCAATAGTCGAAAGCAACCGTACCCGAAAGGATTTCATTGCCGATCAGGTGTTGCGGTTGGCAGGATGGTATGGCTATTCGGACACTAATTCTTATTCCGGCCGGGAGGAAAAACCGTGTACGATCGGAGTCTATCGTCTGACCATGAAATCAAATTCCGATAATTTCCGTCAGTCATCCATTCAGGGTGTCATGAAGCGTATCAAGGCAAAAGGCGCACAGGTGATAATATATGAACCGACTCTTGAGAATGGATCAACATTCTTCGGCTCAAGGATTGTCAACGATCTTTCTGAGTTCAAGAGTCTTTCCGATGCCATCATCGCAAACCGCTATGATGCGATTCTTGATGATGTCGCTGACAAGGTCTATACGCGTGACATCTTCCGGCGGGACTGATCTCCGGGGCTGTTATAAGTAATGCATTCAGACAGAGCCGATGAATCATCCCATCGGCTCTGTCCATATATCATACCGTCAGATAAGTCTCAATTCCATAATATGACTGCGTAGTAGAGAGAAATTCGCAAATTTTCCGTAATTTTGTAGCCGTTTAGTGAAAATCCATCCTATCATTTACGAAAACAACAATAAGCAGCCATGGCTTTAAAAGAAGAAATAGCGCGTCGGCGCACATTTGCGATCATCTCACACCCTGATGCCGGTAAGACCACTCTGACCGAAAAACTCCTGCTTTTCGGTGGTGCGATCCATGTGGCGGGTGCAGTGAAGTCAAACAAGATTAAGAAAACCGCTACTTCCGACTGGATGGAGATTGAGAAACAGCGCGGTATCTCGGTGGCGACCTCCGTGATGGGATTTAATTACGGGGATTATAAGATAAACATTCTCGANACCCCCGGTCACCAAGACTTTGCGGAGGATACTTACAGGACTCTGACAGCTGTGGATAGCGTAATAATCGTTGTCGATGTGGCGAAAGGTGTCGAGCAGCAGACTCGCAAGCTCATGGAGGTCTGCCGTATGCGCAACACTCCTGTGATTATCTTTGTAAATAAGCTTGACCGTGAGGGTCGTGATCCGTTCGACATTCTTGACGAGCTTGAAAGCGAGCTTAAAATTAAGGTGCGTCCCCTGTCATGGCCTATAAATATAGGTGCTAAATTCAAGGGAGTCTATAATATCTTCGAACATTCTCTCGACCTCTTCACTCCTGACAAGCAGCGAGTGAGCGAGCGNGTNGAAATTGATTCAGTCGATGATCCGCGCATNGATGAGAATGTNGGNGAGACCGATGCTGNGAAATTGCGTGAGGATCTTGAACTGATTGAGGGTGTCTATCCCGAATTCAACGTAGAGGAGTATCTGGAGGGTAAGGTCGCCCCTGTGTTCTTCGGTTCGGCTTTGAATACGTTTGGTGTCAAAGAGCTTCTTGACTGTTTCGTGAAGATAGCTCCTGCGCCCAAACCAACCAATGCGGAGGAACGCGAAATCAAGCCTGATGAGGAGGGTTTCTCAGGCTTCGTGTTCAAGATTCATGCCAATATGGATCCCAACCATCGTTCATGTATAGCNTTTGTNAAAGTTTGTTCGGGTAAATTTGAACGTAATGCGCCATATCGCCATGTCCGTTCCGGTAAGACAATGAAATTTGCAGCCCCGACGGCATTCATGGCGCAGAAGAAAAATATTGTCGATGAGGCTTATCCCGGTGATATCGTAGGTATTCCCGATACTGGTAATTTCAAAATCGGCGACACTCTGACTTCGGGTGAGACACTCCACTTCAAGGGTCTGCCGAGTTTTTCGCCGGAGATGTTCAAATATATCGAGAACAGTGATCCCATGAAAGCTAAGCAGCTTGACAAGGGTATCCAGCAACTGATGGACGAGGGTGTAGCGCAGCTATTTGTTAACCAGTTCAATGGCCGTAAGATCATCGGAACTGTCGGCCAGCTCCAGTTTGAAGTAATCCAGTATCGTCTGCTTCATGAATACGGAGCGCAGTGCCGTTGGGAACCAATCTCGCTCTACAAGGCATGCTGGATTGANAGTGACGATCCCGAAGCACTCGCTGCCTTCAAGAAGCGTAAGTTCCAGTTCATGGCTGTTGATCGCGAAGGTCGTGACGTATTCCTCGCCGACTCAAACTACGTNCTNCAGATGGCTCAGAATGACTTCCCCAAGATCAAGTTCCATTTCACGAGCGAATTTTAAGCATATTTTAACAGATTCGTACAGTAACATTCTGTCCGCATTTCCCCGTCATGCCTATTACATAATGGTGTGNCGGGGTTACTTTTGTGTGTTTATGTAGGCTGATTGCGGCATGTTGTGTAAATGATATGAGGGTATTATCTTTGTGTTGCTACTTTGTTACTCATCAAAATTAAGTAACAAATATTGTTTCTTAAACGGAATACAGCCACAATACAGATATGGAAAAGATAAAAGAACCGATAAAGATTAGGAGCAAAAAACTCCGTAACGGGAATGAGAGTCTCTATCTATATATATAAAGACGGTCAACGTACCTACGAGTTTCTTAAACTCTATCTCGTCCCAGAAAAGGGCAAAATAGAAAAGGCTCTTAATAAGGAGACTTTGGCACTGGCTAACTCGATAAAGGCAACTCGGATAATGGAGTTGCAATCGGAGCGTCATGGATTTACGCCGTTACATAGTAACGAGATTTTGTTCTTTGACTATTTTATGATGATCCGTGACAAGAAGGATGGCACAACACGTCAGTCATGGGAACATGCATTGAAGCATCTACAGATATACGAGAAAGATCATCAGATAACATTCGATAAGATCACTCGCAAATGGGTTGAAGGATTCCGTAGATACCTTGATCGAGAGACAAACATATTCGACATAGATAACCGGAAACACAATTGTGAGAAAAAGATGTTGGGGCAGGGTACAAAAGCACTCTACTTCCAGAAACTTTCCGCATGTCTCAATGAGGCAGTCCGCGACGAAATAATAGCCTCCAGTCCCATGACAAATGTCGAACGATTCTCCGATCCTGAATCATGCCGTGAATATCTCACGTTAGAGGAATTGCGCTTACTTGCATCTACCGATTGCGATAATACCGAAATCAAGAGAGCCTTTCTCTTTTCATGTCTTACAGGGCTTCGTTGGAGTGATATTGCGAAACTTAGATGGGAGGAGATCGAAGACTCTAACAATAGAACCCGGATTATATTCCGTCAGAAGAAAACCCGCAATCTTGAATATCTTGACATCTCTCCGCAAGCTGTCTCGTTTTTAGGGCATAAAGAGCATGAGCTTGTATTTCCTTACCTGCTCAGTTCTACATGTACGCGTGGCGTTATAAAAACATGGGTTGCCCGTGCCGGTATTCGTAAGCACATAACGTTTCATTGTGCGCGCCACACCTTTGCTGTCATGATGCTGGATCTTGGTACGGACATCTATACCCTTAGCAAGCTCCTCGGTCATCGAGACTTGTCATCAACTCAAGTATATGCAAAGATTCTTGATAAAAACAAACAGGCAGCTGTCGCAAAGATTCCGGAGATAATGTAATTAATTGTAGCATAGATCATCCACAAAAACTAAAAAGGAGGGCGTCAATCGGCGTCCTCCTTTCGGTCATNTATAGTGCGAGTCTGCTTCTTATGCTGATACTGGCACTTATATCAGTACAAGGTTAATATCTTAAATCAGGAATGCTAAATATCTTGAATCAAAGTTGATTAATTTTCAAGATGGTTTCTCTTACTTCCATAATCAAATTGTCCGCAGAAGTTAATACAGCCGCATTATCAAACTCTTCATTATCGATGTCGCCTACAATTCGGTAGAATATGTTGAAATGGTTCTTGACTTTTTGAACCGATATATTCTTACCGTTGACCTTGCATGTCCTGTCAAGTCGATTCAGCAATATGTTTAGTTGGTGAACCGACAATAATATTTCAGTGGCAGGCCCAGCTGCATGGACCTTGTTGACAATTGATGTTATATTGTGCTCTATTTCTTTCAGNTCTTCGATAGCAAGTTCTTTGGCATATCTATCCTCGTTGAGTCTTTTTGTAATGTACCATGCAGCACCGATAGTGACGAGAGCAGTGATCGATATGTTTAATATGTCAGCCAATGATATCTCATTTTTGTACTCCATTTCGGATTTCAAAATAGATGAGATAAAATATCNAAGGAAGAACATCATAATACCGGTGACAGCATATCCAAATAATCCATGCTTAAACACAGCGGATATTCTGTTCAGCTCCATAATTCCTGATTTATATAATCGGCAACCCAGCCGAATACTTTCCCCTTCAAATTGACAAATCTTCTTACGTCATCTTTGCCGTACCTGCGGGCAAGTTCGCCGAAAGATTGGTCAAGGAAAGAACTCGGATAACCGGTGGTCCCGTCCAGCTCAATGGTAACCGCTCTATTCTGCCTACGGGCTTCAAGGAATAGCGGTTCAAGTTTTGTCTCGAAGAATTCTTCTCCGGAGTAGTCTCCGAGCCTTTTCCAGCGGCCACCTAAAGTACGGCCATATTCCCTTGCGATGTTAAATACGTTTGCCATTTTGAGAAATTTTCTTTGTTGACAGTCCATGAGATATACGTCCCGATGAAATCGGGATGTCTGAAGGATACATACCTTCCATTAGTATAACGCAATGTCACTGTATTTGTTATCAATATGAAATTAGAAATAAAATTTTTTCTTACCATGTGATCCATCTGTGGAAGGCCCTTGCCCCTGTTGGGCTTCTTTGTTGAGGAACCGACTTTACCATCAAGAGCATTCCTGACAAGTCTGTCATCACTGGTGAACCTCCCTAAACCGGCATTATGGTAAGACTTGACAATTCCCATGCCCATATCCACGAACACCAGCTTGAGCACCCCGCGCTCAACCCTGTGATACATCCACCAGTTGATGTTCTGATCCCGTATCCCATGTTCCAGCGCATTCCCGATGATTTCAGTAACCATCGTGTTTATTTCGTAATAATCCCGGATACCGATACGTTTAAGCTCCTTTTCGACACTGTTGACCAGTCCGGGCGTTATCTGGGAGTGTTGAATGAAGGCTGCGGCTCCTCCGGTGACATGCTGATGGAATGTCCTCATGTTGCCGCCGCTTCCTCCGGGCATCAATGTGCGTGCCACAGCCGGTGACAATGATCCTGAGGAGCACAAAAAGACATTCTTCCCCAAATCCTTCGCCTTTTCTGCCTGTGCGCAGATTACGAGGTAGGTCTCGTACGGGAAATGAAGGACCTTGCATAAATCGAGATTGACTTCCCTGCTCCTTGTCCTAACCATACGTCGTAGGCACTTTATGAAAGGTCCTGAAAATTTATATTCAATCAGACACAACATTGGTAATGTTATGTTCTTGACATTCCTCGTCTTGAAGACATGCATAGCGAGCATGAATGACACAACGGTTAATACGGCGATAATGGTTGCGATGGTAACTGTCATGTCCATGTCATTAGTTGGCAAAGTTATGGCGCATAGCTCTCCTGAAACCATTTGTTTCAGCATCTACTCTATTGTAAAAAGATAGTACTACTCTTACAAATTCCTTTGGCTTTCATGTTAAAGATTGAAGTTATTCATGTAATAACCAATAGGCATTTCTTTATCATCATAAAGAATAGGTTCTTATGTTTTATCATGAAATTTGATCTTTATATTTACGCCTTTTTCTCCGACATTAACACATTTCTGATGGATACATTCCTCGATCTTCTCAGGTGTAAACAGGAAAATATGTTTTTATCCGTATATCTACATCTTTCATTTGTGGAACATTTTTAAGATTCTTGATGATTGGTCATCGGCATTGATTATATTCTTAGGACTACTAAATAGCCTTAATCGGATGGCATCATTGATGCCACTCGGAATATCATTGCAAATTTAAGGATTAATTTCCTATCGGAACGGATTTCAATAATAATTTTATAATAGAATTAAAATATTTTTTTGATGTTACAGATATGTTATGGTTGTGTCATCTTATATTCTCGTTCCTAAAACCTTTGGCATGATAAGATTTAACTATATCTGTCGAGCTGATTGTGCAACACTTCAGAATCAATCATTATCAAAGTACTCTGACCAACCGGCAAAGCTGTTCCACTCGTGCGTCTCCGGATCGGTATATTCCTTTTCCCACAGGTCTGAGAGATCATGATACACCTCCTGAGGATTTACGCCGAACGCGTCCACCACCTCGGTAGGGTAGTGCTGTATCAACGCGTCAATCCATTCAGACCTGTCAATGCCGGGATTCTCCCTGACGATGTTGAAGGCACAGGCCTTAAGTTCCTCAACGAAGTCAGGAGCGTCCTCTTCTCCATACCAACTGTCGTAATTCAATTGGTTTAACATATCGCATATGTCACAAGTAGTAAAATTAGCCATAACGCAATATTTAAGACTTTTGATTGATTTGAATGGGTAACTTTGTATTTTTAAATTCAGAAATATGATACGTAATATCTACAACAGAATCTCTAACGCAATCCTGCGCCATCGTTATCGCCGGTTGTACTGCCGTCTATTCTGGCACTATGCCAAAAGAAGTGATCATGCGAATATCGCAATAGAGAATGCAAATACGGCATTTGAATGGCTCACCGGGTATGAATGGAAGGAATGGTTATTTAATTTCCATCCGAAGAACCAGCAGGGGAAGGGTCGTTGCCTTAGCATAAATCTGCCGTGACAGTTCCTCATAGTCCTTGTCGCTGACGCAGTGAGGACAGAAGGTAAAATCCTCATGAGGGCTATTATGAACTGCACCCCAAAAGTTAGACAAAAAGCTTTGGGGGTACTTTTTTATGAAGTATAGTTATGAACAACGACTCGTTATAGTTCAACGAGTAAAACAAGGAGAAGCCATTGCACATCTCTCAAAAGAGTACCATATTAATGAGACTCAAATACTAGCGTGGGTAAGAATGTGGAATAAATATGGTCCAACAGGACTTAAAAAGCAACCACATTGTCGCCCTACTCCTGCACTAAAAGAAAAAGTTGTACGTTTAATTTTAGAGGAAGGAGTACCTTTAGCTCATATAAGGATAGAATACCGTATCGGTAAGACCGCCTTACAGCGATGGGTGGGTCAGGTTCGTCAATACGGATATGAAATCCTGCATTTAAAAAAGAAGCGAGGACGACCGCCTAAAGATCCAATGGCAAGACCTAAGAAGAAAGAACCACAGACAGAACTGGAGAAACTTCAGGCGGAGAATCTGCGTCTGAGGACAGAGAATGCGCTGCTAAGAAAAGTGAAGGCCTTAGTCGAGGAACAGAAAGCCCAAGCAAGACACAATGGGCAAAAGCCATCGACGAACTAAGGTCTGAATACCCTCTTGACTTGTTTCTTGAGTTAAGAAAGATGGCTCGCTCTGTGTTTTATTATCATATTAAACTACTAAAAGACGGAGATAGATATACAGATGAAAAAGAGAATATAAAGTCATTTTTCATGAGCATAAGGGTCGTTATGGCTATCGTCGCATCACCTCCGAGATGCGTAACCGTGCTTTTGTGATTAACCATAAGACTGTTCAGAGGTTGATGCGGTCTTTGGGCATCAAGAGCAAGATACGGAAAGTCCGGTATNGTTCTTACAANGGAGAAGTCGGCAAAATNGCTCCNAANCTTNTCAATCGAAATTTTACCGCCAACTCACCAAATCAGGAATGGGCAACTGATGTGACTCAGATAAACATAGGCTCTACAAAGTTGTATCTGTCTCCAATTCTTGATATGTTCAATGGTGAGATTGTATCCTATAACATCTCCAGATCACCCAATTTGGAACAGATATACGATATGCTTGATAAAGCTTTTGAGAAATATGATGATCTNGGTGGTCTGATAATCCACTCTGATCAAGGCTGGCAATATCAACATTACGGATATAGAAACCGTCTTGTTGAACACCACATAGTCCAGAGTATGTCGAGAAAAGCCAATTGTCTTGACAATGCTATGGCAGAGAACTTCTTTGGCATCATGAAGTCAGAACTTCTATATGCCGAAAAATTTGAATCGCCAGAAGCCTTTATAAAGGCTTTACATGAATATATCGATTATTATAACAATAAAAGAATTAAATCTCGGTTAAAAGGAAAGAGTCCGGTACAATACCGATCTCTTTCTATTACTGGATAATGTTCAATCTATCCAACTTTTTGGGGTCACTTCACAATGAATGCAGGTCTTTTTTTCAATANCCAAGTNTCAAGAGTTGTTNTCTGCTCTAAAGGCGATCCACTTCATCTTGCCTTGAGGTTTTACCTTTATATTTNCCTTTTGCAGAGTTGAGTGCGTAGCGTATGCTGACAGATAGTGAGNGGGATGCTCCTTTGATTGAAGAAAAGTAAGAAACAGTGTTGGTGGAGGTGTTGAATCTCTGTCGCCAAGTATTGAATAGGTCANTGGCTGTAATTGTGAACGTCCACTTTTTCCAAGATTTGTTAAGAGTAAGGCTGGCCTGCCAAGATCCGTTGGAATATACGACGTCCTGATTACCTGTTCCGAGCCTGAAAAAATTCAGATATGCATATATNCCATCCGGTAGATCAAAACGGTTATCAATCGAAAGGGTATATAGGGGCTTATGATATGCTCTGCTTGGTGAGCCATATTCAAGATTCTGCGTGTATAAGACACCTTGTAGGGTCGGATGCCAGAATGNAAAATCCAATCGCTGAACGGCAACTAACTGAACNGAATTGAAGTCAGGGAGATTTACCGGACGGATTAAATTCAGATTTTCTGCCATGTTGTATTGATAAATAGTCGCAATACTACGTTTGGCTATAGTAAATGTGTTTTGAATCATAAATTTCTTATAGGATAAGTTCAATCCTATGCGATGGCGTAGGGTGGGAAGNAGCTCCGGATTGCCTGTTTCCCAAAGAGTGGGCGTAACATAAAGGTATGTGTTATCGAGTGATCTGTAATTTGGTCTTGAGACGGATGCGCGGTAATAAAGACTGATTTTTATNTTGGCATTTAGTGATANNCCGAAATTAGGAAGCCAATTGACATAACGTTTNGAAAGATCNGATCTTTTGACATCATTCTGGCGGAAATCTGTAATTGTCGTTTCCATTCTCAGTCCACCGTAGATATTCCATCTATTATCAGGATTCCAATCAAAACCACAATACCCTGCGTAAAGAGTTTGCTTCACATTATCAGTTTCAGGNTTCAGAAAATCAAGATTGTCAGAGGATAATCCAATATATTTTTGGTTGCTTTCAGTATGCGACAGGTCTATNCCGATTTCCAATTCGGTATTATCNCTCTTCTTTNTCAATCCGGCTCTGCCTGACCAAAGAGTCGCATCAAATTCATTAGAATTATAGATNNTATTNGAAACATTCGAANCGGATTTACGCNTTGANACGATATTATCCANATCAAACCTTAATCCGAGAGTGTGAGGTAAGATAAAATCACCATACGCGTTGATATGGTGCTGTGAAGCATTGTTNATAAGATTGCTTTGCGATGATATTTCATCGTTATATCNTTTTATATTTGTATTTGTCATTGATAGGGCATTTCCNGTATAATGACTTTGTGGGGTTCNATCAAAGGAATATTTAAAACCAACCGAGTTTTTTCCGAAGTCGTAGTTCANTCCGCCATCCACTATCAATGATTGNCTNTGTTTCTTTGCTTCGGCATACGTGTCGGTATGATATATCATCTCTGGANATTCAGGTGAGTAGAAATTCTCCAAGTAGTGACGAGTTTGTCTGAACCCTGAGAAACTGTAAGAAAAATCTCCAAACAGTGTAAGACCACTTTCATTGTGATAATTCAACGTTACGTTTCCGTTTTCCGACCACATTTCGGAGGCNGTGACANTTCCTTTTGCTGAAATATGGAATCCTTCATTTGACCTTTTCGTATGNAAAATNATGACGGAAGTAACATCTGCACCATATTTCGACGGTGGATTAGTAATGATTTCGATATTAGATATTAATTCCGGCTGGAGTATCTCCAGTTCTTCCGATGAATATAAGCGGCGATTNTCTATATACANGACAGGAGTACCATNGCCAAGAACGGNTAGGTTTCCATTCGAAGNATCNATCATTGGTAAATGCTTTAAAATCTCTGTGACCGATCCGAGTTTGGAGACCGGATTACCCGACATTGAAACTGTGATACCTCTTTGCGAAGTTTTAGTGTAGTTCTTATTCCCACGCACGACGATTTCGGCAAGTTCATTAGAATTCTCAAGAAAGATCCTATCGGCTGACGGCAAGGANATCTTTTTTCTTTTGCATCCNGTAGATGAGATANCAAGATACATTCCGGGCAGATCTCTTGTATCAAAGCTGAAAAAACCATTTTCATCCGTAAGTGATGTCTTGACTGTGACGGAGTCATTCAGCATCAAACTTACTGTTGCGAATTCAACCGGCATTGAATCCGTGGAGTAATAGATATGGCCGTTAATCTGAGTTGTCTGAGCATGGCCTGTAGTCGTTGCTATAAGGACAATTAAAATAATAAATGTGATAATACCTTTCATCATTCGGGAAAATTTTAAGACATAAGAAATTTTCCACAAAATTATGATGGATAGTATAACTGTCCGAATATCAAGCAGGACAATACCGTGACATGAATAAATTGTCACATATTTGTCCTATTTTTCAATGGTTACTTTGAGAAAAAGAAGTGAAAGATACTTTCCGGAAGTTTCTGCTTTATCCTGCTTTTACGTCGCCGTAAAGCCTCGTCAGAAGACATCATGACGGCTGAAATGATCTCCTTACTGCAACCGACAAAGACTAAGGTCGAATATATACAGTCATCATTGGTCATGTTCGGAAATGCTTGCCGCAAATCTGCACAGCAACTGGAAAATTGTCCGATTAAAGCATCATATATCGCTTTCAGCTCAATCTTGTTACTTGCTGTGAAGTCCTTGATAAAATTTAACTTCTTTAATAGTCCGGCTTGAGATTGACCACTGAATATTTTAAGTGACAGTTCAAACTTTTGTTTGATCAGACTTGAGATTGAATCAGGATCTTCAACCGAGGGCATATCGTGTAATTCAGGATTATCTCCAGACGACATTAGTTCTGAAATCCGTACATTCAAGACCTTGATCTTTTCCATAAGCTCGATCTGAGCTCTTTTCAGCCGTAGATTCTTTATGATGACGTAGATTACAACGAGTGTAATGACTATATATGATATTGAAAGCCATAGCAGCAATTGGAAACGTTCTTTCTCTTTCTTGATTTTTAACTGGTAGCTTTCTTCAATTGCATTGACTCGCTGTGTCCCATCCATCCTGCTGATAGAATCATTATATTCTTGGATAGAATCCCGATAGGCCAAAGCCCTTCTGTAGTCACCTTTCTTATATAGTATATCGAACAAAGCGGTTGCTTTTGTTAACTTACCATATATGTTGAGAGAATCGTTTGGAATGGATTCATATCCGTCAAAAGCAGAGTCGATATTTCCCTCAGCAAGCCACAATTCGCATTGTGTCAGGATGATTTCAAGATTCTTCGCTCCGTTGTCACCGCGCACCTTAATGGATTCATCAAGAAATTTACGGGCATTAATGAAATCTTTTGTCTGAATATAAATGAATGCAAGTTTTTCGAGAGCTACTGCCTGTATGTGATCATTACCGATACACTCTGCTAATGTTGTAGCCAGTTCAAAGTGACGGATACCATTATCCGGGAGAGTATCACAAAGGGCGAGATTAAACATATTGATACACATCAATGTACTATCACCCATTTCTGAGGCATAATCGAATGCTTGTTGAAGATGCTTATGGGCTTTATCGCGTATATTTTGATTGTAGAGAATGATTCCGTTAAGTCTTGCCAGCGATTCTTTTAAATGGATAGGGGAATCGTCAGTCATCAAACTTTCTGCTTCCAAAGCTTTCAACTGCGCTTTTGGATAGTCAGCGTTTTCAATTGCCAACCGTGATTCTGCGATCAGATCTGTGATATCCGGTCTTGCAGAACATGATAACAGTAGGGAGAACAACAGGGGTATGACGAGAGATTTGATTATTGGCATAGTTGGTCATCTCATTCCTATATGAATGATTACGATTGCAAAGATAATCATTATCAGTTATAAGAGCGAAATTTTAGGGTGGATAATAATATCGGTTCATTTGAAAAATGGAGGAGGGATGCTCGCGGAATTAAAATAATATTTATCTTTGTATCGGTCAACTTTTAGGGCTGAACATGGGTTGATGACCCATGAAATTTCAGAAGTCCGTCTGTAAACGCGATTTTTCAATATAGAGACGGTGTTTCTGTCAACAAAATTGAGTATTAACAGTAAAATAGAGATCGTTTCAAACCAATGTCCTCACCAGCACAACGCATACAGCAGCTCCGTGATGAGCTTAACAGTCACAATCATGCTTACTATGTAGATAACCGTCCGACTATCAGCGATTATGAATATGATATGCTGATGAAGGAGCTCGAACGGCTTGAGAAGGAAAATCCTGAACTGGATGATCCGTTCTCACCGACTCACCGTGTAGGCTCGGATATAACCAAAGGATTCGAACAGGTGGCTCACGAAAGACCCATGCTCTCATTGAGCAATACCTACAGCGTGGAAGAGGTGGATGACTGGGTACGCAGGTGTAACGAGCTGCTGGGCAACGCCGACGGACTGAAATCCATACCTATTGTCGGTGAGATGAAGTTTGACGGTACAAGCATATCGCTGATTTATGAACATGGTCGTCTCGTCCGCGCAGTCACACGCGGTGACGGCGAGAAGGGTGATGATGTCACCGAGAATATCAAGACTATCCGAAGTATTCCTCTTGTTCTTCACGGCGAGGGATATCCGGAGGTGTTTGAGATCAGGGGTGAGATAGTACTTCCGTGGAAAGCATTTGACCGTCTCAACGAGGAGAGGGCGTTTAATGAAGAACCATTGTTTGCCAATCCGCGTAACGCTGCGGCCGGTACGCTTAAAATGCAGAACACTGCAGAAGTTTCGCGGCGTGGGCTTGATGCTTATTTCTACTATCTGCTTGCTGATGAACTCCCGTGTGATAATCATTATGACAATATGCTCATGGCTCGTAAGTGGGGATTCAAGGTGAGCCATCTCATGACGCTGATGAATGACATTACGGAAGTTGATGATTTTATCAGAAGACTTGATGTTGAACGTAAGGAACTCCCGGTGGCCACGGACGGTCTCGTGTTCAAGGTCAACAATCTGCGTCAGCAACTCAATCTCGGTTACACATCGAAGTCTCCCCGATGGGCAATCGCCTATAAGTTTGCGGCCGAGCGCGCGCTTACGCGCCTGCGTTTCGTCTCGTTTGAGGTCGGACGTATGGGTATTGTCACCCCGGTAGCCAATCTCGAACCCGTTTTACTTTCTGGAACGATTGTCAAACGTGCGTCGCTTCACAATGAGGATATTGTAAAGACTCTCGGTATTCATGAGCATGATATGCTCTATGTGGAGAAGGGAGGAGAGATCATCCCTAAGATTACAGGAGTGGATGAAGCCGCACGGGAGCAAGGGGCAGAGCCGGTGAAGTTTGTCACCCATTGTCCCGATTGCGGTACGCCGCTCATACGCGTTCCGGGCGAGGCTGCATGGCAGTGTCCCAATAAATATGGTTGTCGGCCGCAGATCATCGGCCGTCTTGAGCATTTCGTCGGCCGTCATGCAATGGATATCAACGGTGTCGGTGAAGAGAATGCGGCTCTTCTCTATGATGCCGGTCTGGTGAGGAATATTGCGGATTTCTATACCCTTCAGGCTGCGGATCTTGAAGCACTTGAAAGAGTCGGTCCGCGCACGGCCCAGCGCATTCTCGAAGGTGTCGAGGCGTCGAAGACTGTCCCGTTTGACCGAGTTGTCTATTCACTTTCCATTCCATTTGTCGGTGAGACAGTTGCACGTAAGCTTGCCCGCGGAGTAGGGGATATGGATACGCTTGTCTCGATGAGCCGCGACAATCTTATAGCTATCGAGGATATAGGTCCGAAGATAGCCGATGCTATCATCGAGTATTTCTGTGTGCCCTCCAATAAGGAGATTGTCAGTCGTCTCCGCGAGGCCGGTGTCCAGATGGCGATTCCGGATGAGGATAAGTCGGACCGCACAGATCTGCTTTCAGGTAAGACAATCGTGATCAGCGGTGTGTTTGCCAAGCATTCACGCGAGGAATACAAGGAGATGATTGAAAAGAATGGCGGAAAGAATTCCGGTTCGATATCTAAAAAGACATCATTTGTCCTCGCCGGCGAGAATATGGGGCCCGCAAAACTTGAAAAGGCTCGTTCACTCAGTGTCCCGGTAATTGATGAAAATGAATTTCTTGATATGATCGGGAAATAGTGATAAGTTGCCGGTCACTAAGCTTTGTTAAAGAGAAGGTGTGTCAAAATTAAATCGGTTGTTTTAACACACCTTCCTGTCCATCATTGAAACTTGATTTTATAAAATTCTCTATGACCCTTAAATCAATCATTACTGCGTTTGTCGGACTTACCATGACTTTCCCGATGATGGGGCAGTCGTCAACTGACTGGGAAAATCCGGGCGTTTTTGCTGAAGGCCGATTGACTCCACGTTCGACGGCGTATCCCTACCCGGATCGGCAGATGGCCTTGACAGATGACTATTTGTCATCGCCATTCGTCATTTCGCTCAATGGAAAGTGGAAATTCAAATTCTCGCCGCGACCCGATGACCGGCCGGAGAATTTCTATAAGGATAATTATGACATCTCGGATTGGGATGAAATAGATGTTCCATCCAATTGGGAAATGAAGGGTTATGGAGTGCCGATATACTCGAATATCAAATATCCGTTCCCTACGGATCCTCCACATATCCCACACGGTGATAACCCGGTTGGAAGCTACAAACGAGAGTTCTCGATCCCTGCGGATTGGGACGGTCGTAAAATCTTCCTCCATTTCGGAGGATCGACTGCCGGCATGTATGTCTGGGTAAACGGCAATAAGGTTGGCTACGTGCAGAGCACAAAAAATCCGGCCGAGTTTGACATCACCCCCTATACGCATAAAGGTGAGAATGAGATTGCCTGTGAAGTGTATCGCTGGACCGACGGATCTTATCTTGAGGATCAGGATTTCTGGCGGTTGTCAGGAATAGAGCGCGACGTCTATGTCTATTCGACCGCGCAGGAGCGTATAGCCGATTTCTTTGTCAAGGCATTATTGGATAAAAACTATTCTAACGGTGAGTTTCAGCTTGCAACTTCCGTCCGTAATTTCTCGCCGGACGCTATGCGTGGTAAACTGGATGTATGTCTCTATAATGCCGATGGCGTAAGAGTGCTCCGAAAGGAGGAGAAAGTGACACTCGACGGTGATTCTGAAACGACGATTTTGATGTCGGATATAGTGAAGAAAGTCCACCCTTGGAGTACAGAGACCCCTTATCTCTATAATATGGTCATCACATTGACAGATGCAAAAGGAAATGTAATTGAATCGACTGGTTCACGGGTGGGTTTCCGTACAGTCGAGATACGTGACGGTCAGCTTCTCGTCAACGGCAAGGCCATAGAAGTCCACGGCGTGAATCTTCATGAGCATCATCCGGTGAATGGACATACGGTCGATCGTGAGACCATGCTTAAAGATATACGCACAATGAAACGCCACAACATCAATGCTGTCCGCACGAGTCACTATCCTCAGACTCCGCTGTGGTATGATCTGTGTGATCAGTATGGACTCTATATTGTAGATGAGGCGAACATAGAAATACATGGTATGGGTTCTGCTCCGATCCGACGCACGAATCCCAAGACACATCCCGCGCGATTGCCGGAATGGAAGAATGCGATCCTTGACCGTGAAAAGATGCTCGTGGAGCGTGACAAGAATCATCCGAGCGTCATTATCTGGTCACTCGGAAACGAGTGTGGCAACGGCGAAAATTTCCTTGCCGGATATGACTGGATCAAAGCGCGTGACACCACCCGACCCGTACAGTTCGAGCAGGCAGGTGAGGAAGATCCTAACACTGATATCGTATGCCCGATGTATCCTTCTATAAAGTATATGCAGGATTATGCCTCGCGTAAGAATGTTGACCGTCCATATATAATGTGTGAGTACGGTCATGCTATGGGCAACAGTACAGGAAACTTTCAGGAATATTTCGACATCATACGTTCGAGTCCTCACATGCAGGGCGGTTTTATCTGGGACTGGGTAGATCAGGGCATTCTGACAAAGGATGGTGATGGTAACGAATATTGGGCCTACGGCGGAGACCTTGGTGCGCAGAACTATACACATGATGAGAATTTCTGTATCAACGGTCTCGTGCAGCCTGACCGTACCCCTCATCCCGGACTGGCGGAGGTGAAGAAGGTCTATCAGGATATCCGTTTCAGTCCTGTAGATCTTGCCAAAGGTAAATTCATGGTTGAAAACCATTTTATCTACCGTAATCTTGACGGATATGATTTCCGTTGGGAGTTGCTGCGCGACGGTCAGCGCATCAAAGAGGGCGAATTTTCGATTGATCTGCCAGCGGGCCAAAATAAGGAAGTCGCAGTTCTGCTATCGGGTGTTGATCTGAATGACGGCCATGAATACTATCTGTCCGTCTATGCTTTTACCCGCAAAGGGGATGATATCATACCTGCCGGTTATGAAGTGGCTCGTGAACAGTTTGCCTTATCTGATCCGGTATTGTTTAGTTTCGAGCCTGAAAATGGCAATGTCACTTTAGATAAACACGGTAATTCATGGGAATTTGATTGCGGCAACGGTGTGAAAGTGGCCATTGACTCGCGTAGCGGTATGCTCAACCGTTACAGTGTCGATGGGAATAACATCATCACCGATCCGCTTGAACCATCGTTCTGGCGCGCTCCGACTGACAACGACTGGGGCAATCATGCGCACGAGCGTCTCAACGGTTGGAGATGTGCTTCCCGTAACCGGAAAATGAAGGATCTCACCGTGATTGATGATGGTGACGCGAAAGTGGTGACCGCACGTTTTGATCTGCCGGATGTCGGTGCGGACTATACTATTGTCCATACAATCTATCCTAAAGGAACAGTGAAGATTGAGGCCGATATCGAGAATGCCAATAAAATTTATCCTGAGATGATGCGTTTCGGCCTACAGTTTACTCTTGATAAAGCTAAGGATAATCTGACATGGTATGGTCGCGGGCCAGAGGAGAATTATTCGGATCGAAATACGGCTACTTTTATGGGTACATGGCACGGTAAGGTTGCGGAACAGTTCTATCCCTACATACGTCCACAGGAAACAGGAAACAAAACCGATGTACGATGGGCCTCACTCACTGACGCTTCCGGTTTCGGATTGCTCGTGACAGGTCTGCAACCTCTCAACATAAGTGCACTCGATGTGCGTCCGGCCGATCTTGATCCGGGACTTAGCAAACATCAGATGCACAATAGTGACGTGAGACACAGCCGTGATAAAACTTTCCTGAACGTCGATCTCGGTCAGCGTGGTCTGGGAGGAGATAACAGTTGGGGAGCTGCACCGCATAAGGCTTATCGTATGGAGGCCGGCAGTTATCGTTATAGCTTCCTTATTTCCCCGATTGTGCCTGAAAAGAAATGAATGAATATAAATAGAAGATAAAGAATGGAAACACCTGAACTGAACGAACATAATAAACAGGAATATCCGCCTATGCATTCGGCGGAACATCTGCTGAACGGTGAGATGGCTAAAAGATTCGGATGCGGGCGTGCTTTCAGCGCGCACGTGGAGCGAAAGAAATCCAAACTCGACTATCATTTGCCGCGACCGCTGACTGATGATGAATTGCGTTCGCTGGAAGACTATGTCAATGCTGTAATTACAGCGGATGTAGAGGTTACGGAGGAATTTATCTGTCAGGATGAAGCTATGGAGCGGTTCGATATGAGCCGTCTGCCGGAGGGCGCATCCGACACGGTGAGAGTGGTTCATATCGGAGATTATGACCAGTGTCTGTGTGCTGGTACGCATGTGAAACATACTTCTGAAATAGGACGTTTCCGTATATCAAGCTCGCGTTTTCAGGATGGAGTGCAACGCATAGTATTCAAACTGGATCAGGCGTAATCCTAAAGTGTGTTTTGCAATATGGTGAAAGCAGCAGTGTGCATATTGTCAGTGCTGGTAACTATCAATTAAATCCTTGATTTAGATCTATGAGTATTAATATATATAAAATATTAAAACTTATTTCCGGAAACCGGATCCCTGCACCTGTCAAGTTGTTGGGGATCTGCGGGATGCACTTGCTTGGCCGACGGACCATAGGGATATTCATTGATCCGGTTTTCGCTTGTAACCTCCGATGTCGGATGTGCTATTTCAGTGATAGTAAAAAACGTGGTCAGGTGAAAGGTAATATGAGTGACGAAGAGCTCGATAAGGTGGAAAAGGCTTTGTTTCATCGTGCGCTTAAACTACAGATAGGGTGTGGTGCAGAGCCTACGTTGTATCCGCATCTTGCAGAGCTGGTTAAGCGAGGCCACCGTGCCGGTATTCCATATATATCTTTGACCACTAACGGTCAGTTGATTGCAACCGGACGTGTAAATCTTGAGCAACTTGTAGAGGACGGCCTGAATGAAATTACGTTATCCATGCATGGGACTGATAGAGAAACCTATGAATATCTGATGCCGGGAGCTAATTTTGATAATCTCTGTCGGCTAATCGAGATAATTAGTGATGTGAAGCGTCGTTTCCCGAAATTTGTTGTCAGAATCAACTTCACAGTAAATTCCATGAATGTAAATAATTTGCGTGGTAACGGATTTTGGCATCTGTGGGAGGGTATGGTTTCGCCGGATATTGTGCAGCTCCGTCCGGTGCAGAACTATGGTGATACAGCTTGGTGTGACTTTGATCATACACCGCTTAAAGAAAATTATGATGCTACGATCGGTGCCGTAGTGAAGGAATGTCAGCGTAGGGGAGTTACCTGCATAGCTCCTTCTATCGAACAGCTTGATGCCGTGGATGATGTTCAAGATGCAGTGTCGAGCATTATAGAGGATTTTTCATACTGTTATGTCACACATGGAAATTGTTATAAAAGTGATTTTGATGTGCAAACAGATAGTTATGAGAGTTATCATAAACGTAAACATACAGGTTGGCGGCTTTTCAAATCAGCCTTTAGCCATAAGTCTTCCCGACATCGTAATGTGAGTAAGAAACTAAATTATGATGTAAAATAACCATCTGTAACTCTCGTTGAAGGTAAAAAGACAGAACCGGATACCTTTCATTCAGTTGAAAAATACCCGGTTCTGTCTTTTTGTATCGATATATGACACTGTTGATGTGTATGATTTATGCAACTTCCATCTGGCGGTTTAATGTTGCTGAGTGACGAGGAAACCTCCGAGAGGCATGGATTTCACACGCACAGGGTGAACAGTACCGTTCTCATCAATAAGGGTCACGGAACTTATATCTGCAATTCCCTCGATCATGATTCCAAGAGCATGGTTCACCGCAAGGTCAGCGGCTTTTGCGCTCAGTGTGACTTTTCCGGATTCCGGATCATAGAAAGTGTCAAATTTGAAATCACGACGTCCGTTCCAGAAATCACCGTAATCCTCGAAATTATAGAGTCCACATTCACGTAGATCCATCATATCCACCAACATCTTTTCGGCTTCCATTTTCCATTGGCGGTTGGGGTGGATAAGAATTACGGAGGAGGCATAGTTGTCCTTCAGCTTATTGAAAACCTGAAACCATTGGGCGGGCTTCTCATGCCAGTTATCATCATTCATGGTTTCATCTCCGGAATATACGTCTGAAAAATGGAGAGGGATCTGGAGTACTCCTGTCGTTTCGCCTTCCCAACTGTTGTCTATCCGCTGTGGGATAGGAAATTGCGCGTGGAGCGAGGGGGCAGTGTAGCACGAACTGAATTGATAGCCGGACATGACATGCGCTTTGGGGAAATTCTTATTGACACATAGATGACCCGAACGGAAGGAACGGACATTGATATTGAAATCCTTCTCCAGTAATTCCTTTGAAATTTGAAACTCGGCAAGGGTAGATCCGGTTGAGATTCCGGTCTCCATATCGCGGGTGGCATATTCGGCATAAGCTTCAGGCGTGAATGGAGTCATTGGGAAACGTTCGGTAACATTGAAATCTGGATAGTGACACACAGAGTGACTTCCGACTGTATGACCAGCATCGAGCAGCTTACGCACTGCCGGTAATGTTTCATCACAGTAAAACTGGGAGAGATACAAAGGCTGCCGGAAATAGTGGACCGTCAAGAAGTAGTGGCCGTTGAGACCCATGGAACTTTCATAGTCGGCCATCCAGTGCATTTCGTCATAGGCCGTGCGCGAGTCGCAATCATGCGTAGGGATGAGTACGGCCTGATATCCGCCGGGCGAGGTGAATTTCCATGCACTCAAGGGTTTGCGCGAAGTAATGGCAGCACGGATCAGGAATGCAGGGATATCGCTGTAAGGGCTGAATGTCTGGCTGCGACCGGTGACGCCCATAGCCTTGCCCAAATGGAGACGTTCGACAACGTCGCGCCAGCGAAAACCACACATGTACGCTGCTCCTTTCTCCAGTTCGTTGCAGGTGACAGCTATTGCCTCATGGTCATCATCATAATAGGCGAGAGGTGTCGCAGTGCTGACTGTCGCACTTACGGTGGAAATCTGTCCAATGCTTACTGTGGTCTCCTCCGGAGTATCGAAATAGAGCATATCGGGACGCGAGAGATCCGTCCATGTGTAAGATGTGTAATTTTTACTTGCCGAGGAGTGGCCACTGATACCGAAAAGCTCCTTGAGATCTTCGGTCATGTTACCCTCAATTGCCGGAGAGACGATTATGCCTCCACTCTTCACGTAATTTATCAGCATGGCCGTTTCGTCTTGAGTAAAGGTGGCCTTGTTTCCTGATAGTATGGGTGAGCTGATTATGATGAGTGATGCACCGGCCACAGCGTCGGCACACGAGGTAGTGGTGAATGAGGGGAGTCCGGCAATCTCCATCATATATTCGGCAGAAGCCACGTTGCGTGTAAGGGCTTCGGACTCCTTATTAGGGCCCGTGACATCGAGGACTGCCACCGGTTTGATGAGGGTGGAAGGATCGGGCGTCACGACAGTGCCCGGATTTTCCTGTGGGAGAGCATTGAACGTTATGCGATCAATAGAGGCTACGTCAATGCCTCCGAATGAATATCCTGAACCGGCGGTGGCTGATTGGGAAATCGCACCATCCGCAACCTGAACAGATGTACCGTCAACAGTAGTTACAGTAAATTGTGCTGATAGCTGTCCGCCACACAAGCTTATGGCGAAAAGTGCTCCAAGATATTTTCCGATGTCTGCCATGGTGTTAGTGTTTCATTAATTTGAACGTAGAGTCACCTCCGACTGTGACGAGATACATACCTGTGATAAAATTACTCATATCGATTTCAGCACTGTCCGCAGAAATCCGGTCGGAATATAGCTGACGTCCATCGACAGAGTGGATTGTGACAGTCGTTCCGGGAATGACACATTTAATTGTAAGAGTATTGTTGATCAGCGTTACAGAGCCTGTTGATACCGTAGGCGCATCAATCGCTCCTTTAGGATCTACTGCAAATGTCACTTCGGCTATATCGGCAATCTGACTTTCCGTCCCGACTACAGTGATGAGTCCGGTGACATCCGAACCGACAAGACAACGCACTGATGAAACCGGCATAAGCAACTTTCCATCACCAACGATACACCAATTATTCTCAGATCCGGATGACTTCAACCCCGCAATTGTGCAAAGAAGCGAGAAGAGAAGTATTTTCTTTGTATTCATCTGGTTTCCATTGTTATAGGTTTAATTGTGCAAAAATAATGATTTTTTTATTGATTTCAGCAATTATTACGGCTATTTATTTATAAAACAGATGATTTAACTAAAATTAGATGAAATCGGAACGTGAATGAGGCGAGGAATTAAACTAAATCCGGATGTAGAGAAGAGGGAATCTCTCTACATCCGGATTTAGTTTGATAAAGTCGTTAGTGTGAATATATTGCGTAGGCAATAAAATGCCGTCTATAAAATATCCGTTGAATTTTACTTGCCTTGATCAATATTCAGGGAATTTTCAATCAGGAATATTCTCCACGATCTTGTATGCGGCAACGCTTCCGTAATCCGCAGCTTTACGGGTGTATTCAGCTGCTTTCGTTGCGTTTTTCTTGACTCCGGTGCCGCCATTACGGTAAATTTCTGCCATACGTTCATACACCAGTGCTAAAGCCGGCTTAGGCAGCTTTCCGCTGGCAATGATAGGCTCGTAACACTCGCTGATAAATTCATCCTTATGGTCGAGGAATTCGTCATTGTAGCTCATGCTGCCGATATAGAAAAGTGACCAAGGATCACCCTTTTCGGCTGCAACCCCGCGTGTGGCAATGCCTGCCTTAAATCCTTCCTTATAGATCGGTTCATCCTTGATCGGATGTCCCATTTTATCGTTCCATGCATTGGTGAGTGTAAAAGAGTTGCGTACGAAGGCAGTGTTCTTATCATCACCAAAACGTTCACCACGCAGTGGTAACTGAAGGTTTGAGCGAGCGACATCGCTGCCTAAATCACCGGCAATGTATGTCCAGAAAAATGCATCCGGCATATTGACATCACCGTACCACTTGCGCTGAAGGGCTGATCCGTATTTTAAAGCACCGTTTGCATCACCGAGTTCGGCTGCACGGCGGAAATATTCACGCGCCTTGGCACGGTCTTTTTTCACTCCTTTTCCATCCTCACACATTTCACCCATGACGGTGAGTGCAAAAGGTATGTTATTGGGTGCGGAAACGTTGAAATATTTCCATGCCGTGGCATAATCCTTTTTCCGGTTATAATATATTCCAAGATAGTCAGAGGCTTTTTTATTACCTGCCTTGGCGGCCTCTTCCATCATTCGGACTCCTTCGGATTCTTTGTTGGGAAACTTATAAGCCGTTTTATAAAATGTATAAATATATCCGAGTTCAGCTTTAGCACGGTCGTTCTTATCCGCTACAAGTTGAAGACATCGAGCCGCAAGCTCATCGTCCCAAACCTTGTGGTAAAGGGCCTTATCGACAACACCATCAGCGGAAAGTTTTCCTTGTGCGTATGCACTGCGCACGGACTCATAAAGTGCATCGGCTTTCTTTTGGGCTGCCGGAGAAACAGTGACGTGGACTTCTTCAGGTGATATATATCGTCTTTGTGTTGACTTTGTATCACGACCGATAGCCGGAATGGATGCAGTAAGTGTGAGAACTGAAATTATAAAAAGGAATTTTCTCATTTTGGAAAAAATAAATAAGTTGAATAAACGTGTGAATGTATTTATTAAACAACTCTTCATACGGAAAAGTTGTGATTTATAATAATTTGTGGTGGATGAATGGAAGATGCTTTAGATGTTGCGTGGATTGAATGAGCCATACGGTCAACACAATTGGGTTTTGTCAATTATTATGCACTTATACAGTGACCGGATAAATTTTTATTACTTTTGTATAAAGTTTTGTTGTATCATGAAGTATATTGAGACGGACCGATTGATTCTTCGCTCTTGGAGGCCGGAGGATCTACCTTTGTTTGCTGCGATTAACAAGGATGAGCGCGTCATGCGTTATTTCCCGGCGACATTGACCGACGAGCAGACGGAGTCATTCTATAATAGGATTCAGGCTGAATTTGATCGGGTAGGGTGGGGACTGTATGCCGTGGAATTGAAATCTGACGGGATATTTATTGGTTATGTCGGCTTGCATGGAATTGGTTTTGATGCTGATTTTACACCCGGTGTTGAAATCGGGTGGCGTCTGGCTGCTGACTATCATAATCAGGGTTTGGCAACAGAAGCAGCCGAAGGGGTATTGAAAATGGCTAAAAAATCTGGATTGAATAAATTGTATTCATTCACGGCAAAACCGAATCTACCGTCCGAAAGAGTCATGCAAAAGATCGGAATGACTAAAATTGGAGAATTTGAACATCCTGATTTATCGGTTGGCTCACCGTTGCGGACGCATGTATTATATGCAATTGACCTTTAGACTGGAATGAAGAGGGTTGTCGTATTAGGTTGTCCCGGTGCAGGTAAGAGCACGTTCAGCCGAAAGCTTTCGGCAAAGACCGGTTTGCCACTCCATTATCTTGATATGATCTGGCATCGGGCGGATCGCACGGTTGTCGGGCGTGAGGAATTTGACGAAAAATTGGATGAGCTCCTGTCCAGCGGTGAATGGATTCTCGATGGGAATTATGCGCGTACGCTTCCTATTCGTCTTGCTCACTGCGATACAGTGTTTTTCTTTGATCTTCCGTTGGAGAGATGTATTGAAGGTGTAAAGTCACGGCTTGGCAAGGAGCGTGTAGATATGCCTTGGGTGGATGATGAACTTGACCCGGAATTTCTGCAATGGATTCTTGATTTCCCGCGCGATGTCGTCCCTGAAATCAAGAATCATCTGAAAAACTTTGAGGGGACTATTGTTTGTTTCCGTTCAAGAGAAGAGGCGGATGCATTCATTGAAACTATGAGCTGAATATCATAAAATATCCGGTAGTTATATTAACTTCTATGATATGATTGAAAATCGACTGAACCAACTTTTCGAATGATGATTGAGTCAAAATGGAGTGACTTTTGCGTTTGAGATTGCGATATCTTGAGTTATGAAGTCATCTCAAATGATATGTCATGGAAAATGAGTAAATTTGCAGCATATAAGACATAAAAAGCAATAATAATTTAGTGGGTTGGCCCATTTCACCCTATGGAAGAACGCTTCCATTGAACCAATCAATTAATTTACAAAAAATAGAATTTCAAGAATATGATATCTAAATTTCACAGAGTGTCG
Organism: Bacteroides sp.; assembly: GCA_014801945.1. GTDB lineage: Bacteria > Bacteroidota > Bacteroidia > Bacteroidales > Muribaculaceae > Duncaniella. The sequence continues at coordinate 114,322 of JAAVDF010000028.1, forward strand.
GCATGTCTGGTCGCAGCCGTCTTATGCTGGTCGTTTAATGTGTCGTCAAAGACCTTATCTCTTTCAAGCTCTCTTACGGAGTGGTTTCTGAGTGATCTGAACGGGGACGAGTGTCAGCCATTTTCACCGGATAAAAAGATAAAGGTGAGTGATATTCCGGCCACACAGAAAATGGTATGGGATGCGTGGAAGGCTGCAAATATTGCTTTTGAGGAAGAAAAGCTTAATCCGTTGCGGCCGATTACTATGGCAGATAACGGAGTGTGGCCCATCCCATCATCTCTTGAGGAGGATGCTGAAATGAAGTATTATTGGGGAAGTAAAGGCAAGAAACCAGACAATGGTTATCCATTGTTCCTGTATCTTCACGGGTCAGGTGAGCCTGCTCAGGAATGGCAGATAGGGTTGTACTTGGCTAAAATGTTTGAAGACAGTCCATCGGCTTATTTTGTGCCTCGTATTCCCCGCACCGGTGAATATTACAGATGGTGGCAGAAAGGTAAGCAATATGCGTGGGAAAAACTGTTGCGTCAGGCTTTGGTAAGTGATGAGATAGATCCCGACAGAATATATTTTTTCGGAATCAGTGAAGGTGGATATGGAAGTCAGAGACTTGCTTCATTCTACGCCGATTATCTTGCCGCAGCCGGGCCTATGGCTGGAGGTGAACCGCTCGCAAATGCACCGGTTGAGAATTGCCGTAACATTGCTTTCTCATTGAGAACAGGAGATAGGGATTACGGTTTCTACCGTGATAAACTGACGCGATATACGAAAGAGGCTTTTGATAGCCTTCAGAGAATCCATCCCGATGATTATATTCATAATGTAGAGTTGATTCCGGGTATGGGACATCAGATTGACTATCGTCTCACTACTCCTTGGCTCGCCGGGTATAAACGTAATCCGTATCCGACTGATGTGTCTTGGGAAGATTTTGAAATGGATGGAATACATCGCACCGGGTTTTATAATCTGCAGGTGATAGAGCGTCCGGATTCATCAAAACGCACAAGATACGAAATGAGTATCCACGACAATGTTGTCACCATAAGCGTTGATAATGTCGAATATAGGACAATTGAGACAGACAGCGAGTGGGGGATACCTTTAAAATTTGAACGTTCTTACAGTCCCGCCACATCCGGGATTTTTAAAGTCTATTTGAACAATGATCTCGTTGAACTGACTCGTCCTGTTAAAGTGGTTGTGAACGGAAAGCTTATGTTCAGCGGCAAACTCAAATGCACACTCGACAATATGGTGGAAAGCTGTAGGGAATATCATGATCCACGTAGAATATTCCCGGCATCAGTCAATGTAGATATTTCCGCAAAGTAGGGGCTGCCTCTTGGTTGGGCTACTTCTTCACGCGTTTTTTCACCGACACAATCAATGTAGCCTGTGCCACGACAATATCTCCGTCGCGTAATGTAAATTTTATCTTTTTTGTTTTCATGGCATAAAGTTAGGCATAACCCTGAGGCGATACTCGGCCATCTTAATATTAAAGTGGCTCTATCAGAATGGCTAAATTCTGGGTTGTAGTGCCTGCGCTTGCGCAGGCACTACAACCCAGTTGATTTTTATACAGCTACTTTAATACTGTGGCAGAAAAGATTATGAAATCGTTAAAAGAAGATTGGTGGTGACGGATAATGCCATCAACGCGGCAAGTCCTCCTGCAAAAAAGAGATTTCTCATTGAGTTTTAATTCGTTAAATTTTAAAATAAAAACCAGTTTCGGGTCGAGCGTATCTCTTCTCTTAGCGTTTCAGGTCATACTTAAACGTATGACTAATTGGAAATGTTCACTAGGCTTTCGGTCGGGCGATTACCCATGAATGTATTCAGTATGGTGCAGATGGTGGTATCGCTTATCAGCGAAGTGGCATATAACTCACTGCTATTTCCTGTTTCGTAATTCAAGTGGAGTTATACCAAAGTGATGCTTAACAGTTTTTGAAAAGCGAGCGTGAACTTTAGTTAACAGCTTGCATTTTAAAACTTTTTTGCTGATATTATGTTGTATTATTGATTAATCAATAATATTTACTATCTTTGCAAAATGAACGCTACAGATGTTATTACTGATCTCCAGATTGATACTCTGGGATATTATCTTGACCGTGCCTTGAATGTCATGGTCAAGAGACTCAACAGGCTGTTTGCAGAGTATCATATCGACCTTCAACACTCACAGTACACTGTACTAAAGGTGCTTTGGTGTAAGGATGGGCTCAGCCAGTCACAACTTTCAAAGATTCTTGGTAAGGATCCAGCAGCTATCAGCCGTGCATTGAACTATCTACAACAGAAGGGATATATAAAAAGGGAAAGTCTTAACAGCAAGACCAATGCCATATTTCTGACGGATTATGCTAATTCAAGAATGAATGAAATTGAACATATCGCTGAACTGGTTACTGCCATTTCTACAACCGGTATGAGTGATGAGCAGAAGGAAATACTCGAACAACTGCTTACCAAAATCTATTTCAATGTAAAATGACACCTAAACAATTCATAGACAGATATTCTGAATACTTTGGAGAGAGTGCGCCGCTGCCGTTGGCTGTCGTGTATTCGGATTCTCCGTTGAGCCGGGAGGAAAATGTGCCCGGTTGTATGTTCAAACGGTTTTATCATGCCTATGTCCGAATGTTGTATTGCCGGAACTCTGGCATGGTTAAAGGTTAAGGAAAGAATTAATTCAAAAAGATAAAATTATGAAAATGCTCTCACCCAAAGGGATGAAGACACTCAAGGTCTTTCATCTATTCTTCATCATGGCATGGACTGTAGGTGTCCTTATGATGGGGTTACTGTTCTGGCGTCACTCAGTTAGCAGTCTGGACTTCCTGTATAATCAGCAGACCGCGATGTTTATTGACTATGCGCTTGTGATTCCCGGTGCGATTCTTGCCGTTATCACAGGTATAATTTACGGTCTAAAGACAAAGTGGGGCTTCTTCAAGTATCGTTGGCTTACCGTGAAATGGATTGTGGGAATTGCTATAATCCTGATAGGTACTTTCGGCCTTCATCCGCTGTCGCTTGAAATCATAGCTCAGGCGTCCGCTACGGCCAACGAATCCATATCTTTCCCGACAGACTTCTTCGGCTTAAAGCAAGATATTGTCAACTGGATGGCGATTCTTCAAGGAATTGGTCTTCTTTTTCTGATATGGGTTTCGGTATTTAAACCGTGGAACCAGAAAAAATCATAAATCACTCAGGCATCACAAAAGTAAAGGCTATCTTGTTTGATAGTCTTTACTTTTGGTTGAATGTCATCACTTCTGCAGATTGTTATAATAGTGGCAACTCCGAAAGCATCTGTTTGAGGCGTATTGCCAGACGAGGCATAGGCTCCGCCACTGTTAATGCCACAAGTTCTTTCTCACGGGCAATGTCATTGATGAGGCGGACAATTTCCTTTAGTTTTAACCCTCCTTCGGGGCCATCGGCAACTACTGCAAGAGCGTAGATGTCGTTTTCGGGTATATAATCAAGAATAGTCAATAACGCGAAAGCCAATGAAGAGGAGATGCAGTCTCAATCTCAATGGCTTATTGCGTTATTGCCGTCATAGGTGTAATCGTCACTAAGTTTTATAATAATCGGTAGAATCAAACCCGGTATTGAGTGCACGGAGTTTGATAGCCGTCCAGTATTTTCAAGGCTGGCACACTGCGCCTCGGCGCTACATGAAATATGGCTCGTAGTGACGAATATTACAACAGTTGTCTGTAACCGACTTTGAAGTATAACCTCAAAGATAAAAAATTTTTCAAGTAAAGGTTCCCTTTTAATCCCTTAGTAACCTATTTATCGCAAATAATGATTTTCAAAAGATTGCGCAAACAAAAAAAAATCGCTTCTCTAAATACGAGCTTAAATAATTGGTATTAAGCAATATAGCTATAGAACTTTCAGCGGGTAGAGGCGTTATCTTTATAAAACTATAGAAAATATGGAAGCAATAAATTGGCCTAAAGAATTTACACCGGGTTTCACCGACAATTTTGTGTCGGCGGAAACATACGTGGCAGGACTCACTGCTGAAGAAGTTTTCCCTTATCTCACTCATGCCCATATCTGGCATGACTATTATGATGGGGCAAGTGATGTCAAACTTATCGGAAGTGATGAAAAGCCTGAACTCAAAGAGGGCACAAAGTTCTCATTCAATATCATTGGCTGGGACGTGACAGCAGAGGTCGTTGAGTTTGTCGAACCGTCCAAAGACCGTTCCGGGCGTTTGTCTTGGCATGGTTGGGTTCCCGGTGATGAGAATACACGATTTGATGCCATGCATGGTTTTCTTTTTGAGAATATGCCTGACGGGAGGGTTCGTATCCTCACTC